>CAZNIG010000001.1:0-10078 GCA_964573055.1 uncultured Dehalococcoidia bacterium
TTTGAAACGTCACGCGACAAACCCCTATGAGTCCTAGTGACAATGCCGCCCCGGCCAATACATCCATCCTAGATAGTAGTATCAAACTGAGTCCTAGCAAGATACCAGATGCAGAATATACCCTAACATGATGAGTGCTAACACCGAAAAGTGCTATAAGGAATGTGGCCAGTAAACCTCCTCTACCAGCGGATAAGAGAATCCTCGAATACGTTCGAACACCACCTTCAATCACTTGGTCAGCGAGGCTCGGCAAAAGAGTTTCAAAAGAATGCCCAAAAACCCCCATGCCAATACCCATGAGCACGACAGCTTGTATGGGATGATTACTACGCAAATAAGCCACCCCCCCCAACATTCCTAGAACCATAGAAGATGGGCTATTTATCGGCCTGTGTAGATCAGTTTTCATAAACATTAACGTTGCCACAGTTAACAAATACAACATACCAAATACAAAAAAGATTCCCTGAATGCCTAGAAACTGAACCAATGGTGCAAACACAACTGGACCCAGTATCGCGGCGGCACCGAACACCAGAGAATAGAGTGCTATCGCACTAGCGAGATGTTCTTTCGGAACGATTGATGGGAGCATGGCTGATCGGGATGGTATATCTATGGATAGTAATACCCCGGTGCAGACAGACAGTACAATAATGTGCCAAGGAACAATTACCTCAATCGTTATCAGAAACCCGGTCACGACTGCGACAATAGCAAACATTAACCGAGTAACCCTCACCAGCTTTAGCCTATTAACGCGATCTGCGATAACGCCGCCCCAAATGGAAAACAAGAGTACCGGCAACAAACTCGATGTAGTAGTAAGGCCGACCATAAAGGGTGAGTTGGTAAGTTGATGCATAAGCCAAAGCCTGCCATAGATTAAGGCCCACATACCAATGTTTGAAAAGGCAGCAGCTAGCCAAAACAATCTATACTCTTGGTATTTAAAGGCTACAAAACCAGTGCCGGTACTTAGATGATCTCGCATAAATTCAGGTGTTATCCCTCGGTATATTAGAGTTGATGCATATAGGAACTTACCATTTCACTTCAAACATCTAAGTTGTTATATCAGTATGTTTTGGTTAAATTTCAAGTACCAAATCCATGTCTGCCAATTGCTGGTATACCTCGAGGAATCAGCTAACCAGCACCAAACATATAGCTTATCAGAAATCCAGTATTAGAAACTTGAGCAAATCATCTGGGCTCGCCGCTATCTGGTCAGCCTGTACACCAACCAGATCACTCTGCTCAGGCGAAACCCCCCATGTAGCTTGACAGGTCCAACAGCCTGCCGATCTACCCGCAATTATATCAGCGGCACTATCACCGACTAATACCGTTGAAAGTGGATTCGCATCTAATTCCTTAATAGCTAGGAGAACACTTTCTGGGTCAGGCTTGTAGTGGTCAACATGCTCAAAGCCAACACCCACACTGAATAGATCTAATATGCCTAAATCTTCCAGCTCTCGAGCCGCTCCAATCCATGTTCCAGATACATCTACGCTCCAGGTTTTTTGCGTAACTACACCAAGAGTTTTTCCCATACCATGAAGTCTTTCAAGAATATCTCGTATCCCCGGATATAAATTTATTGAATCTGATTGTTTAGCCCAGTAAGCATCTCTATATATCTCCAATAATTTCAGCGCCCTACCTTCTTGCTCCTCAAGTTGATTAAATGCTACTTCAAGTTGCCCCCCACTAAGCCTTAAGGAGCGCAAGAACTCTGCTGCAGTAATATGACCGATACCAGCATGCTCGAAGCATTGGGCTATAGCTTCAAGGCGGGCCTCAAAGGAATCAAGTAATGTGTCATCCAAGTCGAACAGAACGGTCGATATGTGCAAAAACAACCCCCTTCACCACACATTCACCAACTATTAACCGGAAGTTCAGACATCAATACTGTTGAAAGAGCTGCCCCCATCCAGTTTTCATAGCTGCCTTAATACGTCGGTTACCTATAAACCGCAACCAATAGGAGTTATGGTACAAATTTGAGGCGAAAAATGCCCATGGTGCGATCGGACTTCTTAACAACATGTTCTCCAAGGGCTTCAATGGGCCCCAATATATAAGCTTTTGGCCTCTACTAGCGAACGTGTTTTCGCTTCCTTGGAATCGCCAGTTAACATTGGAGACATCCTCTCCCACCACTTCTATATCCGATGGATCCCCACAACCAAGTCCCTTTTCGTGAGCTAGCCTGATGAACTTAATTGACATCGGATCGAACCCCATCATCTTAGCAGCCACTGCGTCTATAGCTACCTGATCAGCACTAGCTAGGAGCACATTCTTCTCATGCCAACGCATAGCGCGAGGTCCCGGCCCATCGCCAGCAAACGTACCATCTGTAACCGCGAAAATCCCCGGATGAATTTCTTGCTGTATGGCTAGAAGATCAACCAATGTTTCATGAATCTCCGAATGGGTCCAATGCCTCTTCCGGTTTAGCAAGCCACCAAAAGCATTCTTCATTGCTCCAGTTATAGTGGTAAACACGTGAGTTTTCATCGTTGGAAGGTGAAGTACATTTTTCCCGGGGAAAATTTCAGGTATCGTAAGGCCCTCTGGAAATATTTTATCTAGAACGAGCATTTTCGCCTTGGGTCGAAAGTCTATCCACTTGCTTGGCGGCACATCTAAGTGTACGTTCTGAAGGTTATATTTCTCCTGGACAGGTCGTTGCTTATTACGGATTTCGCCTTCAAATGAATCGACCACCACGGTTCCATTATGTGCAGCGATTAGACCTTGATAACCGTCGTGCTTTAAGGTTTTAATAACACCTTCAAGCTGCCACGGAGTGGTTGAACAAGCTGGATAATAGTACTGCCAAGATATATTGATCTTAAGCAATGTTTCTAAGTCAGAACTTAAGTGGGATTGGTAGTCCCCAAGGTGCATTGCATCGCCAACATCCTCCAATACGGTTTCTGGACGAGTGGATACTACTGCTACCTTGGATCTATTTGAAGCCATTTCCCTAGTACGACTTGCCTATTTGGTTCCTGAGCATCTGAAGATTAAAGACATGATATTTAGAAGGTCGTACTGCTCGCGGGAATACCCTATGCGGGCCTCTTACGTGCTATAGCCTTTCTCACGGCTTCTACGATATGTGCGGATGTCAATCCGTATTTTTCCCGCAATTGATCTGGTTCACCAGATTCAGCGTAACCAGCCAAGGAAACCATCTCTAACGGCACAGGGCACTGTTCCCCCAAGACCTGCGCTACTATGCTACCCAACCCCCCATGTTTAAGGTGCTCTTCAGCAGTCACTACTGCGCCAGTTTCATGAGCAGCCCGTGCTATAGCATCCTGGTCAACCGGCTGTAGTGTGGCCAGATTAATTACTCTGCAAGATATGCCGTATTGACCCATGACCTCTGCTGCATCTAAAGCAATTTTAACCATGATTCCACATGCTATCACGGTAGCGTCGGCCCCAGATCTAAGTGTTTCGGCTTTCCCTATTTGGAAGTTATAGTCACCAGTATGTATTACAGGAATACTCGGTCTTGAAAGCCGTATGTAAAACGGACCATGTGTACTTGCAGCCTCTCTCACGGCGCTAGCCGTTTCCGGGCCATCGGATGGCACTATTACTGTGAATCCCGGCAGTGCGCACATAAGAGATAGGTCTTCGATGCCGTGAGCAGACATGCCATCATCCCCGGTTATTATTCCGGCATGTGTAACGACAATCTTCACATTTAAATGCGGCTGAGATATACCAAGCCTTATCTGATCGAATGGCCGGCCACTCCCAAAAACCGCGAAAGTGCTGGCAAATGGGATTTTCCCAGCGTTGGCTAGGCCGGCAGATATGCTCATCATATTCTGCTCTGCGGGACCCAAGTCGAAAAACCTATCAGGAAATTCTTGTGCGAACAGATGCACAAATGTAGAGTTATTGAGGTCTCCACCGATTACTACTATGTCTGGGTTTTCCTTACCAAGGTCCAAAAGTGTTTGTCCGTAGACCTCTCTGGTAGAAGCAGACGCGGCCATGATTAAATCACATCCTTATATAGATAATTCTTCTAAGGCTTTAGCGAGTTGCTCTTCATTTGGTGCTTTTCCATGAAAACCCGGGTTGTTCTCCATGAAACTCACACCCTTACCTTTTACGGTGGCTGCAATGACGACAGTAGGTTTCCCCTTTACCTCTTTCGCCTCAGTAAAGGCATTGTTTAACCCTTCCAGGTTATGCCCATCTGCCTCTATGACATGCCATCCAAATGAACGCCACTTTTCAGCGAAAGGCTCCAAATTCATCGTCTCACTTGTCCATCTATCATTCTGTATACCGTTACGATCCACTATTGCTACCAGATTATCCAATCTGTAATGCGATGCCGACATAGCTGCTTCCCATACCTGACCTTCATCGCATTCACCGTCACCGAGTAAGACGTGTGTGCGAGTATCGACACCATCCAACCGAGAGGAAAGGGCGTTTCCAATACCAAACGAAAGGCCTTGCCCGAGAGAACCTCCAGACATTTCGACGCCAGGAGTCATAATATGCGCATGACCCTGAAGCAGGCTATTTATGGCTCTAAAAGTCCAGAGGTGATCTCGAGAAAAATATCCGAAATAAGCTAGCGTGGCGTACAAAACCGGGCAGGCATGAGCCTTACTCAATATGAACATATCTCTGCCCGCCCAAGAAGGATTGGCTGGATTATGGCGCATGATTTTCGAGTACAAGGTAAGGAGAATTTCAACAGCAGATAGTGAGCCGCCACAATGCCCACTTCCGGCTTTAGCTACCATATTGACTATATCTCGCCTTATACTAACAGCTACTCCGGTTAACTGCTCCAGCGATAATTCCTCAGGATCAGTTGTGCCGTTGGACGAATCAGCCTCGGCGGCTTGCTTTCGCGCCGAGGCAGTTTGTTTGTCTATTTCTTCAGATTGCCCAGAGATCCTTCTAACCAATAACCCAGCACCTCCGTTAGTGTCCAGATTATATCAGCACATATTATGGCTGTCTACTAACGAAATTACTCGACAGAGTAGACCCAATAGCGCAACTTTTCATTCACTCAAATAACTTCCATATTCGATTAGTTATGTCAGAAGAAGTCGATATTATCCAAAATAACCTTTTCCCCAAAACAGCCACGTGCCTATCATGAGATTCGATTCTAATCGAGCCTAGTACATCTAAGAGTTCCATAGCGTCCTGTTCTTCATCCAGTTCTACCACAGATACAAACGCATAAGAATCTCCCGGACCATGAAGGACCCGGAACCTATCCCCTCCCCAACCTTCAGCAGCCACAGCTGCACGGTTGTAGTATGTATGGGTTTCAAGATATGTCTTAATAAAGAATTCGCCCATTACATCATCGTAGACCTCGTTCCAGCCCTGACCCAAAGACGTTGCCAAAGATGGCAATACCACAGTAACCGGAGGCTCAGACATAATATATTTTTCAGGATGCAAAATTTGTTCTGTAGAAGTAGGGGGGCTAGTGTATGCCAAATTCACAGCCTCCCATCCCCCGCGAGATCTCAGGGAATTCACAAAGGTGTACCCCTCATCATATGGAAATGACAACATTTTCTGAAGTATGTAAGGAGAATCATTAAAGGCCTCAAGACTTGAATCATCTTTGAACATGCTTTCGATCTCCGCAGAAGTTAGATGGGTATCCATATATTCGAGCTGTACCATTACAGCGTCACCCTCTATCAATGCCAATAGACCGTCTGAAGCACCAGAGTTTTCTTCAACCCCTTCCATCAGATCATTGATTTTGAAATGTTCCTGCTGGAGCGCATGAGTATACTCATGCGCTATGACGGTCTTGTCTGAAGGCGTAATCAACTCAGATTCGCTAATCAGATACATTTCGTCAGTTTCGGTATCATAGAAGCCGACAACCTGCTCTGAATAAAGATCTCTAAGCATGTCAGGCAGGTAGCTATTTTCCGGGATAAGATCGAGTATTTTCATTAGATATTGCTGATTAAGTATGTTTTCAATATCTTCATCCAATTCATTTTCAAGGTCAGATGTAAATTGATATTTGCTCATGAATTTTGGCCGCATTTGCTGTTCAAGAGTTAAGCCCCTTATAAGTTCAACTTCATCACCTACATCTTTGAGCATATAACTCATATCACCATTACCATTTGACTTCTTTGTGGCGATAGAATCTAGTTCATCCTCAAAATGCGGCTTTATTGCTGTGGCCACCGTTTGAGTAGCGGTAGGATGTTGGACAATCAAACTAGGCGTTGGTGTAGCAGATGACAACACGGACGAGTCAGGTATTTTCCTGTTAACTGTTGACAGCACTGATACTATCACAACAGCCAATATCAACAAGATTAAATAAGAACGCAACAGATACTCCATAGCATTTTCTGTACCAACATCGGTAATTATCTCGGTCGGCGTTCGGCGAAGTCAAGCCGACCAATAGCGCTATGAGTTTTTGGTATCAACTGCCGTTGACACCCCAGAAGCCTAGTTTTAGAATCTTTATAAGGTTTAAAATGGCGCGCTAAGGAGTACCTAATCATGCAAGAGATGTTGGTCGATAGCATACGGGTGAGTCTTACAAACTACCAGCGTGTCGTTATACTTAAAGAGAAATCTACAGATCGTTATCTCCCCATCTGGATTGGCCCATCAGAGGCAGACTCGATAGCCGTAAAGCTCCAAGACGTCAATGTACCACGACCTTTAACACACGATTTGCTGAACAATGTGATTGACACATTGGGAGGCATCGTCACTCATATCACTGTATCAAAACTGCTAAACGACACTTTCTACGCGAAAATTACGCTCCAATCCAATGGAAGTAGCTTCGAAGTGGATTGCCGACCTAGCGATGCCATAGCCCTCGCCGTCAGGGTTGAAGCTCCTATATACGCTGAGGACGATGTACTGGACAAAGCAGGCGTCGCAATAGACCAAGAGACGGGTAAGCCTATTATAGGAGGAGAACCTGAAGAAAAGGCGACTGTCAAAATGACTGAAGAGGAGTTAGAAAGACTATCCGCTTTTAAGGATTTCATCGGCGGGCTTGACCTGGAAGACTTCGAAAAGAAGTGATTAGACAATAAAAAGTTTCTATCCAGACCGGAACTATCATCCACAGATAGAATTATTCAAAAATCTGGATACGCCCGCTTGTATACATTAAGACGGCAACTGCCGTCCAATTTAATAATAAAACCCAACAAGAACTTGATGCCGCCATCATGAAATCCCCATTTAATCGTAATAGACATAAAAACATCATCGAACAATCAATGAATTCCAGAACTAAATTAACAGCATAAACAGAATACCAATAAGAAATTACGGTAAGCATTAATCAGTAACATAATCATGAACCCAATTCATCAACAGCCTCCGGTTATCCAGAACGAGTCTACTTACCAAGGCGCTGTTAATCAGCTTCTAGAAGTAGCAGAAATACTAAAATTAAGTGACCCAGTTGTTAATTACCTCACGGAATGTAGGCGTGAGATGAGTGTACATTTTCCGGTAGCCATGGATAACGGTGAGGTACAAGTGTTCACTGGGCACAGAGTCCATCACAATATAGCACGCGGGCCAGGGAAAGGCGGAATCCGCTATCACCCAGGCGTTACCCTAGATGAAGTTAAGGCTCTGGCAATGTGGATGACATGGAAATGTGCGATAACTAACTTACCATACGGAGGAGCGAAAGGCGGAGTCAGAGTTGATCCCAAATTATTGTCTTCCGCGGAAATTGAACGACTGACCCGCAGATATACAATGGAGATCTCTCCCATGATTGGGCCTGAAAAGGACATACCAGCGCCAGACGTTAACACAAACGCACAAATAATGGCATGGATAATGGATACCTATAGCGATATGGCAGGATATTCTGCGCCAGCGGTTGTAACTGGCAAGCCGATCGAGTTAGGGGGAAGCCTCGGCCGTATAGAAGCCACCGGGCGCGGCAGCGTTATAGTTACAGCGAAGGAATTCGAAAGACATGGCAAAGGATTGGATGGTAGGAGAGTCGCCATACAGGGCTTCGGTAACGTTGGATACCACGCAGCCCTGTTTCTCCGAGACCATGGATGTATAATCGTAGCTATAAGCGACAGTAGTGGCGGCTGCTACTCAGAAAACGGTCTGGATATTGAACAGCTACATTCTCACAAAGAACAAGGTGGGAAACTCAATGAAGTGGCCGGACTTGAAATCATCAGTAATAGCGATCTCCTTGAAATAAATTGTGATATCTTGATCCTGGCTGCCATGGAGGGTCAGATCACATCAAAGAATGCCAGTCTCATAAAAGCTGGTACCATCATTGAAGGTGCAAACGGACCGATCACGCCATCTGCAGACAGCATTCTTGAAGATATGGGTATAGTAGTTCTTCCAGACATACTTGCAAACGCTGGCGGGGTAGTAACCTCTTATTTCGAATGGATACAGGGCAAAAATGGTTATTACTGGGATAAACAGCAGGTCTACAACCAACTTGATGATGTAATTGCCACCGCCTTCGATAGCGTCTCTGAAATCTCGACAGAAAGAAATACTACAATGAGGAAAGCTGCCCTTCTATTGGGAATTGGAAGGGTGGCCAAAGCTGCAGAACTTAGGGGAATTCGCACATAAACAAATCGGATATTGTCCCTCGACACTCACAATAGTTTCAAATCGAGGTCTTCTATTGCTTATCAATCAGGAAAGCGAACACCCCAAAGATACTGAAGATTATAACAGCCATCGCAGTCATACCAGCAAAATGGTACGTACACACTTCCCATTACTTATAATTACATTGGTCGGACTAGCATTCCGAACCATAGACCTAGATAGGGTAGAACTAGCCAACCTGTTCTACGGCAGCGCCATATTCTCCATGGGACAGTCGTTGTCTAATTTTGCCTTCGCTGCCTATGACCCCCTCGGCACATTTATGGTTGATAAGCCGCCGCTAGCATTATGGATTCAAACGTTATTTACAAAAGTACTTGGTTATGACGGTTGGGTAATGGTGCTTCCAATGGCACTTGCAGGTACTGCAGCAATCCCGTTGCTATACCTAGCCGTTAAGAAAGCTTTTGACACCCAAATCGCCATAACTTCCGCACTACTATTAGCTATATTCCCAGAATCAATCGCAACATCAAGGGATTCTACTATGGACTCACTAGTCCTGCTCATGCTGGTACTTTCGGCCATCGTCCTGCAGAGATCTGTTGAGCTGCAAAGTAGGCGTTGGTTAATCGCTTGGGCAATTGTGATGGGATTAGCGTTCAATGTAAAATATTTCGCGGCTTTTGTTGCATTACCAGCCTTCTTAATATATATCGCAATGTCGTGGAAAGAGCCTAAGAAACAGGCAATTAAATCCCTTGGCTTGGCAATAACGAGCCTCGTAGTAGTATCCCTAATCTGGGTCACAGCGCTAGAACTCACGCCAGACGATATCAGGCCACGTGTCATGAATGATCCTGATAATAGCGTATATGGACTTATCCTTAAATATAACGGCCTAAATAGGGTTCTCCCCGGCGAAGTTACCGTGTTCGAGCCCCCTCCTAATTCAAGCCCTAGCACGCAATCAAATTACAAGTGGGCTGCACGCAGGTTCGGTGTTGGAGATGCAGGCTTCAGGCTATTTTCAGGCGCGAATGGTCCTCTCTTGGGAACAACTTCACTTCTGGCTCTCGTAGGACTATATGGCCTGCTGAGGAATATACGAACCAGACGGCGTGATCCATCTATATTATGGATTGTTTGGGCTATAACTGGAATGATCCTGTTTAGCCTTTCGAACCTCGGCGCTGCGCACTATGGGTCATCGTTGCCCCCAGCTCTAGTAGTAATATCTGCAGCAGGATTAATCAACCTATGCAAAGCCGAGGCAGGCACTAGAAACTTGATCGCAATAACGCTTATAGCGTTTTATGCCGCGATTGCAATACTGCCATTCCCGGTACTCAAGTCGCCAATTCTCATAACATCCGGTTGCATAATCCTGTGTGCTTTTCTAGCAATCATTCTAGACCGGGTAATCCCTGGG
>CAZNIG010000002.1:0-35000 GCA_964573055.1 uncultured Dehalococcoidia bacterium
AGGATGTTCCTAAAGAAAGAATTAATGCGAGACTAGATGCTGCGGTGGAGGCTGGGAGATTGACATCTGATGAGGCTGATGAGGTTCGGGAGCGGATAGCTGAGAAGGGGACTCGTTTCGGGAAAGGTCACTGGAAGCCGAGGAGTCTTGAGGCTATTGGGGCGAGGTTAGATGCTGCGGTGGAGGCTGGGAGATTGACATCTGATGAGGCTGATGAGGTTCGGGAGCGGATAGCTGAGAAGGGGACTTGGTTCAGTAAGAGGACAGCGTAGTTGGTAGGCATGTTGGTAGCATATGATGGCGACACCAAACGTTGTATCTCACCTGACCATTTTATGTTGATTCTGGGATAAGGTGTGCGTTAGATGTCCTATCATATATTGGTTGTAGATGATGATATTTCCATCCGAGAAGCCCTCGAGCGCGGATTTCGTCTCGAGGGCTTCCCTGTCAGTTCAGTCGCTAACGGGGAAGCAGCCCTTCGGGAAGTTGAGGAGAATATACCTGGTCTAATTATTCTGGACGTCAACATGCCTGGCATGAATGGAATTCAAGTCACTCGCTATTTGCGAAGCATAAATGTGGATATCCCAATCTGCGTCCTTTCTGCTAAAGATGAGGTGGCAGATAGGATTTCAGGCCTCGAAGCCGGAGCGGACGATTATATGGTAAAGCCATTTGCCTTTGAGGAACTTATTGCTCGTGTTAGGGCTCTTTTAAGACGACACAAAGTCATATCTACCGATACGATCAATGTTGGTGAATTGAATGTTGATCCTCAGAGGAGAGTAGTATCTTACTTTGATCGAGAGCTTACTCTAACTAAAAAAGAATTCGATCTGCTTTATGTTTTAGCGAACAATGCGGATGTGGTACTGAGTAGGTACCAGCTTCTGGAGCATGTTTGGGGCTACGACTTTGAGGTCGATACAAACGTCGTAGACGTGTTTATCGGGTACCTCAGGAAAAAGATGGAAGAAAATGGCCAGCCTCGTATATTGGAAACAATTAGGGGTGTTGGGTTTATGTTGAGAAAATGAGTCTTAGAGCTAGGATAACTGTTGTGGTATCAGGCTTTGCCGCCGTGATCGTACTGATTGCCGGTGCTATGATTCATCAGTTGACTGAAGAAGATCTTCGTAATCAAATGGATAGTAGATTATCACGGCAGGTGGCCCAAGTCATGAATCCTGTAACCTTGGGAAAGATTTTGGAGCAAAGGCTATTCTTCAGATTGGGTGTTAAAGATCGGCAGGAAGTGGCTCTTGAGAAACTACTCGATGTCCAGATTCCCACCAGGCTTTTTGTTAATGGGAGCCCTATTGTTTCTACCAGGGGTTTCCCGCATTTCTCGGAAACAGCTTTCACAGATGGGTTTGCAAACTTATCAGGTGATAATGGAAGCTGGAGAGTGCTAACGCAACTTGTCCCAAGCCCTGTTAATGAGGTCCACCCAATTGCTATCCAGGCTTCGTTTTCAAGAAAATCTATAGATACGACATTACAAGATATTAGAAGTCGTGTAATTGCTGTTTTTGTGATGGGGGTTCTGGCGGCTGGTATGGGAGGTTGGTTTCTGGGAGGTACTGTATTGCGGCCAATTATCAAGCTTCGGAGGTACGTTGAAAATATCAGTGACTCCAAGGATTTGTCTGAGCGAGTACCAATCAATCTCGGTCCGTCGGAAGTGGAAATACTTGCAAAAAGCTTTAATGAAATGCTAGAAAGACTTGAGATTAATGTAAAGAAGACAGAAGAGGCTCTTAGTTCGTCTCGGTTGTTCGCAACGAACGTTGCACATGAACTAAGAACACCTCTCACTAGCATAAGAACCAATCTAGATTTACTTTCGAGATATTCAGATATGCAGCCTGAGGTAAGGGGTGAAATAATATCTGATTTGGTTACCGGGCAAGATAGACTTTTATCCACCTTGGAATCTCTTAGACTGCTGTCTCGGGGGGATCTTTCGGAGGGGGGTGTTTTTGAAGAAATAGACTTCCTGCAGTTTATACAAGAGATTATTGCCCACCAATTGGTTCAATGGCCTGATGCCTCTATACGCCTAAGATTGGAATCTGACCCTCCATTGGTGCTTGGATGGAAAGAGGGATTGTCTGTAATGTTTAGAAATGTAATCGAAAACGCTGGTATACATGGTAAGGTTGCCGATCAGGGTTTGATTGTAGATATATCCGCTCGGTCCGTCGGTAAGGAGTTGCACATAGATATTGACGATAACGGTTTAGGAATACCGTTACATGAGAGGGATCATGTAATGGAGAGATTTAACAGGGGTAGTCGAAGTATGGGTGCCGGATCTGGGCTTGGTCTATCTTTGGTTAAGCAGCAAGTGGAACTTCATAGTGGAACGGTCATGCTTACAGATAATCAATTTGGCGGTACCCGCGTATCGATTGTTTTACCGATAATACTTTGACCATTATACTTGGCCTAGTCAGGACTCTGGCCAAGTATAATAGATTTTTGTTTGATGCCAAGGAACTTAGATGGGACTTTAATGATATGCCTAGCGACCCTTTATGGCGACTTAGATTGAAGTATGAGGATTCCCGTGGTAAGTGTTATATCTGTGGCGTATTAGGTATCGTTGGTCATGATCTGAAGCTAACTACAGATCATGAGAAGCTTTCGACAGAAGGACTGGAAAATGATTCTTTTGTGATCAGATGTACCGATCCATTACGATGTGGTAGGCCTAAACTAGGTGAGCGTTAGTAATAACAGCAAGGTCTGCCTTGTTTAAGGTATTGGAAACAGGAAGGTTATGGGATTAATCATGTTCTAAGGGGCTGTAGGAAATAATCAGTTCTTATAAAAAGTTCTATGTTTCTGTCTTGATAAAATCAACTCTGGGCTAAGTGCATATATTAGGTGGTTATTCTATGGGTTATTCTTTCTGGTCCTGCATATATATTGAAAGCTTCTCTTCCTGCAAACCCTATGAGGGTGAGTCCGAATTCCAGCGCTAATTCTATGGCTAGGCTAGATGGGGCCCCCATGGCTACAACCGTGGATATGCCAGCAGCTAACGCTTTTTGCATGATCTCCCAGCTCGCCCTGCCACTCACTACTATTAAGCCATCTTCAATGGGGATATTGTCTCTGAGTAGATGGTGCCCTATAAGTTTATCCATGGCGTTATGGCGACCCACATCCTCCATAAGTGTGAGTAGGTTACCATCTGGATCAAAGAAACCAGCTGCGTGTAGCCCGCCGGTCTCCTGGAATATATCCTGGGCTTTTCGGAGAGAGTTATGTAGGCTTCTGATAGTAGCTGGTTGAAATCTAGCGGCATTGTTTGGGATTGGGAGACTTCTGGATGCTCGTAAGGCCTCTAGCGATGCTTTACCACAGACGCCACAACTGGAAGTCATGAAGAAATTACGGGTAAGCAACATGGGGTCAAAGCTGGATCCTGGTCCCAAGTACACGTTCACTATGTTATCTCGGTCGGAATCTATGGGTGGTGTCCTCATCCTTAGGAGGGGTAGTTCTGTGTCTTCAGTCAAATCTCTGGATATTTCTTTGATATCACTTGTTTGAGAAATGATACCCTCAGTTAGTAAAAAGCCAGCCGCCAATTCGAAGTCTTGACCTGGGGTCCGCATAGTCACAGCCACGCTGTGTGCTTTGGATCTGGCGCCATCGGTGACGACCACGCGTATTTCCATAGGTTCTTCTGTGGCGACCACGTCGTTGTGTCTGGAAAATTTATCGGGGCCCACCCTTTCTATACTAACTTGGGTGATGCTATTGCTTAACATAAATCCCTCTAATTACCATGGATTTTGTATCAGTTTGCTGGTATGACTTTTACTATAGCTGTGTAATCTGGAATCCCGCATAATGGATCTGTGGCGCCACGTTTGAGAAGGACATTGCCTTCGGGCCAGTGTACTTGTATGTTGCGCTGTTTCATGTTCATCATGGTACAAGTGCCGCTCATCTCGCCCACCTCTGAGATCACCTTTATTGCATCACCTTCCTTTATGCCAAGCTGGGTAGCATCTTCTGGATGTATAAAGATGTCCGACCTTTGGGCTCCTGTCAAAGGGTCATGGTCAGCTTGAACCATACTGTTGAACTGTTTTCCTCTCCGAGTGCTTAGGAGGAATTGTCCGATAGGAATCGTTACTTCAGGTGGGGCTATAGGCGTGAACTTGGCCCGGTTATCTTCTGTGGGAAATAGACCATCTTTGCAAAGCAAGGGCCCTCCCCATTGAATTGCGTCACCTTTTTTGTGTAGGTGTTCTATACCTTTATATGATGGAACAGTTCGGGCAATTTCATTCCTTATGGCCTGGCCATCTTGGAATTGAATCAAATTTGCGATTTCTGGCTTGGAGCGCTTCGCAATTTCCAGGAATATATCGAACTCAGGTTTAGATTCACCTATCCTTCGGCCAGGAATTTCTGGGCTAAAATATATGCGTCTTTCTGTGGAGGTTTCGGTTCCGCCTCCTGTTTGTTCATACCTGGTCTGGGCAGGTAGTAATATTACTGTGTCTGCGGGCTCCAATAGCATTTGCGGAGTCACGAATATATCTTGATGGATTCTGAGCGGAACACGCTCTAGGGACTCTTGAACGAATTGAGGCTCTGGTAGTGTTTCGAGAAAGTTGCCTCCAACAGAATATAGTATATTTATATCCCCGTTGTGAGCAGCGTCTATTACCTCTACAGAAGTCAGCCCCCTTTTTGATGGCACGGGGAACCCCCAAGTTTGAGCGATTGCATGCGCATTAGGTTCGTCAATTGGAGCGCCGCCAGGGAAATTCCAGGGTACAGCTCCCATTTCTGCGCTACCTTGCACGCCGCTGTGTCCTCTGATCGGCATCAACCCGCATTTTTCTCGACCTATCATTCCTCTTGATAGAGCTAAGTTTACCAACGCTTTGACGTTGTCTACTCCAAAACGATGTTGAGTAATGCCCATACTCCAAACGAAAACTGCTGTTTTGGCCCTAGAGTAAATAGTAGCGAACTCAACCATATCAGATTTAGAGGTTCCTGAATATGCCTCCAAGTGTTCCCAAGATTGGGCTTCAAGGGCGGCTTTCATTTCAGGGAAGCCATTAGTGTGGTTACCTATGAATTTATGGTCAATCCAATCCTGTTCAATTAGATACTTCAGTACTCCGTTTATAAATGCTGTGTCACCTCCAGTATGGACTAGGAAAAATTGGTCAGTAAGCTTTGTTCCAAAAATGGCACTTTCCATTACAGAAGGTACCCAATATCTTTCCAGACCGGGTTCTTTGTGTACGTTGAGGGTTAGAACTTTTGTACCTTGCTGCTTGGCATAATATATATATTTTGTAGTAACGGGCTGGTTGTTGGGAATGTCACTTCCGGCCAATATGAGTAGATCGGTACCTATCCAATCTGAATACGAGCATGTGGACGCCGACACACCAAGTGTGTCCTTCATTCCGGTTGTGCTTGGGGCGTGGCAGACCCTGGAAGAGTTATCTATGTTGTTAGTACCTAAGAAGCGGGCGACCTTCTGCGCAGCATAATATACCTCGTTTGTGACTCCCCTAGAGGTAATATAGAAAGCTAGTTTTTGAGGGTCAGTGATTCTTATTCTGCCTGCTATCAAGTCCAAAGCTTCATTCCATGAGGCACGGGTGAAACCTGGTTCGCCTTTCTTCCGAATCATTGGATATGCAAGTCGACCAAGGTTTCTTAAGTCTTTTCCGGAGTGGTTTGATAAATCTCGGACATTTGTTAACCGGCGTTCCTTAATTGGTCCCATTGTATTCAATCGAAGGAGATTTAACCTGACAGTGCATAGGTGTATACCTGTCATAGTGAAGTCTCTCATCCCCGTGGTGCCAAGTGCGCAGCCGTCACAGACGCCATCATTTAGTATCCGCCAAGCAAGCGGCAGCTGGTCCTTGTTTTCCCAGATAGTAGAAAGTAATTCTTTGTAGTGGTTAGGCTTTACAGAGCCAATTCCGTTAGGTATTAATCCTGCCCACTGTGAGGGTTGCCATCTTTTCACCATTTACTTCACCATTTCACAATCTCGCTGTATAGCATTATATTACCGCTTTAGGGAGTAATATGCTATTTGGAGCTGCGACATTCTTAGTTGCCGATATGCCAGTTAAACCGTGTATCTATACCCAGTCCACATCATATAACGAGTATTGTTTGAATAGCCTTAAGGTCATGATATTTGTTGTAAGTGGTTGTTATATTGACCAATATTGAGTAAATGGGCTTGTGGGTTATAAGCGTGCTTCTACTGAGACTGGGAATGTTTCATGGAGCCGCCGAAGCTACGCATAAAACTGGATTGAATCGCTATCACAAGGCAGCGTGGATAGGCATTTATCCAGAGGTGTAAGCCTCTATTTGAACGCGCTGGGAAGCATATCCAAGCCTATTTGTCCGATGTCTTTCAGGTGCTGATATTCCTCATCGGTCAGTTTTAATAAGTCTTTGTAAACCCAATCGTTGTCTTCTCCTAGTCTGACAGGAGGTTTTTTTACCACCAATGGTACTTTAGACATCTTAAAGGTTGTTCCGGGATAGAAGTGGGTTCCGACTTCTGGGGCGTCGATTTCGACAAAGAAATCGCGTTCAATTAGGTGGGGATCTTGAAACGCCATTTCTTCGTTTAGGATTGGTCCTCCTGCTATGCCATTGGCCTGAAGAAGATGGAATAGTTGTATGGAATTTTGCGTGGACGTCCAACCTTCAATGATATTGTCTATCTGGTCGTGATGAGCCAAAAGTGCACCCATGTCTTCAAATCGTGTGTCTTCTATCAACTCAGGTCTGTCCATAAGTCTAGCCAGGGAGTGCCATTCTTCAATTCTAGCTATGGATATGGCAATCCAATCATCATCTCCGTTGCATTGGTATGTACCTTGGACCATGTTGCCAAGGTGATCTCGGTTTCCTTGGGGTCCAGCAATACGTCCGTTAATGGAATAATCCATGAACAGCTCGGCTAGATGGGGTATGAAATTTTCTCCCATCGAAATGTCAATGAACATTCCCTTCCCGGTTTTCTCCCGCTGATGGAGGCCCATGATAGCAGCTATTGCGTTAGTAACACCTGTACAAGCATCTGAAGCGACTCCGCCTGGTGAACCATCCGGGCCCATGTCTGGATATCCCATAACTGATGCGTGGCCAAAAAGGGCCTCGAAAAAGTTACCGGTACCCCTGAGCCAATTCCATGGTCCTGTCTCACCACAACCTGAAGAAGCTATCATGATTAATTTAGGGTTCCACTTACTCAATACGTCGTATGTAAGTCCTAAACGCTCCATGGATCCTGGGACCAAGTTTACAACAAGAACGTCACTGGATTCTGCCAGCTTTCTGAATACTTCTTTCCCTTCTGGGGAACTCATATCAGAGGTTATAGAGTACTTATTACGCAAATAGTCGTTGCGCCCTGCAACCCTATTCCATGGTCGTTCTCCTGGGTCTCGGTTTGGGTACTGTGAAGTTGCAGCTTTCTCTTCTGCTTCTTTGGTCGGAAAAGCAGAAGAACCACGCCCTCCTGTTGGAATGAAATGGCGAGGTTCCACCCGTATTACTTCAGCGCCCAAATCCCCGAGAAACATTGTTGCATAAGGGCCAGCGAAGTATAGGGTGACATCTATTATTCTTATACCTTCTAGCGGTAACTTAGGTTTGATATTGCCATTTCGTGGCGGAACTCCTGTTTTGGTAGAAGCCGACTGTGGTAGCTCCGGATCATTAATCCAGTGGTTCTGACTAGCATCCTTTTCTCCAGTGGATGGCTGGGCCTCCAGTATTGCCTGGTTATGCTCTCCCAAAAGAGGGGCTGGTTTGAGAGGTTGCCACCATCCATTGTTGTTGTATATTGGGGCGCCAGGATAGCGTAACTTTCCCGCTTGTGGGTGGTCTATATCTACAAAGAAACCTCTGAAATCAAACTGAGGGTTATTGTTCATTACTTGGTCCACTGTGCTCACCGCTACGGCGAAAATCTCATACTTTTGACATTCTTCCATTACCTGATTCGCTGTTCTTTCCATGAGCCATGGTTTCCAAATCGTACGTTCAAATTCTTCTTTGCTCCCCGGATTTAGTTGGCCATCTGGCGGAGCGAAGCGAGGGTCGTTTTCCAATGATGGAAGACCGAGCATCTTTACAGTCAGTGGCCATCCTCGGACACCACCTCCGTTTACCTGTACATACCCGTCTTTACACTTGTAATAGCCCATTGGGTATCCGCGACTTCCGGGCTGAGTACGTTTAGATAGTCCACCGTTGTATTGATACTGAACAAGTGACCCTAGGCGCCCATTGATAGATGCCATTTGAGTCTCGAATATAGACACGTCCACATGTTGCCCGCCAATCTCTCCATACTGTTTACCATACCATGCGAAAAGTGTAGCCATCGCGGCGTTGTTCCCGGCCTGGTATTGTACATGGTTTCCTCCGGCCTTTACCGGGTAACGGTCTGGCAATCCGGATGATCCTAGCTTTCCTCCCATGGCGAAAAGTATCAGTTCTGATGCTTTGTAATCTTTATACGGTCCTGTCTGTCCAAAATTGGAGATAGATGTCATTATTATATTTGGGTTGATTTTTATTAAAGTGTCATAGCCAAATCCGAGGCTTTCCATTACTCCTGGCCTGAAACTTTCTACTACTATGTCAGTTTCGCTAACAAGCTCTTTAAAAGCATGTATGCCGTCTGAGCTCTTAAGGTCTAGGGTAATCCCACGTTTGTTTGTGTTCAAGAATAGGAAGAGGCCGCTTTTTTCCGGATGTGGTGTATCGTCTGGGAATGGCCCCATGGTTCTGGCATAGTCTCCAGAACCTGGTCGCTCTATTTTGATGACGTCTGCTCCGTAATCTGCTAGGAGTTTTGTGCAGTAAGGACCGGCTATGCCGTGAGTAAGATCTAATATGCGGATGCCGTTGAGAACTGGTAATATTGTGGTTTGTTCCATCATATCACCTCAATATATCTTCTGCTTCTCTATACTTATCCCGAATGGTAACACAACTTTCGTATATTGTCCGAGTCTTTTGATGTTGGTGTTGTGGGGATTTTATGCGGTACTCAAGGGTATGTTTCTGGTTACTCCAATTCTGGTACATTTTACGGCGGATAATTAACTAGAGGTCTAATGACTGTAACTCTAGAAGTGGCTGTTTGGGTTAAGCTCCCCCAAAAACTATGGTTATCGAGGAATGCATATCATTAAGGATTGCGTGGTATCTAAGATGGATAACGGACTGAGGCCATATCCTCTAGAAGATATGGCCTCAGTTTAGGCTGGCTTATATGGTGGGTAATGTTTGTATTGGGGGATCTATTCCAAGGCGTTATCTTTTAATATCCAAAGGTATTCCTGTTTCTTCTGACACAGCCTTGAGAGATTCGTAAGTGGGGATATCTAGAGGTAACCCATTGGCTCTTCGATATTTCTCAGCCTCCCATTGGTCTTCTCCGTGGATAATTATGCGGTCTACTCCATCTAATTTCTCGGAACTTCGAATTACTCTGAACATCTCGTCCATCTCTTCTTTGAACTCGTCGGGAGACCTGAAGCCGTCTATTCGTAGAGCACCGAAGAAATGGCCAGTGTTTGCTGCGCCACCAAGGGTTCGTTCTCGCTCAGATTGTGCCCCTTCAGCGGAAAGCTTTGCGGCATTTGCTCCGACCCCAGCGCCAGACAGTACACCGCTCAGGATATCTACTAATAGCATGAGCCCGTAACCTTTGTGACCGGCGGTTTCACGGAATCCGCCTACGGGTAGTATGTAGCCTCCGCCCGTACGTTCATCTGGCTTGGTAGTCGGGTTGCTATCTTTGTCCACGATCCACCCAAGTGGTACGGCGTGTTCACGCCTACTGGCGATCTGTAGCTTACCAGCAGCTACGACCGAAGTGGCGAAGTCCATGACGAACGCTGGCTCTGTTTTAGTAGGAGCTGCTACAGCTATAGGGTTAGTACCAAACATTCCGGTGGTTCCTAGCGTTGGGGGAGTGCTTCCTCCAGAACCGGTGTTTGTCATAGAAAATCCTATCATGTCGTGTTCCAATGCCATTCTGGCGTAAAACCCGGCAATGCCATAGTGATTACTATTGCGAACCGAGATAAACCCTGCCCCAGTATTCCTAGCTTTTTCGATTGCCATGTTCATAGCCTGTCGTCCGACTACCATTCCAAGGCCGTTATCTCCGTCGATTGTAGCGATTGAAGGCAGTTCTCTAACTATACGTATTTGAGGGTTGGATTTCACGGCTTCGCTTCTTAATCTATTGATGTAGTTTGGGAAACGAGGTGCTCCATGGGATTCTACTCCATATATATCTGCTGCTACTAACACCTCTGATGCTTCTCTGGCACTAGATTCAGTTAGTCCCATTTTGGTGAAGACGTCGACCATAAACTGTTCCATGCGGTCTGCATCTACTATTACAACTTCTTCAGGATCTAAATCTCCAGCCATAATGTACCTTCCTTTCTAAATGCCAGAAATCTTTGGCTGCTTAGCGTGGTTACAGGGGTTTATCTAGGTACTCTTGAAGGGTACAGGTGGTAAGCTGATTTTTACCACGCGCGCAGCGCGAGTCTAGTTTGCGGCCGTACAGTTTGTCAAGTTATAAAGGTTGTGGGGCTATAATGTCTGGCGAGTCGATTTTTCCAGAGTTGACTAAGCTAGATACTTCGTATGCTTTCATATATTCAGCTGGATATGGGGTCAACAGGTTTTTGAGTGTATTAGTAATAAGGGGTGTGGTAGGTTCTAACCATAGACGTTCCTGTTTTTCGGGGATTATGACTGGCATCCTGTTGTGTATGGGCTTAACAACGTTATTGGGAGTAGTTGTGATTATACTGCAAGAAGTTACAATTTCTCCGCTCGGTGACTTCCAGGAATCCCATATACCGGCGAAGCCGAAAGGCTCATCGGATTTCAGAGTTATTCTCATTGGTATCTTTGTTTTTCCGATGTTTATCCACTCGTAGAAGCCATCTGCGAGTATTAAACATCGTTTTTGTTGGAAAGCTTGTCTGAAGGCGGGGCGTTCTTCTATGGTTTCAGCTCTGGCGTTTATCATGCGGATACCAATAGAAGGATCTTTGGCCCAGAAAGGTATAAGGCCCCATTTCATGAACTGTGCATGATTGGATGTACCATCACTTGTTAGCGTAAGAACATCTTGGGCAGGAGAGACGTTAAATCTTGGTATGTGACGGGTCTCCTTTTTGCTAAAAGAAAACCTTTTGTCGAGGCTGTCTATGTCTGCTGTGATTGAGTACCTTCCGCACATAGTGCCCTGATTGTACTACAAATTCTCCTCTACTGAGTCCACGGAAATGGGATAGTCCTGATACTATACGAAGTTAGGTTTGCTTGACAGAAATAGAACAAATGTTCTACACTCTGCGATAGTACAAAATACTGGAGGTAATTATGCAAGACGTTAATCTTAGCTCAGAAGATTTTTATCAACTCAGGAAATCCCAAATGGATGCAGATAAGAGAGTTCTGGACGCCCAGAAGGCGCAGCAAGAACTGGAAAGACTTTTGTTGGAACTCGAACGAAAATATGGCCTGCTGGCAGATGGTAAAAACCTTGATCCTAGAACAGCAACTACAGGTGGCAGTGGTTCTGGCCGTCGTGCTAGTGCTAACGGCAAGGAAAGTGTAGATGCGCTTATGTCTGTTGGTCCTAACGAAGCAGCAGTTTAGTACCCTCATGTTGCTATAGAATCCTGAACTATTCTGCGGAACAGGTAGACTTTCCTATTTTTAGGCAATGATAGATATTTGGGCGTCATTCCCAGGTGTATTGAGACTTAAATTACCTAATGTGCATGGTAGTTGTGCCAGGGTCACAGCTACCATGGTCTAAATTCTACTTCGGTGACAGCAACCAAAATGAAAGTAGCGTGCGTTTTTGTCGATCACTTTCCGTTTAAGATAGAGTTTCGAGAAAATCCTATCATTGGAGAGTATAAGGCTGTAATAATTGTTAGGCGCCAGGGGTCTCGTAGCTCTGTGATTGATGTATCGCCTTCATTGGGTAGCGTTGGTTACGGGATGTCTTTGCAAGAGGCTGTCGCGAGGTATCCTGAAGCTACCATAGTGGAGTCAGACCTGGGTTGCTACGATAGAGAGTTCGACAAACTTGTTGATGCTCTTTCTGAAAGAAGTCCTGTTATCGAAAGAAGTGGGCTTGGACGTGTTTACGTGGGCCTTGACGGACTAGGGGATACTTTCGGGAGTGAAGAGGGCCTCATAAACTCCTTGGTGAATGCAGTCCCACAGTATCTCTATCCTCGTGTTGGAGTGAGTGAGGGAAAGTTTGTGGCCTATCTGGCTGCTTTATGTGCGACCCCTGGTGGAGCATATAAATTCTCTGGGAATTTAAGAGAAGTCATCGCCGGGTTTCGTGTTGATGTACTGCCTGTATCATGGCAGGTCAAAGCTCGTCTAAGGGGGTTTGGATTAGATACTTTGGGCGACATTGGATCACTGCCGCGAGGAGGATTTGAGGCACAATTTGGGGTTGAGGGGCGGCGTTTATGGAAATTAGCTAGAGGATTAGATGATGATCCACTGATAGCAGAAAAGTTGGAGGAGATAGTTAGGGGAACGTTTTCGTTCGGGACATCAGTTTCTGATTTGAAGCCAATCTTAATGGCAGTAGATAACTTGTTAGGAAATCTGTTTGGTCGACCGGACATGAGGGGTAGATATGTGCGTTTTGTTCAAATAAGTGGTGCGGTGTTAAATCAGGTACGGTGGAATCGTAAAGTGTTGTTCAAGACGCCGGTGGGGGATAAAGCGAAGGCATATTCAGGGATAAAGGCCAAGTTGGATGGAGCAAGGCTCCCTGGTCCGCTTGAAGATATTACAGTGACATTATCAGATTTGACTTCTGAGAGCGGAATTCAGGAGAGCTTGTTTCTGGAGATGCGCAAAAACGATAGGCTCCGGGAGGTTGTCGCTCAATTGAAAACTTCTCAGGGGAGTAATCCCATATTGCAAGTTAAGGAAGTCGAACCATGGTCAAGAATTCCAGAAAGACGGATGGCGCTGGTGACTTACGACCCATGAACATGCCGCGCCTTGTAGGCGTTAAGGCAGATGAATTGGGCAGACCATTGAGGGTAAGGCTTATCGACACATGGGTTGATGTAAGGTGTGTGGTGGATCATTGGCGTATAGATGACGAATGGTGGAGGGAAGAGCATATTAGCAGGTCTTACTATACCTGCTTTCTTGATGGAGGCCATCGTGTCACTATTTTCCAAAATCTTTTGGGGCTATGGAAGGAATGGTATAGGCAGACAGGGTGAGAATGGGCAGATGTATATCTACAACTTCAGATGAGAATATACTTGGTGGAGCAATATGTCATATGTAGAATTACATTGTCATAGTAATTATTCTTTTCATAATGGGGCATCTTTTATTCACGAGTTATTGAGTAGGGCATCCTCTTTAGGCTATTCATCGCTTGCGATTACAGATAACGACAACCTATGTGGGGCCATGGAATTTTCCAGAACGGCGATTTCCATGGGTGTACGCCCGATCATTGGCGCCGAAATCACACTTACAGATGGATATCACGTTACTATTTTGGCGGAAAATGAGGATGGCTATAGGAACTTGTGTCGACTTATCTCGATGGCAAAGATGTCAGGGGGAGGACTATATTCTGAGTTAGATGCTGGATTACTATCTAGGTATGGTCAAGGCTTGATACTTTTGACTGGATGCTTAAACGGTAAAGTACCGTGGCTAGCACAACATGGTCAAATGGGTGAGGCGGAAGAGATGGCGAGGTGGTACGTAGAGTTACTTGGTAAGGAAAATGTGTATTTAGAGTTGCAATACAACTTGGTTCATGGGGATATACAAAGAAACAGGAATCTTATGGAGATATCTCGAAAGACTGGATTGGATATTGTAGCCACAAATAACGTGCACTATCACATAAGACGGAGACATCAGCTACATGACTGCCTGGTATCAATTGGTCATCGCAAAACATTGGATGACAGCCACAGGGAGAGACGTGCGAATTCGGAATTCCATTTGAAATCGCACAGCGAGATGGTTCATCTGTTTGGTGAAATCCCGAGAGCTATATCTAACACGGCATTAATTGCAGAAAGATGTGCAGGGTTTGATTTAACAAGAGACTTGGATTATAAATTCCCTGAGTATTTGGTACCTGACGGATATACTCAACAATCTTACCTGCGCTACATTTGTGAAAAGGCGGCTGTAAAAATATATGGCGGCCTAGGCGACAAGGTTATACGAAGGCTGGATGAAGAATTCCGTTTGATTACTCGTCACAATCTGGCTGGCTTTTTCCTTATATATCATGACATTATTCAGGTAGCTCGTGAGGTCATGGTAGATCTTGGGCTTACCGACAGAGAGGTTCCAATCGAGGAGAATCCTCCGGGAAGAGGCCGAGGATCAAGTGTTTCTATGTTGGTTGGATATCTTATAGGTTTATCTCACATAGATCCATTGGCATTTAGTTTGTCGCTGGAAAGATTTTTACCGGATGATGAAATGGTTTCTGTGCCGGATATAGACTTGGATTTTCCAAGGAATATTCGGGAGGAGCTTATTAAAAGGATTCACAAAAGGTATGGTTGGGACCATGCGGTGCTGACTGGTATGATTGTTACATATAAGCTCAAAAGTGCAGTGAAGGATTTGGGTTTGGCTTTAGGACTTCCTAGGGATCGCGTGGAACGTTTGGCAAGGAGGTCTGATAATTTGCGATCTGATTCTTTGCGTGATGAAATGAGTGGGTCGAATGAATTTCATGACCTAATTGACGCTCCGGCCTGGAAAAAGCTAAGCGAACTTGTTGGCGAAATAGAAGGTTTCCCTAGGTATTTGGCCCAGCATCCCGGAGGGATGGTAATAGGATCCAAGCCGCTAACTTCCTTGGTCCCAGTTCAACCAGCGGCAATAGATGGTCGATACATAATGCATTGGGATAAAAGTAGTGTAAGTGACGCGGGATTCGTGAAAATAGATTTCCTAGCCTTGGGCGCTCTCTCGCAAATGCAGGAAGCATTGGACCTTATAGAGAGTCGCTTTCAATTTAGGCCGGACTTGTCGAGGATAGATTTTGGAGACGCATCAGTATATGACATGTTATGCAATGGGGATACTATCGGGATATTTCAGGTTGAATCCTCGGCACAGATACAAACCATTACTAGGATACGGCCCAGAAATCTTACCGATATGGCTCGTGAAGTTGCTGCTGTGAGGCCTGGTGTAGGACTAAACGATGGGATTACAGAGTTTATTGCCAGGAGAAATGGAGAAAAACCTGAAATATATGATCATTATCTGGAAAAGCGGTCTCTGGAGCGGACTTTGGGGGTGATCCTGTTTCAGGATCAGGTAAATCAGTTGGCAGTAGATGTTGCTAACCTCTCTCCTTTAGAGGCTGATCAACTTCGCCGTGCCTATGGGCGCAATAATAACAAGGAGATAATCAAGGCATACTGGGAGCAATTTCGTGATGGGGCAATTAGCAATGGAGTAGATGAGGAGGTAGCAGGAAAGATTTTCTCTAAGTTTAATGGATACTATATGTTCCCTGAATCACATGCGTTTGCCTTCGGAGTGACTGCCTATCAGGTTTCTTGGCTTAAATTTTATTATCCTTTGGAATTTTACGTTAGTTTGTTTAATCAGCAGCCTATGGGATTCTATAATCTTGAAACTCTCAAGGAAGATGCCGGCAGGCATGGTATCAGGGTTATTTATCCAGATATCAACATGAGCTTTGGAAAGTGTACGATACAGGACAATGCTTTGAAGCTAGGGTTTTTGAGTATAGACTCTATAGGTCCTATTGGATCTAAATCCATCGTAGATGCTAGGGAGCGGGGAGGGTTGTTTACATCGGTTTTGGATTTTATGGAACGAACTGCTTTGTCTCATGAACAGCTCTGTAACATAGTCGATTCAGGTGGTTTCGATAAATTGACAGAGAACAGAAGAATGACTAGGTGGGAAATTGGGTTAAGTTATAGGCCAATCAGTAGGCAAGCTAATCTGGGCTTACCGGTTTCTCAGGACATGGTGGATTTACCACTGCAAAGTAATATGGATCTCGTGGAATCTGAATATCGTGCTATGGGGTTACATCCGCCCAGGCATGTAATGGCCTATTTGAGGGATAGCCTAGGATCAAAAATCTCTAATAGTATGGATGTGTTGAACCTAGAAGATGGGGCAAGAATTGTTGTGGTTGGACTTGTGATAAGACGTCAGAGGCCACAAGGTAAAGGGGTATTCATAACTCTTGAAGATGAATATGGCCATACTTCGATCATCCTGTGGCCAAAAATCTACAATAAATACAGTAACATATTGAAAGAGGCATTTGTAGTGGTTTACGGATCGGTTTCTCGCCGCGCTGGAACTTTAAGTATAATTGCATCAATTGTAAAGCCTGCTTCAATTTTAGGGATTGCACCAAAAGCCAAGAATTGGGTCTAATGTTACGCCAGTGGTTTCCAATTCGCTAATTTGGTTTGCTTGAATAGTACACCTATATACGGGTATTCAGCCTCCAATAATGGATAACATGAGTGGGAATTAGTATGGTGCATTGCTATGAGAGCATATATAATTTCCCGGGCGAATTGTTAACTTAGGAACTGATATGTTGAAACTTATGTCGTCGGAATACCTTGCTCGGTCAAGTGCACATCATCCGTGGCGTGTACTTTTGGGTTGGTGTCTAATACTCGTAGCCTCTTTTGTAATGACTACCACGTTAGTAGAGGATGCACTTGATGGCGAAGGTGGTCCTACACAGACGCTGGAGTTCGAGGAGGCTCAGAACTTGATTGACAGCCGGCTTGCCGCCATCGACAAGGATGAAGCTCAGGATAAGTCTGGAGGAGAACGCAGCGAAAGTTCCGATCCTCCTACTGTAATGGAGTTCCTTTTAATCACGTCCGAATTAGTTTCGGTGGATGACCCGTCTTTTAGGTTGCATGCACGTGGATTTGGACATCACCTTGATGAAATAGCTGATTCGTTAATCGTGGGAGGCTTCGATAGTTATCAGGGAACGCCATCTCCAGATGGGAGTACGCTGCTATATAGGCTGCAGGTTTTGCAGAGTTACGATCAAGGCATTGCAATCCTTATGGAATCAGCGGAGGAGTTTAGCAGAGATGGATTTAGCGTTCTTGTTTTTGGGAATGAGAGCATCAATGCGACATTCTCGGAAGTGGCAGAAGAGGATTTGCTGGTAGGGGAATCCATAGGTATTGGTGTGGCTCTGATCATATTGGCATTAGTATTCGGCGCAGTGATTGCCGGACTAGTGCCAATAATACTAGCTATTGTAGCGGTGTTTACAACTATAGGTCTGACCGGTGTGGTTGGGCAGTTCATTGAATTGAACGAGTTTGTTCCAAATATCGTGACGATGATGGGCTTGGCGGTAGGGATAGACTACTCGCTATTCGTTCTTTCCAGGTATAGAGAGGAACGTTTGACCGGTATGGATAAGGTAGCAGCTATTTCTGTGGCTGGTGGCACAGCGAGTAGAGCAGTGTTTTTCAGCGGTTTGACCGTTGTTCTTGCACTGAGCGGGATGCTTCTCATACCAGAGCGAACTTTCCAGGCTTTTGGGATTGGATCTATAATGGTGGTGTTCGTTGCTGTATTTACCTGTCTTACCCTTCTTCCTGCAATTATAGGTATTCTGGGTGACCGGGTAAACGCTGTAAGGGTACCAGCTATCCCAGTGGTAGTAATGTTTGCTCTTGGTGTGGCCATTGTACCTCAGAGGACGGACGCAGGAAGAATATTGATTGTCGCAGTTCTGGTGGTTGGAGTGCTACTTCTTTCCGCTTTGGTTCGTCGACTTGTTGGCGTATCTATTCCATTCCTGACTTCGAAAGGCGGTGAAGACAAGGGTAGGGGTGATGCTTTTTGGGATGTTACTACTCGCGCAGTCATGCGTTCTCCAGTGATTAGTATGCTAGTCGCTGGCGGCCTCCTAATTGCCTTGGTAATACCTTTCTTTGACCTACTGAAGGGTTCCAGTGGTATATCCGTTCTACCTGACGAACTTCCGACTAAACAAGCCTTCAACTTGCTGAATGATAAATATGGGTTTGGCAGTGATTCTCCTGCAAGAGTAGTCGTCGACGGCGCGGTTGGATCGGAGAATATCAGTGAATCAATTGGACTTCTCGAAACCTATATGGATGAGGATTCTGGTTTGAGATCTCCTGTGGTGAGGATTGAGCCTGAGGTAGATTTCGCTGTTCTGGATGCAGCTATCCCAGGAGATCCTTTTTCTCAGTCCGCTCTTGCTACGATAAGGCGAATTAGAGTCGACCTTATACCTCGGGCGTTTACCGGAGTACCTGAATCAGATGTTAGGGTTTTGGTGGGAGGGGCTTCGGCTGAAATAGTGGATTCTGTAGCGATCACGGATGAATATACCCCTAGGGTGTTTGCTGCTGTACTTAGTCTAAGTTTTATTTTATTGCTGATAGCGTTCCGTTCACTGGTTATTCCGATCGCATCCATAATAATGAACCTTTTGTCTGTTGGCGCAGCATATGGGTTAGTGGTGCTCGTATTTCAAAAGGGTTTCTTGATAGATTTGTTTGGGTTTCAACAAGTTGATCAGGTTGAATTCTGGCTTCCATTGTTCATGTTCTCAATATTATTCGGTCTGTCTATGGACTATCATGTTTTCATGCTCAGTCGCATAAAAGAGCACTTTGATGAATCCGGGGATCATTCTGAATCAGTAGCTTTTGGGTTGCGAACCACTGGACGTATTATCACTGGGGCTGCACTTATCATGGTAGCTGTATTTGGCGGATTTGCCCTAGGTGATATCGCGTTTTTTCAATCCATGGGATTTGGGCTTGGCGCAGCGGTGTTGCTAGATGCAACTATTGTTAGATCTCTGCTTGTTCCTGCAACGCTTCGCATATTGGGTAAAAGCAGTTGGTATTTGCCAAGAGCATTTAATTGGTTGCCGAGGATAGGCATAGAAGGTCGAGGTAGTAGCAAAGAAAAGGATGAATTTGTGTAAGTAGATATCAGATTATTCCTGGAATCTAGCCAGCACTAGTTGTCCAGATGGGTATGACAAACAGTGCTGCAAAAATCGATTAAGTACCTGGGCAATTCTTAATGTTGATTAGCGGATAATCATGGAAATGATTAAGATATCGTATAATAGATCTGGAAGTTGAATCTTACCGACGCGTCATCGGATATAATATGGCTATTGGATGCTAGATCAGTTAGTCGTATATCTTGGATTGGTCAGGTGCTCCTTGGATTTTGAAGTTCGTGAAACGGATGAACAAGAAGAGTTTAGGGTATGGTTCCGCGCTTGGCTTGAAGAGAACATCCCGAAAGACATGGATATACCGCCGGATGGCAGGGTACTATCCGATGATGCACAAATTAAACTGAAGGAATTTCGTTTAAAGCTTGGATCTAAAGGTTGGTTGGCACCCTCATGGCCTGTAGCACTTGGTGGTGGCGGTATGGATGTGTCTCTTGGGGAAATTATCAGAGATGAGTGCAGTAAATTGAATCTCCCAACTATAGGGAATAATTTACGTTGGGTGCCTGCGATGATGGTATGGGGAACTCCTGAGCAAAAGAAAGATTATATACCGCCTGCCTTGCGAGGTGAGACAGTCACCTGGCAGATGTTCAGTGAGACCGCTTCAGGGAGCGATATAGCTTCTACTGCTACATCAGCGGTCCGAGATGGGTCAGATTGGTTGGTGTCCGGCCGCAAGGCATTTATTACTGGTAGAACTGTAGATCCGGATTACCTGTGTACTCTTGCGGTTACAGACCATGATCGCCCACGAAGGCTTAATCTGGGTGTCTTCATGATAAAGGCTAGTCTTCCAGGCATATCTATAGTCACACAAAGCCTCTTGACCGGTAGTGAACGTCACGTGTATCTGGACAATGTTCGTATACCAACCGGATGTCTTATAGGCGACCCGTACCAAGGCTGGGAGATCGTACAAACGATAATAGAGGGTGAACGCGGAGGGCAGTTCTTTAGAGGTACTGAGGAAGCTACGATTGATAGTATTTTGGAATACCTCCGTGGCGGGGCTGAGGACTAAAACTGCAAGTTTATTCATATAAATTGACTAAATCCAAGGCCGGTATTAGTTAATATGGATCTATGCCTGATAGTTGGCGAAATCGGAATAGAGATTCTAAAGCTTCGGTCCATGTTAAAGAAGCCTCAAGGAGGCATAAATTCAACTAGACGTTAATGGGCAGTCCGGCAGGTTACGAGTTTTCAGTTCCCTTAAGTATATCGATTACCGGAAACTTTGGCTCGCAAATATGTGTGCTGGATCTGCGCACTGGGCTCTTATAGTGGCGCGTGGTTGGCTAGTGTTTGATCTTACTGGATCATCTGGACTGGTAGGGGCAGTAACATTCGCGGCTATGATACCAAGATTCTTAATATCACCTTTCGCCGGGTTGCTGGCTGATAGGGTGGATAGGCGGATCTTATTGGCCTGGGCCTTCGGGATCAATATAACTCACAACTTGGTCCTAGCTATCCTTACGGTAGTCAGTTTTATAGAAGTGTGGCATCTTGTGGCCCTTTCTTTTGTTAATGGATCCGCTCGGGCATTTCAGATGCCTGCCTCAGGATCGTTGCTGCCAAATTTGGTACCTAGGGAATATTTATTGAATGCAATAGCCCTAAACTCGGCCACATTGCACGGCACTCGGTTGTTTGGACCATTGATGACAGGTCCACTACTAGCAATTTCTAGTACGGCTTTCGGTCCGGGGATCGCATTTTTCCTGTGCTGTGCTCTTTATTTGGTGGGTTTGATAGTAGTTTCAAGCATCGGTACGGTCTCTCGAGGATCAATTCAAGTTGATAAAGGGATAATTGACAATCTGTTGGCTGGATTGAAATACGTCTATCGTGATGATCTGCTCAGGCCATTGATTATATTAGTTGCCGTGCATTGTGCGCTTACGATGTCTTTTGAATCATTACTGCCAGTACTTGCGAGCGAGCAGCTTGGGGCAAAAGGGTCTGGTTTTGGGTATATGATGATGGCTGTAGGGACTGGGGCAATAATAGGGGTGGCTTGTCTGACTGTAGTAACAAGTGAATATGTTAGGGGACGTCTTTTATTAACTAGCGGTATTGTTAGCGGCTTGGCGCCAGCCCTTCTTGCTATAAGCCCAAGTATGCCGATGGCCTTGTTAGCCGCTATGCTTATGGGACTTTCTCAGGGATGTTTCATGACTTTATTCACGACCATTGTCCAATCTGTGGTACCAGATTCGATACGCGGACGAGTTACAAGTATAAATAATTTACACATTGGTGGGATAATGGCGGCCTTTAACTTAGTTAATGGAAGTCTGGCAGATATTAGTGGTGCACCAATAATATTAATATGTACAGGATTGGCCTTCACGATTTTGATGCCTATAACTTTGGCAAATAAATCGCTTAGGACACAATATGGCTAAGGACGCTGAGGAGCTAGCTATTGATATATATGGCTCTGATGCTTAGCCGCGTAGCTTTATATATCGGAATCCTTCGGCATAAGGTAGTGCGTGGGCGGCACCTAGTTCTGCTGCTCTTTGCTTTATACGTTCTGCCATATCCTTTAAGCGATCAGGATCGTCACCAACTTGGGACTTATGCTCTTGTAAAGCGGCGATCTTTGTCTCTATAGTGTCGGATATATCCTCCCAGACCGTGGCATTCGATCCTTGGGCCCCCATGTAGACTTCCAGTGTTTTATGTGGCATAAGCCCTTCTGCGATTAGATCTGGATAAACGTGGTAGTCTCTAGCAGAAGGAAATACTGCATCGAGAGCAGTATCGCCAGCTGCTCGATGATCTGGATGGTTTATATTGCTCTCTCCAAAACGGTTAGTAGGGTCTTGGCAGATTACTACATCAGGTTTGAAACGCCTGATTTGTCTCACTAGATCTTTTCTTAGGGCAAGGGTGTTTTGCAGGGAGCCATCTGGGTATCTCAGGAACACCACGTCCTTTGCTCCAACCACTGCAGCAGCACCTTTTTGTTCCCTTTCTCTAATCGCAGCCAACTCCTCTGGGTTCACGTTTGGATCTGAGGTACCCTTGTCGCCGCTGGTACACAGGACGTAGTAGATTTCTGAACCTTGACGTGCCCACTTGGCCATAGTGCCAGCTGCCATGAATTCTCCGTCGTCGGGATGGGCTATAATAATCATAACCTTTCTCGGTTCATTATGTTGAGAATCTGACATGTTGGGGCTCGCTTTCTAGTTTGTATGTGGTTCTTTTGAGTAGAGTTGGACCGGGTTAATTATTATGTTAACCGCTATCCTCCTTAGAGGATTTGCTACATCATTTTCTTTCGTGCCTAAACCTCAAATCTGTTCCTGGGTTTAATAGAAGTTCGCCGTTGACAACTGGACCATCACCCAGCCTTACTACTGACGCTGATACGTGGGTAGGATTCAGGTCTAGGAAACCGACGGTTCCTAGACGCGTAGATTGCTGGTGTGGCAACGTGGCGCTTCCGGGGTTAATGTACAGCACGTTGTCTTCGCTATTTATGTATTCAAAATGAGTGTGGCCACTTATAAGTATGTCTAAAGGCCCCCCCATTGGCAATCCGGATGACGAGTTATGTATTAGGCACAACTTCCATCCCTCGTACTCTAGGCGTTGTACGGGCTGTACTCTGGGGTCTTCCATATCGAAATCTGCGTTACCTAGAGCAGCTACGACAGGAGCTATATCCTCAAGTCTATCCAGTATACGCGGTGCGACTATATCACCGGCATGCAGTATAAGATCTACATTTTGAAAAGCGGAAGTGACCTCTGGCCAGAGGTCTCTAATTGACGATGGAAGGTGGGTATCAGATATTAGGCCAATCAGCATGAGTGCCTTTCTGTATTTATGGCTACTATAGGGTTTATGGGGCATTTGGGATTAGTGGCCAGTAAAGTTTAGGTGCCACTAGTGCATACATAGCAGAGCAGGGCTCCCGGTCGTCGGGAAGCCCTGCTCTTTTCGCATCAGCTTCGGGGGAGTCTAGCTGGTGCCCGAATAACCAGACCCTAGCTACTCCACCGCACCTTAGCTGGCCAACTGCTAACTGCTGTGTGTGGTAGCGGTGGCAGGTGTCGGTGCAGCCCTCTCTCTGGTTCGGCTTATCCCAATGCGTCTGGCAATGATCACTTTCTGGATCTCGACAGTTCCGCCCGGGTGTAGCCCCTGCAGTGCGTTCCTCTGGTGCACTTCGGGTGCTCCGCCGAATGGGCTACCTGGTTCGTTGGTACCAAGTAGTGCATATGGCCCCATGATATCGAGTTCCCTTAGGGAGTTGTTAAGGTTGTAGGACTTCCTCCACATAGAACTCTGAGATCCGTGGTAGCTCATCTCTTCGCGATTCAGGTACATCGAGTAGTTGCGCTTGGCGAACAGTGTGTGAATGTGCGAGTCGATAACGTTCTTGACTGTGTCCAAGGCTACTGATTGGTCCGCAGCTATGCCTTCACCACCGCGCTTGGTTGTCTTAACATACTCGAGTAGGTGCTCAAGAGCTTCGTCTCGTGGGAAAGCTTGGCCACGGCCACCATGCTCTTGTTCTAGAGTTGTTTGGGTTACTTGCCAACCCTGATTAGGGCCACCGATTAGGTGGTCGCCAGGCTGCCTCACGTTGTCCATGTAGATGCGGTTCTGGCGGGATCCTGCCAACAGGGCCATCCGGTTTACGGTAAGGCCTTCGGCTGGATTCTCGATCATGAAGTATCCAAGGTTTCGGTGGCGAGGGGCGTCTGGATCAGTCATCATTGGACCGAACAACAGGTCTGGCACGCCAGATCCGCTAACATACTGTTTCTGTCCGTTAATGATCCAGTCGTCGCCGTCTCGTATTGCAGTGCTTTGAACCGACGCGAGGTCTGATCCTGCGTTTGGCTCAGTGAAGTTCTGGAATGCTACTTTCTCGGCTTTCAGCAGAGGTACTAGGAACTTCTGCTTTTGCTCTTCGGTAGCCCAGACTAGCAGTGTTGGGAATACCAAGCCGTTTGTGAAGCCGGTAACTACTCTGCCTCGGCTGAATTCCTCTTCTATGATGGTCTCTTCCTCACCCGATAATCCGCCGCCGCCATATTCCTTTGGCATTGTTGGGTAGAGCCATCCCTTTGCGGCAATCTCGACGTGCTTTTCTCTCCACCAGTTGTACAAGTCAGCCGCTGGGCCGAGCTGTCCATCTGTCATGATCTCCGGGTCAATAGGTCTGCGCTTATCTTCTGGGATGTTGTCATCTATCCATTTGCGGACCTCTTGTCGGAACGCCTCTTGTTCCTCAGTGTAATGAGTCGCGAAATCCATCTAAGCCCTCCTTAGTTTAGCACTGCGTATTAACTAGGTTCCAAGGGCCGCCGAACCGGCGGTTGCTTCGTGCCTGCTGGAACTTCAGTCATGAGACGAAGTAAGCCAGTTAGGCCCATGCCCGGTCATTTTATTGCTAGGGGAAGTGGTTTGTCAATACCTATTTGCCTTGTTCCCCTATTCTAATTGCGGTATAGAATGGGAGAGCCTACGGTGACAGTTTACCAGGTGTCACCGTAGGCTCTCCCATTACATTACATTGTAGGATGTGGAGCGCTGTGACCCGAACCACGTAAAAGTTGCGGTTGTTATTCGCTCAGATGTAGGCTTATTGTCTAACTAGAGCTAGCTACCAAAACTGCTTGCAGTGGAAGGAGTAGGAGCAGCTCTTTCCTGAGTCCGGCTTATTCCTATTCTTCTGGCGAGAATAACCTTAGCGATGTTGGTACTGCCAGCAGCGTGTCTTTGACCAGCTTTGACTCGTTGGTTAACTTCTTGTGCCCCGGCGTGCGGGGAGTCGGGCTCTTTCCCATCTAGGAGGCAGTACATGCCCATGACATCCCTGACTCTTATTGCGTTTCGCATATCGTGTTCTCTGTTGTGGACGTTAGCTACGTTACCCTCATAGCTCATTTGTTGCCGATTTTGGTACATCCAGTAGGTTCTTTTCTGCAGGAGACTATCTACATGGGAATCTATATATGCTTCTATAGTTTTCTGCTGAACCATAGGATCATCACCTAGGGGGCCATTAGTGTCATTGCTATCTCGTACATATCCAACAAGGTTGCCAACTACCTCGTCTCGCGGGAACGCTTGGCCACGGCCGCCATGTTCCTGCTCTAAGTGAGTGCCGAGTACCTGCCATCCTTGGTGGTCGCCTCCGATTAGATGGTCTCCGGATATCCTCACGTTATCTATAAATATTTGGTGTTGAGTCCGGCCGGATAGTAACTCCATCTCCTTGATGTCAACTCCGTCCACCTGTGCAGGTATAATGAAGTACCCTAAGTTCCTATGCCTGGGCGCGTCTGGGTCAGTCATCATTGGACCGTACAGATAGTCTGGGACTCCCCGCCCGCTTATGAATACATTTTGTCCATTGAGTACCCAGTCATCGCCATCTTTGACCGCACGGCTCTGGTAGTCTGCCAGATCTGCGCCACCCTTTGGCTCGGTTAGCTTTTGCCAGGCTGTTTTTTCACCCTTAATTAGCGGTAGCAGGAATTTTTGGCGCTGTTCCTCGGTGCCCCAGACAAGAAGGGTTGCGAATAATAGAGACGAGCCACTCCATGGGACGCCAGCCCTAAGGAACTCTTCTGCCAAGACTGTTTCGTGATCTCCTGTAAGACCTCCACCACCATACTCCTTCGGGTATGTGGGGTATAACCAACCCTTGGCTGCCATGTCCTTGTGCTTCTCGCGCCACCAAGCGTCTTGTTCTGGCGTTATGTCTCTGGAGTCTACAGGATCTCTTCGTTCTACCGGTACGTTTTCTTTTATCCAGCCCCGGACTTCATTACGAAATCGTTCTTGCTCTTCCGTGTACGCCAACGCAAAATCCATAGCAGGCCTCCTAATGTTTAGGCTTTTGTGTTACTCGCCTGATTCTATATTATCCATCGAGCCTCAGTCAAGAAATAGCTTAGTTGATTGGTCGCGGTTATGGCGATGGAGGAGTAAGTGGCCACGTGCCTTTGGACGGTGCTCCCGTTAAAGCCTTCCTGTTTTCAAGGACACGTGATGACATGTTAGGATCAATACCTCTAGGCCAAGTACGTTTAAGAGAATCTGAAACTGGGTTCGCATTCCGTCCAACGTATTGAATCTCGATTTCTCCAATATCGCCATCTTGCAATGGACCAAGCCCTTGATGGTTAGTACCGCATAGTACGAGGTCTCCAGGTTTCAGGGTCATGTTAGCTGATAAGGCGGCTATAACGTAAGCTACGCTATGTTCCATGTCGCTTGTGTTGTAGTCCTGTCTTAGTTCACCGTTTACCCAGTACTTAACGTTAAGGTCATTGGGATCTCTTATTTCGTCTGCAGTGGTGATTGCCGGACCGATAGGCAGAAAGGTATCGAAGGACTTTCCGTACTCACCGGGCAAGGCTGCTTCTCCATCAACAGGCGCTCGGGCTGAAACGTCGACAGAGGTAGTGTAACCGAATATATAGTCTAGTGCCTGGGCGACTGGCACATTGGTAGCGGTTTTGCCTATCACGAAGGCCAACTCAGCTTCGTGGTGGAATATAACTGGTTTGAATGATGGCAGAACTATAGTATCGCCAGGCCCAATCACCGCATCTGGAGATTTAAAAAACGTGGCCAGCGGTCTAGTCGGTTCAACCGGGAAACCCTCCATGAAGTTACCACGTCCACATAGAACCTTACCGGGCCTTGGCACTGGTGGCCTCAGGCGGATTTCGCTTAAGGGTATTACTTTGCCTCTTTCTTCCAGCCTCTCTAGCCGAGGGCGAAGTAATTGGAAATTTACAATTATGTTTTCTAGTAGTAATTGCGGTGAACCTCCCTGAAGCTGCCGGACCTCTCGGCTGATGTCCACTACACCGTCCCCTTTGAATATGCAAGGCCTGAAGTCGTTGTAGAATCCTATTTTCATATCATCCTCTCCTTTGTGTTTTAGATAGCGCTTAGATGTTATAGATGGGTTCCTCTACTTGCATCTTAGCTTAGAACTGAACTGTGTAGTATAAGTCCACGCTAGGTCCCATATTCTCCTGGAATAAAATAATAGAGGGGCTTAGTCGGAGTTGGGTTTCATGGCTTCAGTTAGGAGCCTAACACATGCATATACAGCTTGGCTGTAAGGCATCTGAATTTGTAGTTTGTCACCGAGTTCTATGATAGCCCCCATAATGTTCTCCAATTCTGTTGGCCTACCAGATTCTATGTCCTGCAGCATTGAAGTTTTGTGGTCTCCAACCTCAGCTGCTCCAGCGAACCTTTGCTCTATGGTGACAGGTATGCTGATTCCCAATCCGCTAGCTACGGAATGGGCTTCTACCATTATATTCTTTGCCACAGATGCAGTCTCAGGATGCCCTGCTATATCGGCCAAGGTTGAACGCGTTATGGCACTTAGTGGATTGAACGCGACATTACCGAGGAGTTTGGCCCAGATCTCCTGGCGTATACGGGACCTGATCGGTGCCTTGAATCCAGCATTGATCAAAGCCGAGGAAAGTCTTTTGCATCGTTCAGTTATGGAGCCATCGATTTCTCCGATGGCGAATCTGTTTCCTTCTGTATGCCTTATAACTCCTGGTTCAACTATCAAACTTGATGGGTAAACTATGCAGCCTATTATTCTGGCGGGATCTATTGCGCTGGCAATATGCCCTCCCGGATCGACGGTTTCTAGGTGTAAGTTTCCCCATTCACCAACTACTCCATGAAAGTACCACCAAGGTATCCCATTCTGGGCAGATACTATAATTGTTTCTTTGTCCAAAATGGGTGCTAGGGTTGGTACCACTTCAGGTAGGCTATGTGCTTTGACGGTTAGAAAGACCACGTCTACAGGGCCTATTTCGTCAGTAGTTTCGGCAACTTTGGGATAGGCGTGGAAATCTCCATAAGGGCTGAGTACCTTAACGCCCGATGTTCGCATAGCGTTGAGGTGAGGTCCTCTCGCTATTAGGGTGGTTTCTTGGCCAGATAAAGCCAACTTGGCTCCTAGAAACGCCCCTATAGCACCTGCGCCATATATAGCGAACTTCATTGGATTGGCTTCAGATTGCAGCACTGGGACACCTTAATTGATTGTCGTTACCGGGGTTCGCTTCCTATAATAACGGCTGCCACCATACGTCTCTGGACTTTGCCAGTGGCGGTACGTGGAATTTGGTCAACGATGTGTATTGTTCTTGGGCACTTAAAGTCAGCTAAGTGTTCCCGACAGTGTTTTACAAGTTCTGATTCAGCAATCGCAGTGTGTAGGACCACAGCTGCTGTAGGCTCTTCACCGTGGGTGGAGTGCGGCGCCGCGAACGCTACAGCCTCTGATACAGCCGGATGAGACAACAAAACCTCATCTATTTCTTGAGGCGATATTTTCTCGCCACTTCTGTTTATGATTTCCTTTATACGTCCTAGAAGAGTCAGATAGCCGTCGTTGTCTATGGAGCCTTCATCACCTGTTCTGAACCAACCATTTGTGAATGAGTCGACATTAGCTTCTGGGTTGTCCTCGTAGGCTGCTATGACGTTTGGCCCCTTTATAACTACCTCTCCTCTTGTATCTGCGGGTTGTATAACTCCAGCGTCATTCATTATAGATATGGATACGCCGGTACCGCGTCCAACAGATCCAGGGATCCGCTTTTCTGGTGGCAGTGGGTTGGAACTCATTTGATGAGAGGCCTCAGTCATACCATAAGCTTCGAGTACAGGTACTCCAAACTTATCTTCCATCTCGAGCATTGTAGCAGCGGCGAGTGGGGCGCTGCATGAACGGATGAACCTAAGCGTTGAGTGTCCTTCGCCTCCGGGCGTATTGGCTTGTGAGGTCCTTGCCCTTGCCAAAAGTGCTTGATGCATTGTGGGCACAGCAGTGAACCAGGTGACTCCATATTCTCTGACCAAGCGCCAAAAGTTCAGGGCGTTAAATCGTGGTGGGACTATGATTGTACCCCCTGAGGCAAGTGTTGATAGCGTTGATGCGACCAATCCATGTACATGGAACAAAGGCATCACACATAAAGATACATCATCCTTGGATAGTTTATACGTGTCCACTATATGTTCGACAGAGGCTACGAGCTTTTCGTGGGATAGGGGTACCCGTTTAGGCCGGCTGGTAGTGCCACTTGTATGAAGGATCAGGGCTACATCATCGCTATTTCTTGGGGTGGATTCTGTTGTATTGGTCGACACTTCCGATGTGCTTGGATCTAGCTTTACTAGGCCATCAGGGTTTAATTGGATATTAATTGTGATCGTGGTACCAGCGGCAGCTGCCACCGCTGCTTCTCCAGTCTCCTCGTTGGTGATTATCGCCTTGGCCTTGGTATCATCCAAGTAGAACTGGAATTCTTCTTTCTTATAAGCTGGGTTGAGTGGGGCTGCGGTTGCAGCAGATGCCGCAGCTAGGAATGAAATTATAGTTTCCGGGGTGTTAGAGAGCACTATAGCTATGCGGTCATACTGGTTGACTCCAATATTTTTCAGCTCTGAAGCCATTGCCCTAACCTGGTCACGTAGTGAGCCATACGTAATTACTGGACCATCAGGCACGACTATCGCTGGATGGTTTGGGTCACCGTTCTCTAGAAGATCTATAAGTGTTTTTGTGTTAGCAAACTTGGTCATTGGTGAGATCCTCGATTAGGTTATGCAGCTTCCTTTACTGGTACTCGGCTAGTATTGTCAGCCACAGAGAAGGATTATAGCCTTCCGTTAGCACCCTAGTCTATAGCATTAGTCTGATTTACCTAGGCAAGTCTATATACGAGGTATACCTGTCTTTTCTCTTGAATGCAACCCCACCTTGGACTATATCTCTGTTACTTATCGGATATGAGGTGCGTAATCCATTCCTATCTGACCGAGGGATTTCAGGTGATCGTACTCATCCTCGGAGATCTTAAGGACCTCCCTGTAAATGTAGTCATTGTCTTCTCCTAGTCGTACGGGCGACTTCCTGACATTAAAAGGTATTTTGGACATTTTATACGTGGTAGATGGATATAGGTGGGTTCCTATTTCTGGGTGGGTAATCGGCACGAAGAAGTTTCTGGATGCGAGATGTGGATCTGCGTATGCTAGCTCTTCATGCATTATTGGTCCACACGCTATACCTTCTTTTTGTAGCATGTGGAAGAGAGTGACTGATTCTTGGGCAGCAGTCCATTCCCCAATGATTTTATCCACTTCGTTATGGCTGTTTTGTAGTGCCTTGAAATCCAGAAACCGCTCATCCTCGATAAGTTCAGGCTTGTTCATGAAATTGCAGAGTTTTCGCCACTGGTCTATGTCAGAGAGAGATATTGCGATCCATTCATCATCTCCAAGGCATCTATATGCCCCCTGAACATACAGTGGGTCATGATTGCCAGGTGGGCCGGCTACCCTCTTATTTATCATGTAGTCCATGAAAAGCTCACCTAGATGTGGCATAAAGTTCTCTCCTTGAGCCAGATCAATGTGAGCACCCTTGCCGGTCTTTTCTCGCTGGTGTAATCCTAGTACTGCGGCGGTACTTATCGCTACTCCTGCTGCGGCGTCTGCAGCGACCGAACTTGGAGCACCTTCTGGGTCCATATCGCGATAGCCTGTTACAGATGCGTGACCAAGTAGGGCTTCGAAATGGCTACCAAATCCACGAAAGCCGGACCATGGGCCAGTTTGGCCCATTCCAGTAGAGGAGATCATGATAAGGCGTGGGTTCCATTCTTTCAGGACAGGCCAGTCAATGCCCAATCGCTTCATGGCACCAGTGGCTACATTTTCGACGAATACATCGCTAACTTCAACGAGTTTACGGAATATATCGCGGCCTTCTGGCGTATTCAGATCTGCTGTCATCGAGTGCTTGTTTCGGGAATGGGCGTTAAACATGGCAACCCGGTTCCATGGTCTTTCTCCAGGGTCTCTGTTTGGGTACCGCGACTGTGGGGCCTTTGCCTCGGATTCTTTGGTCGGCCTTGCGAAGGCACCCCTAGTAGACGTAGGAAACACGTTGACAGATTCTACTCTTATAACCTCTGCCCCCATATCAGCTAAGAACATGGTTCCATATGGTCCTGCAAATACTAGCGTAATATCCAGCACCCTGATGCCTTCTAAAGGCAGGCTCTTGGTTTGCTTGTTGTTACGGGGTTCGGCGGCGGGGCTAGACCTTTCAGGTAATCCTTCAGTAATCTCGATGTTGTGTTGTCCGAGCAACGGTGCAGATTTTGATGACCGCCACCAGTGATCTTGAGTTTGTACGGGCGCGCCTGGATACTGAAGGCTTCCAATTTTGGGGTGATCAAGTGTGATCCAGTACTTCCGAAACTGAGCCTGTGGGTTGTTCTCTACGACATCATCTATCGTGTTTACTGCCCCTGAGAGAATTTCATTTTCTTGACAGGCTTCTACTATTTCTCTCTTGGTACGTTCGAGTACCCAAGGGAGCCATATCGTCCCTTCGAATTCCTCTTTGGCCTCCAAATCATTTTGTCCATTCGGCGGGCAGAAGCGGGGATCCTCTAAAAGTTCGGGCATGCCCAGCATAGCCACTGTTCTTGGCCAAAAAGCTCCTCCGCCAGTTATGAGAACATAACCGTCCTGGCACGGGTAAAGGCCAGACGGATATCCCATACGCATACCACCTAGGCGTTGGCTTCGTTCGCCGGTATATTGGAATGAAACCAAGGCTGGCATACGGGTGTTATATGAGGCCATCTGCGTTTCAAATATAGATACGTCTATGTGCTGGCCTGCTATGCCGCCGTATTGCTGTCCGTACCATGCAAATAACGAGGCCATGGCTGCGTTGTTTCCAGCCTGATATTGCACATGGTTCCCTCCGAGCTTTAAAGGATGTCGCTCTGGAAGACCTTTAGCATGCATTCCTCCACCCATTGCGAACAAAGTTAGCTCTGATGCTACGTAGTCCCTGTAAGGTCCTGTTTGACCGAAATTTGATATAGAGGTCATGATGAGATTGGGGTTTATCTGGGACAAGGTATCGTAGCCTATTCCTAGGTTCTCCATAACCCCTGGCCTGAAATTTTCTACCAGTATGTCCGACTCTTTAACCCATTCTTTTAGTACCTCTACACCATCTTTAGATTTTAGGTCTATCGTTACACTTTTCTTGTCCGTGTTAAGAAACAGGAAAAGCCCACTCTTTTCTGGATGTGGGGTGTCGTTAGGGAATGGTCCCATTGTGCGTGAGTAGTCTCCGATTTCTGGTCGTTCTATTTTTAGTACGCTTGCGCCGTAACAGGCTAGCAGTTTGGTGCAATAGGGTCCGGAGATACCATGAGTTAGGTCGATGACGCGAATGCCGTCAAGGGGTTGGGTGGGGCGTTGCTCTTCCATGGCTTATCCTCCTACCTACATTAGAGTTTTCCTGGAAAATGCACTGCTGATAGTATAGCATCGTTATAGTGTCTCGGGTATCTGTTCGAGTTTTTGAACAACATTCGTAATTGCATATGTGTTTGAGGGAATTCTTCGCGTGTATCGTGTATAAAGATCAATATTTTCTGACTCAGTTGGATTCAATATACGTTTATATGTTACATGTGTTGTATAGTTAGCTGAAGTGGATTAGATAGGAGCTTTGATATGGCAGATTTGTATGACCTTCTAGCCAAATTGGATTCGAGTTACCAGGAAATCATTGCTTTAGAACAGGCTCTGATAAGGATCCCTTCCGTGAACACAGGGTTTATGCCCACTGGGAATGAAACCCTGGTGTGTGAATATATTCGCGATTGGTTAGCAGAGGACGGCATTTCGGCTGAGATTCTTGAATCGGCTCCTGGCCGTGGCAATATAATTGCCAGGCTTGAGGGGGATTCAGGTAATGCTGGGCTTATGTTTATGTCTCATACTGACGTGGTTCCGGTCGGAGATGAAGATAAGTGGCGTTATCCGCCTTTCAGTGGGACTATTGAGGGCGGTCGAATTTACGGTAGGGGAGCTTCGGATTGTAAAGGGCTTCTTACCGCCCAACTGATTACTCTCCGGCTTCTGAAAAGAAACGGCGTTAACTTGAAGGATGGGTTGATCTTGGCATCAGGGGCCGATGAAGAACATGGCGGCAGATATGGTTTTGGCTGGCTTGCCCAAAATCATCCAGACAAGATGCGGGTGCCATTCGCTGTTAATGAAGGTGGCGGTGCCCCTATGAAGGTTGGTACTGGGTTTGCATATGTTTTGGGGGTTGGTGAAAAGGGAAGGCTTCAGGTTGAAATAGAAATAAAAGGGGTTAGTGCGCATGCCTCTCAACCTTGGCGTGGAGATAACGCTCTTTTCCCATTAGCGCAAGTTCTCAAGCGTATAGAGGAATATGAGGCCGAGAGGGATACATCCACTGAACTTTTTAAACACTTATCTACTCTTGCTGTAGAGCATAGGGCCTCACCCAGTAATATAGACCAAATTGTATCTGATCTCGAACCTGACAACCCGCCCTTAGCGTCTGTTCTGAAGGCTTTGTCTAGAATGACGCTTACTCCGACCATGGTTAATGGTGGCGCAAAATCAAATAGTATTCCTGAGTCAATCAAGTTGACTTGCGATGTCAGGACGCTTCCGCATCAAGACGACAGCTATCTGCGTCAAGAGCTTGAAAAAGTGATCGGAGGTATTCCTGGTGTGTCGTATGATGTCGATTATATGGCAGTGCCAAATTCATCTCCTTTTGATACGACATTTGCGCGAAACATAAAATCGGCTGCTGCTACGGCGTTAAACCTAGATAACGTCCAGATAGTTCCGTCAATCAGTACAGGTTTTACAGACTCTCGCTTCACTAGACCTCTGGGTATAACGACTTATGGTTTTTCTGGCTCTCATCCAGATGACGATCCCACCTTGACGCGAGCCCATGGGACAGATGAATCAATAGGAATAAAAAGCTTGATGAACAGTTCTAGGGTTATGTTGTCTCTGGCGTATCAGATGCTGGCCGCAAACTAATATTTTGAGAGTGCTGCCTTGGCAGCATTATACCCGGCGATTCTACCGAATGTTGCACCCGCCATCATGCCAGAGCCAGAAGGGTAGTTCCAGTGCCATAGACCTCCAAGCATTTCTCCTGCTGTGTAGAGCCCAGGTATTGGGCGTCCTGCGACATGCTGTACCTGTGCGGTTCGATGGTCTATCTTCAGGCCGCCGAAAGTAAATGTTATGCCGCAACATACCGCGTAGGCTTCAAATGGAGGACGATCTATAGTCATGGCGTAATTGCTTTTGGGCGGGGTGATTCCTCTTGTTCCGTTACCGTCCGTGTGAAATGGACTCGGGTTACTATGTCCTGGTTGTACGGCGAGGTTGAAAGATTGGACCGTGTTTATCAGGCCCATAGGATCTATGCCAATGTCATTGGACAATCGTTCTAGACTGCTAGCTTTGGCTCCAGAGGCTTGTTCGTAGGCACTTAATATGCCTAGGTCTCTGGATTTAGCGTCAAATACTTGAAAGGCAGTACCGTAAGGTTGGGCAAGAATCGAACGGCCCATCTTGGCATATGTTAGGGCGCGGATGTCCTCTCCTTCGTCAACAAACCTATTTCCATGAATGTCTACCAGTATTCCAAATGGATATGCGTATCGGTTCCATTCTTGTCCTCCCATGCTTTGCGATGATGGCAGGCTGTATGAAGGACGATTCAGGTCTTGTGGAGAAGCATGGCAGCTTGTCCAGCTGCCTTCTGGCATTGCGCCTATGGCAAGGGCCATTTGGAGGCCCTCGCCAGTGTTGTATGGCACACCTCTCATTTTAACGGTGTCCCATTTCGGGCCTAGATATTTAGCACGCATCTCAGGGTTGCTTTCGAAGCCCCCGCAGGCTAAAACCACAGAAGATG
>CAZNIG010000003.1:0-157186 GCA_964573055.1 uncultured Dehalococcoidia bacterium
AATTTTTAAATGCGTAGCTAATGTAAGTGGTATCTCTGACGGATAGAGGAGCATTCTCCCCCCCCCCGGATTACGAACTAGCTATTATTGCTCCTTCCCATTCTTTCGGTGTAAACGGAACCAAGTCCGGAAGTCTGCCAATAGCCTGATCCCCAGCATCCATTTGGTACGTATCAGACAGCCAGTCTATCGCAACCTCATAAACATTGTCTGTTTCGTCAGTTTCTGCTATCAGATCTGTAGGGTCAATCACTAGCTTCAACAAGTGGCTACCAGTAGTAACCTTCACGTGGTTCTTTAGCCCTTGCCAATTCGTCAAGCTAACCCAACTTTTGCGTTTAAGGCCACCAATCTGCCATCTTAACAAAAAGGAATCATCAAAATATAAATCTACAAAAAACTCTTGATTTATGTCCATACTGCTATCGTTAGATACTGTCCAACTAATAAATGTCTCCCCGCCTCCGAATACCTGCGGTGACTGAACAAATTTCATATTATCAACTATCACCAGAGGACTGGACCAACCTTTTGGAGCGTAAGGAACAAGGTTGAATGCCAGATCGGTCGAATTTACATACGTCGCGGAGGACTCCACTATAGGTTCTGAAATATCAGTTGGATTATTTGAAGAAACAAGCTTAGTATCAAGATCATCGTCTATATCTAAAGCGTCAACCCCATCTGGAACGGTAGGACATGCTGCATAGGACGAAATCGGTTCCCAAGAATCTTGTGCGGTTGCTAACGGCTCAAGTGGTGTGGACAACCCTGAATCTGGAGTACAACCCACACCTAACAGTAAGCACAATAGGGACAAAGAGATATACCTATTACAGATATCCATAACAAACTTTAAGAATATAAATCATAAGAATTTAACTTAATATCAGACCATATCACTGGATCGCGCCCTTGATCATAATTTATGCTTTAGCACAGTTTAGTATAGCAATATGAACTGCAGGTAAAGTAGTTTTATCACCAAGCTAGTCACTCCATATATAGCAGAACCATTATCCTAACATCTAGCATACACTTGACCGAAGTCACGCCTTCCATTTATTCAGTGCTACGGGTAAAATAACGTAAGGTTCTCAGATGACCTGTAGACTATCGAACACTTATGATACTTCTAATTGACAACTACGACAGTTTTACTTACAACCTGTACCAATACCTGTGCGAACTAGGGGCGGAGGTAGAGGTTGTACGAAACGATATGACTACTATAGAGGATATAGAAATACTCAATCCTGAAAAGATTGTCATATCACCAGGACCATGCACACCAGAAAAGGCTGGTATATCTAACGATGCTGTTAGACATTTTGGTAAACGTATACCGATACTAGGAGTATGTCTGGGTCATCAATGCATAGGCTATTCATACGGAGGGAAAGTAGATAGAGCTGGAGAAATCATGCACGGCAAGACCTCCCTTATACATCACGACGGGAATGGCCTATTTCAGGGACTACCTAATCCATTCCAAGCCATTAGGTACCATTCTCTTGCAATATATAGAGAAAATATGCCCGATGAGCTTGAAATAACTGCCTGGACTGACTCAGGCTTAATAATGGGTGTAAGGGACAAGAATTACCCTGTTGAAGGAGTACAATTCCACCCAGAGTCAATACTTACAGAAGTCGGAAAGGATTTACTCAGTAACTTCCTGAATATCAGACCTCACAAGTCAGAAGAATAGATGCTACATACTACCGAAAAACTATCGGAAATCCAATCGAACAAAGCCAATATAAATGGCCGCCTAGTCTTGGTTTAAGAACCACTCCTAGCTAGCCAAACCAACCAGAAACTAAGGAAACATAAAACTCATAAACAACCACCACTCATACCATGATCCAACAAGCCATAAACAACATCGTTTCCGGCCGACACTTAACTTTCGGTGAATCATCGTCCGTAATGGACGAGATAATGACGGGTTCGGCTACACCGTCACAATTTGGGGCATTCGTAACCGGACTCAGGCTGAAGGGCGAAACCTCAGAAGAAATTGCTGGTATGGCAAGTGTAATGCAGGAAAAAGCACTAACCGTAGAAGCAGAAAGTACCATAATAGATACATGTGGTACTGGTGGAGATGGATCCCAAACCATCAACATATCTACAATTGCTGCTTTTGTTACCGTTGGAGCCGGTCTTAAAGTCGCTAAACACGGTAACAGAGCGATCACAAGTTCCTGTGGGAGCGCTGATGTTCTAGAGGCGGCTGGAGTCAAAATAGATCTAGGGCCAGAAGGAGTGAAGCAGTGCATAAACGAAGTGGGAATGGGGTTTATGTTCGCCCCAATATTCCACCCAGCAATGAGATTTGCTGGACCACTGCGCCGTGAAATTGGTATACGCACGGTTTTCAACATACTCGGCCCATTGACAAACCCAGCAAGGGCAAAGAACCAAGTATTAGGCATCGCCGATCCTTCCCTAGGCCTTAAAATGGCCGAGGTCCTTAAACGCCTCGGGTGCCTACACGCCTTGATAGTGCATGGGAACGACGGCTTGGATGAAATATCCATATCAGGACCTAGCCAAATCTGGGAGCTGAAAAGTGGCGAGATATACGAGTATACCATCGCGCCGGAAGACTTCGGCATTCAACAGGCCAGTTCAGATGAAATACGTGGCGGAGTTGCCGAAGAAAATGTAGAAGTCATGCACAAAGTACTCTCTGGCGAGCATGGACCCAAGAGAGATATAGTACTCCTAAACGCTGCTGCGGCAATTACGGCTGGGAACCAAGCAGATAGCTTAGCGGAAGGACTAGTCATTGCCCAAGAATCTATAGACAGTGGCAGAGCTTCAAGTAAACTTAATGCCTTGATAGACTTAAGTCAGCAACTCACATAGGACGACAGTTATGCCCACCATATTAGAACAGATAGTCAATACTAAAGGTCTTGAATTAGATATTCGTAAACAACAAGAGCCGCTATCTGAACTACAGAGCAAAGCAAGCGACCTACCGCTACCATTAAACTTCTCTGGAGCATTAATGGGAGGCAGTATAAGCCTGATAGCAGAGGCAAAAAAAGCTTCTCCATCCAAAGGAATGTTGAGGGAAAATTACGATCCGGTAATGTTGGCAATGGACTACATAGATAACGGTGCCTCAGCAGTATCTGTAATAACAGAGAAGGATCATTTCCAAGGAAGTCTCACTCACCTAAAGAAAGTTAAGGAGGCAGTCGGCGACCGAGGTATTCCCGTACTGCGTAAGGACTTCCTTTTTGACACCTATCAAGTCTACGAGGCGAAAGTATACGGTGCTGACGCCATCCTGCTGATAGCGGCAATTCTCGAAAAAAGGCAGCTCAAAGAGCTATTGCAACTAAGCCAGACCTTGTGGATCCAAGTCTTAACAGAAGTTCATAACGAACAAGAATTAGAGATGGCTATAGAATGTGGCGCTGAGGTTATAGGCATAAATAATAGAAATCTCCATACTTTCGATACAAACATATCTCTCACAGAACGTCTCGCTACAGCTGTTCCTAAAGGTAAGATATTGGTTAGCGAAAGCGGTATTCGATCTCATGATGACTTGATACGGCTTGAAAAGGCAGGTGTCCACGCCGTATTAGTAGGCGAGGCGATAGTCACATCTGACGACCCCGGGGCTAAAACCCGAGAGTTGTTGTATGGTAAAAATCCGGGCTAATGCAAACCAAAATAAAAATTTGCGGAATAAGCACTGTGGCTACCGCCAAAGCATCTGCGGAGGCAGGTGCAAACTATCTAGGAATAGTTTTCGAGCCTAATAGCAGGCGTTTAGTTGAATTAGAGAAGGCAAAGCAACTTATATCATCTTTTCGCGCGTCTTGGTCAATGAAAGAGCCAATGTGGGTAGGGGTTTTCGCAAACCAGACAACTGAGGAAGTAAACCATGTACTCAATTACTGCAACTTAGACTTAGCACAACTTTCCGGTCAAGAATCAGTGGACTACTGCCGCGTAATAGTGCGTCCGATAATAAAAGTTTTCCATGTCGGAGAAGATTCACATGACGAAGATGCCCTTAGATCAATTAAGGCATCTCTCGAACTTTACAAAAAAGAAGGCCATATGTGCATGTTGGACACATACAAGCATGGGGTCCTGGGAGGCACTGGGCAGGCTTTCGACTGGAATATCGCCAAAGAAATCTCTGAGGATTTCGAAATGATTCTCGCAGGTGGACTTAACTCAGAAAACGTTCGCCAGGCTGTATCGCAGGTCAATCCCTGGGGAATAGACGTATCCAGTGGAGTTGAAACTCAGGGTCAAAAAGACACCGCTAAAATCGCTAATTTTATATCACTGGCTCGTAATATCGACTAGATCAAAACATCTAAACTTATAGCCCTACATACAACAAGAAAGAATCAGAATGACTCAATTTAGCAAGAATATTTATGCAGATGAAGGACATTTCGGACCATACGGTGGACAATTTGTACCGGAAACACTGATGGTCGCTTTAGAGGAACTAAATACAGCTTACCTAAAATCAACTGCAGATCAAGGTTTTCAACAACAGCTTTCTGAGTACCTCAATACATTTTCCGGACGACCAACTCCTCTTTACCTGGCGCAAAATTTGTCACCATCAGATAGAGGTCCCAAGATATACCTAAAACGAGAGGATTTGAACCACACTGGAGCCCACAAGATCAATAATGCATTAGGTCAAGGCTTACTAGCCAAAAGCATGGGAAAGAAGCGAATAATAGCAGAAACCGGGGCAGGACAACACGGAGTGGCCACGGCAACAGCTTGCGCAATGTTAGGCATAGAGTGTGTAATTTATATGGGCGAAGAGGATATGCAGCGCCAGTCTATCAATGTCTATCGCATGCAGCTTTTGGGAGCAACAATTCAACCTGTAACCTCTGGAAGCCGCACTCTCAAAGACGCCATTAACGAGGCTATAAGAGATTGGGTGACCAACGTTGACAATACCCACTATTTGATTGGAAGTGTAGTCGGGCCGCACCCATATCCAACTATGGTCCGAACCTTCCAATCAATAATCGGTATGGAAGCACGACAACAGATCCTTTCCGTAGAAGGAAATTTGCCCACATATGCTATAGCTTGTGTTGGAGGTGGAAGTAATGCCATAGGTTTGTTCGCAGCCTTTCTTAGCGACCAAGACGTAAAACTTGTTGGGGTGGAGGCTGCTGGGCACGGTATAGACTCTGGGAAACATGCAGCGACACTTGTGGCTGGAAGAGTCGGTGTTTTGCATGGATCCATGTCTTACCTCTTGCAAGATAACCACGGACAAGTAAACCAAACCCATAGCATATCGGCAGGTCTAGATTACCCGGGAGTTGGACCAGAACACAGCTACCTTAAGGATACAGGCAGAGCCCAATATGTTGCAGTTACAGACAACCAAGCTCTTGAAGGCTTCCACCTACTGTCACGCACAGAAGGAATAATACCTGCCTTAGAGACTGCCCATGCAATCTACTACGCAAGTCAACTTGCGCTAAAAATAGACAAGAATAATACTATACTAGTATGCCTAAGCGGTCGCGGTGATAAGGACGTAGAAACAGTCGCTAAGTTACCGCCTCATGCTTGAACACTTAAGAAACTCCTGCTTTAGAATAGCCACAGGATACTTGAGAGTGGATTCGGCATGATAAAAAACAAATGTTCTTGGCGCCACTGGCAGTAAAGATAATAATAAGAGATCTTTGTTCATAAGTTCCAGCCATTGCCAGAGGTTTCTTGAATGAAACCATAACCCCTTGTATACTCCTGCTGTGAAGAAGCACGAAGTCACAGTAACAATACCAGCTACGAGTGCCAACCTAGGCTCAGGCTTCGATTGCCTTGGAATGAGTCTGGATATCTGGAATGATGTTAGTATAGCAGTGTCGTCATCCCCGGAGGTTTATATATCTGGTGAAGGATCTGACACACTAAAACTAACAGACCAAAATTTGGTATATAGAGCGGCTCAGTTCGCACTGAGCGAAATGGGAGAGAAACCCTGGCCTTTATATATAAGATGCACAAATAGAATCCCCTTAGATAGGGGACTCGGTAGTAGCGCAGCAGCTATCATAGGCGGCCTCCTAGCAGCCAACTCCCTATTTGAAGAACCATTGGACACTCAACTTCTATTACGCTTGGCGATAAAATTGGAGGGCCATGCTGACAATGTCACTCCTGCTCTTTTAGGCGGCTGCCAACTTGTGGTCCACGACGAGCATACCCCCATAACATGCGAGATTACTATCCCTCCGAACTTAATGGCTGTATTGTTTATCCCCGACAAACCTATGCCAACCAATGAGGGAAGAGCTATACTGCCAGCATTGGTCGATCGTAGGGACGCGATATATAATATAGGGAGGGCGGCCATGCTTGCACAATCGCTAACAACTGGCAATCTCACCAATCTACACATAGCCACTCAAGACAAACTACACCAGCCTCATAGAGAGAAGATATTCCCTGCTATGCCTCAAATTTTCACCGCTGCCATTAACGCTGGTGCATCTGCGGTTTTCCTATCTGGAGGTGGATCAAGTATTCTTGCACTTGCTACATCTAGATTGATGACAATAGGATACGAGATGGCTAATGCTGCTGATAAAGCCGGTGTAACAGGCAACTTGAAAATTACCAGCCCATCTTCTAAAGGAGCTCAAGTCATATCTGGCTGATCAGAATATAACTATGGATGTGATAGTACAAAAATACGGCGGAAGCTCACTAGCCGATCCAAGTAAAATCATGGCGGTAGCTAGTAGAATCGCTAGATCAGTAAGCCACAATATCAAAATCGTTGTAGTAGTATCTGCCATGGGCAATACCACCGACGACCTAATAGAACAAGCTTACTCGATCACGCAAGAACCTGACGAACGAGAACTTGCCCTGCTTCTCTCAACAGGTGAACTCGTGTCCTGCACTCTTGTTACTATGGCACTTCGATCCATAGGATGTAAAGCAATAAGCTTGAGCGGAGCCCAAGCTGGCATACATACTGACATGGACTACAGGCGAGCAAGAATTATAGAAATAGACACTCAAAGAATATTACGAGAATTAGATTATGGACATGTAGTAGTAGTTGCAGGGTTTCAAGGTATAACTGAAGATATGGACGTGACAACGCTAGGCAGAGGAGGATCAGATACCACGGCAGTAGCCCTAGCAGCAGGCCTGAAAGCCCAAAGATGTGAGATATATACAGACGTAGACGGAATATATACGGCTGACCCAAGAATAGTACCGGAAGCTAGAAAGTTGGATGAGATAGGATATGACGAGATGTTAGAACTGGCTAGCTACGGTGCCAAGATGCATCCCAGATCCATAGAGCTTGGTGCTCTATATAATATACCAATACTAGTCGCATCTAGTTTTGGTGAAACAAATGGGACACTTATACACTAAGAGGTAAGAAGTACACAACTATGGAATTAAGCAATAGAGTTCGAGGGATCGCACACGATAAGAACGTGGCCAAAATTACCGTATCAGGCATACCAGACAGACCTGGCATTGCCGCAACTCTATTCGAACCTTTGGCCCAACGTGGGATAAGTGTAGACACTATAGTACAGAATGCCAGCGTAGACAAAACTGCTGACCTTACTTTCACGGTTTCAAGAGAAGATCTATCCACAGCAATGAGCATCATAAGACCCACTGCTATGAGTATAGGAGCCAGAGACTGCATGAGCGATTCGATGCTCGCTAAGGTCAGCGTAGTAGGAACCGGAATGCAGAATAACCCAGGATATGCATCTCAAATGTTCCGAGCGCTTTTCGAAGCAAATGTTAACATCGAAATGATAACTACGTCTGAGATTCGAATAACATGCATAGTAGCAGAAGCTATGGTTGAAAACTCAGTACGTGCGCTGCATACGGCTTTCCAATTAGATAAGGAAAACTAAGGATGCCTGGGAGGCGATTCAAGCTTTGGTAAGCCCTTTTCTCTCTATCGTAATTCCTGCCTATAATGAAGAGCAAAGAATTGCTCATACCCTCGAGGTAGTAATACAATTCCTAGAGGTGCAGGTGTACTCGTGGGAAATTATAGTTGTAGACGACGGAAGTGAGGACGAAACAGCAGCACTCGTACGTCGATTCGCCCAAAATAACATTGGAATAACTCTTGTAGGGATACCTCACAAGGGGAAAGGGTCAGCAGTTAAAGAAGGCATGCTAAAGGCGAGAGGGCAATATCGTTTTCTAGCAGACGCTGATCTCTCGATGCCTATAGAACAATTACAAAGATTCTTGCCCCCAACGCTAGATAAATTTGACATAGCTATCGGATCGAGGGAAATTCTTGGATCTCGACGCTTTGATGAGCCGTCGAAAAGGCACATCATGGGAAGAGTATTTAACCTACTAGTGAGGCTCTTGGCTATCAAGGAAATATCAGATACTCAGTGTGGTTTCAAATGTTTCGAGGCCAGCGTAGCAGAAACCTTGTTCCCATTTCAGAAGGCTCACGGCTGGGGATTCGACATAGAAATACTATTCCTGGCACAGAAGCTTGGAATGAACATTCATGAGGTCCCAATTGATTGGTACTATCGTCAAGGAAGCAAAATAAGGCCTTGGCGGGATAGCTTCCTGATGTTTAGAGACCTTTTGTTTGTGCGCTGGAATTACGCGATAGGAAGATACCGTAGACTACTACACAGATAGCCTACCCTATATTATACGACTCTGAGCCCAGTTTATGCCTTTCCTAGCGCCACTCATACTAACCATGTTTATACCATAAATCGAATAAACAACCACCAATTCACGAACCCAAATCATTTATGATATCACCCACATTACTCTACGAATCAAACTTCCCGAAACTCGCCCTCCACTGTATCCTCCTTAGGATCCTCTGAGATATCTTCATCATCCGAAGCCTGGTTGAAATTAGCATCCCCAGAGAACTGAGGGTCTGGCTGACCACCTGTTTGAGAATATACCGCTTGACCGACCTTTTCAAGAGACGACTGCAAATCTTCTGTAAACTCTTTTATCTGCGTCAAATCCTGCCCTTGTAGGCTTTCCCTTAAGCTTGACACCTTAGTGTTTACTTCTTCTTTAAGATCATCCGGTATTTTATCTCCATGCTCAGACAATAATTTTTCCGCATTATATGCAAGGCTTTCACCTCTATTCCTATCCTCAACTTCCCCTCTACGCTGCTGATCCTCGTCAGAGTATCTAGATGCTTCCTCTACGAGTCGGTCGATTTCTTTCTGATCCAGCCCAGAACTAGCGGTGATAGTGATACGTTGCTCTTTAGAGGTAGCTTTATCCTTAGCGGATACGTTTAATACCCCGTTAACATCCAAATCAAAAGTTACATCTATCTGAGGCAAGCCTCTCGGAGCTGGAAGAATCCCATCTAACATAAATCGTCCTATTGATTTGTTATCTGACGCCATAGGTCGCTCTCCCTGTAACACATGGATTTCTACGCTGGTCTGATTGTCACCAGCAGTTGTAAAAGTCTCAGTATGTGCAGTAGGGATAGTTGTATTTCTAGATATCAGTGCTGTAGTAACTCCGCCAAGAGTTTCTATTCCTAAGGTTAGAGGGGTGACATCCAACAGCAGTATATCTGTAACGTCTCCCTGCAAAACCCCGGCTTGAATAGCGGCTCCAGCGGCCACAACTTCATCTGGATTAACACCTTTATGTGGCTCTCTCCCAAAAATTTCCTTGACTTTCTCAACGACTGCTGGCATACGAGTCATGCCACCAACCATCACCACTTCGTTTACTTGACTAGAAGATATACCGGCGTCGGCCAGGGCTTGCCTACAAGGTTCTGATGTCCTATCAATTAAGTCCCCGACCAATTGCTCCAGTTTAGATCTTGCCAAGGTCATAGAAAGATGCTTTGGACCGGAAGAATCGGCGGTAATAAAAGGTAGGTTGATTTCCGCCTGGATAACTGTAGACAGTTCCATCTTAGCCTTCTCAGCAGCTTCTTTGAGCCTCTGTAGAGCCATATTGTCCTGCTTAAGATCAATCCCTTGATCTCGTTTAAAGTCATCACATATCCAGTCTATGATTCTTTCATCGAAGTCATCACCACCCAGATATGTATCACCGTTGGTAGACTGAACTTCGAAAACACCTTCAGCTATCCGCAAAATTGATATGTCAAAAGTCCCTCCTCCCAAGTCAAATACGGCAACCATTTCCTCCTGTTTTTTGTCCATACCATAGGCCATAGCAGCAGCTGTAGGCTCATTTATAATGCGAGCTACTTTAAGCCCAGCAATCTTTCCTGCGTCTATTGTTGCCTGCCTTTGAGTATCACTAAAATAAGCGGGAACTGTGATGACTGCCTCGGAAATCTGCTCTCCTAACTTAGCTTCAGCGTCTTGCTTCAATTTCTGCAAAATCATCGCAGATACTTCTGGTGGTGAATATGTCTTCCCAGCCATCACGACATGACTATCTCCATTAGATGCCTTAACAGTCTTGTAAGGTAAGCGTTCCAAAGCTGATTGAACCCCAGAATCATCGAACTTGCGCCCCATAAGCCGCTTAACTGAAAACACAGTATTTTCTGGGTTTGTGATGGATTGCCTTTTAGCTATTAACCCTGTATATCGCTCCCCACTGCTTGCGTGCATAGCCACTACAGAAGGAGTAATACGAGCACCTTCGCTATTTTCCAGTATTTGCGCTTCCCCGACTTCCATAACCGCCATGCATGAATTCGTTGTCCCCAAATCTATCCCTAAAATCTTTGGCATTGTCCCGTCTCCTTCCGTCTACGATCCGCCTTTTCCTATCAGGCGAATTCATCCTGTCTTTTCTTAAGTAACGTAACCTGGGCCGGGCGCAACACCCTACCATAGAGTTTATAACCATCTCTAACCACAGACACTACCTGATCATCTTCACCCTGATCTGTAAACTCGTAAGAAACAGACTCATGTTCTTGAGGGTCAAATGCGCTACCAATTGCTTCAATCTTTGCCACTCCCATGGACTCCAACGCAGCTACAAAACTACGATATACCATCTCAACTCCAATATACCAAGAGCCGATGTTTTCATCCTGAGGGATATAGTCGAGAGCCCTCTTGTAGTCATCCAGGACCGGGAGAAGTTTGAGGACCAGATTGGTATTAGCTCTTTGCCTTAGATCTTCTCTCTCCTCCTCCATCCGCCGCTTGTAGTTTATTGAATCAGCTTGCACTCTCTGAAGCTGATCTCGGAGTTGGCTTATCTCATTCTCATATTCGTGGATTCTAGATTTCAACTCCTCCACACCAAGCTCTACATCATCGCCGAGCCTCCCAATTAGGGCATCCCAATCAATTTGGTCTTTTTCTTCCTGATTCATCTCTACTTGCCACTTCAGATTTACAATTCTGTTGCTTTTCTAGGAACAATAACTCCTAGTTCTAGCAGCATCTTATCAAGCTCCTCAACTAACGATTGCTGCGTTACACTCGCCTGAGATAACCGTTTAACTTTCTCACGAATACTCATTACCCGACCCAATAAATGCAGAGCAAATTCTACTCCGGCCAGATTCATTCCTAGATCATCTACCATATATTTTATTAACCTGACCCTTACCAAATCCTCCATCGAATACAGCCTCAACATACCGACACTACGAGTTGGCTTAACTAAACCGAGTCGCTCGTATTTCCTCAAGGTTTGTGGGTGCATGTTGAGTAGCCGGGCTGCAACACTTATAACATATAAACCTTGCCCGATTTCTACATCATCCACGCCCTGACTAGAAACAGTTCTACGATCTAGAGCTGGATTCTCTAGAGTGACCCCCAGAAGAATAGTCGCGCCTGCCCTAGAAGCCCTCATAGTTTCTACGACTCTCAGTGTCCTGGTATTTCGCTGCCTGTACGACTCACTCTCGCTCATTGCCAACCACCCACTAGCCTAACAGTCCAGATTTATTTAGGGTCGCCTATAGGCACCTATCAGGGAATATTATGAGTCTTTCCAAGACTACATTTTACTTTGAATCTAGGTAGTGGCATTCTATACATTTATACACTTCATGTCAAGTAGTATCATGCCGTGAGACTCAGACCTTAGAGCGATACAGACAAGGGTGTGGTTATAATTAATTGCCTGTGAAGATTTACCCGATAATCATCAACGGTGCTACCAACTCAAACCTAACACTAAACTAGGATTTATTCCTCTCGCCACTGCAAAACTTTATATCCATCCACGCTTCATGCAGACAGTTGAGTACATTACCAAGAATCAACATATCTTTTCAATGGATCTGCATCAATATCTACCCAACCGATATGTGCTATAAGTAGCCCCGGGTTAATCTACCATCTTATGACTTCAGCATAGCATTGAGACTACCCATACGATATCCAGAAAGATCTAGGGTCACATAGAGATATCCAAGACTACGAAACCCTGAAACAATACCTTCCCGGATATCCTGATTGATTATCTTATCCATATCCTCCGGATCTATCTCAATCCGGGCTATAGTATCATGATGTCTTACCCTGCACTTTTGGAACCCCATGTTCTTAAGTAACTGTTCTGCCTGGCCTATCCTCGTTAGGGCTTCGACAGAAACCAAAGTACCGAACGGAATGCGAGAAGACAAGCACGGCTGTGCGGGTTTATCCCAAGTTGGAAGGCCCATTTCTCTGGACAGATGGCGTATATCTGTTTTTGTAAGCCCTGCTTCTACCATAGGATTCCTTATGCCATATTCGCGCCCTGCCTTGAGGCCAGGACGATAATCCTTCAGGTCATCCATGTTCGTACCACTAACTATCCACTCCAGACCCTCTTCCAAGGCTATCGGACGTAACTTAGTATAAAGTTCAACCTTGCAAAAATAACAACGAGTAGGTCCATTAGCTATGTAATCTGGATCCGAAAGTTCTTGGGTTTCAATGACTCTATGGCGTAGACCGAATCGGATAGCCAATTCCTTTGCATCATCCAGTTCCGAAGGGGCCAAACTTGGTGATGAAGCTGTAATAGCCAAGCATTTATCGCCAAGAGCATCTTTAGCAATAACCGCAAGGAATGTACTATCAACTCCGCCTGAATATGCCACAACGACCGAACCCATATCTCTCAAAACCACCTCGAGAGACTTTAGCTTACCTTTTAAATCTTTCTGGTTGATAGACATCAGAAAACGCCTCTGCTTTCTTGCCAGTTTAGAACAAACACTAGGATTTGTAACTGTGCTAGCTCAGAATAGTCTCTTTAAAAATTTCCAGGAACTACTCATCTTTATTCCCACCGTACTTAACGATATTCGGTACCTCAGGAAAGGCTACCTTAATGGCTTCCATCAATGTTTGAGTGGCATTAACCTTCACATTCGAATGGACTGACCACAATTGAATGTCATTATTAGGTACCACGCAACTTGCAAATCCCATTTTATTAAGCTCTGATAAACGCCTAGGCATCTGAGACACCCCCCTCATTTCTCCCCCAAGACCTATTTCCCCTAAAGCAACGCCCCCATCAGCTATCGGCGTATTGTAAAGACTAGATATCATAGACAAGGCCAGCGCTAGGTCAGAAGCAGGCTCAGTAGCCCTAAAACCACCCGCTACGTTTATTATGACATCTTGGTTTGCAAATGAAAGACCTGCCCTCTTAAAAAGAACAGCTATTACCATCATCATGCGACTCATATCCACACCATTCGCAACTCTCCTAGGAGTAGGCAGGGACGATGGAGTTGTCAAAGCCTGCACTTCAACTAAAAGTGGCCTAGTACCCTCTATAACCGGTACTATCGCCGAGCCTACTGCATTACTCATTCTAGAAGCAAGAGCAATTTCCGATGGGTTCTGAACTTCCTCTAAGCCATTATCTTTCATCTCAAATACTCCCACCTCATTGGTGGAACCAAAGCGATTTTTCTCTCCTCTAATGAGCCTATAAGAACCCAAGTTACTTTCTTCAAGATATAGAACTACATCCACCATATGCTCCAATACCCGCGGCCCAGCCAAACTCCCATCTTTTGTCATGTGTCCCGTAATCATGACAGGTGTACCGACGGTCTTAGCCCACCTTAACAAAGCGGTGCCACATTCTCTGACCTGTCCAATAGTACCGGGGGCACCATTTTCATCGGGAAGATAAACCGACTGAATTGAATCTATCACAACCATGGTAGGAGACAATCGCTGTATGTGATCAAGTATGACCAGCATATCTGTTTCAGCAAGAACATGTATACCTCGACCTGATATTCCTAATCGCTCAGCTCTAAGTTTGATCTGTTGCACAGACTCTTCGCCCGAAACATATACGACAGAACCATATGTTTCGGCTAATAAATTACTGACTTGAAGTAGAAGAGTAGATTTACCAACCCCAGGATCTCCGCCAATCAATATCAAGGAACCTTGCACAATACCCCCGCCCAAAACCTGATTTAACTCTTTCAAGGGCAAGCTTATTCTAGGAGTTTCATCTAGACTAACATTTGACAACTCTTCTGGAAGTACAGAGGTGGACGACAGCCAAGAATATTGACCCGCAACTGAGTGGGTCGCCTCTTTCAGGAGAGGTTCACGTATCTTACAGACGTGACAAAAACCCTGATACTGCGGTGCTTGAGCACCGCAGTGTCTACACTGCCACAGGCTACGTGATTTATCTCTTGTCATCTTGACTTCATCTAAGCCTAGTAATTCTATCAGACTAGACTATTCAATAGGATAACTCTTTTGTTGATGTAAGTTAAGCAATTTTGACTAAATTACTCACCCAAAACTTAATCTAAAACATTGGGGGCCCGCCCAGAAGGCAGACCCCCAACAGAACATCTTACGAATCTGAAACTGCTTAGCTAGAAGGAACCGCTACACCTTCTGATCTAGCGACAAACTTACCTTCTTCAGCATCTATGTAGACAGTGTCCCCTGAGCCTATACGACCTCCAAGAAGATCCTCAGATAGTAAGTCTTCCAAGTCATCCTGAATCACACGGCGCAGTGGCCTGGCTCCAAATGTAGGGTCGTATCCTTTATCTACAAGCAATTCTTTAGCTTTCTGGGTTATTTCCAGAGATATGCCCTTCTCTCGCAGTTGCTGTCTTACATTATCTAGCATTAGATCAACGATGGAGAGTATATGGTCTTTACTCAGAGCGTGGAAGACCACTGTGCCATCAATGCGGTTTAAGAATTCTGGTCGAAAGAATCTCTTAACCTCATCCATTACTTTGTCTTTCATCCTTTGATACTGCTGCTGATCCGACTTCCCATCATCTGTCTTAGCTGTAAACCCTAAAGACGTGTCTCTTTTTATAAGATCAGAGCCTATGTTGCTAGTCATCACTATAATCGAGTTACGAAAATCTACACGGCGGCCTTTTGCATCAGTGAGATGACCATCATCAAAAATCTGAAGTAGTATGTTGAATACTTCAGGGTGAGCCTTCTCTATCTCATCAAGTAGTATGGCACAGTAGGATTTCCTCCTAACTGCTTCTGTAAGTTGTCCTCCTTCGTCGTATCCAACATAGCCTGGAGGAGCCCCTACCAGACGAGCCACAGAATGCCTCTCCATGAATTCAGACATATCTAGCCTTATCACCGCATCTTCACTACCAAACATAAACTCCGACATGGATCTGACCAACTCAGTTTTGCCCACTCCTGTTGGACCAAGAAAGATGAAGCTACCAATAGGCCTACGGGGATCTTTTATACCTGCTCTTGCCCGCCTCACGGCCTTGGATACTGAATTTATGGCTTCATCCTGACCAATTATGCGTTCATGAAGAGAACTCTCCATATGAAGTAGTCTCTCTGTCTCCTCCAAGCCCAACCTAGTAACAGGTATGCCTGTCCACATACTTACAACTTCAGCTATATCCTCTTCAGTCACTATGGCCTCTTGACCTTCGCTATCCCCCTCCCACTCCTTCTCCATGGTCTCAACCTTATCTACGAGTCTTAGCTCCCGATCTCGCAACTCAGCAGCATATTCATACTGTTGCCCAGCTATAGCTTCCTCTTTTTCTTTCCGAACGTTCTCTAGAATTTTCACCGACTCTTTAACAGAGAGAGGTGTCGAACCAACTCTTATCCTTACTCTAGATGAAGCTTCATCTACAAGGTCAATAGCCTTATCTGGTAGCCACCTATCTGCAATAAACCTAGAGGCCAAGCTAGCAGCACTATGGAGTGCTTCATCAGTTATCGTGAGATGATGATGATCCTCATATTTGCTCTTTATACCCCTGAGGATCGATACGGTATCTTCCATTGAAGGTTCATCTACTCGGACTGGCTGGAAGCGACGCTCAAGTGCAGGGTCTCTTTCAACATACTTCCTGTAATCGTCCAATGTTGTCGCACCTATGCACTGAATCTCGCCCCTAGAGAGCGCTGGCTTCAGTATATTGGCGGCATCAACCGCCCCTTCAGCGGCACCTGCTCCTACCATTGTATGCATTTCATCAATGAACAGAACGCACGTACCAGAGCCTCTAATCTCTTCCAAGATTTTCTTAAGTCTCTCTTCGAACTCTCCTCTGTACTTAGTCCCAGCCACAAGCGCTCCCATGTCTAGGGTTACCAACCGCTTACCCTGCAGGCTATCTGGGACATCCCCACTAATTATGCGCTGCGCCAGTGCTTCGACTATAGCGGTCTTTCCCACACCTGGCTCACCTATCAAAACCGGGTTATTCTTAGTTCGGCGGCTCAGTATCTGAACCACTCTTTGAATTTCCTTATCTCTACCTATGACAGGATCTAGCTTGCTCGACCTAGCAGCGCTAGTGAGATCTATACCGAGTTGATCTAGTGTGGTAGTCCGAGCAGCCGCCTTTCCACCACTCTGGCTCTGGCCAGCGCTCTGACTAAGAACCCGATTTGTCTCTGCTCTTACCTTGTCAAGTGTAACCCCCAAGCTTTCCAATACACCTGCCGCAACCCCCTCGCCTTCTCTCATAAGACCTATTAGAATGTGCTCTGTACCGATATAGTGGTGATTAAGGCGACGGGCCTCGTCAACCGCCAACTCTATTACTTTCTTAGCCCTAGGAGTTAGCCCTATATCACCAGGCACATGCTTTTCACCAGTACCTATGATAAATTCTACGGCAGACCTTGCCTTACCCAACTCCACACCTAGGTTAGCCAGTACCTTGGCGGCCACACCTTCACTTTCTCTCACCATACCAAGAAGTACATGTTCAGTACCTATATAGTTATGGTTAAAGCGCTGGGCCTCTTCCTGTGCTAGTGACAGTACTCTACGGGCTCTCTCTGAGAATTTCTCAAATCTACTAGTCATTGTTCTTCTCCCTCAGAGGCAATCGTTATAGGCGGCTTACCTATCCTAGGTTTCGGTATCCTCCGCCTGTTTCAGGCTGAGAGCCAAGCGCCTACGCTCAGGCTCTATTTTCAGGATTTTCAACGTCAGGTCGTCTCCCTCTCTCACCACCTCCTTTGGGTGTTGCAGGAGCTTGTAACTCAACTCAGAAATATGGATCAGTCCTTCTATTGAGCCGTCTATTCTAGCAAATGCTCCAAAGTTAGTCAGCTTTGTAACGGTCCCGGTAACGATTTGGTCAACCTGATATTTGTCGTATATAGTGTCCCAAGGCCCAGGAGATGTCCTCCTCAAACTTAAACCGATCCTTTTGGTTTCAAGGTCGACTTTCATAATATAGACATCCACTTCATCCCCTACTTGCACCACCTCATCAGCGGTCTGTATAGGCTCCCAAGACAACTCTGAGATATGAATCAGGCCATCTGCTCCACCCACGTCAACGAAAGCGCCAAACTCACAGGTGCCAGTCACCTTACCTGACCTAACTTGACCTTCCTCCAGTTCCTGAATCACCCTTTCCTTTTCAACCTGACGCTTTTCTTGTACTGCTAGTCTTTCTGAGAAGATTGCCCTTCTCTTTTCGCGGTCCAACTCTAAGACCTTAAGGCCAACTTTCTCACCAACGCGTTGTCCAATATACTCTTCCTGATCATCTACCGCATTTCTTTGTAAACCATCCAAGTGTGATATAGGCACAAAACCCTTTAGCCCATCCACGACCACCAAGGCACCACCCCTGTTATGCCCTGTAAAAGTGCCTTCAACCAACTGATTGCTTAGGAATTTCTCTTCTACTGCTACCCAGCCCACCTCTTCTCTTGCTTGATCCACTGACAGCAAAGATGAGCCGTCCTCCCTTTCAGCCTCCAAGACCCGGGTCAGAATTTGATCACCAACCCGCATGTCAGACAACTCTTCTTGCGTCAGCGAGCGCATCTCCCTAGCGGGAACTAGCCCTTCAGATTTATTGCCTATGCTGACCAGTATGCCTTCCTGATCCATCCTCATCACCACACCCTGCACTACTTCTCCTCTGCGAACAGATCTTATGAGGTACGACTCTCTAAGGAGTGCCTCCATGTCCTCGTGAGGTAGTTGTGTGTTTGTGGATGCTTGCAACAAATCTTCCTCTGCTTATTTATGTGGTAGCTGCTCACTATGATACAGCAAGATTATATGCCTAGCCAAGCAAGCTGTAAAGCTAACCAGTAGATGTCACACATACTAGGACATCTAAAACCTAAGGCTGGAGTAAGAGAACGCCTCTCATCCTCCTAGGATGTCTGGACGCTAATCCAAAGTTGATGCCGAGTTGCACCAGTCATGTGGACGTATCCCTGTAATGGGTGCCTTTAAGCCTCTGGCGGTGACCTATTTTCCCACCCCCTTGCGAAGGCAGTATCGTCGGCGCTGGGACGTTTCACTTCCGTGTTCGAGATGGTTACGGGTGGGTCAATCCCGCCAGAACCACCAGAGACCAGCTAATGGTAACCTATGCTTATCGCCTTTGCAACCACCTGCAAGCAGGTAAACAAATGATCTCAAGCTATAACGCTAACCTCCACTCCTGACAAACAATAATTTCTCCTGTTGAATATAAAGTTAGCAACACTCCCGAACAAGATGATGTCCTATATCTTGTATCTTCTACAAAACATCAGGTTACACAATTTGTAATATAATGTGTTTTGTCTTTAAAACGTGCCTTAAAACGGTCAAAGCTCGAGCAAACCCATCGCAGTAAGATGTCACCGAAAGGATACTGAGTATGCAATTCAACTCTAGACGCTCACCAATGGAAGCGAAGAATGGGATGGTAGCCACTACTCAACCACTAGCCGCTATGGCTGGCCTGCGTGTTTTAATGCAGGGAGGCAACGCCGTAGACGCAGCCGTAGCAACTGCGGCAGCTCTAAACGTTGTAGAACCAATGTCAACCGGCATTGGCGGCGACGCCTTTGCCCTTATATGGAACGCTAAGAGCAAAAAAGTGTCTGCGCTAAACGCTGGTGGGCGAGCACCAGGATCAGCATCTCTAGACGAGCTAAGAAACCAAGGGCTATCGGCTATACCAGCTAATAGTCCTTATGCAATTTCAGTGCCAGGAACAGTTGATGGATGGCATTCAATACTTGCCTCACATGGCACTATGCCACTGTCAGAAGTACTGAAACCAGCTATAGAGTATGCAGAACAAGGATTTCCAGTATCACAAGTCATTGCAAACCAGTGGCAGGGAAGTGCCACTAAGTTAGCTAATCAACCGTCCGGTTACGAGTTCCTCATAGAAGGTAATGCTCCGAATAGAGGAGACATTGTAAAGTTGCCCACCTTAGCCAATACATTGCGATTGATTTCCGAAGGTGGTCGAGATGCCTTTTACAAAGGACCAATTGCAAATCAGATCGCGAACTTCGTTCAAGATCACGGGGGTTGGCTCTCAACAGAAGATTTATCATCCCATACTTCTACCTGGGTAGAACCTATACACACGGATTACCGAGGTGTAACCTGTTGGGAATGTCCGCCAAATGGTCAGGGACTCATCGCACTAACATCTCTAAACATTGTAGAGGGATTCGATCTACATTCTATGGGACTCCAATCCCCAGATACCTACCATCACCTTATTGAAGCAATGCGCCTGTCATTAGCTGATGGTTTGCAATACATCACAGACCCAGAGACAAATTACGTACCAACAAATGAACTTCTCTCGAAGTCATACGCCTCTAAAAGGCGAAAACTTATTCAGAAAGATAAAGCAATTCCTAGAGTCTCTTACGGAGATGTGTTGTCAAGCAGCGACACCGTGTACCTTTCGTGTGTGGATGGTAATGGGAACGCATGCTCATTTATAAATAGTCTCTTGTCAGGATTTGGAACAGGCCTTGTAGTACCCGGTACAGGTATCGCACTCCACAATAGAGCATCCCTATTTTCTCTTGACCCAGATCATCCCAACGCGTTGGCACCTCACAAAAGACCATTTCACACCATAATTCCGGCCCTAGCTACGAAGCAGGGAGAACTATGGCTGAGCTTAGGGGTAATGGGCAGGATGCAACAAGCACAAGGCCACTTACAGGTAATGGTTAATATGGTTGACTTCGGAATGAACCCTCAAGAAGCGTTGGACGCTTTAAGATTTACTGTCCGGCAAGATGGTACTGTAGGATTAGAAGAAGGTGTACCATCGGAAGTTCACAAGATACTTAGCCGACGCGGCCACGATATCGCAATACTCACAGATTATCAGAGAACTGCTTTTGGTAGTGGTCAAATCATAGAGAGAAATCTTGAAAGTGGTGTACTCACAGGAGGATCAGAGCCACGTAAAGATGGATTGGCAATAGGTTGGTGAATAAGCTATCACTTTCATGCTCTTCGATAAAAAGACAGACGAATAAGACTCAAGCTTGCTTTGTTAGCCGAGGGAATCCAGTGAGTTCAAGTTACTAAGGTGCTATCTTCAATTTTTAACCTTCCCACCTTCAGAGCTTTGGGGAACCAATCTTATGCCAGGCTCTGGGTATCTAGTTTATTTCTTTACGTATCTAGGACTGTAGAAATTATAGTACTGTCCTGGTTAACCCTCGAGATTACTGACTCTCCGTCTCAGGTGGCGTGGGTTGGTGTTAGCAGAATGACCCCCATGTTCCTAATGGGCCTACTAGCTGGCAGCCTTGCTGACAGACTTCCCAAGTTAAAAGTTCTAATCGGAATCCAAATACTTAATATAGTAGTAAGTTGCTTTGTTATAGGGCTCCTAATATATGGCAATATCGCAATCTGGCAAGTTTACCTAGCGATATTCCTAACAGGTATGGGCTGGACCTTGGACTTTGCAGCTAGGCGCTCATACTACTCGGAACTTTTCCCTCCAGGCGGTCTAGTCAATGCAGTATCCTTGGATACAGCATCAATGACCGGAAGCTTTATGCTGGGTCCAGCCTTAGGGGGCTGGCTCATTTCTATTGTTGGATTTTCTGGAGCTTACATAGTGATGCTGGGATTGTACATAGTAGGGCTGATCGCCATCTGTTCAATCAAGACTAATGACCCGAAGACAGAAACCAGTCTCAGACCCGTACAAAGTATTCTCTCGCAAGTCGTCGGAGCAGCACGAATGGCCAGATATAATCAGACCGTATGGGCAGTTTTCTTAGTGACATTTGCTTTAAACTTCTTTGGATTTCCATACATGCAAATGGTACCGGTAATTGCTCGTGATGTCCTTGGCGTAGACGAGATTCTATTCGGATTATTGATGTCAAGCGCTGGATTAGGAGCACTAACGGGGTCTCTAATAATAGCTTCGCGACAAATTATCCAACAAGGAACCCTGTACTCTCTCGGGGCATGCTTGATGCTACTAGCCTTGATCTTATTCGCTGTTTCTGAGGTATACATAGTATCACTGTTACTGCTCTTCGTAGTAGGACTAGGTACATCAGGCTTCGGTACAATGCAAATAGCCATAACACTAAGAGTGGTGAGTCCTGAAATGAGAGGAAGAGCCATGGGTGCTATAGCTTTAGGAATAGGTGCAAGTCCCATTGGGCTGACAGTGGTGGGTCAACTAGCAGAGGCTATTGGAGCTCAAGCAGCTCTGAGTATATCAGCCTCTGTGGGGCTAGTTATAATTTGGATCATGCGCTTTAAATTGCCTCCTTTGCGAGACCTTGTGGAATAGCGACGGTAACCCAAATCACACCCAATAAACCTATTAGTGATTTTAGGATGGTATATAAGACCTAACCCTATCGGTCTATAGCTTTGTCATAACTCCACCCTCGACATATACAGTGTGGCCTGACATATAACCGCATGCATCTGACCCCAAATAAACAGCTAATGCGCCCACTTCGTCCGGACTACCCAGCCTATGCATCGGCAAATAACGTTGTAGCCGTTCTATTAATTCTGGATTATTAACAGCAATCGGATCACCCTCCATCCACCCCAAACCCAATCCGTTAACGTATACTCCACTAGGCCCCCATTCTAATGCGGCCGCCTTAGTGAGCTGTGTAACACCACCCTTGGCAATACAATACGCAGCCACATTGGGTAGACCACGCTCTCCGAGAGCTGATGTGACATTGACAACACGGCCTCCCCCATTAGCTATCATATGCCTACCAACATGCTTCATAGTCCAAAAAACACCACTCAAGTTGGCTGCCAGTACGATATCTAATTCTGCATCTGTAACATCCACCAATGGCTTAGCAAATGCCAAGTCAAAGTTGTTTACCAAAATGTCTACGCGACCCAATTTAGTTAAAGCTGCCTGAACCATCCTGTCGGCACCATCATCACTCGCCATAGCCGTAACTTCCACCTCAATATCTGAGGTGCCTGATTCCGACCCCGTCACGAAACTCGATGATGATTTCGTAACAGTAACTCTCAACATATCTGCCCCTGCTTCAGTCATCGCAGAGCAAATAGCTTGGCCAACATTATTATTAGCTCCAACCAAAAGGCCCTTTTTCCCATGAAGATCAAAACCATTTAGAGGCATCTGACTCTCCTTTAACAAAATCTAACTAGTCTATTAACATTTACAAAGTTACAACCGGCACCAATTGGACAGGACCAAGCCCATCTACCATTCCTCCACCATCAATACATATTGACTGCCCAGTGACATAAGATGAAGCATCTGATGCCAAAAACACCGCCAATGGGCCGAGTTCAGAGGCGAAGCCAATCCGTCGCACCGGCACAAACCTTCCTCTTTGCCTTAGGAGATCCCAATCCTCCTCGGTCTCTGGATCAGTCTGAGAGACAAATCCCGGTACAATACAATTAACTCTGATATTATCGTCGACCAATGTAAGAGCAAGAGATTTGGTAAAGGTAATTGTTCCCGCCTTAGCAGAATTATACATAAAGCTATTAGGCGCACCTCTCATACCATGGCCAGAGGCCACATTTATAATCACACCAGCCCTCTGACTTACCATGTATGGGCCCGCAGCCCGAATACAGTAAAACGCACCGGTAAGATTGGTATCAATGCCAACTCTCCAATCATCATCTGTCAACTCAAACAACGATTTGCCACGACCGGCTCCTCCTCCACCAGCGTTGTTAAGCAAAATGTCTATTTTCCCGAATTCCTGTATTACTTGCTGAACCATAGAATCCACTTGCACTGAGTCAGTTACATCAGTTTTTATCGCAATCCCTCGTCTGCCCAAAGCCTCAACCTGCTTTATCACATCTTCTATAGGCTCAGGACGCCTAGCAGCTAAAACTATGTCAGCCCCGGCTTCAGCCATAGCCAAAGCCATCGCCTTACCAAGGCCTGTTCCTCCACCCGTGACAACTGCGATCCGATCGTCCAATCTTAGCTTCTCAAGTGTCATATTTATCCTCCTATTCCTGGTAAAAAGCTCCGGATCATAATACTTAATTTGCTTATTATTGCCCTTTTATAAAGATAAATTAGCAGTATAGACACCTTAACAAAAACAAATGTAAGCTTCTCCACCATATTAACCAGCCAAGCCCACGATTTAAATAATCGCAACCTTGGTGTCGTTTACTGTTTGCGGATTAACACATAATCAAAAGGAGTGCAATCCTCCAAATAACCCTTTAGACATAATGCATTTTGTTGATTGACCATAAATCACATTGATCGACAAAAGATAGGTGGCTTATAATCACCATGAATTGGACCGATTAAAGACTATGGAGTATCGCCTTCCGTTGTCGAAAGCCTCGTATACCACGCTAGCATCAATATACACCCTCAGGACGACCACCACCGATTATTACCCCATACCCTCCCGGCGCAACATCCTAGGCGTAATTTTGTAGTCAAATTGACCATAGACCTTAGCCAGCCACTAGGGCAAATACGCCCTAGATATGACACAGTGCCTAGGCAGCCCCAGTCATAATAACTACCTAGACACTATATCAGTTCTTACTCTAGAGAAGGTTTTGGGGTTATCAGAAATATACCAGAGACCCCAAAACTACCTATCCTATCCCGTACCAGCGGGAGGAAAGGGCCATGTTCCTCTGTGCCAGACACCCTTGAGCTTCTCACGATTTGCCGCATTCAAGGCAGGAGAACGCAAAGCTGAAGGGTCCCAAGTTCGCTTAAGTGAATCGACAACATTATTTGAACTGGCACCGACTTTATCTATGCTGATCTCTGCAAAATCACCATCCTGAAGTGGCCCAAGGTTGCCATGATTTGTGCCAGCAATGATGAGATCCCCAGGCATCAAGGTCATCACGTGAGATACGGTAGCAATGATATATGCCACGTTGTGATCCATATCATCAGTGTTATAGTCCTGCCTCAGCTCCCCATTCACCCAATAGCGAACCCTAAGACTGTTTGGGTTACTGATCTCATCCGCAGTAGTAATAGCAGGGCCTATAGGTGTAAAGGTATCAAAGCTCTTCCCGTAGTGAGCATCTGCAGTACCAGGTAGCTGGGCTTCTCCTTCTGACGGTGCACGCGCCGACACATCAACCGCAGTCGTATAGCCGAAAACGTAATTTAGTGCATCTGCTTCTAGGACGTTTTTGGCTGGCTTACCAATAACAAAAGCTAGCTCAGCTTCATGGTTAAAAATGACTGGCTTATGTTTCGGAAGTACTACTGTATCCCCAGGTCCAATTATAGACTCAGGTGATTTGAAGAAAGTCCGCAGTGGCCGCGCTGGAACTATTGGTACTCCTTCTTGGTAGTTTCCCTGACCAGCAATAATCTTACCCGGCCTAGGAACCGGCGGCCTCAACCGAACCTGGTCGCCAAATGGTATCACACTTCCCTTCTCTGCCAGAACTTCTAGCCTAGGCCTAAGAGAATTGAAGTTGACTATAATCTTCTCCAACATGAACTGCGGCGAGGACACCTTTAGGGCGCTGACCGCGTCCGATATGTCAACAACGCCATCTTCTTTTACGATGCACGGTAGGAACTCATTGTAAAAACCAATCTTCAAAATAACCCCCGTTTCTCGAACTGCCTTTATAATTTTTCAGTATTAGACTAATTAGGCGAACCTATGCTAAGCCCCGCCAAACGGCTGGAACGGCCATGACCCTGGATGTGGCTGACCTTTCTGGGATTCTCGTCTGGCCGCCAACTCCTCTGGTTGGCGTAGTTTGCGTGGATCCCATTTCCGCTTGAGAGAATCCACAACGATATTTGTGTTACGCCCAACCTTTTCTATCTCTATCTCTGCCACATCGCCATCCTGAAGGGGCCCGAGATAACTGTGGTTGGTTCCAGCCATGATAATGTCACCAGGTTTAAGCGTCATCACATGAGAAAGAGCAGCTATAACGTAGGCAATGCTATGCTCCATATCACTGGTATTATAATTCTGGCGTAGTTCACCATTTACTCGGTACTGTATACCCAAGTTGTTAGGATCGCTTATTTCATCGGCAGTGGTGATCCCAGGGCCTATTGGCAAGAAAGTATCAAAACTCTTCCCGTAACCACCTGGTAAATCACCCTCGCCTTCTGTAGGCGCCCGTGCGGAAACATCAACGCCCGTAGTGTATCCGAAGACATACCCAAGAGCATCCTCTATGGCAACCTCTTTCGCATCCTTCCCAATCACCACACATAGTTCGGCTTCATGGTTAAATATAACCGGCCTAAAGGTAGGCAAAACCACTGTGTCTCCAGGTCCTATAACGGCATCTGGGGATTTAAAGAATGAAATAAGTGGGCGTGGGGGGTCTATTGGAACATATTCCATGTAATTGGTGTTCCCACACAAGACCTTACCTGGCCTGGGAAGTGGGGCGCGAAGCCGTACATTCCCCAAAGGAATCGTTGTACCATTAGTATTTAGTTGCTCTAATTTCGGCCTAAGGGTCTCGAAATTCGATATAATACTTTCCATCAGCAATTGCGGGGAGCCTTCGTCCATGGACTTCACCTCATCTGTGATGTCCACAACACCGTCATCTTTCAAGATACAGGGCCGAAAATCATCGTAGAATCCGATTTTCATGTAGTCCTTCCTCCCTCAATTAAAATAGCCCGATGATAGCAACAATAATCAGAGAATTGAACGGAGCCGGGCCGCGCGCAGCATACAGCCAACCGTAGCTTTATGTCAAACAATACAAGTCAGAAAAATGACTTCGTGAGAGAAGCTTGGATGGCATTAGTTTGTAGAACCTAAGTCCTTCAGAATGTGAACGCTGAAGAAGCAAACTGCGAGAGTTACCAAGGGCAATTTACTAGCTGTTTACCCACTAGCAAACACCAAGAGTTGGCGGGAGTGGGAGGGAGTCGAACCCACCGTAGACACCGTAGGGCGCCCACCAACGGATTTGAAGTCCGCGAAGCCCACCAGGACCTATCCACTCCCACTAGGCATTCGGTTGAGCTACAGCGCAGAAACCTGAGAGGAACTCTTAATCATCAGCGAATCGGGCTGAGCGGGAGATCCGCTTATAGGGCTGATTCTAGGTGCTTTTTAATTACCGCTTTAGGAACTGCTCCTACTACTTGGTCTATTGGATTCCCTCCCTTGAATACTAGCAAGGTTGGAATGCTTCTTATGCCATATTTCATCGCTGTTTCTGGGTTGGTATCAACATCTACCTTAGTAAATTTCACCTTCCCGTCATATTCCTGAGCTAGGTCATCTAATACAGGAGCAACCATCTTGCATGGTGCGCACCAATCGGCCCAGAAATCTACCAACACAGGCGTATCAGCATCTAATACTTCCTGCTGGAAATCACCGTCTGTAACCGGTTTAGGATCTGACATATATACCCTCCTAGGCTGCATCACTGATGCTATGTTGTTCTCAGCCGAAAGCGCCGCTAATTCCTGATTCACAGTCGGCCTCTTCCAAATTCACCCTATCTACAACGGCTGTTCAGTTCGGTATTTACAAGCTGGGTGAACCACTGGAGTGTAAGACACTAAAGATAAGCCGTCAACTCTGCCGCATTAGTTCGCGGGATTGTTCTAGTCTTTTTAAGCATCTGTCCCTGCCCAAAACGAACATGGTCTCAAATAAAGGTGGCGCAGCCTTACGACCAGTGGCGGCAACACGAATTGTGCCAAAAACCTGTCCAGTTTTGACGTCGATATCCAGATCATCAGAAATATCTCTTAAGGCACTTTCTATATATTCAACAGACCAATCTGCAATATCCGTGACTTTCTGTAACGCGGCATCCAGAACAATCTGGGTACTATCTCTATCCATGCCTTTTTGAATCAACTCATCTGCATTGTTATATTCCAGTGAATCTAGGAAAAAAAACTCCATTAGGTCAGCTGCATCAGTTAATGTCTTAAGGCGCTCCTGAACCAATGGGATAATGGCATTTACATAATCCTCAGATAAAGGACGCGGCACCAGTACTGGCAATGATTCATCCAATATCCTCAAAACACGCCCCGCCAGGTCCTCTTGTGTAAGTTGTCTTATATACACCCCGTTCATCCACGTCAATTTTTCCAGACTGAAAATTGCACCCGCTTTGCCAAGTCTCTCGATAGAAAATTGTCTGACCAGTTCGTCTAACTCAAGAAACTCCGTGTGATCATCTAAGGACCACCCCAACAGAGCCAAGAAATTGCACATTGCTTCAGGTAGGTATCCGGAATCGCGATAATGAAGAACTGAAACAGCGCCATGACGCTTGCTCAATTTCGAGCGATCTGGACCAAGAATAATTGGTAGATGGGCGAATATCGGTTCCTGATAACCCAGAGCGTGGTACAGCCTAATATGTCTTGGAGTGCTAGAAAGCCATTCATCAGCTCGCAAAACATGACTTATTTCCATATTATGATCGTCTACTACACTGGCCAAGTGGTAAGTAGGATACCCATCCGATTTCAGGATCACAAAATCATCTATGGTTTCATTTGCAAATGCAACCTCGCCACGAATAAGATCATGGGATACTGTTTCCCCTCCTAGAGGCATCTTGAACCTCACCACAAACGGCTTCCCGTCATTCTCCATAGCTGCCCTTTTCAGATCATCTAGTTCTCGACAGCGACGGTCGTACCCAGGAGACTCTCCATTACGACGTCGACGCTCGCGCATCTCATTTAATTCCTGAGTAGTGCAGTAACATTTATAAGCAAATTGCCCGGATATTAAATCTTCGGCTGCCTGGCGATACAAAGCAATGCGTTCAGACTGTATATAAGGACCATATGGACCGCCAACCAAGGGACCCTCGTCCCAATCCAAACCAAGCCACTGTAACGATCCTAAAATAGAGTCAACTGCTCCGTCCACCGTCCTAGCTACATCAGTGTCCTCTATCCTTAATATGAATGTCCCACCACTATGCCTGGCATAAAGCCAGTTGAATAGGGCCGTGCGAATATTCCCAACGTGTGGCTCGCCGGTCGGACTAGGAGCAAACCTAACTCTTACAGGTTTTAGCATATTAACTCAGGGATTATCATAGAGCTTTATAATGTTTGACTTAAGTCAGATTCAATACATTTCGCATTAAGCTCTTCGAGAACCAACATCAAATCCGACGGCAACGGCGATTTAAACTCCATGTATTCACCGTTGCCAGGAGCACGGAACCCCAAGACACTCGCGTGCAGGAATTGGCGTTCTAGTTTATCATCCCTACCGCCATACAATTTGTCCCCCACGAGTGGATGGGACAAGGCCGAAAAATGCACCCGTATTTGATGGGTCCTCCCTGTTTTTGGAACCACCTTCACAAGCGTATTCTGCGGAAAGTATTCTAAAACATTGTAATGTGTTTCCGCGTCTCGGCCAACATCCACAACAGCCATACGTTTCAAATTTTTTCTATCCCGGCCGATGTTCGCCTTTATAATTCCTTGTTCGGGCGTGACTTGACCTTTAACAAGAGCTATATACCCCTTATGAACTGACCTGTTCTTTATCTGGGAGGATATATAGTCATGTGCAATACGATTCTTGGCAACTACTATCAATCCCGATGTATCCTTGTCTAACCTGTGAACAATTCCAGGTCTATTTTTTTCACCGGTTTGCTCGATTGACGGAACTCGGCCAAGTATAGCGTTCACTAAGGTGTCTGAGTAATGCCCAGGGGCAGGATGTACTACCATACCAGCTGGCTTGTCGACCACCAACATATCCTTGTCTTCATAATTAACTGACAGATGGATATCCTGAGCAATTGGTATATCTGAACCGAGCGAGACAACTTCCATCTCGACAGATTCCCCTCCCTTAAGGCGATAGGATGGCTTAGCAACTAAACCATCCACTCTCACCAAACCCTTCGACATTAGAGTGGCAATAAGTGATCTGGATAAGTCTCGCTCTTTTACTGCGAGAAACTTGTCCAACCTCTCTCCAACTCTATCGACTAAGATCCTTCGAATTTCTCCCAATTATCATCCAGCCTCATTTACAATTTTTCTACTAAAACCGTTCGGCGTGCTCCGCTTCTAGGCAGTTTTGCGGATGATGTGTGCCGCTAATCAATGAACATTCTGTTCCAGCAACTTTCCCAGATTCGGGTTTGTTCAGAAAAATCGTATATGCGAGTATTGTAAGGCCTATGACTATAGCAGAATCTGCGATATTAAAAACCGGCCAATCTCCGACGTCAATGAAGTCTATAACATAGCCCAAACGGATCCTGTCAACCAAATTACCGATAGCACCACCCATCTGAAGACCCAGGCTTATCTTAAGAAGCCTGCTTCTTGCTGCAAGCGTCTGGTAGAAAGCGAATAGCACAATGACCCCAAAAAGAGTAGCTATGGTTGGTATAGGTGTGTAGTGTGGAAACAGGCCAAATGCCATCCCAGTATTGGTAACATAGGTGAATCGGAAAAACCCCGCTTCTGGCAAGGACTGCCCAAAACCCATATTTGTAGCCACGGCTATCTTAGAGAATTGATCGACTGCTAAAACAAAGATCACAATCACCAATGTCCAAGGGACTGCGAGCCATTTACTACGATGTTCCGATAGATTCGATATACACATGGATAGCAATCAACAGAGGGTCGCCTGAAATCAATCATAGACATTAACTATGACGTGACGAACAAATACAACGTTGGAGTATGGTACGCTAAATTAACAGAAGGTTCAAATGATCTAAATACTCAATAACAGTATAAAACCTACTTTGATTCAAACTCAACAGACTTAACCCAAAGCAGTCTCAGTTATGCTACAATCTAGCCTGCCGAGATAAAACGCAAGTTTGCGAGACATGCCCTTGCCTTACGATACAAGGCCCGCCATCCAAACTGATATAGATCAATTAAGGGAAATAGAATCTGAGGCATTCCCTACTAACTGGCCTCCGACCCCCTTCAAAAGAGAGCTTGGCCGAGATAAGGTCAGTGTCTTGGTAGCCTTTGACAACACTCAACACCCCGTAAAGATCGAAGCAATCACTAACCCCACGACTTCGACAAGAAGCCCTAAGCCTTCAAGAACACTTATAGGATTCCTCAAGCGCCTAATTGGCAAAGAGCCTAGTAACCCAAACGTTGCTTCATCTGACTACGTCGTAGGGTACGTTATCACCGGCTTCATGACTGATGAAGCGCATATTCTCGGAATAGCAGTGCGCGAGAGTATGAGGGGTCAGGGAATAGGCGAACTGTTACTCATATCGTCTATTGAAATGGCAATGAGGAATCAATCCAGGGTGTCGACTCTAGAGGTTAGAGTATCTAATCACGTTGCACAATCTCTCTACACTAAGTACGGCTTTAAGCAAGTGGGAGAGCGTAAAGGATATTACACCGACAACCATGAGAATGCATATATTATGACAACGGACGAAATTGGAAGCGTTTCGTATATGGAAAGATTTAGGTCACTAGCAGATAGCTATAAATCAGACAATGGGGATATCAGCCCAAACCTATCATAAAAACATGGCTCATATTACACGTTGTGTGTTGCGAACCCATCCCAAGTTGCCACACATCACTAATAAAGAATAAAGTCCATAAATAATTCCTATAAGTTTTGTATGACCAGTTACACTAGCATGACACCTTAAGGTATGTCATACTGTAACCACCTCGACTTTCAATCTCACCACAATCTCTTCTAGGATAGGAAGGCACTACAAATGAGCACCCAAGATATCCAAGGTAGGTCTAGATCACTGATCCGATCAGGGCAAGGCGAATTGTCCTACTTTAGGCTAGGACAGATCCAAGACGAAGGTATAGCCGATATATCAAGTTTACCATTCTCCATAAGACTGCTAGTCGAGAATGCCCTCCGTAACATGGATGGTTACCTGGTAACAGAAGCGGACGTCCTGACCGCTGCAAAGTGGAACCCCTCTGAGCTACCAACTCGAGAATTCCCATTTATGCCATCTCGCGTCCTTATGCAAGACCTAACCGGAGTGCCAGCGGTGGTAGATTTGGCTTCCATGAGGTCAGCGATAGCCAGAAGTGGTGGAAATTACAAAAAGGTTAACCCCTTAGTTCCTGTCGATTTAGTAATAGATCACTCAGTACAGGTAGATTACTTTGGTACAAATACTTCGTTCCAATTGAATATGGAGCGCGAATTTGAACGTAACAAAGAACGTTACACTTTCTTGAGATGGGCGCAAAAGGCATTTGACAATTTTACTTTGGTTCCACCTGGAACGGGTATTTGCCATCAAGTCAATCTGGAATATCTGGCAACAGTGGTCACAGCCAGGAAATCTCCCTCTGGAATGCTCGCATTCCCTGATACCTTAGTGGGCACTGATTCCCATACTACTATGATCAATGGACTGGGAGTACTCGGATGGGGAGTTGGTGGCATCGAGGCCGAGGCTGTAGTTCTAGGGCAACCTTACTATATGCAACTTCAAGATGTGGTCGGCTTTAAGCTGACTGGCGCGTTAAGAGAGGGGGTTACGGCCACAGACTTGGTCTTAGCCGTGGTTCAGATACTAAGAGAAAAGGGAGTAGTAGAGAAATTTGTAGAATTCTACGGGACAGGACTAAGTAACCTTCCACTGCCTGACAGAGCTACAATTGCTAATATGGCGCCAGAATACGGAGCAACATGCGGCTTTTTCCCTATCGATTCTATTACCTTAGAATACCTACGTGGAACTGGCCGGGAATCCCAGAATATAGCACTAGTGGAAGAATATGCCAAACTGCAAGGGATATTCCGAACAGATAGCACACCAGATCCGATGTATACATCTACTGTAGAACTAAATATGGGAGACGTAGTACCTAGCGTCGCAGGACCACGAAGACCACAAGACAGAATTATATTGGACGCGGTTAAGGACGGCTTCCATGACACCTTCGGGGACAATGACTCAGCAGCAGAAATCGAACTTGAAGGCCAGAAGGCAGTTATAGAAAATGGAGCAGTAGCCCTTGCAGCCATTACCAGTTGCACGAACACATCTAACCCATCAGTAATGATAGGTGCCGGATTATTAGCCAAAAAAGCTGTGGAACGCGGAATGGCAAGCAAACCATGGGTAAAAACTAGTATGGCACCTGGATCACAAGTAGTTACAGACTACATAGACAGTGCCGGATTGACCTCGTATCTAGAACAATTAGGGTTTCACACGGTTGGATATGGATGCACTACATGTATCGGTAACAGCGGGTCTCTGCCGGAGGCAGTTTCTTCTGCCATTGCTGAAAATGATTTATCGGTGGCTGCTGTTGTAAGCGGTAACCGCAATTTCGAAAGCAGGATACACGCTGAAATCAAGGCTAATTACCTAGCGTCACCAATTCTAGTGGTTGCCTACGCTCTAGCAGGAACTATGAATATAGACCTCACTAAAGACTCCTTGGGCGAAGATAACCATGGCAATCCAATTTACCTGAGGGACATCTGGCCATCGCAAGAGGAGATACGTGAAACTGTCGGACAATCACTAGACCCAAAGATGTTCAAAGATCGCTACGGTAACGTATCGGCTGGCCCAGCCGAATGGACAAAATTGGACGTCCCGGAAGGCGATCTATACGAATGGGATCCAACGTCCACTTATATCCAGGACGTTCCCTTCTTCAAGGATTTAAGTGAACATGTAAAGGAGTTAGAGGACATAGTCGGTGCTCGTGTCCTAGTCATGCTTGGAGACTCGGTAACCACCGACCATATATCTCCGGCGGGTGCAATACCACCCAGCAGACCTGCGGGCCAATTCTTAACAAGCAAAGATATCCAGCGGAGCGATTTCAACACCTTTGGAGCCAGACGCGGTAACCATGAAGTGATGATGAGAGGCACTTTCGCAAACATTCGCTTGAAGAATCAAATAACTCCTGAAAAAGAAGGGGACTGGACTGTTTATTTCCCAGACAATCAACTTACGAGTATTTTTGAAGCTGGCGAGAAATATCAACAAAATGATATCCCAACTATAATAATAGCCGGTAAAGAATATGGGTCTGGTAGTTCTAGGGACTGGGCAGCTAAAGGACCAAACCTATTAGGAGCCAAGGCAACTATAGTAGAGAGCTACGAGCGTATCCACCGCTCTAACCTTATAGGAATGGGGGTTCTGCCGCTACAATTCAAGAAAGGGGAAAACGCGGCAAGTCTTGGACTTACTGGACGCGAGATCTTTGAAATCACAGGAATAGCAGATAATTTCGTTCCTGGACAAGACGTACAAGTGCACGCAGTCCGAGAAGACAACACATCTGTAAACTTCACGGTGACTTCTAGAATAGATACCCAAGTAGAACTGGATTACTACCGAAACGGAGGGGTCTTACATACTGTGTTGCGACGCATGCTTCGAGAGGAGTAAGAAACACTTGGTATAGCATACTCTTCGTATATTTTGAATTGTCGATTAGCAAACTTGACAACGCTAAAAGCGTGAATTAACATCAGCGAAGCCTAGATTAGCGATCTATATGATTGGGGTCTGTTCTAAACGGATAGACCCCAATTTCGTCTAGCGAATCTCTATCAGGGGGGCAACTCACAAGTGTCCTACATAAAAGGCCTGTTCTGCAAGGAGTGCGCCCGAGAATACCCGGCAGCGCCCCTCAACGTATGCGACTTCTGTTTCGGACCGCTAGAGGTCACTTACGACTACGAATCTATCAAGAGAGATGTAAGCATAGAGGCTATATCTAGGGGTCCTAGGAACATCTGGCGATATCATCATCTCCTTCCTGCAGATGCCCAAAATGCTGTGGATATCAATGCTGGATTCACGCCATTAATAAAATCAAATAACTTAGCTAAATATTTGGGATTGGAAGAACTTTACATAAAAAATGACACTGTTAACCCTTCTTTTTCCTTCAAAGACAGAGTTGTAGCCATAGCCAGCACCAAAGCCCTAGAGTTCGGTTTTGACACAATAGCATGTGCATCTACCGGCAACCTTGCTGGTAGCGTTGCTGCCCACGCGGCACGCGCGGGAATGAGAGCATTCGTGTTCATACCAAGCGACCTAGAACAGGGAAAGGTCATTGGAGCTGGTGTCTATGGGCCGACTCTTGTAGCTGTAGATGGCAACTATGATGACGTCAATCGTCTTTGCAGTGAACTGTCGGATAACTACAACTGGGCGTTCGTCAACATAAACATGAGACCATACTACTCTGAGGGCAGTAAAAGTATGGGTTTTGAACTAGCAGAGCAGCTCGGATGGAAGGCCCCAGACAACTGTATAGTACCAGTGGCATCTGGTTCTCTTCTTACAAAAATTTGGAAGGGGCTTAACGAATTCTCGCGAATGGATCTTATTGACCCGGTAAAGACCAGAATGTTTGCAGCTCAGGCAGAAGGGTGCTCTCCAGTTGTAACCGCCTTTGACTCCCAGATATTCGACATTAGACCCGTAAAACCAGACACTATAGCTAAGTCACTGGCAATCGGAAATCCTGCTGATGGTTACTACGCCCTCAAAGTGTTAGAAGAATCAGATGGGTATGCCTGGGCGGTATCAGACGAAGAAATTGCCCAAGGTATAAAGGATCTAGCAGAAAAGGAAGGGATATTTACAGAGCCTGCAGGTGGCGTGGTAATAGCCACCCTAAAACGATTAGTAGAGGCAGGCCAGATAAAACCCAAGGAAGTCACTGTCGCCTGCATTACTGGTAATGGGTACAAAACACAAGAGGTAGTCCAAGACTCTGTAAACCCAGTCCTAATAAAACCAACCTTCGCATCATTTGAAGAAACTTTGGCAATTAGAAGCTAGCTCCAGATAAGGTAAATTACGAAAGACCACTAGAAGAGGGCTAATATGGCAAAACGAAGAGCCAAATTTACATTCCCGACGGATCTCATTACGGAACCAGTAATCTATAACTTAGGACGCGATTTTCAGATTATAACAAACATCCGAAGAGCCGAAGTTAGAGAGGATGTTGGTTGGGTTATTCTAGAATTAGAGGGTAGCCAAGAGGAGATCGAAAGCGGTCTGGCATGGGTTACTTCGGTCGGAGTTAGAGTAGATCCTGTCAGTGGAGATGTGGTAGAAAGCTAGTTTAATGTTGCTATACAATTCGCTCAGCTAAACTACAGGTAATGGAAAACCAATAGCAGTACCCTCAGAGCTCCCGATCCACTACTTCTAGCAACGTCCGCGTAGGCGCCATCGCAGAATTAAATCGGGAGACTGGCATAAATAAAGCATTAGCGTGTAGAGTCACAGGAGGTATGCAAGATGAGTGTAACAGTCCGAATTCCCACCCCACTGCGGGCAGTCACAAATGGCCAAGACAAAGCATCCGCAGAGGGAGAAACACTAACCCAGGTTATAGATAATCTGGAATCACAGTACACCGGGATAAAAGAGAGGCTATGCGACGAGTCAGGAAATCTACGCCACTTCGTGAACATCTACGTTAACGGAGAAGACGTCCGCTTCCTAGAAGGCCTGGGAACAGCCTTAAGCAGTGGCGACGAAGTTAGCATAGTCCCTGCAGTAGCTGGTGGCTCCAAATAGCAAGCAGAATGCCCAAGGCATCGGTTTCAATGTATTCGCTGGGGCCTTCTGTCGCGCTGTAGCAAACGAGCACGCTCATCGGATGGCTTGTAACTACTCCAGAATTTATCCCTGAACTCTCGGAGTTTTCCTTCCTTGATAGCCTGACGCATAGTATCCATCAACCGCATCACGAACCTTAGGTTATGAATGCTAGCCAACCTATATGCCAATAACTCCTTAGCCTTAAACAAATGGTGTATGTAGGAAGCCGAAAAATTCGTACAACAATAGCAATCACATGTGAGATCAAAAGGACCATCAACCTCACGAAAACTGTTATTAGTTATATTAACCCTCCCACCATCGGTAAATAATCCTCCATTTCGGGCGACCCGAGTAGGTAAAGAACAGTCAAACAAATCCATTCCGTGTGCCACACACTCTACAAGATCCTCAGGGGAACCCACGCCCATTAAATATCTGGGCTTATGTTCAGGAAGAGTCGAACCCATCAAAGAGGCAATTTCATACATTGCATCTTTTGGCTCTCCGACGCTCAAGCCTCCTACTGCATACCCATCAAAATCCATAGATATCAAGATCTCAGCAGACGCTAATCTCAGATCTGGGAAAACGCCTCCCTGAACCACTGCAAAAATGGATTGGCCAATAGAATCATGAGCATCCCTTGATCGCCTTGCCCATACATGCGTCCTTTGCATAGCAGAATTCAATTCCTCATGCTCCAAGCCATATGGAGAGCATTCATCCAAAACCATAGCTATATCTGATCCGAGAAGTCCCTGATATTGAATCGACAGCTCAGGAGATAAGAAATGTTCCCTGCCATCTATATGAGATCTGAAAATCACCCCGCTATCTGACATGTTCGTTAGTCGCCCAAGGCTAAATGTCTGGAACCCTCCACTGTCTGTAAGTATTGGTCGTTGCCAGTTCATGAATGTATGGAGGTTATTTTGCCTATGTATCAGATCAATCCCTGGCCTGAGCATTAGATGATATGTGTTAGACAACAAGATGCTGGCTCCCAATGTTTTTAAATCATCTGGAGCGAGAGCCTTGACAGAGCCTTGTGTGGCAACTGGCATAAATGCAGGAGTATCTACATTGCCATGGGAAGTATTCAAGACTCCCGCACGACTGCTTCCATCTCTAAAATAAACGTCGAAAAGTCCGCTCATGAGTCCGCCTTAAGAAGTGGATATAGTTGCAAGATTGGCATTAAGATCACAGGAAGTATAAAACAGGTAGCGGTAATAATGAATACATCAGAAAAAAACTATACCATCTACAAAAGCAATGGAAAGTCTAATCCCCTATTCCTATTCATGACTGATCTGCCTATAACAGCACATTGCACACGGTATTCAAATAAGCTAGGCTAAGATTTAATCTGGCTTGCCAGCACAAAAGCATGAGATATAATGTTCAGTGTCCGATATTACTGTAGCGTGGAGGTATATCGCCATGAAAATGGAACTACTCAGCCTAAGCCCAACCGAACAAAGGATTCTTCTTTTGTTCGAATCTGCAAATATTTCGTCACGAGATGAGCAGGTAGATGAATACCTACACGCCCATGAACTTGAACCTAAACGACAGTATTCAGAGACTAGGGAAGGTACTGACTACTTAATTTACTATTTTGGAGGCTGCTACTTAGAAGGCCACATTGATCAACTTGCCTCCATGGCATCCGAGGCAAACCTAGAGGGACTAATCCACGACAAAGAATCGGCATAAAACAATGAAATCTCTGCCGCTAAAAACTCTCCTATTTGAAGAGGAAGAGGGAGTTATCTGGGTCACATTGAATCGACCCCAAAATGGCAACATGGTAAACGCAGAGATGGCTAGAGAAATCAGAAGGCTATATGCGATTGTGAAGGACAATCTGAATGTTAAAGTGGTCGTACTCAAAGGTAGCGAAGATACCTTCTGTGCAGGCAATGAGGATAGCGTTCGGCCAAAAACTCCCTCAGAAGAGACTCTCTCTGCAATTTATGAGCAAAGGGTAACTGACTACCTTGCAAGCATAGATCAGCCTGTTATAGCAGCCATAAACGGTGACGCGCTGGGACAAGGCCTGGAAATCGCCCTAGCCTGCGATATCAGAATAGCCTCTGATGTAGCATTAATGGGCCTCCCTCAGCTGACCTACGGCCACCTGCCTTGGGATGGCGGAACCCAGCGGCTCCCAAGAATAGTAGGGATACCTTGGGCAACTGAAATGCTCTTAACAGGCAGAATTATAGATACCACCGAAGCGTCAAGGATCAACCTAATACATGAATCCGTACACAAAGACGACATTATCGAGCGGTCAGCAAAAATAGCCGCTGATATGGCAAGCCTAGCTCCAATAGCGACGAGATATGTGAAGGAAGTCATCTCAAAAGGAATGGATATGACTATGGATCAAGGCCTTAGGTTAGAGATGGACTTAAATTTGTTATTACAAACCACAGAAGATAGATCAGAAGGCATCGCCTCATTCCTTGAGCGGAGGGACCCGCAATTTCGAGGAGTCTGATCTTAATCTGGTTCAATACTGAAGTAACTAGATCCAATCCTCATATCATATTGTTGGCTAGCAAATATAAACCCTTAAGGACATCTATCACACGTGGATAGGTATATAGCATGAGCTCTGATTTCGAAACAGTCAATTACACCAAAGAAGGACCTGTCGGAGAGGTAATACTAAACCGACCGAAGTCGCTTAACGCATTCAATATACAAATGCGAGACGAGCTTCACCAGATTCTTGAAGCGGTCAGAGACGATCCAGAAGTCCGGTCTATTGTCTTACGTGGGGAAGGGGAGCGAGCGTTCTGCACTGGAGCAGATCTCAAAGAATTTGATACGGCCCCTTCTAGAGTAATCGCTCGCCAAGTGAGATGGGAAAGGGATGTATGGGGTCTATTTATAGCTATGGATAAACCAATCATTGCGGCACTTCACGGTTTTGTGATAGGCTCAGGATTGGAAATGGCGATGCTCTGCGATCTACGACTCTGCACAGAGGATACATCTTTCAGCATGCCTGAGGCAGCATTAGGTATGCTCCCGGCTGCAGGGGGTACCCAGAGTATTCCGCGAGCGGTTGGACGTGCCCAGGCAGTCGGCATACTTCTGAAAAAAGAGCGAATAGATGCCAAAATGGGCTATCAAATCGGGCTTATCCATAGGATGGTATCCAGAGGGTCATTGAGAGCCGAAGCCATGGCCATGGCTAATGTGCTGGCTAAGCACCCACCCAAGGTAATTGGTGCTCTAAAAGAAAGTATCAGAAGAGGCCTAAACATGCCACTCGATAGAGCAATGGAACTAGAATTAAACTTGGCAATCAAAACAGTTGGAGGGAACAAATGAACACTACAGAACTTCTCACTATCACTTCGGCAATAGTACCTGAAAGGGAAGCCATAGTTTTCGACGGCAACAGAATGTCGTTTGGAGAACTCGCCGATAGAGTAAACAGGTTAACCAACGCACTGGGTGAGCTTGGAGTGGGCTCCGGAGACCGTGTAGCTGTAATGCAGGTGAATTGTAACGAGCATATAGAAAGTTACTTCGCGACAGCTAAATTGGATGCAATTTTTGTACCTATAAACTTCCGCGCCCGCGCTGAAGAACTTAGTTTTATGCTCAACGACTCGGGGGTGAAGGCAATCATTCTAGGGCAGAGATATCAGGATATGCTTCGATCAATCAAAGGCGAGTTAACCACAGTTGAGCACTTAATAACCCTAGAAGGCCCTGGTGAAGGGTTCCTTTTCTACGACGAACTGCTAGAGAACGCTTCTGACGAGGAACGTTTCCCGTCTGCTGATGAAGAAGATACCACGATAGTTATGTTCACTGCAGGAACCACTGGAACTCCTAAAGGGGTAATGCTTAGCCACAACAGTTTCTCATCGTATATCCTAGCAAACGTCGAACCGGTAGACATGGACGCAGCCGAAAAAAACATTTTGACTGTGCCACTACATCACATAGCAGGCATACAGGCCGTTATGGCCGCAATTTATGGTGGCCGTACCTTAGTATTACAGCGCCAATTTGACGAAGAAGGATGGATGCAATTAGTCCAAACAGAGCAGGTAAATCGTGCAATGATGGTACCAACAATGCTCAAGAGATTAATGGATCAACCTACCTTCAAAGATTACGACTTATCCAGTCTCCGTGTTATTACATACGGAGCAGCGCCGATGCCGCTAGAAGTTATAAAGAAGGCAATAGCAGAGTTTCCTACTACACGATTCATTAACGCCTTCGGACAAACTGAAACAGCTTCAACAATAACTATGCTACCGCCTGATGCCCACGATATAAAAGAAGGCGACCCGGACTATGAAAAGAAGATGGCTCGCCTTGGATCAATTGGCAAACCTCTTCCTGACGTCGAGGTAAAAATTGTAGATGAAGACGGAAACGACGTCCCTGTAAATGAAACAGGAGAAATAGTGGCACGTGGAGACCGTCTAATGAAAGGCTACTGGAACAGAGAAGAGGCAACCAAGGAAACTCTAAGGGGAGGCTGGCTATACACCGGTGACCTGGGGTACTGGGACGACGAAGGCTACATCTTTCTGTCTGGCCGCGCCAAAGACTTCATCAAGCGCGGTGGCGAAATGATTGCCCCTGAGGAAGTAGAACAAATAATCATGTCACACCCAGGTGTGGATGAGGCTGCAATAATCGGAATACCAGATATCGAATGGGGTGAGCGAGTCCGTGCAATTGTAGTAAAAAAACCTGGCATCGAAGTTTCGATGGAAGATGTAGTTGAACACTGCAGGCCACGTATGGCGGGTTTCAAAAGGCCGGAAGACGTCGTTTTCGTAGCAGAACTCCCAAGAAATCCCATGGGTAAAGTCCTGAAACGTGAATTGCGTGAACAGTATCCAGAGCCAATAGTATAGAAATATACCACCAGTAGACACCAACTAAACTGCCTGATACCCGTACACCAGCGACTCAACACAGAGGTTAAGGGTCAATACATAGATATCATATGACGGTATTAACAAATGATTGTGGTAGGGGTTTATAACGAGATGTTTAGGGCAGAGATCCTAGACATCTCGTACCAACTATCGAAGTCGAGATCACACACCACTATCGAGGTAACTGAAGTAATTCAATCCTGACGTCATCCGGGGCCTGTATAAAAGCAATACGCAAACCACTCTGAGCATCTATCGGGCCTTCAAGTAACTTAGCTCCTAAAGACTCGAGTCGTTTTATCTCTATTTCTATGTCATCTACCTCTATACCAAAATGCTCTAGCCCCCAATGAGCATTTGCGTTACCACCTGCCATCTGCTCATCAGTTCTGGCTCCTGAGATATTAACGACGACACCGTCAGCAGTTTGGCATCTAATAAACCTATCTCCGTAAACACGAACCGAATCGTTCACTATAGTAAAACCAAAAGCCTCGACGTACCAATTGGCGGTTTTTTCTGGGTCCGGTGCCTTCAAATGTACATGATTAAACTTGTGAGACATCATCTACTCCTTGCTCGTTTATTGAATCTTATATCTCAAGGTACCCGAGGAAAAGAAACTAAAGCACGTAGGCGAGACCATCGCCAATAAGGAGCCTGTTACCGGGCACAAGGCCTAGGAAGCCTAGCATTCAATCTCGTATCCTAACCCATCTTGCCTAGAAACCTTCAACCAACCCTTAGGCTACCATCAAGATGAAGGATTGTCGGTAGGACCTTGATCTGGAGTGGCAGATTCTACTAACAATTCTAGTAGATCCTTGACCTGCCGAGTTTCTTGAACCCCCTTGGACTGTATCCCAGCCTCCAGCTGTTGTATGCAGAATGGGCAAGAGACCCCAAGAGTCTCTGCACCGGTCTCTAGAAAGTGATCAGTCCTGATATCACTAACTCGTGTGCCTGTCTCATCCATCCACATTCGCCCCCCGCCAGCGCCACAGCAGAATCCTCTTTCTCTACACCTGTCACCCATCTCTACGACCTGTAGACCAGGAATCGACCTAGCTATTTCTCTAGGCTCGTCGTATATACCATTGTGCCTACCAAGGTAGCATGAATCATGATATGCCAATGTTGTATCTATAGTCTTGACTGGCTTTATTTTCCCCTGCTGAATCAGCTCATTCACAAACTGAGTGTAGTGAAGAACCTCGTAGTTTCCGCCCAGTTGGGGATACTCATTCTTGATATTATTGAAACAATGCGGGCATATAGTAACTATTTTCTTAACATTGTATCCATTAAGAGTCTGTATGTTCTGTTCAGCCAAAGTAAGGTATAGGTATTCATTCCCTAATCTTCTGGCAGGATCTCCAGTGCAAGATTCCTCCATACCAAGTATTGCAAACTTGACCCCAGCCAGCTTGAGCACTGAAGCCATTGCACGCGCCATTTTCTGACTTCTCTCTTCCAATGCGGGGGTGCACCCTACCCAGAAAAGAATCTCAACATCACTGTCCTCAGCCATGGTTTTGATATCCATATCCTGATACCAATCTGTTCTAGTGGCAGCAGTTCCACGCCATGGATGCCCTCGAGACTCCATATTTGACAAGGCATTCACTGCTGTCTCAGGAAGCCTTGCTTCCTCCATGACCAAGTATCGCCTCATGTCAACGATACTATCTATGTGCTCTATAAATACCGGGCATGCCTCCATGCACGCCCGACATGTAGTGCAAGACCATATCGCTTCTTCATCCACATGCTCGACCATAGGTACTTCTGGTGACGGAGCTTCGCCACCCATGCTAATTAATACAGGAGCCCTCTGCTCCATGTATAACCCTAGATCCTGAATTATTTTGCGTGGCGACAATGGCTTACCACTAGCCCAGGCTGGACATTGGTCCTGACATCGACCGCAGTTAGTACAGGCATCCAAATCCAAAAGCTGCTTCCAAGTGAAGTCTTTTACATCCCCAGCACCAAAGCTATCCAAAGTCTCCAGATCAGGCATGCTCCTCAAGGCACCCTTAGGACGGTCAGATCTCATCAGAGCGTTTATTGGCCCCATTACCATATGTGTCATCTTATCGAATGTGCTCGCGGCATATGCGAAAGCAAATGCTACTATAGCAGCATGGCTCCACCACATAACCTTGTGAGCATCCTCCATAGCCCCCACGGACATTCCAATACCACTCATAGCTTTAGCGAACAAGAACCCGATCGGAGACCAAATTGCGTCTCCGGTGCTATAGAACTCACTCTGTGGATTAAGTTCAGTAGCACCAATACGCAAGCCTTCTACAAGAAATCCTGTAAATATAAGCGCTACTATAACACTGAGGATAACCGGGTCCTCAAATAAGGTGTTTAGCCTAGGTGGCCTGATCACGTATCTTCGATATAGAGCCATTGAGACTCCGATCGTAGCAAGCCCTCCTCCTCCCAAGTCCCATATAAGAGACATAGGGACACGCCACTGGCGGGTAATGAACTCCATATGAAGCCACTGGTGCATATTATCCTCAATCATCGACACCGTAGTGGCAATCAACAAGGTCATGGCTCCCCAAAACAAACAGAAGTGCATTATCCCAGGATATAAATCCTTCTTCAAAAACCGCCTGTGCATCAATATATCTGTACCCGCTAGGGAGGCGAACCTCCGTAACCTAGGGCCCCAAGGGCCAAGATCTGGCATCGGTCTACCTAGCCGCCAGAACCTATACCGCTGAAAAAACCCGTAGGCTAACGAGACGGAAGCCACTGCAAGTATCGTATAGACGAACACCCCGAACAACGGGAATCCTATATTCCAGAAATCCTCTCTACCAGGTAGCACCTCTACCTCCTACCGATATATTGATACTCAGCACCTCAAACCAACGACAGTTTATCAGCTAACCAACCTCAAGCCAAGTATGGCTTTGACATTGACAGGCTTACAAGGCAGTGAAAGCAAACTAAAATGGCTCCTAATTATTTGAATTACTCCTTACCTGCTAGCCAATGCCGCCTGGACAGTGATGCCTATTTCAGCAGGGGACGGGGCTATATAAGCGCCAGCCTCCCTCAGGGCTTTCACTTTTTCTTCTGCGCGCCCCGCAGTTCCAGTTATTATAGCGCCTGCATGACCCATTCTTCGCCCGGGAGGAGCAGTAGTTCCAACTATTAGTGACACAACAGGCTTAGTAAAATGATCCCTTATATAATCTGCTGCTTCCTGTTCTTTGGTGCCACCTATCTCCCCAATAAGAACTACGGCATCTGTATCACTGTCTTCTTCAAAAAGCTTAAGTAGATCTACAAATGATGTTCCCACCAAAGGATCCCCACCAATACCTACGCATGTGGACTGCCCTATGCCCAGAGCAGTTAATTGGTTCACAGATTCATACGTCAATGTACCGCTACGTGATATCACTCCCACCCTACCTGGCAAGTGTATGTTACCTGGCATTATACCCACTTTACATTGTGAGCCAGGAGTAATCAAACCCGGACAATTTGGTCCAATAAGAGTAACTGGCTTGTCCCGTAAATATCTAGCCACCCTGACCATATCCATCACAGGAATCCCTTCCGTGATGCAGGCGATCACACCAATACCAGCATCTGCGGATTCCAATATAGCATCCGCAGCAAATGGAGCAGGCACAAATATAAGTGAAACATTAGCACCAGTGTCAGATACTGCCTGACTTACACTATTGAAGATTGGAACCTTCTCTTCCCATGTAGTTCCGCCTCTGCCAGGGGTTACACCAGCGACCAGATTGGTGCCGAACTCCATGCACCTAAGGGCATGAAAACTACCTTCTCTGCCAGTTATGCCCTGAACAAGCAAGCGGGTCTTATCATCTACTAGTATGCTCACTTTCCCTCCCTATATTCATACACCCAGTAAGTCTACCTTAGTAAATCCCGCCAAACCGACCCAATCACCAACTATCCGAACGCGCCCGTAAACGATAGTAGCTAGTCGTCATTCAGCAGGCGTTGCTTCCTTTATCCTAGCTGCAGCCTGATTTAAATCATCCGCCAAAACTACCCCCAATCCGGATTGGCCGAGAATTTCTTTACCTTCTTCGGCATTTGTACCCAACATTCTAACTACGATTGGAATATTGGTAGGTGTTTCTTGGCAAGCAGCTACGATGCCCCTAGCTGCGACGTCACAACGAAGGATACCACCGAACACATTAACGAGAATGCGCTTTACTTGTCGGTCTGCTAGTAGAAGCTTAAATGCCAAAGATACCTGCTCTTCGGTCGCTCCACCACCTACATCCAAGAAATTCGCAGGCATGGCATCAGCCATGGATATAGTATCCATAGTGGCCATCGCAAGGCCCGCTCCGTTAACCATGCACCCCACATCACCGTCGAGCTTAACATAAGAAATTCCAAATTTATCCGCTTCTACCTCTAGCGGATCTTCTTGCTCAGGGTCACGAAGTTTCTTGATTTCCGGGTGCCGATCAACAGCGTCATCGTCAAAATTCAATTTGGCATCTAGCGCTACCAACTGTCCGTCCCCTGTTATTACCAGAGGATTTATTTCGGCCAAAGAACAATCTTTAGATTCAAAAACCTTGTATAGGTTATCCATAAGAGTAGCGGCAGGTCGAATTAACTCGGCCGGAAGATTTATTCCATACGCCAATGCACGGCATTGATATGGCTGGAGCCCAATAATTGGATCAACATTAGCCCTTATTATCTTCTCTGGGGATTCAGCAGCCACTTCCTCTATTTCCATCCCACCAGCTTCGCTAGCCATTAAGACTGGGCACTCGCTTGCACTGTCTATAGTTATCGCAAGGTAATATTCCTTTGCAATACTAGAAACCTCTTCCACTAGAACATGATTCACTGGCACACCCTCGGCCCCAGTCTGATGCGTAACCAATCTGGTACCCAACAGACCTCCCGCGACATCTGCCGCTTCTTGTGCTGAGTCAACAACCTTAACACCACCCGCTAGACCTCTGCCACCAGCGTGGACCTGTGCCTTGACTACTACGTTTCCACCCATGCCCTCGGCTACATCTAGTGCTTCACCAGCTGTAGCAACTACCCCCGATCTTGGTACAGGTATACCAAATTCTGCAAGTATCTCCTTGGCCTGATACTCATGTACCTTCATCTAGCTCTCCCTGAAATTGATACGTAATTGTACTTATCTAACGCGTATGGCACTTAAGCGTGATACTAAATCCTGCCACTAGTGCCTGAGCTTCTACAGGCCATCATAACGGCAGCAGCCAATCATGTCCATAGCTTACTATCGTATCCAGATAAGGTTGATCTGGCTCCAAGTAGACAGGTTATTGCTACCTATCTGTGGCTGAGACCTAAATCGTTACGTTATAGGTCTATTCGTAACGGAGGGCCTCTGCCGGATATATTCTAGATGCCTGCTTGGATGGTAGAAAACTACTAAGTAATGCAAAAAACACTGTGATGCCCACGATAATCATGACGTTTAACCAAGGTATAGAATATCTGATACCCTCTACTTCTTTGGCTATTTCATTAAATATGTTCCAAGAGGTCAATGCACCCAAACCCAAACCCAAAACTATACCCAGGAAAGTTATATACAAGGATTCTAGTAGGAAACTTAGCCATACCATTCTTGCTCTATAACCAATTGCCCTCATAGTACCTATAGTCTGCCTTCTCTCGACCACGGATCTAATTGATAGCACCCCTATGGCTATCACTCCTACTACCAGACCAAGTCCCATGAATCCTTGGAACAACTGATTGAAAGCGTCTCCCTGTTCAAGTCCCCTTTCAATCTGGTCAATTGTACTAACTGCCTCCATTCCACGCTCAATAAAGGCTGTCTCTATGTAAGGTACCAAGGCACTGGCATCTGAAGACTCTGATAGCATCATGCTATACGTGTCATAACCAGTAATCTCTGGCATCACCTCTTTGGCAATAGAGCCTCCTGTAACTATATATACAGAACTTGTCCAATCCAGCTCGTCAGCTAAGGAATCAAGTATACCTATCACTTCTACATTGATGGCATCCCTACCACCTTGAACTGGCAGAAGCTCTAACTGGATACCGTCTTCAGGCCAATAATCCGCTTCAGAGTCTGTTTCAATTGTGCTTAATTTCAGGCCTGATGATTGAGGACCAAAAGGATCGTTTGTAGGTAATGCGGCATTACTAATAACTGCCAGATTAGTATTCTCAGACAATGCATCCCAAACTGACCGATCGTTGCCTATATAGTCCGGGTGGAACCTAATAAACTGAAGCAATGTACTATCAAGATAAGTGTCATCAACCGATCGAATCGTAAGATTTGAAAAACGCTGATCCTTTCCACCTATCTCTCTTGCAATGGAAGGTATGTCTGTAGACTGAGCAATTACCTCAAATTCTTCAACGCTCAACTCTGATACACTGGATATACCATCTCTGAATTCTCGAGCAGTAATTGAGAATTCAGGATTAACTGATGCCACTATGTCATAGCCGCCAGTGACCCTGTCAGGCTGTTCCCTAGCTACATTGTTTATATTATTCAACACAGCAAATATCATTAGTGTGAATATGACTAACCCGAACATAGACACGGTAAGCCCAGTACGGAATGGAGCAGCCACCGGATAAGCTATTGCTGTCTTAAATGTAGCTTGAAGCCCCGATAGTCGGCCTAGTGTCCTGTTGGATATCCCCAGCAGGATTTCACTATTATTCATAACCAACCACACTGCCGATCCAATCTGTGCTACCCCACCTAGCACAAAAATATCAGGCGTTGTAATCAATTTTCCGGTATAAGCGTCAAAAGCATCAAATGGAACTCCCCAAAATAGACATAGCAACCCGCCCTCTAAAGTAGCCGCTATTCTATTCACAGTACGCCATGGCATATTAGTTCGAGCCAATATTTTTCTTAATGTAATACCAAGTCCAATTATGCTCATGCTAACCCCGACAGTGAATAGCGTTCCATTGTCTAAATTCATGCCAAGCCTATGCATGAGAATCCCCAATATTATCAGCACCCATCCTTGAGTCAATACAGAAGTCAGTAATCTCAGGATTTGTCTAAAAATGGAAAATGGCCATAGTAGTATGGACTTTAGCAGTTCAAATAACTTTATTAAGCTTATACCACTCCTCAAACTTGTAAGAACATATAGCGGTCCAAGCAACCCTACAAAAACTAATGTAAAGTACTCCCTCCAAGTTACTCTAGGATTCTGTATAAATTCTTCGCTTAAACCTCTTATTGCAACGACTATATTTAGCTTACTGACACGGTAGGAAGAGATCACTATTGTAATGAGAGTCAGTAAGAATCCAGAAGAGAAAGCAATCCACATCGACTTTGCGGTGAAACTCATCGTTATAGCCCATACCTCATCCCCGCCCACGGCTCTTTGCAGTAGTCCAACCAATATAGTACTTGTCAAAGCGCCTAATCCAGTGCCAATCAAGGCTGCGAAAAGAGCATACATAGAACCTTCGAATGTGAACATCTGAATCAAATGCCTTCGCTTCAAACCTACTGCTCGAGCCATGCCCATCTCGGTAGAGCGAGATGAAGCAAGCAGAACCATAACCAAGAATATGAGTAGCAATCCCACAATAATTGAAAATGACCCGAAGATAGTGAACAATGTGGTTATCGAGGTACCCACCATGTCTGCTATCCTCAATGAAAACGCTTTCCACTCATTAACATTTAACTCATTGAGCCTAGGAAGCAAAGATCCGATCTCAGAGCCATACTCTTCAAGAGAATCATCTTCAGAAATGATCCCCAATATGGAGGAGAGATTAGATTGATCAGCGATGGATCCCAAATACAATTCTGAACTGTAATTACCTTGGGAGATTTCTGCTAATATAATTTCAATATCCCTGAGAATCTCATCTTCAATAGGATTTTCTCTCTTGAATGTTGGATCTGTTTTGAGCTTATTTACGTGTGCATCCAAGTGGTTGAACACTTCGTGATTTGCTATTATCTTTGCTATCTCAGATGCTACGGATTTATCTATCAGCGAAACCCGTAGAATTCTAGATACTTCCTCAGATGCATCCAGACTATCCTCTATACCTCCACGGTTAGAAATACCAATCCAGTCAATCAATCCTTGTTTACCAGTTAGTTCCTGAGCTTGCTGCAAGGTCATGAGAGCAAGATTAGTGTCACCTCCACTAGCTAAACCTCCATGCTGAGCAAGAAATATTACCTGGTAGGACTTTACTCCTACAGCAGAATATATATAAATTAGGTCCCCAACAGTGGCGCCTAAAACTTCAGAAGCGTTCTTGTTCAGGATAACTTGATCACTATTTAAGTCCGAAAGCCTTATTGATTTATCGTCCGATATAGATGTTATTGTGCCAAAGCCATCCTGCTTATCAGAAGCATATCCCCTAATTGTCATTCTGGATTCTGATTTATTAGTAGCTGGGTTCATAACAGGAAGTGAAGTGCCAATTCTAGATATAATCCCATCTACTCGGTCATCTCCTGCAAATATATCTTCAAACTTTTCTATACTACCTTCTGGAAAATACCTTGCAGTAGAAGATCGCCTGAGAGGTGACTCTATAGTTTCATCTATGTGCCCAACAGACTCAAGCGCTGTAATACGTATACTATGATATACAGTATCCCCTATACCTAGAGATGCGCCGATAATGACAGTACTAAGCATCAAACCTATAATTATCAACAGACTTTGGGCTGGCCTTCTGGGTATATTCCTAATACCCATTTTTGCCAATATAGGATTACGCAATGCCAAAACAATCAATATCCCGATAGCAATGGCAAAGAAAATGCCATTATATGTAGCCAATGTGTCTGTTGCTATACCAAAGAGTTTCTGCAAATTTAATTACCCCTAGTATCTATTAAACCATCACGCATATATATAATCCTATCCGCCTTAGCGCCTACAGAATCTGAATGAGTCACCAACACAAATGTCTGACCATTTTCCTTATTCAAATGGGTTATTAATTCCATTATCTCACTCTCATTCTGACTATCTAAGTTCCCAGTGGGTTCGTCAGCCCATACTATCGAAGGATCGTTAACTAAAGCTCTAGCGATAGCGACTCTCTGTTGTTGTCCTCCAGAAAGTTCAGTAGGTTTATGCCCACCCCAATCAGACAGATTAACGGTTTCTAGACTTTGCATAGCCTTATCCTTAGCATCTCTTTGTGAATACCCTGATATCAGTAATGGAAGTTCTACATTTTCACGAGCCGTGAGAACAGGCAAGAGATTATAGGTTTGAAAAACAACGCCCATGAACTTCGCCCTGAAATCACTGAGTTCGTCATCAGACAATTGATGAATAGGTCTGTCTCCTATGGTAATCTCCCCATCATTTATACTATCTATTCCAGACAGACAATTTAATAAGGTGGTTTTCCCACATCCAGAAGGGCCCATGATAGCTATCATCTCTCCTTCTTCTACGCGGATATCCACTCCTCTTAGAGCCTGAACTTCTAACTGCCCAGTCTTATAGGTCTTACTTACATTTGTTGCAGAGATTATTGTCATTTGATCCCTCTATTCCTAACATGGCATCGACATATTTTACCAATGCGACCAATATAGTAGCGTATATAGCGGGATGAATAAACTAGTGGGACTAAGAAACTGGCTGGGGTTGCTTGGCAAGGAAGGCTGCGGGTATAGCTATCATTGCAGGTATCGTTAGTATGTAGAATCCCACCACATATGACTCGGTTATATCAAAAATCAAGCCTAACATAACTGGCCCGATCATACCTGCTATAACGGTCACAGACTGGGTTAAACCATGAATAGCTCCAAAATTTTGAGTACCGAAGTAGGTACTAATCAACATACTTCGTACGGGCATCATACCTCCAAAGGCGGTGCCATAAAGCAGGGCAAACGGCACTGTTTGCCAATAAGCATTGATATTGGCAAGGATTACGAGGCCAACCACCAGACACGCCAGAAGCAATGCCAGTACCATGCGTCTGTCGAAAAAGTCCATGGCCCATCCGCCACCCAAGCGGCCAAAAACGCTTAGAACAGTGTAGACCGCCAGGACTGAAGCAGCTTCGCCAGCAGAGAATCCTATAGTCTGGAAATACGGTAACAGATGCACATTTAGGCCACTGACGCCCATAGTCTGCGCGCCGAATATCAATGAAAGTATCCAGAACGCAGGCGTTTTCAGTGCACGCCCAACGCTCACATTTTCTTCTGTATTGCCAGAAGATTTAGGCGCACCACCAGGAGACGGTGATGATGCATTGGACACTTCTTCCGGCAGATCACCGTCTGGAAGCTGTCCATAATGCTGAGGCTTAGACCTAAATACGAGACCTAGCGGTATACATATACACCACGTCAAAACTCCACATACCACAAACGTAGGACGCCAGCCTAGATTTTCAACCAGGAAAACCACGATAAACAGCAACGGGCCGCTAATTACAGCTCCGGATGCTCCTATTCCTAAAGCCCTGCCTCTAATTCTTTTGAACCACTGAACAATAGCCCAATTTCTGGGTATACCACTCGCAGCACTGTTACCAAGTGACACCAACAATACTGAAAGATAGAACATCCATATAGTGGTCATAAAACTAAGTGAAATTAGCCCAAGACCTGATATGAAGCCTCCTATCATAACCATCTTTCGCGGGCCATATTTGTCCACAAGGAACCCTTCGATTGGTGACACGATACTGCCCTCGAGTCTTTGCATGGCAAACGCCCCGGATATAGCTGCACGGCTCCATCCAAAGGTTTGAACGATAGGAGTGAAAAAGACCTGCATTCCATATATCCAGACTATGCTAATCCAGAGATGGATCCCCATGCCAGCCGCAACTATATACCATCCGTAGAAAATCCTTGGACGATTCCTTGCTTGTTGGGTGTTAACTGGACCTGCCTGCACGTTTTTCTCCTAAAACCATTGACGAAAACTTATCCAACACAAGCCAACCGATTATGCTATCCAACCATACACATCGTCTAGCCAGCCAATTTTAGTATACTACACTACAAAGACCTATCATATTCCATCGAATTAAGAATCTACAATTTTCCAACCTATATAAAATCTATCTGGGTTCGTGTTACTTGACACATATCAAAATCTTAATACCCTATTCTTAGACCCGCAATCCGATTACCCCAATCTTAAACGATATGGAGAAAAAGATGGACGAGGTAGAGATTCTACTAGAAGAACTAACAAATGCTCATGGCCCATCAGGATTCGAAGGTCCTGTAAGACGAATAATGCAACGCGAATTATCCGTAACAACTGATGCTTTAGAGACAGATGGCATCGGTTCACTAATCGCCAGACTCGGGAGCAATACCGAAAAACCTAGAATTATGATGGCTGGGCATATGGATGAAGTAGGGCTAATGGTAAAGCTTATAACAGATGACGGGTACATAAAGTTCCAGCCATTGGGTGGCTGGCTAGATCAGGCATTAATTAATCAAAGATGGATTATCCTATCCAGATTAGGGCCTGTGCAAGGAGTAACAGGAATCAAGACACCCCACGTAATCGCCGCGGATGCTCGCAACCAGATTTTCAAACGCGATCAAATGTTTATAGATATAGGCGCCCGTAACAAAGAAGATGTCATACAGCGATTCGGCATTCGCCCTGGAGACCCAATCGCACCCGACAGCAAGTTTACACTTCTTGGAACGGAAGGCTTCTACCTTGCAAAAGCATGGGATGATAGAATAGGACTTGCGGTTATCGTAGAGGTTATGAAAAGGCTCAGCATCAATCCACCTCCAAACGTAGTTTATGGTGTATCTACAGTACAAGAGGAGGTAGGACTACGAGGTGCTCATACTAGTAGTCACCTTGTTGAACCTGACATCGGCATTAACATAGAATCTGGGGTAGCCTCAGACTATCCAGGCATTACCAAAGAGGAATCTCAAGAAAGTTTAGGTAAAGGTCCCGCTATATTCCTCCATGATTCATCTATGATACCCAGCATTAAGCTACGAGATCTGGTAGTTGACTTAGCGGAAACCAACAAAATACCCATTCAATTTGATGTACTAAGTGGTTATGGTGAAGACGGAGCCGAAATGCAGAAATCCAGAAGTGGAATACCCGCTATAAACATAGCTGTACCAACCAGATATCTACATAGCCATTACGGAATTATATGCCGGCAGGATTTTGACGCCACAGTCAATCTAGTAACCGCTTTGATATACCAATTAAACGCGGAGACAGTCAATGAGTTGAGTGACTTTAGCTAGACTAATAAAAAAACAATTACCAAGTACAAAGAGAACTGCATCGACATTCACCCATAAAATGGTAAACAAAGGGGAGTTGGAAGAAAAGTGATCGTAATATTGTCAAAAAGAAAACCCCGAAGCATTCAGGTCTTTGACCGTCCCGGTGGACTTGGCCGAGAACTTCGGGGTTCGGCGCCTGTCTGTATTCCGTAACCGAAACCAGCAGCGCACGCGTTGTCCAGTACCGTTTACGCTACAGACACCTCACGAGCAGTCCGTTTATCAGATAACAAAATAGATCACCTCCTTTCTCTGTGTAGTCACAAGATACACCAAAAGTCGCTCGCCATACAAGCATTTCAACAACCAATTGCAGTTGCATATACCACGCTAGTTCACAGTCGAATTTAATCAACCGTTGTATCTGTCTATGAGAAAAGAGGGCGAATCTATCTGATCTAGCTATCCCCGTTGGCAGCTTCGCTCTGAACTCTCTCTGCCACGTTCTTGAAAACTTCATAGGGCTGGGCACCAGAGAATAGATACTTACCCATGATGAAAGAAGGTATCCCTCTGATACCAAGTCCCAAGGCTTCCTCATACTGGGTCACAGCCTGAACAGTGTACTTGGACGTATCAAGGCTGTCCTTCATCTTTTGCGCATCTAGACCAACTCTGTCTCCCAACATTTGCAGCACAGACAAATCTCCTAAATTTACCCCTTCTTCCCAAAACGCCTCGTAGCATACGTCATGAAATTGCTCAAAAAGTCCTTCATCCTTTGCAAACTCAGATGCTTCGAATGCCAATCTGGTATTCGGGGTGATCGGGGCACGGCGCATCGTAAGCCCGGCTTCTGTTGCAGCGTCACCTAATCGACCTGTCAGTAGTGTGCCAGGCTCTGATCCCTCTCTAGGTTTCCTTATGATCCCTTCCTCAGGAGTATCAGGCCTGAGATAGAAGCTCTTATATTCAATCTGTAATGGGAATTCTCGTTCCAGTTCTTTCAGTCTAGCCAGACCGATATAACACCAGGGTCAAATGTAGTCGTACCACACCGTCACTGGAATAATTTCTGTAGAAGTTCCGTCCACTGCCATAATGCCCCCCTTAATATAGCCTGGTACGCCACAATCTCCTTGAGACATCCCGGGCAAATCGCCTAATATACCCATTGTAGTGGAAGTCCAAAAATTTACCAACCTTAGAAAACAGATAACTGACATCCGAATCGAAACGTCTAATTGACGCCTTTCGTCTTTATAAGTAATAAGCCAGCCTCTTTAAAATCACTGTATTAATACAACCTGCAGGTATCCTAGCCTCGCTCACTACAATAACTATGTTATAGTCTCGCCAAATGACCGGTGTAGCTCTAACCCTAATCCTGATTTCAGCATTGATGCATGCGTCATGGAATCTTTTCCTGAAAAGATCTGGACACCCTGAAATCTTCACATGGTGCATGTCTGCAACCACAAGTATCATCATGCTCCCCGTGGGTGCATTTATCTTAGTGATACAACCAATACAAGGACCAGGACTTTGGTTCTTATTAGGCACAATTGTATTACACGTCGCTTATTTCACCACACTCTCACGAGCGTACTCTACAGATGATCTTTCCTTGGTGTACCCAATTTCTCGTGGGCTAGGTTCTGCGATAGTTCCCATAATTGGCATATTGATACTGGGAGAAACGGTCGCTATATTCGCGGCGATAGGGATAGGGTTAGTCATTGCTGGAATATCCGCTATCCACATTCCAATTCTTAATAATAAAACAAAGCTATCTTCATTTGGTAATCTATTACGTAGTCGCGGGAATACATATGCTGTCTTAACAGGCCTAATAATTGCAGCCTACTCGACGTGGGACAAAGTAGGAATAACATATGTACACCCATTGCTGTATATGTATTCGATAAGCATCGGCGTAACTCTAATGCTGGCGCCATATCAGATAAGAACGTACGGGATAAGAACAATAAAGGAAGAATGGCATCGACACTCGATATCCATCACCTTCGGATCACTACTGGTTTTCGGAGCATATACTCTAGTACTTATCGCCTTAAAAACTTCCCAAGTTAGTTACATAGCTCCAGCCCGAGAAGTCGCCTTAGTGTTCGGTATATTATTAGGGTCGTTAGTACTCAAAGAAACCATAGACAAGAGGCGGATTATCGGATCCACTATTATATTCACTGGATTGTTACTCATCAGCGCCTTCCCTTAGCTAAGATCCATAAGTTGGCACTAATTACTCTCGCTAATAAATCAAGACTATCCCCAGCGAAAACCAAGATGTATTACCGATTCATCACCAAACCGCTAGTACAAATCTCATTTACACTATCAGGGCAAGAATATATGTGGATCTTGACCATACCTATTCTTACCGATATCTCCATCTTTGGCAGCAAGTATCATAATCACAATCAATCCTAAGAGTGGCACGAAAAGCAAAAGCTGCCACCAGCCAGTTCTGTTTATATCGTGGAGCCTTCTGGCACCCAAGGACAGTGAAGGGATTAGAGTGATAACCCTAAACAATCCACTAATCAAGCCTCCTCCTGCCCGGAAGTTATAAGTGTGCATCCGAATATCTACAATACTAAGTATCAATACTCCAACAAGAACGAAGACGAACCATTTCCAGTATTCAGGCTTTGTAGACCTGCCCGAGAAATCCCAGCACTTCTGAAATCCCATCCTGATAGCATCTATGTATCCGACCATTTAGACTGTCTCCTATAATCAACAGCTACTGCCAGATTTCTGTATGCCCGCTGGCAGATTAGTACAAAACCCACCTTTATATTCTATATTGCCGTTATCACTCTAGATTCTGATTGTTCAAGTCTTTATTTAAAAGAATCGCTCTAGGAATATGAAAATATCGGATTCATCCCTTGAATAGCCGGTTCGCAACCAACATAAACACGCAGCGCCAGATAATCAACAAAAGCCACTGAGCCAATATTGAAACGACCGCGAAGGCCACTATGAACGACCTGTCAGTTAGCAGATCTCTCGCGACAAGAGCACCTGTCCCGCAAATAAGCCATATTATCGAAAGTTTGCATAGATTCTTGATCAGATGTTTAGAACCAAAGACAGTAGATTCTTTATAAGCTCCCAGCCACGGAGATATTACCATCCAAGAAATCCCAAATGGGAGTGCAGTACGAAGAATTGCCTGATTCATACCAGCCCCATGTTCCGCCATGCCAAATAACACAAAAGCGAAAAAGACGCTCAAATCGCCAGTAGCGACGACTGCAATTATCCGCAATATTACGCGCCTTTTCCTACTATAGGATGAGAGCCGTAGCTGTTTATTCCTTCATTACCCGGCCTAGTTGCCCACCAAATTAATATTATCGCCGGTATGATCAGAAAGGCGCCTAACCACATCAGTTGCCACCATCCTGACCTGTTGATGTCATGTAGCCGTCTTGCTCCCAATGAAAACGAGGGAATTAATACAAACAAGCCAAACAAACCGCTGAATAAACCATTCTGTGTCTGCGCATCGTAGGTGCCTGTCAACGCATCTATAACACCCAACAACGAGTCAGCAAGTACGACAAACATCACCCACCACCAATACTCTGCCCTTGAAGACCTCGTACCGAAGTCAAAGTAGCGTTTCCACCCTAACCTGACAGCACCAGTGAAACTTATCATTTGCTCATTCTTCTAATGATGGTGCCCGATTTTCCTCTTCAATCCGTTCCGTTTATCCTCTTGTTGATTAATACGCTTCACAAATTCCTCTGTAGTTTCTTCTCGCTTTTCCTTTTTCGGCTTGGATTTAGCCATAATTTCCCCCTCTAGATTTTCCAGGCAAAACTGTACTGTTTTCATCGCTAAACAGTCAAATTTGCCTATCCTGTGATGCCTTTGATTCCCACTCCAACATAAGCCAAATCAACCTAGCTAAACTATGGTGGGCCCGGCAGGTATCGAACCTACGACCAATCGGTTATGAGCCGACCGCTCTACCACTGAGCTACGGGCCCCGAGCAAAGGTTAATTGTCAGAGATATCTGGTGTCAAGGAATGTATCAGCTTGAGAGAAGCCCAACCACCCTATCAAGAATACGGTGGCCAACCTCATATTTGCTAAGTAGAGGCCACTCCTCTGCGCCTCCGTCCCTCTCAATCAGTATAACCCGATTTGTATCAACATAGAATCCACTGTCAGGAGCAGTTATATCATTAGCGGCTATCAAAGACATATTTATCTCTGATAGCTTCTTCTTGGCATTGGCCAGCAAGTCCTGACTTTCAGCTGCAAATCCAACCCTTAACACCCCCTCTGGTACTTCTCGGAAAAAATCAGCGTTCTTAACCAGATTAAGCACAAGACCTTCACTATCATCCGTTTTCTTTATCTTCTGTTCTGATATCTCAGCAGGACGGTAGTCACTGATTGCAGCAGCCATAATCAAAGCATCGGCACCTTGGCACGCACTAAGAACTGCTTCTCTCATCTGAGCAACACTGCTCACCCTCCTCACCTCTATGCCACCAGGATCTGGTAGGGAAGTAGGTGCAGTGACCAGAATTGTTCGGGCGCCTCGGTCTCTAGCTGCCTGAGCTATCGCATAACCCATCTTGCCTGAAGAATGATTCGTAATAACTCTTACAGGGTCTATAGGCTCCTGCGTTCCTCCCGCACTTACAACAACCGATCTCCCGGATAGGTCACCGCTTTGTCCAATAATAGCGCTCATACTATCTATTATTTGGGCCGTATCCACCAGACGACCAACACCCCTTAGCCCAGAGGCCAAGTATCCATCGGCTGGGCCAATTACGGCTACGCCTCGCGACTGCAGTTTGCTCAAATTCTCTTGAGTAGCTGCATTCTCATACATGTGGCCATCCATTGCTGGGGCGACGGCAACCGGGGCAGCCGAAGCCAATATCGTTGCACTAAGTGCGTCATCTGCAAGGCCGTTGGCAATCTTAGCCAGAAAGTTTGCCGTAGCTGGGGCGACCACAATAATATCAGCTCTTTTTGCCAGCGCCACATGTTCAACCGCCAACTCAGAATTCGTATCAAACATATCTGTCACGACGGGTCGGTGAGTAAGGCTACGGAACGTAAGAGGAGTAATAAAATTAGAAGCACCATCGGTAAGTATCACATCAACCGCGGCTCCTTGCTGAACCAATTTACTAGCTAGGTCAGCAGATTTATAACAAGCGATACTTCCGGTTACTCCAAGGACAATATTGGCACCTGAAAGCGGATTATCCATTTTCACCCTCCAGTTTGATAGGACCTAGAACCAGCATTAATATCATTGATCAAGCGCAAACCTATCAAAGTAAGATCCGGATTCACTGCGTCAAATACATCAGTTTCCTTCTCAATAAGAGATGCCATACCTCCAGTGCCAACCACCTTGGTGTCACCACCCAATTCGAGCTTGAACCTGCTGACCATATATTCAACCATACCAACATGACCAAACAGAATACCCGATTGAATACTTGATGCCGTGTTGCGACCAATTGCAGATTTTGGTGGGACCAACTCAACCCGCCTAAGTTGAGATGTACGCTCGAATAGAGCCTCGGCTGTCAATGTAATACCAGATGCTATAGCTCCTCCAAGATATTCACCGTCACGGGATACCGCGTCAAATACAGTCGCAGTACCAAAGTCAACCACTATGACTGGCCCGCCATACATGGAAAAGGCTGCTGCTGCATCAACAACTCTATCAGATCCAACATCCCTAGGGTTTTCATACAAAACTCTCACACCTGTTCTGGTTCCCGCACCAACCGTCAACGCCGTAACCCCGAAATGCTCGTTCCCGAGTTCCTCAAAAACCTGTGTCAAGGGAGGCACCACGCTACACAGAGCAATGCTATCGATATCGTTAGGAGCCACTCCTTTGAGAGGAAGCAAGCTCCGTATTAGCAAGGCATACTCGTCAGGAAGCTTCCTGGTATCAGTAGCCAGGCGCCAAGTTGCTAGAAGAGCTTCCTCACGAAATACCCCTAGAGTTACATTACTATTTCCAATATCTATAGCTAGTAGCATATGTGACCCTCATCAGGATTATACTGGAGTGCTTGACCCCCATCAACCTGAACTCCTCAGTTCAAGAATTATATTACCTTATAGAAATCTTAATATTCTGAAACGAAACTAGGGTAAGACAAGGTCACGAATATAAGATTAGGTTAATCAGGCTCCAAATGTTTGATAACTTGCGGGAGCCTTGGTAGCAAATCACTTGCAACAACCCCCACTTTGCCAATCTCCTGACTGGCGATATGACCCGCTGCTCCATGGGTGTATACAGCACAAGTAGCAGCGTCAAAAGTAGAAAGCCCCTGAGCCAGGAACCCAGCTATAATCCCAGCCAATACGTCCCCTGTACCAGCTGAAGCAAGAGCAGCATTGGCAAAGGGACTCACCCTCACCAAGCCACTCGGATCTCCAATAACCGTGTATGCACCTTTAAGGACTATCACTTTATTCCATTTATTTGCCCAGTATCTAACGATGTTAACCCGGTCTGCATTTATAGCCGTTGGCGTTAGATTAACAAGTCGTGCCATCTCACCAGGGTGTGGAGTAAGTACAGCCGGACCTTTTATACGAAGCCACCATTGCGTCACAGATGAGAGGATATTAAGAGCATCTGCGTCTAGAACCAAGGGGATCTCGTTCATTTGATATCCAAGAAGAACTCGCCGAATAAGTTGTGAAACATCAGGTTTTTGGCCAAGCCCACACCCAATCAGCAGTGACTGAGAACCAACCAATCCGTAACTAATGATATCCACGGCGTCATCGGAAAATACCATGTTATCCTCTGGTAGAAGTACATAGGTGGTTTCAGTAAGCTTCTCTGCTAAAAGCGATTGTAAGCGTTTTGAAACTGCCAACGTAACTAATCCTGCACCGACTCTCGCAGCAGCCTGACAAGCTAAAGATGCAGCGCCGACGTATTTATCTGAGCCAGCTATCACAAAAACTTTCCCGAAACTACCCTTATGGGCGTCCATTGGTCTATCTGGTAGTGTTTGTCTAACAAAATCAGGGGTGATCAACTCTTGCTTAACGGACTGGGATAACTCAGGTGATAAACCTATACCTGCCACTTCTAGACGACCAACTCTACTAGCTCCAGGGAATGCAAACATACCGACCTTAGGAAATCCCAGAGCCACCGTTATATCAGCCGCGGGACAAACCTCATCCACCTCTCCAGAATTGGCATCAAGCCCACTGGGCATGTCAACGGCCAACAACTTAAGCGTAGGTTTTACGCTCCTTGCTCCTATTAGCTTCGACATCACGCTGGACAAAGTTGCCTGTATAGCCCTGGATTTTCCAGTACCCAAAATTGCATCAATGACCAAAGTGGTCTGGGACAAACATTCATCTAATTCAGACAGATCCACATCCTCATCAGCGTCCAGTATAGAGACATTTAGATCTTGGAGTAGGCGAATATTATGATCGGGCTTCTTTCTGACAGAGGTCAGGTAAATTGTTACTTGAGATCCCCAGTCAGCCAAATAACGAGCTGCTACCAAGCCGTCGCTCCCATTATTACCTGATCCAACTAATACCAAAATTTGTACACCACGAATATCACCCATGAAATCCTTTGCCTTCTGGGCAACAGCAAAACCTGCCATATCAATTAAATCATCAACAGACCCTCCATTACGGAGGCTCTGTTCCTCTAGAGATTGCATCTCCTCAACGGTTACTATTTTCATCAAGATTCATAACTACTGAAGCCACGGCATAATCCCTAGAATGGGACAAGCTGATAGCTATCTGAGTTACTCCAATAAGATCGGCCCGCGCCTTACCTCTGTTATGGAGGAGAATGGATGGTGGCTGCCCCCTTCGCCTTGTAACCTCAACGTCTCGCCAACCAACCCCCCGAATACCCGTGCCCAAGGCCTTCATCACAGCTTCCTTTGCTGCAAACCTAGCCGCGAGTTGTGGAATGCGACGCCGACTGAAAGTTTGCTCATTGGGTGTATAGATTCTATCAAGAAACCTTTGTCCCCATCGCTCTAGAACAGATTCGACTCTGTCCAATTCGACTATGTCTACTCCAACTGATAACAATTTCTTGCTCCCTCTTGTGAGCGGTATTATGCTCCGTGGACCTTCAGAATATTCGCTGTTTGAATTACCATAGGTATATTACGTTCCCTACCAATCGTCATTAAATGGACGCCGCTGCAGAACTCTTTAACACTATTTAATAACCGCCCCGCGATTGCCACGCCAGCACTATCGCCATCTGGAGCATTATCCATTTCCTCTATAAGTCTGTCAGGTATGTCTACCCCTGGCAAACCGGCATTTATATTGCGCGCCATAGTACCAGACTTGAGCACCATGATACCTACAATCACCGGAACATTCATTGGTTTAGCCAAACTCATGAATCGCTCAAGTTTCTCTAGGTCAAAAACAGCTTGGGTTTGGAAAAATTTTGCACCTGCCTCGACTTTCTGTTGCATACGCCTAACTTCAGCATCAAGATCATCAGAACAAGGATTAACAACTGCTCCCAGATTGAATTTCGGTATGCCTTTAAGTTTATTACCAGCCATGTCATTACCGAACGACAGGCCCTCTGCAGCCCTAAGAAGATCTACTGACGTCATATCAAATACCGTTTTTGCGCCTGGATGGTCACCTAAAGACACTGGATCACCAGTCAGGCATAAGATATTCTCTACTCCTAGAGCGTAGGCACCCAGAAGATCCCCTTGTATCGCGATTCTATTCCTATCTCTGCAAGTAACCTGCAACACAACATCCAATCCAAGTTCCATGACTAGTGGGGCCAACGCCAACGGGCTCATACTCATAACAGAGCTTGCCTGATCAGTAAGATTAACTGCGTCTACAACACCCTTTAATACTTTCGCCCTAGAAAGCACGTCCTGAACAGCCACTCCTTTTGGAGGATTTAATTCCGCTGTTACCACGAAACTGCTAGAGTCCAATAGCTTGGATAATACGGACATGGAATCTCCTTGTTGAAGTTGAAACACTAAAGCTAACTTCTAGGCACATATAATTATATTCTTGCCGCTCCAAGCATGTCTAGCAAACCCGTTGCCCTGAGAGTTTGCCTATGCTACGATTTCGGGACAATCTAAATTAAGAACAAGAGAGTACATGTGAACCCGACTATAATAAATGGAACAGAAATATCCCGTATTATCCGCGAGGAAATAGCGACCGAAGTAGCCGTCCTAAAATCCGACCACAACTTAATCCCGGGCCTAGCAGTAGTGTTGGTAGGAGATGACCCTGCGTCAGCAGTATACGTAAGGAATAAAGGACGAGCATGCGATGAAGTAGGTATTTACTCTGAGACCATAAACCTTCCTAGCACTACCACTCAATCTGAACTGCTAAACAAGATATCAGATCTGAACCAAGATCCTCGTTTCCACGGAGTACTGGTTCAGCTCCCCCTTCCCACACATATAAGCCAAAGATCAATAATATTGTCTCTAGATCCGAGAAAGGACGTGGACGGGCTTCACCCAATCAACGTGGGTCGCCTTGTTGAAGGAAACCCAAATTTCATTCCATGTACCCCAGCAGGTATACAACAGCTACTGATGCGCTCAGGTCAAGACCCCGCTGGTAAGCATCTCGTTGTATGTGGGAGAAGCGATATAGTTGGCAAACCAATAGCTATTATGATGATGCAGAAACAAGAAGGCGCTAACGCTACGGTCACCATATGCCACACCGGAACCAAGAACCTTGGGGATATAACGCGCTCCGCTGACATACTAGTGGCGGCAATTGGTAGGCCCAGATCAATCACAGCTGATATGGTTACGGACGGAGTAGTGGTAATAGATGTTGGAATAAATCGCGTAGAAGATTCTAGCAAGCGAAGCGGTTACAGGTTGGTTGGAGATGTGGATTTCGAAGAAGTATCAAAAAAATCGATGGCAATAACGCCTGTTCCTGGTGGTGTCGGACCTATGACTATAGCAATGTTGCTCACAAACACTGTCAAAGCTGCTCGTCTCACCTTAGAAACATCCAATTAAGCATACGACATGGATACATATAGGAATACGACAATCATTAAATCATCTCCTCTACCGATAATTCTATGCTAACTAGCGACTTTGATTACTCAATAAACAAGGACCTTATAGCCCAGACACCGACAGAGCCCAGGGATCACTCTCGACTATTGATATTAGACAGATCCACCGGGAAATTAGAGCATCGGAGATTTTACGAGATAGGAGATTTCCTGGAAAGCGGTGACCTATTAGTGCTCAACAACAGCCGCGTTATTCCAGCGCGATTAACTGGCAAGAGAACAGAAACTAGCGGGGCGGTAGAAATACTCCTCCTACACAAGCTGAGCCCAGGCATTTGGAAAGCACTAGTAAAACCAGGAAGGCGACTGAAACCGGGGGCAACCATAGAAATATATGGGGCCAAATGCACAATACTTGAGGATACTGGTCAGGGCACCCGAATAATTCGCATATCAGACGAAACTGTTATCAAGAACAATGGAGAGATTCCTCTCCCCCCATATATTACGGCCCCAATCGCCAACCAAGAAAGATATCAAACCGTTTATTCCAAAACCGACGGCAGTTCTGCAGCGCCAACAGCAGGATTGCACTTTACAAGCGAATTACTGAAAGACCTGGATAAAAAAGGAATAGGAATCACCGAGGTCACGCTACACGTTGGCTTGGATTCCTTTCGCCCAGTGAAATCCGAGAACCCCACCAATCACGTACTTCACTCGGAGTACTTCGAGATAGGTGAGGATTCGGCTCTGAAAATCAATCAAGCCCAAACTAACAACAGAAGGATAATTAGCGTTGGCACAACCACTGTACGTGTCCTCGAACAAGCTGCCTTTCATGTCGCTGCCAATGCAGACAAAGAAGAACGCCATGCAAATACTCTATTGACACCAGTTTCAGCGTGGGCAAATATATTTATACTGCCAGGCCACAAATTCAGACTCGTCAATGGCCTTATTACCAACTTCCACCTACCTAGATCAACATTACTAATGCTCGTATGCGCATTCGCTGGACGAGATACTACAATTACTGCGTACAACCAGGCTGTAAACCAAGGATACAGGCTTTATAGTTTCGGGGATGCGATGCTAATTCTATAGCCAAAACAACATGAACTAATGACATACATATAAAGCTATAAAGCATCTGGCACCTATGGTGGATTAACCCGGAATTTTCTGGTCTATAGTCGGTAATAATACGCCTGAGCAACCACTACCCAGATTTGACATTCCCTTAAATAATCGCTAGACTGCTCATCTGTCCCGCACCGATATGTGAAAGCGGGGCGAAATATCAAGAGGGAACCGCTCTTAGTGCGTAGCACCGAAAAGGGCCGGATGCTCCTCCAAATTCCCCCCTCCTGCAATTATTATGGCCGTTGTTTGCGTGCTCTCGCAGGAGCGATAGATACCGACCATATCTTAGCTGTGCCTATTCTAGGAGGTGAACGTAAGACCAAATACACGAGGATGGAACGGAGCGACCGTATGCAATACAGCACACGAGAATCTCTAAGACATCTAACATCCCTACTACATAAAATGTAGAAACAAAGATCGATAGGAGAATAAAACATGTTTAGAAAGTTACTAAAGCCAAGATTAGTTGGCCTACTAGTAGGAGCAATTGGAATGGTACTGGCTACCGCCTGCGGCGCAGCGGCCACACCTACTCCTGAGCCTACAGCTGTACCAACCGCCACAACTCCTCCCCCCAAAGAAAAAATAATGTTCCACGACGGTCAATGGGGGAGCAACTGGGTTCACCTGGCAGTAGCACGGTACGTCCTTGAAAACGGATATGGATATCCCACAGAGGAAGTACAGGGTTCAACTGGTACCCAGAAACTGACACTGGTAGAAGGTGACGTTCATGTCAACATGGAGACATGGAGAATGAACATCCCAGAATGGTATCTGGAAAACACAGAGGCTGGTCTCATCAGAGACCTGGCGGGAACCACCCATCCACAGACAATGCTCCCGGCAGGATCGCCTGGTCAAACCATAGCTGTTGCAGGACAGGGTTTCTATGTACCAAGATACATGGTAGAAGGCGATGCTGAGAGAGGCATAGAGGCAACAGCACCTAACCTCAAATCGGTGCAAGACCTCCGCCAGTACAAGGAACTATTCTCAGATCCTAACGACCCATCCAAGGGAATGATATTGAACTGCATACTGGGCTGGCAGTGCCAGAAGATAAACAGGGCAAAGTGGTTCGCATATGATATGTATACCGACTTCAACATGGTAGAGCCTGGTGGGTCTGCTGCGCTGAAAGCCGGCGTGGTTGCACCATACGAAGCAGGCGAGCCTTTCGTATCCTACTACTGGCAGCCGACAGATGTAATTAACCTGCGTGATATGCTCCTGCTTGAAGAGCCGAAGCATAACGAAGAGTGCCAGGCAGCGATGGACGCCGCGGTAGAAGAAGAGCCATACGAATCAACAATTGGGTGTGCATACCCAATAGGTGACGCTCATACAGTCGTTAATGCTGCTTGGGCAGACCGCAACCCGCAAGCCGTACAGTTCCTTACCAACTACTACGTGCCTCCTAAGCCTTTGGCTCAAATGGAAGCCGATAAGATGGAGAAGGAGCTGGAGTGGGTAGATGTAGCCATCGCCTACCTAAAGGACAACAAGGACACTTGGTCCACGTGGATTCAAGATGACAATAGAGACGAGATCATTGCTGAGCTAGACAAGGCACTCGCAGCAGAGTAAACCGGTCTATAGATTTCGATCAACGTTAGAGCAAAATGAGCGGAGGCGACTAGTCGCCTCCGCTCATCACGCGTATGATTCGCTTTAGCGCATTACTAAAATGCAATGCTATATTTTTTCTTACGCAGGATACACACGCAAAGCTTCACAATACCTTCAAAAGTCACAATCAATTCTCGACTTAGGCCAATCACCACCCAAGAATTGCGATCCCACAGGTAAGCCTGCACGAGGGACAGCAGGACTGCTAATTGAGGCCCATAAAACTCTGTCGTCACCTTGTCGCCAAGGTCTGCCCATCTCCCCATAGATGTTTTATAACTTGTGATTCTATCTCGCATGGATACCCAAGATGCGTTTGTCAGGGCTTTTACTGCATTACCCTTGATGGTAGCTACGGATTAATCTTCTGTAGGTTTATGTCAAGGGAGTGGTCTGCTTGTAATCGATCAACGAGTTGTTACAGGAAGTTGAACTGGTTATTGCTATAAGCAGACCTCTAACAATCAGCATACTAAGCTATCTACAAGAGCACCACATAAAACAAAACCACCCATTTGGAATCAGTTGCTCAGCACCAGAAATATGGCTCGTAAGGCAGAAACCTTACGAGCCATATGATGCCAACCAGTTAATGTAGGTTCGGTTAATTTTCAGACGAACCTCGGTTCGAAGTTGGATCCTTTGCAAAACCCTGAGAGATCCGGTCGATTACAACAGCTAAAACAACTATGGCAAGACCACCTGTTAGACCTCGACCGAACTCCAACTGTTGCACTCCTGCATAGACGTCAGCACCCAAGCCACCAGCCCCTACCAGTGCAGCAATAACAACCATCGCCAGTGCCATCATCACGGTTTGGTTAATTCCGGCCATGATGGTGGGTCTTGCTAAAGGAAGCTCGACTTTAACCAGCATCTGCCAAGGGGTAGTACCAAAAGCCAATGCTGCTTCTTTAAGATCGGCATTAACCAAGCGTATGCCTAGGTTAGTCAGGCGAATTCCTGGAGGAACAGCATATATGATCGTAGCAAATACGGCAGGTACCATGCCGATACCCAAAAAGAATATAGCAGGAATAAGATATACGAAGCTTGGCATTGTCTGAGCCATATCCAGTAAGGGTTTCATAGCTGATTGTACCCGATCGCTTTTAGACATAGCTATACCTATAGGAACAGCGATGACTATAGACAGGAATGTAGCAGTACCCACCACGGTCATAGTAACCATCATGCCTTCCCAAAGGTCAAAAACACCTACTAAAAATAATCCGATAGTGCTAAACACAGCTGTCTTGTAACCCGTTACACGCCACGCTATCAGATACACCAAACCCAAAAACACCCACATAGGCATATCCCTTAAACCTCGATCAAGAGGTACCATCGCCTTGAGAACGTTTCGCACAAGAGAGCGGAAGAATGACTTAAATTTAACTTTAAGCCAGATCACTGCGTCATCTATACGACTGTCGAAAGCTCCCGGCCTGACTTCTGTTTCACCTACATTAACAATGATCTTGCCAACAGCTTTCACTCTTTGACCTTCCACAACATGTTGATCTTGCCCAGGTGCATAGAATGGAAAAGAATCAGGGGTGCCAGAAATAGCTATGATAGAAAGAGCAGCAAATACTACTGCGGTAACGATCCTCCACAGCCTTACTTTGATCGAATTAATGATGCTCCACATCAAATATCCCATAAGCAACACGAACACCCAAGAGTAAAGCCTTGGGAAAAAGACATCCATAGCCGGACCCTCTGTGAATTTTATAGCCAGATCCACAAGTATTACGCATAGCACTAGAAAATACAGAATTTGCATTAACAGACCACGAGGTGTTGATGTGTTGAACATTTTCTTAACTGATTGCATTTCTTAGTGTCCTTTTTCCTTATCTAAACCTACTAACTTATAACGCCAGAAGACCTAGTTCGTCTTGATATTAATACCCTGCCGCTACTACTTCTGCCTGCTGAGCTTGATGACTTTCAGCTAGGCTAACCAATAGATCCCCTCGCGATACCACCCCTAACAACCGATCCTCGTCATCTACTACCGCGATAGGACACTCGCTCATTGCTGAAAGCGGAACTAGCTCATTTATAGGTGTATCTGGATAGGCCTTACTAAATACCGGCGCATCAGATATAGTGATAGCTTCAATTGACGAGTCATCTGCGTTTGATATAGAAGACACATCCTCCAAAGTCACAACTCCAACTATCTTCCCTTCTGAGTCTAGAACAAACGAGAATTCTTCTCCAGTATCGGATAACTTTGCTAACACTTCACTGGGTTTCTCCGACCCGATTGTAGTATTAGAGGGATCATCCATAATACTAGCGGCTCCTAATACCCGTGTCCGAGATATACTGCGTACGAAATCTCCTACATAGTCATCAGAAGGATTTTCAACTATCTCTTCAGGGGATCCAAGTTGAACTATCATTCCATCGCGCATTATTGCAATCCTGCTTCCCATCCTGAGTGCCTCATCGAGGTCGTGAGTAATAAACACTATGGTCTTTTTCAGCGTCTTTTGAAGAACCAATAGTTCCTCCTGCATTTCGCGCCTGATTAATGGATCAAGTGCACTGAAAGGTTCATCCATAAGTAATATTTCAGGATCCACGGCCAGGGCCCTAGCCAAACCCACTCTTTGCTGCATACCACCACTGAGTTCAAAGGCGTAGTTATCTTCCCACCCTTTAAGTCCAACATTCTCAAGAACTTCACGGGCTTTTTGATGCCTAGCCTCTTTTTCCACGCCCTGAATCTCCAGACCGAAAGCCACATTATCCAGTATGGTTCTGTTTGGCATTAGTCCGAAATACTGAAATACCATAGCCGTTTTGGTCCTGCGGAATTTAGTAAGATCGGAACGGCTGTATTCAATAACATCCTCTTCATCTACGTAGACATGTCCGGCATCCGGTTCAATTAGTCGCGTAAGACAACGAACCAAAGTGGATTTACCACTGCCAGAGAGACCCATTACTACGAACGTCTCCCCTTTATAAACATCAAAACTTACATCTTGTAAGGCTATAACTGAGTTCAATTCCTCCTGGATTTCTGCCTTGCTCTTACCAACATATTGCCCGGACATAACCAGAGAGGGATCATCGCCAAATACCTTCCAAAGAGATCTGACCGCTATACAAACTTCCTCTTCTTGTAACGCGACGCCTGATGCCTCATTTGCCTCATTGTCAATGCTCATATTATCAACTGCCTCCAGCTCCAGATTTTCTCCTACCGGGTCATAGACGATATAACGACACAACCCTTCTGGCATGATAAGCCTTTTTCAACTGATCTATATTTCTTCCAACACTCCTGCGACATCTCAATTTCGAGATAAGACCGATGTTCGGAAGAACTTTACTTGCGAAGGGATAAGTACTATGCAGCCACGCCCCTTCGATATATGTCCCACATCTTGACACGCTGATCCGTTAGACTATGTGAATAGTCGTTAAGCGCCGACAATGTAGCTGCACTCTGCACTAACCCTAGAAAAGCAGTCGCAGCTGCCTCTACATCCAAGTCCCCCCTTATACTTCCTTCAATAATCCCTCTCCCTATAACTTCCTGTACTACGTCAAGGTAGTTAAAAAGCATCTGGGACACACGAGGTGCTAAACCTATACCGTCGAAGCTCATCGCCTCCGCGATTACTATAAAGGACGTAGCCCTTCTGTCTTGTACATCATCAAGATGAGCCTCTAGAATTTGTTCGAGATTCTTAAGCGCAGACTCTCCCTGAGTCTGGGCTTCCTCGACTTTTCGCACGAGATTATTCTCTATGTCATCAACAAGAAGCGTAAGAATCTGATGTTTACTCGCGAAATGCCTATATATTGCCCCTTCAGTCAATCCCACATGTTCAGCTATGGCATCGATGGTAACATGCTCCATGCCCTTGGTAGTAATTAGATAAATCACCGCTTCTATAATCTGGTGTTTACGGACCACCGTACTTTGTCTTGCTATTTTTGTAGCCATAGTGCTGCCTTAAATTATTGCAAGTAAACGCTCGCTCACATCTTAATTTTCAGGCCAATATTTGTCAAACTCCACACGAGGTGGTGGTATTGGTGCCTTCCGTAATATATTAATGCTTAAGCGGGCCATTTCGTCACCTTTGGGCCTCGCGCCATGCCTTCCACCACTCATCCAGGCGATTAGCAATCGTTTTTTCATACCCCTGATCACTAGGAATATAATAGCGTCTCCCTGTTAGTGAGTCTGGCAGGTTATTCATCGGTGCAAAATGACCGGGATATCCATGGGAGTATTTGTATCCTTCTCCATGCCCCATGTCTTTCATTAATTTAGTTACCGGGTTCCTAAGATGGATAGGAACTGGTTGATTTCGTGTGTTCCTAGCATCCTGACGAGCCAAGTTTAGAGCAGAATACGCTGAGTTGCTCTTTGGAGCAGTAGCCAGATATACACAGGCATGTGCTAAGGTGATTGCACCTTCTGGCATACCTATGAAGTGAACTGCCTGTTGAGCTGAAATAGCTATAGGTAACCCCATAGGATCAGCCAGCCCTACATCCTCAGAAGCGAGGATTACCAATCTCCTCGCTATGAATAGCGGATCTTCTCCAGCTTCGATCATTCTACCAAGCCAATATATAGCTGCATCCGGATCTGATCCACGCACAGACTTTATCAGAGCAGATATTGTGTCATAGTGCTGGTCGCCCGCAGAATCATAAAGAATCGCCTTGTGCTGTAGGGCATCTTCTATAATCTCTAGAGTTATTCCTCGAAAACCTTGTTCATTTTTGTCTGTGCCAAGCGCAGCCAATTCCAGGGCGTTAAGTGAAACTCTCGCGTCTCCGTCAGCCATTGCGACCAGATAATCCATGGCCTCCTTAGACACATTTATGCTAAGAGGGCCTAAACCATGCTCATGGTCCTGGATCGCCCGGACTATAATATCCTGTATCTCTTCATCTTCTAACGGCTTGAGTGGAAAAACTCTGCACCGAGACAGGAGTGGCGCAATAACCTCAAACGAAGGGTTTTCTGTTGTCGCTCCTATAAAGGTAACTATCCCCTCTTCTATATGAGGCAGTATTACATCTTGCTGCGCTTTATTGAAACGATGTATCTCGTCAACAAATAAAACAGTACGCTGGCTGTATAGAGCGATACGCTCTCTGGCATTTTCAATTATCTTCCGCAATTCTCCAACGCCAGATGTGACCGCACTTACAAAATCGAAATGTGATCTAGTCAGGTTTGCTATTAGAAATGCCAGGCTTGTTTTGCCACTCCCCGGAGGACCCCACAAAATCAGAGAGGGAATCTGATCCGATTCAATGCTGCGCCTGAAAACTCTATCCCGTCCAAGGAGATGCTGCTGACCTACGAACTGATCCAATGAACGCGGTCGCATACGAGACGCCAATGGAGCGTTCCGGTCCAATTCCTTCTTCCGATGGTTCTCGAAAAGGTCCACCAAGACACGCTTTCTGAAGTCTTCGCAGGTAACATTCGTCCATTCAATTATATATTATTTGCCGCGAAAAACACGGTACAGATGACCCATATTGCCGTCATCATAATAATCAAAATACTAGATGTTTCTAGTCTCTAGCTCCACGACAGTTACTCCAGCATCACCTTCTCCGATATATCCGTCTCTGTACCCAATCACTAGAGGATGATTCGCCAACATTTCATGCACAGCCGCCTTAAGTACACCTGTGCCTTTACCGTGAATCACCCTTACGGCTTTCAGCCCAGAAACAAACGAACGATCCAGATACCCTTCCAAAAGATATAAAGCATCTGCAACCGCCATCCTCCGGAGATGGATTTCCGACATATGTCTATCATTTTGTTTATTTACCTGCGACACAACCTAACCACATCTCCATAGGTTATAAACCCATATTTGAGTAATTAATATGCTGGCAAACGAAAGGGTATATCAAAATACCCCGCCGGCACAAACATTCTTCATAGATACTGTATAGTGTCCGCAGGACAAATTTGATCAGCCTGAGCACTTCCATAAATTAAGACTGCTCAATAAAATTACGGCAGGATTCTTCTAATTCTAAAGCAAATCAAAACGTTACTTAAATCCACTTCTTTTAAGGTTTGCCTGGGTTCGTCTGTGAGCCTTGGCATGGTATTCCTAGTCGCCAGAGGACTCGATTGGGGAGAGGTATGGACTAATATCAGAGATATACCCATACAAAACCTATGTATAGCGTTGATACTATTTCTCATGAGCAACTTCGCAAGGGCTTACAGGTGGAAAATACTATTTTTCAACGCTCGAATATCCGTGGTCAGACTATTCATAATCGAAAACATTGGACTTGGGGTAAACAATTTGGTACCTCTACGAATAGCTAGTGAGGTGACGCAATTAGCTTTACTAACGCTGAGGGACAACATAGAAAGAGGAATGTCGCTTGCCACACTAGGGATGACACGAATACTAGATATTTGGGCCTCTACTGTCATCCTAGCTATAGGGTTAATGCTAGTACCCAGTGCGAGTGGTCTGGCCAAATATGCCATTGGAGGCTTCATACTTTCTTTACTACTGTTGGCCCTCGTACTATTCCTATCCTGGAATTGGCATAAACCATTCTTCGTTCAGCGCATAACCGTTCTTAGAACCTTCACACAATCCATAGCCGGAATCGAGCAAAGAAAGAGTCGGCTATTAGCATCCCTGGCAGTTAGCTTAGGCCACTGGCTACTTTTGGGCTTAAGCGCGTGGGTCGTGGCTGTAGGAATGGGCTTGCCAGTTTCCTTAGCACAAATAATTCTGGTAATGCTAGCAACCATACTGTTCGCCACATCCGTTCCATCTCTTCCGGGAGCAATAGGAACATTCGAAGCGGCCATGGTATACGTTTTAGGACTATTCAATGTGGACAGAGATTTGGTTTTCCCTTATGCTCTCACAATGCATCTACTGCTGTTTACCCCTTCCACACTCATAGCAGTAATATTTCTCCCTAGAGAAGGCTTAGGCTCCATCAGAAAAATTCCATCTATGATTCAAAACTTGCGAGAACAGGCATAGACTTCGAGAAATTCAGAAAGATAAACTTTCTAATGTCAAAGAGCCTAGCGCGAACTATCTACTCTATTTTAATCTTAACGCTAAGCCTATCGTGCACCCAAGCAAACCCTGCTTCTCCAGCCCAATCCGCCATGCCTTTACCTACCCTATCTTCATCCCAACCACCACTAACTTATGACGGATCAAACACACTGAACCTAGTATCACATCTGCCAGCACCGCACTGGGATGTACATCTCACACCTTCCAATGTGCTGGCTTCCTGGGGACCCGGCATAGTATATAGTCGCCTTCTCAAATTCCGGTCAGGTAGTTCTATTAAGAGTCCCTCCATGCTTACCGAATGTGATCTCTGTACAAGCTGGCAACAACTAGATCCAGTTACATATTTGTTTACGATTAGAGAAGATGCCTTTTGGCACAACACTGAGCCTGTATCTGGAAGACCGGTAACTGGCAAAGATATAGAATTCAGTTACACTCGGCAAAGTACTCCAGGATATCCCAACGCTCCGCTTCTTGAATCGATTAAAACTGTAGAAGCTAAGAACACCGGAACCGTCCGTATTACTCTCAATGCCCCTGATGCAGATTTTCTTGCAAAGATAGCCAGCGGCTACTCAAAGATCGTCGCACACGATGCAGTGGCTGTAAATGGCCATTTGAAAGAAGGTCCCGTAATAGGCAGTGGCCCTTGGATTTGGAAGGGAACTGGAGACGGCCTCGGATACGTGTTTGAGTCTAACCCGAACTACTTTGAAAAAGGATTACCCGCAACCGAACGCCTGAATATTCATGTTATAACAAATGAACAAACTAGGGTTGCGGCATTTCAATTAGGTAAGCTAGATATATTAGAAGCCCCTTCGAACATCCTGGCCCAGCTAGAAAAAGATAACCCGAACATTTCTACTTTACTTTATCGAGAGTCCGGAACAGGATTAGAATTAAGTTTAAAGAGCAATGCAACCCCTCTAGACAACTTGCAGATGCGCAAAGCAATTTTCAATGCTATGGACCCTTGGACAGCAATAGATTCATTATGGAATGGACTGGGCTTTGTGAGTTTGGGGATGCCAGTTATTAGCGAAGATTGGCTACTCGATGAACAAGAACTCAAGAATTACCTCGCTAACCCAACAAAGACTACCGAATTTCTCTCCGGAGGTACACAAGGCCTCTCACCTACCTTTACCCTCAGCATAGCTGACTATGGAGATGAATATTTGGCATATGGCAAGTATGTGGCCGAAGAGTTAGCCGAATTCGGCTTCAATATATCTACCAAGATAATTACACAAAAGGATTACCCACAGGATATATGGTACGGCGGTAACTATGAGGCGTTTATCGGCCCAATGGCTCCCATCACCACACCTAATATGTATATGTACTCAGTTCTACATAGTCGCGGGGCATGGAACACTCATGGGTATGGCAATGGCGACCTAGACTCACTTATTGAGCAACAAGCAATGGCTATGGACGGGTCGCTTAGAAAAGAATTGGCAATTCAAATACAAAAACACTTAATGGATAAAGCCACCAGATTCATGCCTATAAGCAAGGTTTCAGCTTGGGTGTCGTGGCCTAGTATCAAAAATTTTCATCCGACTCTGGCTTCAGCTGAATATTTATACCTCGCCCATATAGGGGTTTTGGACTAAGTAAGCGAAATTGAAAAGATAAAAGCCGATCTACCCATAGAAATATCCTATTCCACACTATGTGGCTGCTCTACGTATAATTGTTACTGTAGCAAGATATCGACTAATGGTGAATAATAAATTGCAGCTTAACTATCCCCGTGATAGTATTGGCGCCAAATCACTCATCGTAATCTTATGGATCGGTTTCTAAATAAACTAGTAGGACTAGGTGATATGGCAGAAGGCAAAGTTCACATTGATATCAATTACTGCGTAGCCTGAGGGTACTTACCCCAGGCCGCTTGGATAGCGACCGAGTTTTTCTCCGAATTTGGGGGGGACGCTGCGATTAGTTTAAATCCAGTAGGAGATGGCCGCCTAGAAATATATTTGGACGAGGAAAAGATACTAGATCGCTCAAATGAGGGCGGGAAATACCCTGACTTAGACAGGGTTAGGCAACTGAAAACAACGATTCGCAAAAAAATCTCGACCACATCTGGATGATACCAGAAAAACCTAGCCATTCAGGAGGTTTTTGTGACTAGGGGTAACCGTAACGTGGCAGAGATACTCCAACTTAATGGCTTCAAATACCTGCACGACGCCTCCCCAGTCAAATCATAGTCGGCTGGTCTTAGAAATGCCAATCACCACTAGCTAGGATAACTAAGCCAATTTATCTTACAATTTCTTGAAAGCAACGGCCTAGAATAGTACCCTAGCTCACACTAGTATCTTCCAGACCCTGCCTAAACCTGTAGTAATCTATAGTTTTCTTTAGGGCTCTCGCAGCCCGATTAGGAGTAGGGAAGGTCGGGATTCCGAAACCCTGTAGCGCCTGGTCAAGTTCACCCATAGCAGTGCTGTCAGGATAAGGAGTGGGTGTCCAAAACATGGCTAACATAGGTTTACCAACCCTATCTCTGGCCCTTTGATACATCTCAATTTCAGTGTTGATTTCTTCCTGACTTCTGCGCCTAGCCGTAACTCCTCGCAAAAGTCCCAATATATCCACATTGGGATCGTTACTCAGAAGGTCTATTATGGATTCCAAGTTATCCCGATTGATACCCCCTATATCTACAGGGTTAAAATAGCTTGCACCTATCAATTGAAAGAAGCTGCCAATCGCCTCTAATGTTGGATCAGATAGTCTAGGAACTCGCAGACCAGCCCGTGAGAAGTCATCACTCATAGATACAGATTGCCCACCGCTCCCACCTATTATGCCCATCCTATCACCAGTAGTAGGGGTCAGGAATGTAAGAGCCTTTGCAACATCTATAACCTCTTCTAAATAGTCTGCCCTGATCGCTCCGGCCTGTTTTACCATAGCATCCCAGACCTCGGTAGATCCTGCCAATGAGGCAGTATGTGAAGCAGCAGTTCTTTGCCCGGCCTCAGTTTGACCGCCCTTCCAAAGTACAACAGGCTTCTTCTTCCCAGCTTCCCTCAAAGCCTCAAAGAATCTTTTGCCATTCTTTGGACCTTCAATATACGCGCATATTACGCTCACACTCGGGTGCTGCGCAAAATATTCAAGTAAATCTGGGCTATCAAGAAGAATCGCATTACCAAAGCTTATAGTAGCCTGAACACCCATGCCACTAGACTGTATACCTTGGGTCATGGAAGAGGCATGAGCTCCGCTCTGCGAGATAATAGCCACAGGGCCAATCTGCTCAACTTGCTGGCCAGCACCAAATCGCATTCCAACCGTCGGATTGAACACTCCCATACAATTAGGCCCTATTATCAGTACACCAGCCTCTTCAGCCATTTTGTGAATTTCTTGCTGCAGCTGGACACCTTCTTCCCCAGATTCAGCGAAACCGGAGGTATACATATGAACGGTTTTAACACCCTTCGCAATAGCATCCTTAAGTATGTTCGGTGCAAATCTTCGGGGTACTGCTACCACTACATAGTCCACGGCCTCAGGTATATCCAATAGGCTGGTATAGTTCGGTATACCCATTTCCTCTATTCCAGCAATATCATCTGGGGCAACCTGAACCGAGTAAAGCTTACCCTTGAAGTCACTCATGTTCCTTAGCCAGGAGTAGTCATCGGCTTTCCTAGCTCCTACAACGGCTACGACATTAGGACTAAGCGCTGCATCTAACTGTTCCTTACGAACCGCCATAGTTCACCTCTAGCGTAAAATTAAGCTTGCAGACTTCTGATTTCCGTCGACCGAAACATACCACCGGAGTTCAGAAGATCGGCCTAGGCCCTGATACTCGGTCTCCACGCTTATTCAATGAAATATACGATACGAGGTCAAAGATAACGTCAGTTTGCACTAGTGTCAACAACATCTCATATCTACTTTGGAGGCCGCACAACGAATATGGTAATATGGGCTAGGTCAGTATCCCCACGAGCCCTCGAAGGACATCCCTCAATCTGACGCCATATGTCAACCGACATATGTATAAAGGAGGAAAATGGCCAGTTACCTTGAGACTACGGAAACCTTGGTAAAGATGGAGCGCGGCTTCTACCCTAGAAACGTGGCCGTAATTGGAGCCGCAAGACATAACCAACACAGGTGGATAAAAGCCCATCTCCCCTTCCATGAAAATCACGGTCAAGTCTTCCATGTCAACATTAACGAAGATGAGTGGCCTGGAGCGGAAGCTTTGGGGGTACAGAATTTCCGGAGTTTACTGGATATACCGAAACCTGTTGATTATGTCACCATATCAGTTCCAAGAAAGTTTGTACCGAGCCTGATACAAGACTGTATAGATAAAGAAGTCTCTGTGGTTCACATATTCTCAGCTGGTTTTGAAGAATCAGGAGAAGAAGAAGGTATACGTATAGACAGAGAAATTAGTGACAAGGCTAAACGCGCTGGTCTGTTAATCATAGGCCCTAACTCAATGGGGTTATTTAACCCACAAATAGGCATACGCCAAACTGAGGGGGAATATTACGGGGAAACCGGACCCTTCGGTTATATATCTCAAAGTGGTTCAATGGCTATGGGAATTTCCATGGAAGCAAATGCGTATGACCTCAAGATGAGCAAGTGCATTAGCATGGGAAATGGCATGATCCTAGATGTTCCCGACTATCTGGAATATCTGCTACAAGACGACGATACCAAAGTCATAGGAATGTATCTGGAGGGTCTCAGGGATCCACGCAGATTCTTCAGGGTACTTCAGCAGGCCACGAAAAAGAAGCCAGTCCTGATCTGGAAAGTCGGCCTTACTGAAGATGCCGCTAGAGCTACAGAAGCCCACACTGGTACATCGTTCATGAAAGAAAATCTATGGCAGTCGTTGCTAACACGATGTGGCGCCATCATGATAGAAAGCCAAGGCGAAATGATAGATACAGCCAAGGCCCTACACCTGATACCTAATGCTTCAGGAGACAAGGTGGGGCTCTATGCAACTACAGGCGGACACTCCACTGATATGGCTAATGTCTTCTCTAAAAATGGCTTCAAGATCGTTCCACTTACAGAAAGTTCATATGATGAGTTGCGGTCATTCTTCAACATGATTGGCGGCAATTACGTTAATCCAATCCAACAAGCTCCTCCAGAACACTTCGAGAGAATAGTCAAAATTCTCAGTCAAGACGAGAACCTAGATATTGTCGCCCTGGAGGTCCCGGCTCAGAGGCTTGCTAGTGACGAAGGTTTCTTCGAAGACAGGGTACGCATTTTCAAGGAAGCACAAGCCAATTCATCCAAGCCTATCGTGGCTGTTATGTCAACAGGATACCCTAGGTTGGACCCTGTAGCCGAGGAGTCTATGCATAAGCGATTTACACATGAAGGTATCCCCGCATTCCCCTCTTTCCTCAGTGCAGCCAAAGCCCTAGGTAAGGTGATAGAATATTACACACTTAAGAATTACACCGATATCTAGATACGATATACCGTTCGACAAGGGAGATATATACCGGTGCCAATATGGGAATACAAGATAATCAGCCTGCTATCTGGTACAGACCAGGAAAGTACTTTGAATGCCCTGGGCAAAGACCGCTGGGAGCTAGTAAGCCTGCACGCTAAGAATGGAGACCCGGTAGCTTACCTGAAAAGAGAGAGTATAGTGACAAACGGCGGCGCCATGATAGAGGAAATCCAAGGGAGCCTCCCAGCAGAATCCTTGACCTCATCTGGCATAGGATCTCACCGTACCCTTAAGGTGCCTGCAGACATTGACCCTTCAGTGGGAGGGTGGCTGGACACAGAACTGGAAATTGGTGAGGAAGCCGCCGGAATATCTGTATCCATCAGCGGAGAAATAATAACATCGTCTGGAGAGATAGTAGGCCCTGAAGGATCAGAGCAGGGTGTCACCTTAAATCCAGCTATAGGGTTAGAACTACCCATCGGCTGCCTGGTAGCCAAGGTAGGGGATGAAGGTACGATAGAGCCAGTATATTACTCAGGATTCCTTGCAACCGAAGACAAAGGGCGTCTATTTCTTACCGTAAACGACAAATCTTATGATAGCAACCAAGGGGATTTCATTATCACTGTAACTGTACTCTAGCGTCAGCCTACAAGACAAGGTACTTTCTACTTTGGTCGCTAGTATGGACAAGACAAACATGTCATTCTTTACGCGAAAGATCCCCTGTGATAAACTTCCCCCGCCTTCTACCATTAGTAGGTCGCTGGTCCTCTATAGGTGAGCCATTGCGAGTAGTTGCAGGAATAGCAAAAGGAAAACGCATAGGCACCCTAAAAAAGTTGGGTGCAAGACCCACGACACAGAGGGTTAGATCTGGTCTCTTCGCCATACTTAGCACCTACGGCTTGGAAGGGAAAAGTGTGATAGATCTATATGCTGGCACCGGCACTCTGGGCATAGAAGCATTAAGTCGTGGGGCTACATGGGCAGATTTCGTGGAATCCAGCCCAAAGAGGTCTATGCTGCTACGTCAAACACTGGCGTCATTGGGCTTCAGTTCTATATCCAAAGTACACTGCATGAAAGTAGAAAGAGCAGTTAAATCTCTGGGCAAAAATTACGACTTGGTCCTTATGGATCCTCCTTATACACTCGGCCCGGTAAACACAATTCTAAATAACATCGGCCATCTGGCCAAAGAAGGGGCTCTAGTGGCAATAGGGCATTCCCAAAGAGATAGCTTAGAACATAGCTATGAAGATATAAAACTTGTTCGAGAACGTAGATATGGCGATACGACCTGTTCTATATATATGAAAGGAGATAATCCATGGTAAGTGCAGTCTACCCGGGCAGTTTCGATCCAATCACCTACGGTCACGTTGACATAGCAAACCGCGCGTCTGCGATCTTCGATAAGGTCTATGTAGCGATGGTCTATACAAAACCGTCAAAATCCCTCCTTTTTACCACGGAAGAGCGTATAGAACTCTGTCAAGGAGCTCTACTGCATCTTCCCAATGTGGAAGTAATTTCCTACACCGGCCTTACCGTAGAATTGTCACGACGGTTAGGTGCAAACATAATGGTACGCGGGCTTCGAATGGGATCTGATTTTGATTACGAGTGCGAAATGGCCTTGAATAACCAAAAACTGGCTCCTGATATAGACACCATGTACCTGATGGCCAGTCTGGACCATATCTTCATCAAATCTAGTCTACTAAAGGAAATAGCGGCCAGCGATGGTGCGATAGACCACCTGGTCCCAGAGAATGTGGCGGTAGCCATGCGAGAGCGCGTAAGCGCACTAAAATAGGCCCGCCTAGAAGGGAACTTTCAATGGAACTTTCTAGTCTGATAGATAAACTAGAAGAGGCGATCAACTCAGGCACCGGACTTCCAGTCGGAAGGGTAATGGTGGAGAGGGACAAGATCTCTGACCTACTTATGCAAATCAGAGCCGCTATACCTAATGATGTACAGGAGGCCCAAGATTTACTTGGCATGCGACAGAACCTTATAGACCAGGCCTTGGTAGAGACCAGAAGAATCAAAACATCAGCGGAAGAGGACGCTAGGAACCGGGTCAAAGACAGTGAAATCACTAAGGAAGCCAGAACCCAGGCTGAGGAAATTGTCACTGCAGCCCAGGGTAAAGCGCAAAGAATCTTGGAGGAGGCTGCATCCCAAACAGACGCTACTAAACAAGATGCAGATCGGTACGCACACTCGGCTCTCCAAAAGTTGGAACATGATCTCACAACTCTACTGGAAACGGTGAGAGGGGGCATCGAACTACTAGACGCTGAAAAAGAGCCCTCTGTATAGATAGCATAGCAGTAAATCCCCTCAAAGATTTCCGTTGAATAACATGGTTCATTCAGAATGATACCGACTACCACAGCACGATGCAGATAAACCGCCTGACGATCATCTTGCCTTCACCTCGCTGGGTATAGAGGTGGCCACAAACGACAGCTTTATACTCGGAAGAAACTGGCCCCTCCTCACGCCATACCCTGCTAGCCACACACCACCAAATAACATGCCTATGACTTCATCCCCCATAGAACAGTCGGCTTTACCCTCAACAGCAATTGACTCCTTTGCTCCCCGCTACTCCAATGGTATAATTGGGGCTACAGGGACTCACAATGAACTTCCAAATTTCTGTCATTGGCGCTAGTAACCCACCACCACAAGCCATCCTGGCTGCAGAATATGTAGGAAGGGAATTGGCCCAACAGGGTGCAATATTGGTAACAGGTGGCCTGGGCGGAATAATGGAAGCAGCTTCCAAGGGAGCTAGGCAAGTAGGAGGTACAACCGTTGGAATATTGCCCGGAAGTGACCCTAAAGAAGCAAATCCATACGTAGACATAGCTATATGCACCGGCATGGGCTATGCCCGCAACATAATAGTAGTAAAATCTGGTCAAGCAGTGATAGCGATTGACGGAGCATTTGGGACACTTTCAGAAATTGGCCACGCATTGGGTGACGGAATCCCAGTAATAGCATTAAACACATGGACAATTACTAAGGCAGGCTCAGAAGATAAAACCATGATTATAGCTAAAGACCCTAAGGATGCCGTCAACAAGGCAATAGAAGCGGCTTATGGCGAGAAAACCAATCCGTATAGCAAAAGGAACATAGAGTGAGTGTTGTAAAGAATCTGAATGCTCTTGAAATTCTGGACTCAAGGGGTAACCCTACTATTGAAGTAGAGGTCACGCTGGAAGACGGTTCAACTGGACGAGCCGCAGTTCCTTCAGGCGCAAGTACTGGAAAGCATGAGGCAGTCGAACTGCGAGATAATGATAACAATAGATACGCTGGAAAAGGCGTAATAGCAGCGATTGCCAATATACAAGAAAAGATCGCACCCGCTATTATTGGTATGCCTGCAACAAACCAGCAAGAAATAGATCACAAAATGATCGAGCTCGACGGAACACCCAACAAGTCGAACCTTGGAGCAAACGCGATACTTGGCACATCTCTAGCCACCGCTCACGCGGCGGCTAACTCTCTTTCCATACCTCTATATATGTACCTTAGCCCAGATTCACCTAGCCTCCTGCCAGTGCCGATGTTTAACATCTTAAACGGTGGTAAACACGCCGAGGACTCAGCTGATTTCCAAGAATTCATGGTGCTACCTGTCGGTGTAAATAGCTTTAGGGAAGCATGTAGGGCAGGTGCTGAAATATACCATTCGCTGAAAAGGGTATTGTCCGGAAGAGGTTATTCCACAAACGTCGGAGATGAGGGCGGATTTGCCCCATCTCTACCGTCAAACACACATGCCGTCGAGGCCATACTGGCTGCTATAGATGCCGCTGGATATAGGCCAGGGATAGATTGCTTTATCGGATTAGACGTGGCAGCGTCCGAACTCTTCGAAAATGACAGATACATACTGCCTAGGGAAGGTAAGACACTCACTAGCAAAGACCTTGTAGAATATTACTTAAAGCTATGCTCCGAGTATCCAGTCATAAGTATAGAAGACGGCATGGCAGAAGATGACTGGGCTGGATGGACATTATTGATGAATAATCTAGGAAATAAAGTACAAATTGTGGGCGATGACTTGTATACAACAAACGTAAGCAGGATCCTTCGAGGCATAGAAGAACAGTGCTCTAACTCTGTTCTTATCAAATTGAACCAAATAGGGACATTAACGGAAACTTTTAACGCTATGGAAGTAGCTTCTGGTGTAGGGTGGAGTAACGTGATCAGCCATCGTTCAGGAGAAACTGAGGATACAACCATAGCAGATCTCGCAGTAGCAACCGGGGCTGGTCAAATCAAAACTGGAGCTCCGGCACGCAGCGAAAGGGTGGCCAAATACAACCGTCTAATGCGTATAGAACAGGAACTCTGGGATACAGCACGCTATGCTGGACGTGGGGCCTTGCCAATTTAGGCAACCGAAATGCTCATGGCAATAACAGGTTAAAATAAATACAGGGATTATAAAGGAGGTAGATTATGGCAACACGAGTTGGAATTAACGGGTTTGGTCGTATTGGGCGACAGGTATTGAGAGCCACGATGCAAAGATACCCGGACAAATTAGAGGTAGTTGCCATAAACGACCTGGCAAACTCCAAGACTAACGCTCACCTTTTCAAATATGACTCGAATTATGGAGTCTACCCAGGAAGTGTCGAAGCACTCGAAGGAGCCATCTCCATAGATGGAAAGGAGATACGCGTTCTTGCTGAACGGGACCCGTTTAGCCTACCCTGGGGCGACTTAGGAGTAGATATAGTAATAGAATCAACAGGGATTTTTACAGACGCCGACAAAGCAGTTGCTCACAAACAAGCCGGGGCGAAAAAGGTAATTATTTCTGCCCCAGCTAAAGACGAAGACTTTACGATAGTCCTAGGTGTAAATGACAACGAATACGATCCCCAAAAACATTCGGTTATTTCCAACGCGTCTTGCACGACAAATTGCATTGCACCCATGGTAAAAGTACTGCATGATAATTTCGGACTTCAGCACGGTCTTATGACCACAGTACATGCCTACACTAATGACCAACAAATTCTAGACCAAGGCCACAGTGATCTAAGAAGGGCGCGTGCTGCAGCTCAAAACATAATCCCCACTACTACAGGAGCCGCTCGAATGGTAGGGGTAGTAGTACCTGAACTTCAAGGTAAGCTTCACGGAATGGCACTGAGGGTGCCTGTGCCAACTGGATCTATCACTGATCTCGTAGCAGTTGTTGGGAAAAATGTTACTGCCGAAGAAGTGAACGACGCCTTTAAAAAAGCTGCATCTACCTCCCTAACTGGTATCCTACAGTACACAGAGGATCCTATAGTTAGCAGTGATATAGTATCAAATCCTCATTCGTGTATATTGGATGGCCTATCAACGATGGTTATGGAAGGAAACATGGTAAAAATCCTTGGATGGTATGACAACGAATGGGGCTATTCCTGTAGAACTGCCGATCTTTGCTCGTTCCTGAGTGATAAAGGCCTCTAGTAGCAATTTATCAAAGATAATATGTACTAACCGACCTAACAAAAATAGACCTTCACGAAAACAATAAGCAACAGTAAATTGCCTGTGACTAGCTCGGTTGGTACAATGATTTTACTGTGGATTTTCCTTCTCCAAAGTTGTCATTGGTTACTTCCATCCATGGACTAGGGCAAAGCATTACTAAATGGATGCTGAGATTCGGCCCACTGGCTGTAGTCGCCCTGGCTGCAGCACTTCGCCTATATGGAATAAACTGGGACAACGGACATCTTTTCCATCCAGACGAAAGAGCCATTTTATTCCACGTCAATGACATGGCCTGGCCTAGGTTTTCTGACCTAACTGTCCTCTTTGATCCAGAAAATAGCCCGATGAACCCCCAATGGTTCCCCTATGGAAGCCTGCCCTTATACCTAGTAAAAGCTATCCAATTGATAGGCTCACCATTTACTCACATGGATTTCCATGACCTGAGGATAGTAGGCAGAGGTCTCTCTGCATTGTCAGACTTGGGTACAGTTGTAATGGTGTTCTTACTCGGAACTAAACTTTACGGACGAAATGTAGGACTGCTAGCCTCTCTACTTTGTGCGGTGTCTGTGCTACACATTCAGCTCAGCCATTTTTATACCGTGGATACATATCTTGCCTTTTTCTTGATTTCCAGCATGTATTTCATGGCTTGTGTTATGGAAAGAGGCAAACTAAAAGACTCAATCCTGGCAGGTTCTTTTATAGGACTAGCCCTGGCTTGTAAAATAAGTGTAGCACCCATATTTGTGGTGTTCGTTGCCTGCCACTCAATGTATTGGTTTCGCCCATCACAAACGGCTCAAGCCACTTCGAAACTAATCATACGTAACTTCACACTAGGAATAGTAGCATCTGCACTTGTTTTCTTTATAACCACCCCGTACGGCATTCTAGACTGGACTCGTCCTGATCCTTGCGAAATTCCGTTCTACTTCTTAAAGTTCTTAGAAAACAATTATTTCGCATGCGACGTGGGCGCTCAGATCAATATGGCGCGCGGCACATCAGGGCTGCCATTCACCCAACAATACATAGATACAACCGCTTACCTGTATCAGATCCGCCAATTGGCTTTTTTTGGGTTAGGACTTCCCTTGGGAGTGCTGGTCTGGATTTCAGTATTGTTCACAATCGCGAGCGCAGTTTACCGACGCAACAAGGCCGACTTGCTATTGTTAGCTTGGATCATTCCTTATTTCGTATTGACCGGATATCTCCAAGTAAAATTCCTACGCTACATGCTACCTCTTACCCCATTTCTTATAATCCTAGCTGCCCGTATGCTGTTTTGGATAAAAAATAAATCCTCTCATCATTTACCTCGATATATCAACATCGTGAAGTCTTTGATGGTTTTATTAGTCCTTTCCACTATATTCTATGGCTTTTCATATATGAACGTGTATATGGAACCCCACACAGCAACCAGGGCGTCAGAATGGATCAATGAGCATGTAGAGAAACAGTCCATAATTTTAATAGAGCATTGGGAAGAGCAAGTCCCACTCTTGTCGCAATACAAGATTGGTTGTGGCAATATATGGGACTCCCAGAGCTGTATGACCATGTATGAACCAGACGATAAGAAATACCCTTCTGGCATAGACAAGATGACCAAGATAGCCCAACAACTTTCAGGAGCAGACTATCTTGTATTCTTTAGCAATCGCTTATACGGAACCATTCCTAGATTACCTGAGCGATATCCTGACAGCAGACAATACTACGTAAAGTTATTTGGAGAAGAACTCGGCTTCCAGCTAGAACACTGGGAAACTACTTATCCGACACTAATGGGATTAGCACTTATAGACGATACATTTAAACGTCCAGAGCTTCCTATTCCTGAAGCCCTTGGGCTAAAGCCAGCTCCTTTGTCTATTAACCTAGGGTATGCTGACGAAAGCTTCAGTGTATACGACCACCCGAAAGTTCTCATATTCAAGAACATCGAAAGATTAAGCTGGCAGGACATCTACCGTGAGTTAGTTACTGAGAATGCTATAGCTTCTAAATCCAATCAACTCTTATTAACTCAATCTACACTAGCATCACAACAAGAAGGAGGCACGTGGACTACTATATTTGATCCTCATAGTTTAGCGAATCGCTTCCCAATAGTGATTTGGTTCGTCTGGATACAAATCCTTGCAATTCTTGCTTTGCCTATTAGCGCAATGCTGTTCAAGCCACTCCCTGATAAAGGCTATATCTTAGCAAAACCACTAGGTGTGTTGTTAGTAGCATACGTCACTTGGCTTTTGGCAAGTCTTGAATGGATGCCCTTTTCGCGAAATTCCATCCTGTTCTCAGCCCTGTTAATGTCCTCGGTATCTCTGTTACTGATCTATACTAAACGCGTAGTATTGTTTTCGCTATTTAGAGAAAATTTGCGAACCATAGCCATCGGAGAGACCATTTTCCTAGCTTCTTTTATGGTATTCCTTGCGATTCGTGCGGCAAACCCAGACCTTTGGCACCCTTTTAACGGCGGCGAGAAGCCTATGGACATGGCTTACTTGAACGCCGTGATCCGCTCAACTTACATGCCACCCTATGATCCCTGGTTCTCAGGTGGTTATATTAATTACTACTACTTTGGACAATTTATAGTAGCGAGTATAGTAAAAGTGACAGGAATTCTACCAGAAACGGCTTTTAACCTCGCCGTACCACTATTTTTCTCGCTGTCTGCCATAGGCGTATATTCCCTAGTGTTTAATCTTGCTGAAGGAACTCGTAAGATCGCCCCAGTACTTATTAATAGAGCACCCCCTGCCTTAGCAGCCATGATAGCCGTTTTCTTTGTGCTCATCATTGGGAACATAGACGGACTCATACAGCTAATAGAAGGACTCATAAATCTCTTTAAGAATAATCAACCTTTCGGACAATTCGATTTCTGGCGTAGCAGTAGAATGATTCCTCCGGGAAATCCTCGGGGCTTTGAAATAACCGAGTTCCCATTCTTCACTTTCCTGTTTGCAGATTTACACGCACACATGATGGCCATACCATTCGCTCTTTTATCACTATCGATTGCCCTTTCATTATCAGTGAAAATAAGCAATGGCTCGAACCTACTAGAACGCACATTACATCTGATGGCCTTAGGATTGACTATTGGATCTCTGCGTGCCATTAACACCTGGGATTTCCCCACCTACCTAATCATATCTGCGTCTATACTGCTAATAGCAGAATATGCCAAGTCAAACCGCGTTAGTTTCCCAATGATTGCCCGGGCTTGTGGTCAAATCTTATTCTTATTCTGGATGACAACCCTACTGTTCAGCCCTTTTATCGAGAATTATCAGTCCTTTAACGATGGAATAATACGCAGTAAATGGCAAACACCTTTAATATCCTACTTAGCCATACACAGCCTTTTTGTTTTCATAATAGTCACCTTTCTCGTTCAAACCTGCTTTAAGCGCCAAATCGCCTCACATCCTGCACCGATCACTACTTCCAGCGCCTCTAATTCAGGTAAAGAGCTATCACTTAACCCACGTAATAAATATCTCCCTGATGAAGTATCTATAAAGCTGATAATTTTGATTAGCGTAGTCATAGCCTCGTTAATTGCAATAATTATAATGGGCTACACCACCTTGGCTTTTATACTAACTCTCCTTATGGCATTGGCACTTAGTGTGCATAAGCAGCAATCCCCCAGGATAACCAATTGGGACTACGAAACTTTTGCCCCATTGCTGATAGTTATTGCCCTTGCCATAGGTGCTGGAGTAGAACTGATAACAATTCAGGGAGACATCGCCCGTATGAACACCGTATTCAAGTTTTACTTCCAAGCCTGGATACTCTTCGGAACTGCATCGGCGTATTTACTCTGGTATATGGGTGTCAGACTGAATATATCTAAGAACAATTTCATGATAAATGGACCCAATCGGATCATATTGATAACTATATCCCTAGCTGCAAGTTGGATTGCTGTGATAGTGTGGCTTCCGGTTATAATTTGGTTGTTTTACGGATTAATATGTGGACTAGCCGCGTGGATATATGCCCCGGCCAGAGGCTATACGAATGCACTAATAGCCTCTTCACGAGGATTTTGGTTGATCGCACTAGCAATACTGCTTACTGGCAGTTCAATTTATACCGTAGCAGGCACAAGGGACAGGTTACGAGACAGATTTGAAGTTCTACCACTGTCCCTGAATGGACTGGCTTATATGGATAACGCCATATATTATTTTGACGGCGGCGATGGTACCAATGAACTCAAATGGGATTATCAGGCAATTCAGTACCTGAGAAGCACCAAAATACAGGGCTCTCCAGTTATTCTGGAAGGACAGGGCGAACTGTATAGAACCCTTCACAGTAGAGCATCGATATACACTGGATTGCCAACGGTGCTTGGATGGGATAACCACCAAGGTCAGCAAAGAGGCTACGGCATAAAAATTAGTCAGCGTAAAAACGATATCAGGTATATTTACTCTACAACAGATACTGAACTGGCTCTTAACCTATTGGACAAATACAACGTAAAGTACATATACGTAGGAGATATAGAGCGGCACTACTATCCTGAGGAAGGAATAGCCAAATTCTCAGAAATGCTAGGTAGCAACCTAAGTATGGCCTATCAGAATGAGCGAGTTACGATATATGAGATCATCCCGGATAATGCCCGAATTGAGCAGCCAGAAAGGCTATGATATGATTGTCTGTGACTCGTAATATATATCAGCCAGTACCATAAGGGGGAAAGGGTGGATGGAAGCGGATCAGCTGTTAGCCGTAATTCGGGACATGTTACTGATTTTACTCGCGATCACTGGTGTGATTGTATCCGTGACTATATCCATAGTCGCGTTACTCCTATACCGTAAAGTGTCTCCAATAATAACAGCAGCTAAAACTACTGTAGATCAAGCGCAAGAGACATCTAGTATTATTTCTGACAAAATAGTAAAGCCTATGGTAGCTTCGTCTACACTTGCCCATTCCGCAGGCCAAGTGGCAGGTTTCATCATGGGCCTTTCTAAAGGAAAGGGGGGACAAAACAATGGGAAGTGATCACAGGGGGCCTGGGTTCGGCACAGGATTAGCTTTAGGGGCTTTAATGGGATCTCTAGTAGCATTGCTTCTAGCACCTAAACCCGGCGAAGAAACACGAAACCAAGTAATGGAAAAAACCGCGCCGCTTAGGGAAAAAGCAGAATTTCTTGCCAGTGAAGCAAGAGAACGACTTAAAGAGGCAATCGAAGAGGGAAGGATAGTCGCAAGCAGAATCATGGCCGGCCACGACGACAATTCCCAGAAGGATGGATCTCTAGAAAACCAAGATAACACCTAGCCATCAGAATGCTTGGGATATGAACCAAAGATTTTCATCATATCAGAAGAAGCATCAAGTGCAGAGAGTGCCTCCTTAACCAACTGGTCATTCCTATGCCCCTCAAGATCAACCAGGAATATGTACCTACCCAGACTCTCTTTACTGGGACGGGACTCCACTTTAACAAGATTAAGTTCCCTATTGGCAAATTCACCCAATACCGAATAAAAGATACCTGGCTTATCCTCCCCAAATGAGAAACAGACAGACGTCTTATCTGACCCAGTAGGCTCATGATCTTGATGCGAAAGAACCACAAACCTAGTGAAATTGACCTGGTTGTCCTGGATCCCCTGAGCCAATATCATAGCCCCGTATATTTCAGCGGCCCTGCTGGGAGCTATTGCCGCTGAAGGGATATCGCTCCCAAGCATATCCTCCACAGCAGCAGCTGTACTTAACGAAGCAACCACCTGAGCTTTAGGAAAGCACCTTTCTATAAATCGTCGACATTGTCCCAAAGCTTGAGGATGAGAGTACACGATGGACACGTCTTCAATCGAGTCACCATGACTTACCAAAAGACAGTGCTCAATTGGAATTACTATTTCATGACAAATCAACAACTCAGACTCGTGAATTAACAAGTCCAAAGTATCGGTTACTGAACCCTCTAGACTATTCTCAATAGGGACAACGCCCTCATCAGCCATTCCTGCCTCTACAGCAGCCGCCACTGCCGCTATAGACGTAAACGGCAGACGCTGTGCGTGGACATCGTAGCGTACCGCCGCCGCTTCGGTGAATGTCCCTGCAGGACCAAAATATGCTAATCGTTTGGGCATAACATTTTATCTAATTTCAGCCAATTAACCCAGACAGACACAGACGCCATAGCCAACTGGACCCAGTCTGGCCCCAAAGACATTTCACTATTGACACGGTATACCACTGGGATTTCAAGACTAAGCAGTATGGAGCTTTTCAACTTGATCGTCATTACCAGCCACTACAAGAATATCCCCTTTCTGAAGTTTGTCATCTTTTTCAGGCGCAAGTGTCACATTCCTACCTCTCATGATAGCTAGTACTGAGACTCCATTTTTGTCCCTAATGCCCCCTAAACCAACTTCATTTATGCTTTTTTCTGCTAAGTTATCCGGCAATCTTATTTTGCTAATACCAAATTCACTTGTTAGATCCATGTACTCTAGCACATCCGGATTGAATAGGCTGTGAGCAAGAGTCTCACCCATTTCTTGCTCAACATAGATGACTTTGTGCACTCCAATTCTACCCAAAGTGATGGCATGTAGGTTATCTTTAGCACGCGCTATTATAAGTGGCACACCTAGAGTCGCTAACAACACCGATGCCATTAGATTAACCTGCATGTCCGTACCAACTGCGACTATCGCAGCGTCAAAATTGGCAACCCCCAAATCCTTAAGAGTACCTTCATCTGTAGCATCACCTTGAACACTGTAGGTTATCTGTCCCAAGTGATCTTGAACTACCTTTTCGTCTTTATCAATGCCCAACACATCATAACCCTGCTGAAACAGATTATACGCAAGGCTAGACCCAAATCTACCTAGTCCTATTACCATTACTGACTTGGCCATATCAATTCACCCTATTTTAATCCTTTCCTCCGCAAATCGATAGGGAGCATCTTCCTCTCGCTGTGCTAGAACTAAAACCAATGTCAATGGTCCGACACGCCCGAGAAACATCGTAAGAATAATTATCACCTTGCCGAGTTCAGATAATTCACTCGTAATTCCGGTCGACAACCCTACTGTAGCAAAAGCCGATACAGTTTCAAAAAGAATCTGTATAAACGGGAAGCCCTCGCTAATTGTTAGAAAGAACGCCACACCGAATACCATAGCCATGCCTAAAATCAAAACCGTAAGAGCTCTATATATCTGGGGTTGAGGTATTTCCCTCCCAAACACGGTAGCGTGAGTCCTACCACTTATGGACGACAGTACAGCTATCAGTAATACTGCAAAGGTATTCACCTTTATACCACCAGCCGTGGAAGCTGAAGCACCCCCAATAAACATCAATCCTGTAAGGAAAAAGTTACTATGCTGCTCCATATCTCCAAAATCAACAGTGGTAAATCCGGCAGTCCTGCCACTAACAGAGTGAAAAATAGCATTCATGATCTTCCCGGGATTCGACATCGAACCAAGAGTTGCTTCGTTACCGTATTCAGCTACCAATATCACGAGTGTCCCCAAGACTAACATGCCAGTGGTAACTATAACTACCAATTTGGTGTCCAGGGTATATCTATTGAACCTTCGGAGTCCAAATATATCCAAAAGCACACTATAACTCAATGTTCCAAGTACTATAAGAATCGTCATGGGAATTAAGAGACCATAATCTTCTTGAAATGCACTCAGACTCTCGGAGTTAGGAAATATTACAAACCCCGCGTTATTGAAACCTGAGACCGCGTGGAACATAGCCTGCCAGACAGCGGTAGAAGCAGTATATTCCTGCAATAGCCTTATAAACAAAACCACGGTCCCTACCACCTGAATACCCACTACCGCTAGTACTATACGTATAGTAAGTCTTATCAAACCCTCAAGACGAGATTCACCTAGGCTCTCTCTCATCAAAAGTCGATTTGCCAATGTTAGTCTTTGACCAATCATGATTAGTAGAAATGTTGCACTAGTCATGATGCCTAAACCACCTGTGAAAATAAGAACCATAATTATAAATTGGCCGTAAACGCTCCAGTATGTAGGAGTATCAACAACTATAAGACCAGTAACTGTAACGGCAGAAGTAGCGGTGAAAAGAGCATCTAAAAATGGAGTAATGCCTTCAAGTGTGTTAGCGAAAGGCATCAACAACAATAAAGTACCTATAATTATAAGGAAACTGAATCCCCCAAAAAGAATATAAGGTGATCCAAAGTTTTTTGGAGGAACGCGCGGCGGCCTAGCATCAATATGTCGTGGAGTGATATCTTGTTCAGTCACTCGCTTTATTGCCTCTTGGTCAGGTGATTCTTGCCGGTATTGTTGCAACCCACACTCCGGTGACTTAAGTCTATATAATTTTATCCTACCACCGCTTACGGGGCTTCCGAGACTGAGGGCTGGCCTCTTGGAGCTTCAGTAGCATATTAAACTCCAGGCATCGGACTAGGAAGTGAAATGGTTACTACACCGAGGTTGGCGATTCTCGACGACGGCGATTCTATATCGATCATCCGACCATGTCAATAAGCTTCAAAGGGTTCAGGATTAGCTGAGGTGGTCATAGGAATAAAAATCCGATGCTGACAACACTGGTTCCATCAGAATTGCAGCCTACCTTGGCCTTTAACCCCAAGCCGCGTCACCGCGGATGGCCCCACCTTTCGCCCAGCGGGAGTTCTTAGTACAAATCCCATTTTTAGAAGAAAAGGCTCAACCACATCTACTAGGGTCTGTACTTCTTCGTTTACGGTTGCTGCCAAGGCTTCGATACCGACAGGCCCTCCGTTGTAATTCTCAGCAATGGTTGTCAGATACAACCTATCAAGTCTATCTAGGCCTAACGAATCCACACCTTCCCTAGTTAACGCGATATCAGCTAATTCCTTGGTGATATTACCGGTAGATCTAACCTGAACGAAGTCTCTTACACGACGTAGAAGTCTATTAGCTATCCGAGGGGTTCCTCTGGATCTGTGGGCTATTTCTCTGGCACCTTCTTGGTCTATTTCCACCCTCAAAATATTTGCCGAACGGCGAACCACCTCTGTCAATTCTTCTGGGGAATAAAAATCCAAATGATAAGACATCCCGAATCTATCCCTTAGGGGAGCGGTTAGAAGACCCGCCCTTGTGGTAGCTCCAATCAAGGTGAACCTTTTCAATTGAAAAGGCATGGTCTTCGCATAAGCCCCTTTACCATAAATAAAATCTACTTGAAAATCTTCCATGGCAGAATAGAGATACTCTTCGACAGCGTGTGGAACTCTATGGATTTCATCGATAAAAAGAACCTCTCCGGCATCCAAATTGGACAAAATGCCGACAATATCTACTGGCTTTTCTAAAGCGGGTCCAGAAGTATGTGTTATATCTGAACCCATCGCCTTTGAGATTATATGCGAAAGTGTCGTTTTCCCCAGACCTGGTGGGCCATGAAAAAGCACGTGCTCTAGGGGCTCCCCTCTCGCCTGAGCAGCTCCCATCGCTATACCTAGACTCTCGACTACATGAGTTTGACCAACATACTCTTCCATGGTACGTGGTCGTAAATTCCAATTAGCACCGTCTTCCTTATTCTCTTCAGGAACGTGCTCATCAGCATCAGCCTTAATAATGGGTTCCCTAGACATCCTAATATCCTATTCACGATCCATGCGGAAGACTTCCCGAAGAAGTTCTTGAGCATCGTTTGTCGTTATACCGGACTGATATGCCGCCTCCACCTTCTCTCTAGCTTCAGATATCCTGTGGCCAAGATTAACCAGAACACCAACTGCCTCTTCTTTCGCGTCCTGATGCGTAACCACAGTTGGAACTGTAGCATAACCTTCGTCTTTAAGCAGAGCCCATTCTGCCAACTTTCCTCTTAGAGTGGCAACCATCTTGTCTGCCGTACGCTTGCCTATGCCAGGCATACGCACCAATAAAGATGTGTCTCCATCCTCAATTGCCCGCGCTATAGTAGATACTGAAAACACCAGTGCTCTGGCGGCAGTATTTACGCCAACATCCTCAACCTGAAGCAGTTTTTCGAAGAAAGTACGCTCAAATTCTTTCTTGAATCCAACGAGAACTGGCTTAGGCTGTCTTTCCGATGCGTGGTAGTATATTTCCATCTCCATTTCATCATCCTCACGCCTACCATCTTCCTCCATACCTCTCATGACAAAATAAGGAATGAGTAACTCATATCCAACCCCGTTTACATCCAATATCACGCGGCCATCTTCCTTATAAATCCGTCTAATATGGCCCTTTAAGTAATTTATCAAAGATGACTCACTGGTCTTCTTAATTTATGGTCTGCTCCCATAGCATCGCTAATCATTTGAGCCCCACTGGAGATTTGCCAGTGACAAACCGCTAAAGCCAAAGCGTCGGCCACATCATTTGGTTCGGGAATATCTGTCAATTTTAGGCGCGCCTGAATTGCTTTCTGAACTTGTATTTTGCTGGCTCTACCATGCCCAACGAGAACGTGCTTAACCTGTGTTGAAGAATAATTGAACAAGGGGACCCTAGCCTTAGCAGAAGCCAATGCAATAACTCCTCTTGCATGGCCCATAATAACAGCAGTAGCAGGGTAGTTGTAGTGAGAGTAGATCTGTTCAACCGCCACTGCAGATGGACTATATTCCAAAAGCACCTCCGAGAGAGCATCGTATAGCGTACTTAATCGTAGCTCCAATGGTATTGACGAAGGCCCCCCTCGAATGGCACCACCTTCCCTTATGGTAATTCTGTTACCATTCGCCTGTATCACTCCATATCCGGTACTACCGAGGCCAGGATCTACTCCTAGGATATTCACGAGGTCACCTACATATCCAAGCCCAATCTTAAGCCGTTTTCCAAGATATCCAAACTCATGCTATTAAGGTCTAGCCGCCACAATTTCTAGCCAATTCCTCGATATGTGATCCACTTTCATTTCTTCGAAAATCTCGACAGCTGCTTTAGTAAGAGATTCACTTCCCTCTCTCAGTGGCACACCGGGCATCACACCATTTATCCAATCTTCGAATTGGCTAATCGTAACCCATCCCTCCAGAGGCACATCAATACGATTAATCCTCTGTTCTTTAATCTTGAATCCTCCATCCTTGAGTATCTGGGTGTACTGTTCAGCCGATATATGCTGTCTTGCTTCATTTTTTTCTTGTTTAACAGGGGTCAGTCCGTACTCAGATCTAAGAATCCTCAATGACCTGAAAAGCCACCTACGATACCACAGATCTGTCTCAGGAGGATGGCCTCCGTCGAAAAAGGACGTGTTGAAGGCAAACACCCCTCCACTTCCTAATGTATTGAATACTTCCCCAACCAATTTGGCTTTATCTGTAACCAAGTGTATCGCATTGCAGAACACAACCGCGTCAACAGATTCTTTAACCAACTGAGAAAGTTGTTCAGCCTGGCCTTGGACAAACTCAACCATAGCCAACTTCCTGGTTTCCAACTCTTCTCTTGCTTGCTTCAGCGCAATCGCCGACATATCAACTCCAATTACTAGGCTTTCACGCGCGCCTCGTAATTTGTCGGTTATGATTTTCGTAACCCCACCAGTTCCGCAAGCCAAGTCCACCACGCGCTGACCTGGACTAAGTCGAGATAAATCAACCAAACTATGATTTATAGCTTGATAAAACGGCGTGTTGGAGAATGCAACAAACGAGAATATCTCTTTCCCTTCTTGCTGATTATCCCTCGTGTCACCTGTCATTGGTACCCCCGGCCCCATTTAACAGCTCGGTTTCAGTTTTTACTTTTAGATATGAGTAATAGAGTTGGGATATAACAGAAACACCCGTAACGCTAGGGAATGATAGCTTAGACACACTACCCAGTCAATGTGCGCATGAATCTCTAAGGCAGCCCCTACCAAATCATTTGGCAACAGATCTGCTTGACGTTCTCATATAAAATACGAACTCGCATCAATTTATACTTGCCATAATAAATCGATTGACCCCAGCCAAGTCCTGATAGACAGTAAAAACATGTGGAGGCAATAAGTCCTTCGCCAATACACCCACTCTATCAGCCTGATCATGACCAACTTCCATGACCAAGTAGCCTGGTTTTTTTATCTTTTTTGGTACTTGGGATAGGATAGCAGAAACCACAGCTAAGCCGTCTTGATCTCCATCTAAGGCTGTGTAGGGTTCACGTTGAACCTCATTTTGTAAGTGCTGAATCTCTGAGGTTGGTATATAAGGAGGATTACTAACTACTATATCAACCTTACCCGGAAGCGGATCAAATAAATCTCCTTGTAAGAAGACTACTCTGTCCTTGACATCATGTCTCTCAGCGTTGAGTTTTGCAATTGACAGCGCACATCGAGAAATATCAGTGGCATAAATCTTTGCTGCCGATAATAGCTTTGTGGCCAATGCAATCGCGATTGCCCCACTCCCGGTACCAATATCGACTATCCGTAATGAATTATTACCGGTGAACTTACACGTAATATTCAAAGTCAGATCCACCAATGTTTCGGTTTCCGGGCGAGGTATAAAAGTTTTGTGATTCACAAGCAGATCTAGGCCGTAGAACTCCTTATGCCCACTTATATACGACAGTGGCTCCCCACCTACCCTTCTGGTGATCCAATCATGTAATGCCAAACATTCCCCTGAGGTTATTGTCCTATCTGGGTATGCGAGTAGAGTAGATCGATCTATACCCAGAACACCCATTAGCAGCAACTCTGCCTCTAAAGAAGCTTCCGCTATTCCGTTCAAGTGCAGAGTTGACCTAGTCCTATCGTAAGCCTGCCCCACAATCAAGAGGCAACCTCAGCAAGAAGCCTAGTTTGTTCTAGTGAAGCTAGATTATCAATAAATTCATCCAGCTCTCCAAGTAATATACGTTCCAGATTATGAGTTGTAACCCCAATCCTGTGGTCTGTAACCCGATTTTGCGGGAAATTATACGTGCGCACTTTCTCAGAACGATCCCCTGTCCCTACCTGAGATCGCCTAGCTGCCGCTTTTTCCTCTTGTTGACGAGTCACTTCTCTATCCAATAAACGAGCCCTAAGAACTGACATAGCACGCTGCCGATTCTTTAACTGTGATCGTTCATCCTGACATGCCGCGACTATCCCAGTAGGAATATGAATTATACGAACCGCTGTTGCAACTTTCTGAACATGCTGGCCTCCATGGCCACTAGCATGAAATATATCAATGCGCAAATCATTCTGGTCTAAGTCTATATCAACATCCTCTGCCTCAGGCAGGACTGCAACTGTAGCGGCGGAGGTATGCACCCGACCACTAGTCTCGGTTGCAGGAACTCTTTGCACCCTGTGAACACCTCTTTCGTGTTTTAGTCGACTATAAGCGCCACGCCCCTTTACCTCGAACACCACTTCCTTGAATCCACCAATACCGGTACCACTTGATTCAATCACATCCACAACCCATCCCTTAAGCTGGGCATACCTTGCATACATCCTGTAAAGATCCCCTGCGAATAAGCCTGCCTCTTCGCCTCCAGTGCCAGCCCTAACCTCTACGATTACATCCTTATCATCATTTGGATCAGTGGGAAGTAGAGCTATGCGCATTTCTTGTTCCAAAGTCCCCTTACTTTCATCAAGGGAATCGATTTCTTCTTGAGCAAGATTTTTGATCTCCTCTTCGGAGCTATCCTTAAGAAGTGCCTTCGCATCTTCAAGTTGTTTCAGGACGACAACGTAGCGCTCATATAGAGAAACCAGGGCTTGCAACGAAGCTCTTTCCTTAGCCAAGCCTTGGACCTTTTCATGGTCGGTCGCGATTTCAGGGCTTTCTAGGAGCTCCCGGACTTCTAGGAAGCGCTGGCGTATTCTTTCTATTCGATCGAACATATTTTACCCACTACCCACATAACCGTACTAAATTAACTGACTGAGGGCCCATTATGAGCCTTAGCCTCTTTTCTTTCAAGTTACCCATTCCCTTTCTAACAACCAACGGTTACTTATACCAATGTGATAATAACGGTTATATCAAGCACGTTGAAAACTACCCTTCTCCATATTAGAATCTGAGATAGGCTGGTAATATGTGCTGGCCCTTTATGTGTTGAATATACCATGACCCTCAACAATATCTTCAGTAGTCTAAGACAAAGCCAAGAATATGGCGGACTATTTAAGTCGCTTACTAATGAACCTGGCGACATACATGCCACTATCTTGAGCCAGGCACTCCCTTACTGTATAGGAGCCCTAAGAACCGACCTTAATGTTCCTATCCTTATAGTCTTGGATAGACCAGAAAGAGCAAATAAAGTATATGAAGACCTTTCGGTCTGGTGTGGTGATAATGAAGAAGTGTATCAATTCCCAGAACTTGGGCTGCTGCCCTATGAACGAGTGGTTTCCGACCATACTATTACTCATGAGCGCCTGAAAATACTCAGTGTCCTCTCCAACAGAAATTATCCGACTACTGCTCTTCCACCAATCATAGTTACTTCTCTAGAATCAATATCCCAAAAAACGCTCACGGTAAATCAATTCCGGTCATCATGTAGGCAAATCAAGGTGGGAGACACAGCGGAACCACAAGAATTACTAGGTTTCTTGCAAAAAACAGGCTACCGAACAGCCAGACTCGTAGACACACATGGCTTGATAAGTCGCCGGGGCGGTATTATTGACGTCTACCCTACAGCAGCGATACATCCTTACCGCATAGAATTTTTCGGTAGCACAGTGGAGAGTATTCGTCTTTTTGATCCAGTATCTCAACTTTCCCTACAACAAATAGAAAACATATTTATACCCCCTGCAGAAGAATGCTTACCATCAATCGTTGATAAACAAGAGATCGAGAATCTTCACAAACAGCTAGATATGGATAACTGCTCTGAAATGGAGCAACTACGTATAGCAAATGATCTCTCTATGGCCGTAGAGGGATACAACCTTGATGAACCTGCTTTCTACCAGGGATTCTTTTGTAATGGTAGTTTGCTAGATTTTCTGGATGCAGAAACATTGTTAGTGCTAGAAAACCCTTCTGACCTAGAGAACGAGCGAATTAGAATAGATGAAAAATCGACAGAATTAAGGTTAATGAAAGAATTATCTGGGGTGATTCCGCGCCAATTTCCATCTATTCACCTAAGTGGCGAGGAATTGGACGATCGTATTGCGTCAATGACCCACAAGTTGAACGTGACGCCTTGGCTAGCAGATCAAACTATCTCCAACTCCAAAGACCACGATTTAACTTTTGAGATTGGATTCACTCCTCCAAAGAGTTACTCTGGGCGCTTTGACGTACTTGCTAAGGATATTCATGGCTGGTTAGGCAAAGGCGATTCTGTCCTAATTGTATCCCATCATAGCTCCAGGATCATCGAAATTCTCCAGGGACAAAACATCCCATCAAAGCTAGAACCAAGTATTGCAAAAGCTGTTCTCGAAAACGGAAACCATGGCAACAGAGCAATTCTGATCAAGACTTCCCTAGAAGAAGGGTGGGATATCGAAATCGGAAATCAGACCATCCACTTGCTAACAGATTCAGAAATTATCGGCCACTCTAAGAAAAGGGCGACACGGAAGTCGACTACATCTAATAAACCAGCTTCTCTTTCAGATCTAGAAACGGGCAGCTATGTTGTGCATATAGAACACGGTATAGGTCGATTCATTGGCACACAGCATATGAACGTAGATGGTGGAGAACGTGAGTACCTAACCCTCGAATACGCAGATAGTGACAGACTCTACGTACCTACAGATCACCTAGATAGAATATCATTATATTCAAGTAGCGGAGAGAGAAAACCGATTCTCACTCGCCTTGGGACTCAAGAATGGACCCGCGCTAAAGATAAAACAAGGGCATCCACCAAAAAATTGGCAATAGACCTTCTATCAATCTATGCAGACAGGGAAATCTTAGAAGGTATACCCTTCCCTCCAGATACACCCTGGCAAACAGAAATGGAAGATTCCTTCCCATTTGAAGAGACGCCTGATCAGCTAATAACCATCCAAGACGTAAAGCTGGATATGGAAAATTCAAAGCCGATGGATAGGCTAATTTGCGGAGATGTAGGATACGGCAAAACAGAAATCGCCTTAAGGGCAGCCTTCAAGGCAGTTATGGCTGGTACCCAAGTAGCAATTCTTGTTCCGACCACTATACTTAGTCAACAACACTACTCCACGTTTCTACAACGCCTATCGTCTTTTCCAGTAAAAATTGCGGTTCTCAGCCGTCTCCGAAGCCCTGAAGAACAACAAGCTGTCATCAGCGATCTAACTGAAGGCAAGATAGATATATGCATAGGCACACACAGACTACTCCAGAAAGATGTGCGCTTCAAGAATCTTGGACTTGTTGTTGTAGATGAGGAACAAAGGTTCGGAGTAGGTCATAAAGAACGCCTTAAGGATATGCGCAGAGAAGCGGATATCTTAACACTCAGTGCCACGCCTATACCTCGTACCCTCCACATGGCCCTCTCTGGCATACGAGACATGAGCACTATTGAAACTTCTCCTGAACAACGTCTATCAATAAAAACATATGTGTCTGAATACAGTGAGCAGTTGATCAGAGAAGCTATCCTAAGAGAAATAGACAGAGGGGGGCAAGCTTTTTTTCTACACAACAGAGTACGAACTATTACCGAAATCTCGGAAAAGTTACGTTCACTAGTACCTGAAGCATCAATAGCTATAGCCCATGGTCAAATGAAAGAAGACGAACTCGAACATGTAATGGCAAACTTCTCCACCGGTGCACAAGACGTGCTAGTTTGCACGACCATCATAGAGGCAGGGCTTGACCTGCCCAATGTCAATACTCTGATAATCGATCGAGCAGATTCATTTGGACTTGCCCAGCTCTACCAACTACGCGGCCGGATAGGCAGGGGAACTAACAGGGCATATGCATACCTGATGACTCCTAAACATAAACAAGTTACTGAAGTTGCTGAGAAGCGCCTAAAGACCATCCTCGCTGCAAACGAATTAGGGGCAGGCTTCCGTATTGCAATGAAAGATCTTGAAATAAGAGGGGCAGGTAACCTTCTTGGTCCAGAGCAGAGCGGTCATATTAATGCTGTAGGTTATGAGTTGTACTCCCAAATGCTTTCAGAGGCTATAGAGGAACTAAGGGCAGAAAGGCAAGGCAACAATACAGCTAACGCGAAAACCAACCCCGACGTCAATGTGTCTCTCCCATTGTCCGCCTATGTCCCAGTCAATTACATCTCAGATCTTACTATTAGACTGGGATTCTATAGACGACTCGCAAAATACATGAATAGAGATGACCTTAAAGCAATCAAGGATGAACTTGTAGACAGATTCGGTCCTTTACCTAACCAAGTTGCTGATCTCCTATATGTGGTCGAAATGAAATCTCTGGCGCATAGCGCTGGAATAACATCCATAACTCAAGATGGTACAACCGGAATCATACAGTTCGAAGAGCCAATATCTGGAGCTCGCCTGCCAATTCAAAAAGCGTTAGGAGGAACTGCCACCGTAGGTAATACTCAAGTACGTTTACCCCTGAAAACAAACTGGAAAGAAAATCTTCTCCAAACTATTGATAAAATCGCCAGTCTAAAAATCCAATTGTTGAGCTTAGTGGAAGGAAAAGACAGAATAGAGTCAGAATATGACCCTTAGCCGACCAACTCCATGATTTGATCTAGCCGCTCAATGCGAACGCAATTTTTGTTATTTTTATTAAGGCCGTCCCTATCCAATAGAACGGCATTTATACCCACCGCCTGTGCGCCCTTAACATCGGAAATATACTGATCTCCAACGTGAAGTGCTTCCTGTGGTTCGACTCCAGCATTATCCAGTCCCGCCAAAAACATTGCTGGATCGGGCTTGCTAGCCAAAACATCAGATGACGATATTACAAAGTCTAGGTAGGCGGAAAGGCCAAGCTCTCTTGAAAGCTTATCCATATCGGCTTCGTTGTTAGATAGTAATCCCAAGATTAATTCCTTGTCTTTAAGTAAGCCCAGCGTTGGAAGTACGTCATCGTATAATGCATATCCGTAAGCCAGTTGTCGCAGTTTCTCGCTGATCCTAAGAGCCAAATCCAGGGAAACTTTTACTCCAGCTCCATCTAAAACCAAGCGTTCATATTCGGCAAAAAAATCCTTCACGCCCTGACGATCTCTGTCTTTAAGAGGCAGTATCGCAACTTCCTTGGCCATAAAAGCATCCGCAGCCGAGTAACCAATCGTTATACCATGAGGAGTCACATCTATACCAAATTGACCACAAGCTTGCGCTTGTAGTTCTTCACGAGGTGGATGGAATTTACCAAGGGTATTGTAGAAATCAAAAAACACTGCTTTAATCAACTCTGTAATGGCCCCCGTGTATGTCACCTAGTCTGATACTAGTTAAGTATATTATGCATACCACCTAAGACAGGTTAGAGGCGAATTATAGCCCAGCTGATTTCATCACCTTAACCATGTAATCTTATCGGAACTGATTTTTCCTTGGATAATTCGCGTATTTTGGAGACCTTGGGAGATATTACAAATTCGCAGTATGGCTGACCCCGATTACTCCTATAATACTCTTGATGATAATCTTCTGCTTGGTAAAATTCGCCCAAGGAACTTAATTCCGTCACAATTTGACCGGTCCATGCACCATTCAACGCCAGCCCTTTGATCGTTTCCTCAGCAATTAACCTTTGGCCTTCACTGTGGTAAAAGATTTCAGATCTATATTGCGTGCCTACATCAGCACCCTGTCGATCCTTAGTCGTCGGATCATGTATCGCAAAAAACACCTCGAGGATATCACTGTACGAAACAACATCTGGGTCAAACCTTACCTGAACAACCTCGGCGTGACCAGTAGTACCAGAACACACGGCCTCATAAGAAGGATATGGTTTATGACCCCCAGAGTAACCAGATTTAACCGATTCTACTCCTTCGATTAACTCATATACTGCCTCTAGACACCAAAAACACCCACCAGCAAGTGTTGCAGTTTCGTTTCTCTTCGCACTCATGATGTCACCTTCCCAGCTTATCGTATTTGTTTATAGTCAAGATATAATGTCTACCCGTTGTAGTTTATGATGAAGCTTCCTGAAACGGCTGGGCCCTATATAGCTGCAATAGCTTCTTTAAGATTTATCGCCCCAGTATAGAGTGCCATGCCAATTATCGCCCCCTCTGCCCCCAAATCTCTTAACCGTTTCAAATGATCTACCGAAGAGATACCACCAGAGGCTATCACAGACAAGCCAGATCCGTTTACAAGTTCCTCTATAGCGTCAAAATTAGGCTCTGTCAGAGTCCCATCCTTGTATATATCGGTGTAAATGATTCTATTCACACCTAACGCGGACATATGATCTACAAGTTCCAACACGCTAACAGAAGATACCTCTCGCCATCCACGAAGTGCCACCATCCCATCTCTTGCATCTACCCCAATGACTACGGCTTGTGCACCAAAAAATAGACAAGCCTGTTTCACCAAGTCTGGCTGTTCTATAGCACTCGTACCCATTATGATCCGACCAACTCCTATGTCCAGTAATTCCTCAACCGAAGTAAGGTCCCGAATACCTCCACCAACCTGAATCGGAATGTTTATATCCTTTGCTATCTGCTCAATAACCGCCAAGTTTAACCGGTTTCCAGATGCGGCACCATCTAAATCCACTATGTGAATCCTAGAAGCACCTTCTTGTTCCCAATATAAGGCTACTCCAGCCGGATCGTCTGAATAAACAGTTTCCTTGTCGTAGTCGCCTTGATACAACCTCACACATCTGCCACCAAGGACATCAATCGCCGGGATTATATCCATTTTATTACCTGACTCTCTTTTCCACCATCTTACTAAGAAAGTTTTCGTAGAGACGCAAGCCGACAGCACCACTTTTCTCTGGGTGGAACTGAGTCGCAATCAAACTATCAATACCAAGCACGCTACAAAACTCCACACCATAATCTGTTGTACCCAAGATAACATTTTCGTTTTCTGGTACTGCGTAATAACTGTGGACAAAGTAGAAATTTGAGCCACTTGCAACGCCTTGAAAAACCGGATGATGACCGCGAATATTTACCTGATTCCATCCCATATGCGGAACTTTATTGCTTTCTGGAAACTTAATAACCTTCCCAGTCACAGAACCCAGAGAAGGCAACAACCCTTCTTCGGATGATCCTAGCAACAATTGCATCCCTAAGCACACCCCAAAAAACGGCGTCCCAGCATTGATCACTTTTCTGAGTGGTTCAACTAATCCTCTATCTTGCAGAGCCCGCATCGCGGAGTCATTGGCCCCAACACCAGGAAGTATTACAGCCTTAGATGCCCCCACAATTTGTGGATCCCCCGTGATCTCAGGAGTATGTCCAAGCTTAGTTATTGCCCTAGCCACACTCCGAATATTACCAGCCCCATAATCTACAATACTGATATTCATATGTTCACTTAGTCAACATATCTCATAAGGAAATCAATTATAAACCCCTGAACTCTAGGACCTGAGACATCGTAAAGTAAATCAGTCCCATGAGACATACCTTCGACTTTATGCCCTTCCGAGAGCTGCGGAGAGGTTTGCAAGAACAGATCGACGCTACGTGCATAGAAACCGTTGGTATCTCCCTCCGCGGCAATAAACAACTTTGGTTCTGTAACATATTCCAAGTCATCTCGTATATCTAAGCCTTCAACCATCGGAGGAGCTGATAGAACAATAACCCCCTCCGTAATTAAATTCGCCGCAGCCTTAACGGAGGCTGCTCCACCCATGCCAGCTCCTATAAGTACTACCCTAGAAACATCCTTCTCTTCCAAGTAGTTTACAGCAGCCTGGACATCAAGATCCAAAACATCTATGTTACGACTGCCACCAGATTCCCCATAACCACGAAAATCGTAGGATAGGACTGTATAGCCTTTATCTCGCAATACCCTAGCAAAAGGCCACCAATCTTTTTGGCTCGATTCCTCCATATGACTTAGGACTACCCCTATATCCCCGGTACCAAAACTATAACCCGATAAAACAACACCATCTTGGGTATCGAAGTTAGCAGGTTCAGCGTTTCCCCCAGGCCCAATGCTTGAACTACACCCGCTGGGTGCCATGGCTGATATTAACAAAATAAGCGATATGCTAAGGATTTTCATGTGCTAGAAGCTCAAATGGAAGATTTCGGTCTTCATACCGTGCCATAGTGAAAACTAGATCTGCAAGCCTGTTTAAATATCTGAGTACCTCGAGGTTGGCTAGCAGACCTAAATTATTCAAATCCACCGTTCTTCGCTCAGCTCGTCTCAACACACTGCGAGCAATATCCATCGCGGCAGAAGCCTGAGACGCCCCTGGTATAATAAAAGCCCTAGGAAGGGTGATCTCTTCAGTCAATTCATCTATCATCTGCTCTATTTGCTCGATCATGTCTGGCGTAATTACACTAAAATGTTTCTTGAACGTTTCATGGTAATTGAGATCTGTTGCAAGTTCAGCTCCGACGGTAAACAAGTCCGTTTGTATCCCCCATATCATGCCCTTTAGCTTGTCGGTTTTGACCAGTGCTCTGGCAAGGCCAAGAGCCGACACAGCTTCATCTACAGCCCCATAGGCCTCACAACGTGGATCTGACTTAGACACCCTGCCACCGTAAAGCAAGCCCGTGTCGCCTTCATCGCCGCCTTTTGTATATATTTTGGCCAATCTGCCCTCCAATCGCGGATTATATCATACACAATCCCACACATATCTATCGTCCATATCTATACCAAAGCCTGTTACACCCATTCTAACTTGCCAATAACTACATGTACCGAAAACAATACTGAGGCACTGGACCACTTCACCATATGACATTGCGTTACAAAAAGTCCTCGCACAATTACCATCCCATAGTCGTTTCATATGGTATAATCTTCCACCTGTGCAGTCTTAGTGATGATGGAGTTATAGTTACTAATAGTGTACATGAGCTTCTGCTCTTGCCACCTACCAATAGATGCAGAGTTGAGTCCATTAAATGCAAATAGTCAAAACCCACTCGGCGCCGACTGTAATCAGATTAGGCCGGGCCGAAAGAAAGGCGGCTAATTGTTCCGCGTAGACGGTAGAGGTAACGACGAATCTCGCGAAACCACCATAATTCCTTCCTTCATGGCATTCCCTGAAGGCTCAGCCTTGATCGAGGTAGGGCTAACCAAGGTGATCTGCACAGCTTCTCTTGAAGAACGGGTCCCTCAGTTCCTGAGAGGCCAAGGAAAAGGTTGGGTAACAGCAGAATACAGCATGCTACCCGGCTCAACATTGACCAGACGCTCGAGAGATAGAGGCGGCGAAATCTCCGGAAGAACACAAGAAATTCAACGATTAATTGGTAGATCCCTCAGGGCAGTAATGGATCTGGATGCTTTAGGTGAGCGCACGATTACTATAGATTGTGACGTCTTACAGGCTGATGGCGGGACACGAACAGCAGCTATAACAGGAGCATATGTCGCTCTATATCAGGCTCTTGAGTACCTAGTCAAATCAGGGACTCTACGATCAATACCAATTCGCGGAGCCGTAGCTGCCACCAGTGTCGGCATAGTAAACGGAGAAGCCATTCTGGATCTCTGCTACGATGAGGATTATAGGGCAGAAGTAGATTTCAACATCGTTATGACTGATAAATCAGAATTCATTGAACTTCAGGCAACTGCTGAAGGTCAGCCTTTCGACAAAAAGAATATGGAGGACTTGATTGCATTGGCTGAAAAGGGAATAAGATCCAACCTCCAAGCTCAAAATTATGCACTAAAAGGAATCTAACAAGACAAATTAACATCTTATGTTGATGCCTAATGTGGATCACCTATATAAGCGCACGGAGATTTTCTCCCTTACTGACCAATATGATATAATCCTGCCCGGAGTCGCCGCGCATACGTCTGAAGTATTACCTAAAATGCGCCTAGCCTTGTTCCCGGATAGCTCAGTGGTAGAGCAAGCGGCTGTTAACCGCTAGGTCGTAGGTTCGAATCCTACTCCGGGAGCCAATTACCTCCACCTTATACACTAATTGCTTTCCTCAGCAACTCACATCAGATCGAACATATCTAAAGACAATGGTATGATTCTTGGTTCTCTTGTAATAATTGGTTATATACAATGTCCACAGAATACCCCTATCATCTTTCAACATATATCAAAACCACTATACCCACCAGAGCACCCTTCTAATGCCAGTTAGTCAGGTAGTAGTAAAGGATACCTCAACCAGGTACCACGGGCTGGATGCGTTAAGAGGCATAGCTATGCTTCTCGGCATTGTTTTACACGCCGCACTGCCGTATATGCCAAATATAGAAGCATTCTGGCCAGGAGATAAAAACTCATCGCATGTAGTAACCGCCATATTCCATTTCATACATATATGGCGCATGCCATTGTTTTTTATTCTCACAGGGTTTTTCGCGAATTTGATTATTAGTAGAAAGTCCTGGTCAGCCTGGTGGGGAAATAGACTACTACGCATAGGCTTACCCATAGTAGTTTTCTCCCCCTTAATGTCAGCAACTTTACCGTGGATTTTTGCATACGGCAAAACAGGAGAATTCACCACTTTCTATTCAAATGAAGGGCTCCCTTTTCATTTGTGGTTTTTGTGGCACTTAATAATATTTGTCATCATTACAGCAATATTCAGATTCCTATACCTTGGAGGGGTTGGAATTTTAATGAATCTAAACAGAATCGGGCTGGGTTTTATCGATATCATATTGTGCAAATCTAGATCTGTTTTGTCCGGCATATTGTTCCAGTCTAGATTCCCCATAACTTTTATAATTGCTTGTATTATTGTCAATTTTTCAACCGGCGGAGAACTGATTGTCAATGTAGGCGCGAGCCTACTATATTTTGGTTTTGGTTACAGCCTATACAACAATCATTCGTTATTCATATTTTTGAAAGCTCATTGGAGAGATTATTTCCTAGCAGGGATAATTGGCTACAGCCTGTTTATGATGGTGACTCTAGCCATTGATTCTAAGCTACAGCCTGACATATATAATAGGAGCGTGACTAGTTCAGCCGAAACTGGATGGGACATAGAGTCTTTGTGGCTACTACAGTATCTATTAAAAATCACTTGTGCCGTTTTATTTTCATATGCATTCATTGGTCTATCAGAAAGACAATTTGGCTCCTACAACCCTAAATTAAGATTTATATCCGACGGGGCATATTGGATGTATTTAATACACCTGCCTATAGTTACGATTATCACGTTCTCCATGTTCAGTCTAAATATCCCAGTAGGGGTTAAATTCATAATTGCTATAGGAGCCACTTCCATAATCTGCCTAGTTACCTATAAATATCTTGTAAGACATACCCCTATTGGCATCTTATTGAACGGCAGAAGATATCCTTTCAAGACGACAGAATCTTAACTGCAAGTTAATATAGCCCAGAGAATCCTCTTGAGTGTTCATCATGATAAATAAACCAACTATAAATGTGGTTCTAATAACTCCAGAAATACCCCAGAATACTGGCAATATAATCCGACTATGCGCGAATATCGGGGCTCGCCTACACCTTGTAGAACCATTAGGGTTTCGACTAGACGACAAGGGATTGCGTAGGGCTTCCCTTGATTATCTTGACCTTACAGATGTCGTTTGCCACCCTTCAATCGAATCGTTTTGGAAATCTGTAGATAACCGTCGAATCTACGGGGCAATACCAAATGGGCAGGTACTATACAATTCACCAAGATATCGCTTCGGAGATACGATCTTATTTGGTCCAGAAAGCTCAGGGCTGCCAAGGCAAATCGTGGACAAATTGCAAACCAATAATCGTGTAAGAATACCTATGAGACCATCGAACCGCAGCCTCAACATTTCCAACGCCGTCGCGATAATTGCCTTCGAGATGTGGAGGCAGATGAACTTTAATGGGGCTCTCGATCAATTAACACAAGGCCCTACCAGTGATTGAGTCAATTTATGCCTGAAGTTCAGTGAACCCTATCGAAGTCATCATAACCGAAAGATTAGACCACTCATCCCCGGCGATATATACCAGAACGGCCCGCTGTATTTGAACTGGAGAAAGGTGGACCTAGCCCTGCTTATTGCTAACGAGTTCCCATGCTTCGAATCATCTACCTTCGAACTGCTGGCCCATCTCACGCAGAAACTGATCCACCTTCGGAGAAAGTGGCGGTGTGATTAAAGATGTCGAAGCACTCTGATTCCTAGCATCGTAAGCAGCCTCTAGTTCACCCACCAACTCCTCAAATGCGGAGTTGCCAGACATTTCTTTAGTTAAGTCGTCGTACTGCTTTCTACCAGGCTCTCTGTCAATCAGTGAAGCGGGCAGTTGATACAACTGACATATTATCTCCAAAAGTCGAGCCTCACCTGCATAATCTTCATCTAAATCTAGATACTGGGGTAGCTGCACCATTAGGCTCATAGTTTCAACACCATTTTCTTCCAACGAATCGTTGGCCAAACTCAAGATGCTGAGCGGACCCTGGTAATTACCGCTGGAGCGCCTGACTGATACAAGCCCAGAAAGCTCTTCGATTTTTTCTGTGCCTGGCGACCCTGTTACCCTAAGTGGCCTGGTATGTGGCACCGAACTGTACATGCCTCCTATTCGCAAGTACCTCTGCACCTTAAAATACGTAAGGAGTTGGATGACAGACTCAAGATACTCCTCAGCGTTGGAGTGAGGCTCAAGCAAGTGAAACAATAATAGGTCGTGCCCACCTTCTCTTCTGACTAGATATATGTGACTATTAGGAACTGTTATTTCGCGCCGACCATCTATGTTCTGAGCCGTAGGTCTATACCTAGTAAAATCAAAGAATCTCCCTGGAGTTGATAGTTTTCCTAGCTCTTGGGCGTCGAAATAGCGCATCAGACTTCCGAGTGCTAAGGTCCCCACGCTCCCAGCATCTACCCAAGGAACCAATACCGAGACAACGTGTGGCTCCTTGAGCTCAGGAGTAGGATCTATTATATCAAAGGCACCTATATTCATTATCCTATGTTGTCACATAAGCAGGTTTTTCGCAACTACACGACAGCCTCGAACATGCCCATATCCACAAACTAAATAGTCTATGTGAATCGTTATATATAATGGCCAGAAGACGAATCGACCTATCTGACGGGATGATGGCTGAATTAGAGAGCACTGCATAGGGAGCCTTTGATATCTGAATGAGGCGTGATAACTATAGCCCTAGACTATTGCGTGCTCCAAGTAGCTTAATAAAACTGAATACAAATACAACTGCACAAGACTTCTAGTAGATCACCTTACTCTCCACGAGACTTTCGATCTCTGCACTACTCATACCCAATAAACCACCGAAGACCGTCTCGTTGTGCTGTCCCAATTCTGGGCATGGCCCTACAACACGGCTGGGAGTCGCGCTAAGTCTAACCATAGGACCAGGATGCTCAAGAACTCCAAAGACTGGCCGATGATCCACAGTCAAAATATAATCTCTAGCGCGAAGATTTGGGTCATAGTAAAGATCTTCGGCGTTGGATACCATACCTGCAGGGACCCCTGACTCTTGCAAAAGCCTCATTGCTTCTCTAGGAGTACGTTCGCTAGTCCAATCACCGATACGGCTGTTCAATTCTTCAAGATTCGCTAACCGCCCTTCTACAGTTGAGAACTTAGGATCCTGGCTCCAAGTAGGATTGTCTAATGCAATGCGGAGGGCCTCCCATTGTTCATCGTTATAACATGCGATGGCGCACCAGGCATCAAACCCTTGACAAAGGAACACGTCGTGAGGAGCAGCGTTAGGATTTCTATTCCCTGCAGGTTCCCATATATGTCCATTCAGTGAGTAGTCAGCAAAAGCAACACCCATGGTAGTAACTAGTCCCTCAAGCTGGGCCAGTTCAATCATTTGACCCTTTCCAGTCATATCTCTGTATTCAAGCGCAGACAAAATCCCGCACGCACCCGAAACAGCCGCTATAAAGTCTGGCAGAGGTACCTTGGGCCTAGTACGTCCGTATGACTCTGGATGTGCCCATAGGTTCATCAGGCCTGAGTAAGCCGCCAAGCTTTGCCCGTAGGACAGCTGGTCAGAGTTGGGCCCGGAATTACCAAACCCTGGCATACTGAGATAGATAATCCCTGGATTTAGTTGTCGCATTCTCTCATAGCCCAAGCCCCAGCCCTCAAGAACTCCTGACCGAAAATTTTCTACCACACAGTCGCTCTCTTGTATCAGCTTCTCCATAATTGGCATGGCACCTTCATGTGACATATTTAGAGTAATGGACTGCTTGCCGCGTTCCTTTTCGGCGAAGTTAAAATTGAATGCACCTACAGCCTGAGCTCGATCTGGTAGCATATGCGACTCTATCTTGATCACCTCAGCACCTAACTCAGCAAGATAGCGAGTCATAAATGGTCCTGCCCATACACGGCTGAAATCCAGTATACGGAGTCCTCTCAACGGCAAAGGAGACTCGCCGTCTTCACCGTCTGCGATCGGAATTTCAGCATGATTCGGTTTCTCGGGAGCAGGGTCCTCAAGCCATTCTCGTATTACTTGAGAAGTATGCTGGCCCAAGGTTGGCGCTGGACGATAGATACGCCACGGGCTTTCCCCCATACGATAAGGAGCCCCTGGAATTTGATAACTACCTACCACAGGATGATCAACGGAAACATAATAGTTTCTAAAACCAAGGTGTTCATCATTTATTAGATCCTCTATAGTCATTAGCGGAGATGTAGGTATGTGCCTACGCTGGGCCTCATTGTGAAATTCTAATTTCGAGAAATCCGAGGAGAATTCTGAAACCAGTGCTTCCAATACGTCTCCATTCTCTCGACGAAATTCTCGATCTTTCCAGATTTCATCCTTGAGTAGATCATTGTCCATCCATTCATAAAGGGCTTCCACGTGCCTCGGATAGCCAGGCTGCATATATACGAAACCATCGCTACACGGATATGTGTTTGTAGGAGCATTATTCGTAGAAGCACCAACTCGCCTGTTAATTTGAACCGAATTGGCATATCTCCCCATATACGCGAGTATGTTGGCCAAAACCTCTTGTACTGCCACCTCTATATGCTGCCCTTTACTTGATCTATTACGATACCTCAAGGCTATAAGACTCGCCATGGCCGCATGCTGAGCAGCCAACTGAGATCCTTGTGCCAAGGGAGCCATAGCAGGCCGCATGTCTGGATCACCATATCCATACATTAGTCCCCCCAAAGCCTGCGCAACGAGTTCGCCTCCTAAGTAATCTTTATACGGGCCATCGAAACCAAATGGAGTTATTGTTGTATGTATGAGTCCTGGATTTAACGAATGTAGTGCTCCATAACCAAGACCAAGAGAATCGAGATTCCATTTAGAGCCGTCCTCCAAGAGGATGTCGGCCACCTGTACCAAGTTTTTTAGCCTCTCCTGGTCTGAGGTTTCATTCAAATCCAGGATTATCCCTCGTTTATTGAGGTTATAAGTTAAGAATGTAATGCTCTTCTCAGGATCAGCGTCCTTACCGGCGAAAGGCCTTTCGGATCGAGCGATATCTCCTTCTGGACCCTCAACTAGAATGACGTCTGCCCCCAAATCAGCCATAATACGTCCTGCATACTGGAAGCCCGGCCCAGTCAAATCTAGTACGCGCAGATGAGCGAGTGCACCACCCACATAGTGTGCGCACTTATTGCACCTTACCTCCGTTACAGATATCTCATTTTGACAATTTGCACATTGCTTGGTCACTTGACTCTAGACCTCCTCGATGAACATGGTGGAATCCGTGCAGGTGCTACGAAACGCGCAGCCCTCGCGGCTTAACTAACGTGGGAGACGTATCGTAATCGGCATTAAGCACGGCAATTCGTATATCTAAGAGCCCTGCGCACGCTTAGTAGACGATATTATAACTGGGGCAACTTCTTTCGTAAAGTATGGAGATTTAAGAAATCATCGTTTGTGAGAAGGCCAGATGTATGCCGTCTACAATCTATTCAATCCCATCACCTTATCCACCTCTATTGCTATACCCCTAGCTTCTTGAGAGAATAGAATTCGCCCTGCCACCAAGCTACCTATCCTCATGAGAGAAGTTAAAGTACAGATTCCTCCTCATCCTCATCTCTGACAATCTTAATCATACCTCCAGAATCTGAGGGAGGAGCAGCTATATTTGCTTCACCTTCTTCATCCCACTCGATTATTGGAGATCTATCTATTTCCTCTACTGCCCCCTCAAGTTCCAGGTCAACAGGCATTGCAGAATTCATGAAATTCGAATAGGACCCCCTAGGAGTTCGTTTGGGAGGAAAAGATACTACACCGCTTTGGCTAGGGTCCCTGTGTGTCTCCTTAATCATTACCACCAATCGCTTTTCGTCGACAGACGTCACCGCCGCGGTATATTGATTTCCAGCACTCATCAATCGCGCTAGACGAATACCTAACTTGTATTCGAGGGTTCCTAGGTGACCTCCATCTGGACTCTGGACAATCATCTCGTTGCCAGATAAGTGGAGTACTAGCAAATCACCTGGGGTCATACGCAGATGGGACTTATCTGATGACGAGCGATCGAGAGAGATAGTTGTAGTTTTGCCTCTCTCCTCTATAAAGAGTTCCGGAGTAACCTTGTAACCATTCTTGGGCTTGACCTTATCGCGTTTGAGATGGACCAGCCTTTGAAGATTCTTCCTCGCGATAACATTAGCTGGACTTATTTCTACAGCCATTCGAAAAGCATCTTCAGCTTCCCGATATTTACCTTGTTCGGAAAAAGCCTTGCCAAGACGGTTATATGCCTCGACATCCCGAGGGTTCTCCTCAATTATCTCAGTATTCAATGCAGTGGCTTCTTTCCATTTACTTTCCAAAGCCAGCGCAATAGCTTCTTTCGCTTTGTCTCTTCTTATCCAAGCTTTCGATTCGTCTTTAGCCACCATCACCAGAGCCTCATAATATTCAGCGATAACGAGGGAGTGCATTTTATACCCTCTGTCAAGAGATGTGCAATCCCTGACAATGCCGATGATTTATACCTCTAGCTGATCAGATTACAATTTAGCTCCAAGGAATTCATATTTACATAACTTATACCTATCGTGTCTCCCTTGGATGAGATATTCCGGCATTTGTAGTTAAAGTAACCCGGATTATTAATGGTAAGTGGACCAAGTTTCAAGTTGATAACCTATCTGGTATCTGTTCGTACCCTGACGCTCAGGGTAAACTTTATGTGAATATGTGAAATATAATTACAGGCCGGTCAACCTGATATCTGCTCTAGTTAAGTATCCTTTGAAGGCACAGCATTAGTTTCACTAAGCATCTGTAGTTTAGCAAAGGACGGCATCTATGTGAATTTCACGAATGCCTGAGCTTGCCTATCAAATCACAAGATAGAAATCACACTCTTCTAATGATTCATTGCCCTTTTATATCTTCTGCACACACATTTCCTTGGAGAGGATTGGCCGAATTTAATACTGGCAATTCCTGAAGTACCTTATAGATCCCAGAATAAACCACTTGGAGGGTTGTATCCATTCCTGCCAACCAGTTCGTTGTTAGTAGATCACACCCTCCTCGGTCAATCGCTCAATTTCGTCTTCAGAAACGCCTAGAATATCATGGAATACGAAATGGTTATCCTGGTCTAAAACCGGAGAATGTGAATAACGGCGCTCAGGGATAGCGCTGAAGATACCCTGCATTCCCATTTGGAGCCGTTTACCAGTCTCTGGATGGTCTATTTCTATAAACTGTCCCCTATGTTGCAATTGCGGGTCATTAATCATGTCTAGATTGTTCTGGGAGGGTCCGGCAGGTATACCCTCTGCTTGCAAAAGCTCCATGATATCTGTAGCCTCTAGAGGTCTTGTCCATTCCGTAATCAGGGCGTCAAGCTCAACCAGGTGCTTCTGCCTCTGAGACAAATCTACAAACCGTTTGTCCTGGCACCATTCTGGGTGACCAACAACTCTACAGAAAGATGCCCATTGCGCTTCAGTCTGTACAGCAATAGCAACCCATTTGTCATCACCCTGACACCTATACACATTATGAGGTGCTGCCATAGCATCCAAGTTTCCCGTAGGGCTTGCGACACGTCCATTCATCGCATAGTCAAGTAACTGCCCCGGGATCATATCCATTACCGCTTCTGCCATCGAGAGATCTATATATAAGCCCTGCCCTGTCTGCTGTCGGTTATACAGCGCAGCCATCGTAAGATAAGCCACTGCAATACCCATCACGTAGTCTGGCCAAGTACCGCCCATACTAGTCGGAGGCCCACCTTGGTAACCCATCATGGACGGGAGACTAGCAAAAGCCTGGTTTGCTGGGCCAAATCCTGTCACATCCTTAAGAGGGCCTGTTTTACCTAAAGATGAAACAGAGGCATGAATTATGTCTGGTCGTAAAAACCGTGTCCACTCATATGTAAGCTCAAACCGGTCGACAACTGGCCCGGTAAAGGCTTCAATAACGACATCACTAGTCTTAATCAGTTCATGTGCCAATTCCCGCGCTCTAGGCTTAGTCAAGTCTAGACAACAACTATACTTAGAGTAATTAAGGGAATTATAACCACCAGCTCTATTCCAAACTGGCTCTGGGCCGGGAACGTGGCTACCGTGTTGGCCACCGCGCATCACATCTGTATGAGCCTTGCTTTCTACCTTGATGACCTCCGCCCCCATCGTCGCTAGCCACTCCGTTCCAAGGGGGGCTGTAATAACCCACCCAAAATCCGCCACCCTAATTCCTTCGAAAGGTAGCTTGCCCATTTTCCCCTCCTTAACCAAAAAGCCCGTCTATCAGATAACTCCAGCCTTGGCCAGCAATGCAATGTCATCTGTAGTTCTGTGCAATTCGTTGACAAAAATTTCTTCGTTATGTTCCCCAAGCATCGGCGAACGCCTTCGAATAGTCGGTTGTTGGCCTGAGAGCTTATAAGGAATCCCCGGAAATGGAAATGCACCGGCTATCGGATGATTCACTTCCTGAAAGAATTCACGGTACTGAAATTGCTCGGCAGTATATACATCCGAAACATCATTAACGGGGAAGCAAGAAAGTCCTGCTCGCTGGCCCATTTCGAATAATTCCGCTTTAGTATGATCCATCATCCAAGCCATTACCATTGCATCTAGCTCAGCTATATTTTCTCGCCTAGAAGCTTGAGTTGCACAAATATCCCGAGTGGTCCATTCAGGATTATCCATAATGTCACATAGGCGCTTCCATGTAGGATCGTTGCCTTGAGCGCCAAATCCTGCGAAATAACCGTCCTTACAAGGTTTAAATCTTGGTATTCCTGTCCCTTCTCGATTTGTCACCTCTCCGGCAAATGAAAACCTAGTGACATTCGGACGTTGAGTGCTCGCTATGGCTTCTTGCTCCGAGATATCAACGTGCTGTCCTTCTCCGGTATTACCTCTATGGTAGAGGGCAAGGAAGGTAGATGCGGCAGCCAGCCAACCAGCCACAAAATACCCCTGATAACCCGGTCCCTTCAATGGCGATTCACGTTCCGGATCAGTAACATCTCCTATAGGCGTTTCGTAACCCACACCACCCATATGGAAAAGTACCAATTCACTCCCTAGAAAGTCTCGATATGGTCCAGTCTGCCCAAAAGGACTTATTGATACCATTATTAACCGAGGGTTTAGCTGTTTTAGGTACTTGTAGGTTAGGCCAACGTCCTCTACTCGGCTCGGCACGTGGTTCTCTATAAGTATGTCAGCCCCAGTAACCAACTCCTTGAATATTTGTTTGCCTTCAGCTCTTGTTAGATCCAGTGATATCCCACGCTTGTTACAATTCAGGTAAAGATAGAGCCCACTTTTCTCAATATGCTCCTCATCTTTAGGGAAAGGTCCTAGTCGTCTGGCGTAATCCCCTGAACCAGGCTCCTCTATCTTCACGACATCAGCACCCATGTCTGCCAGCAGCCTGCTAGCCCAAGGGCCAGATACCAAGTCACCCCACTCAATAACTCGAATTCCATCAAGTATCCCGTGAGTCATCGCTACCCTCCGTCGCTTCCCAGCCATGGCGCAGCGCTTCAGCAGCCCACAAACGAGCCATCTGTGGGAATCCGTGTTCTTGATTTGCGGCTGTACGCGCAACAGGCGACCGGGAGATAATTAACCCTAGTGGATTCGGGTTGCTTCAAGGATTGCTAGGGACAAGTCTACTTATATAGGCACGATATTGTCAATATTCCTGGGATTCTGGAGTATAAGAAAACGTAAACCCGATCTAACATATCTTAAGACTATCGTTTCATAGACAATAGGAGAAGTTACTATTCCGTTGATTATTGCTTTATTGACGCGACTTTAGGCTCTAGCTATACTTACCTAGACCGTAGCCTTTGGCTGGTCGTATATCATTAGTGATATAACTTAGCCATAAAGTCACCAAATCCCTGTGGAGTGTCCAAATGAAGATCGGGGTTCCCAAAGAAATCATCGCTGGCGAACGCCGGGTAGCCTTGGCACCAGATGCAGTAGCCAAGCTGGTTGAAAGCGGCGTAGAAGTAGTCGTTGAGGCTGGTGCAGGTAACAACGCATTGTTCCCAGATGATAGATACATTGAATCCGGAGCCAAAATAGAACCAGATGCCAGCACCCTACTTGGAAATGTTGACCTTGTGCTCAAGGTCCAGGCCCCCGTGGTTAACCAAAAAACAGGCAAACACGAAGTAGAGATGATGGCCAAAGGTGCGACTGTCATCGCCTTACTCCAACCCCTAACTAACCTTGACCTAGTAAGTATGTTAAGAGACAGGGGAATCACCTCACTTAGCATGGATACGATACCTCGTATCGCCCGTGCACAGAGTATGGACGCTCTTTCCTCTATGAGTTCTCTCGCCGGATACAAAGCAGCGTTAATAGCTGCTAATTCCCTTACAAAATATCTCCCTATGATGATTACAGCCGCAGGCACATACCCGCCCGCCAAAGGATTAGTACTCGGAGCTGGTGTAGCTGGGCTACAAGCCATTGCTACTTCTAGAAGGTTGGGAGCAGTGATGGAAGCGTTTGATGTACGTCCCATAGTAAGAGAGCAGGTAGAAAGCCTAGGTGCCGTATTCGTAGGAACACCGGAGAATCTACATGAGACCGAAACTCCTGGCGGCTATGCTAAGGAACTCGCAGAGGAAACACAGAGACAAGAACGAGAACTCATCAAAGCTCATGCCACAGCAGCAGATTTCATCATCAGCACAGCGCTGATCCCTGGAAGACGGGCTCCTTTGCTTATTCCTGAGGACACTGTTAAGGAAATGAAGCCTGGATCGGTTATAGTAGACTTGGCTGCCGAAGCTGGTGGCAACTGCGAAAGTACCGAACCTGGATCGGAAGTAGTAAAACACGACGTGATAATACACGGACCCCTAAACCTCCCCAGCACCATGCCAGTACATGCAACACAAATGTACTCGAGAAACATATCAAATCTTGTGGGACATTTAATAAAGGATCACGAACTTGCCCTAGACTTCGAAGATCAGATCGTACAAGGATGCTGTATCACATTCGATGGCAAGGTGGTCTCAGATGCCGTAAGGCACCTAATAGAAAACATTCAGGCGTAAATTAGAGGCAAATAAAGGACTGAAAAAGGTAATCAGATGATTGAAGGACTATTAGTATCACTTTTCATATTTGTCTTAGCTGTATTGCTCGGCTTTGAAGTTATCAGCAAAGTCCCACCCATATTACACACGCCTCTTATGTCCGGATCTAATGCGATATCAGGAGTAGTACTAATTGGAGCGCTTGTAGTAGCAGGTCGTGGCGACACACTTACTGGAACCATAATCGGAATGAGCGCCGTGATACTAGCAACAATTAACGTAGTGGGTGGATTCCTAGTAACTGATCGGATGCTACAGATGTTCAAGAAACGCCCAGATGAGCCAACCAAATGACCACCGTTACACTCATTAATATCGCCTACCTCCTCGCAGCCGTACTTTTCATTATGGGACTTAAAAGGCTGAGCTCTCCAGCTACTGCTAGGTCTGGCAATACGATGGGAGCCACCGGCATGTTGATAGCCGTGTTGGCAACACTTTTAAATCAGGAAATCTTAAACTACTCGCAGATAGCCATCGGTATTATCTTCGGAAGCGTTTTGGGTACTATATTAGCCCGGACAATTAAGATGACAGCGATGCCACAGATGGTAGCAATATTCAACGGCCTAGGAGGAGCAGCCTCGGCACTCGTGGCTTGCGGGGAATTTAATAAACTGATATCAGGTAACCTTACAATAGATACTGATGTTGGAATAACTATAATGCTCGGCACAGTTATAGGCACGGTTACAGTAACTGGGAGCCTAGTGGCATTTGGGAAGCTTCAAGACTTGCTCGTACCATCTAGGGCAATTAGCTCACCAATCATCAAAGCCTTAAACCCGCTCCTATTCACAAGCATATTGATCATGATGGGCTATCTTGTACTAGGAGAGGCAAATACATCTATATTCTTAGCATTGATTGCGATCTCCCTAATATTGGGAATTCTATTGGTAATACCCATAGGCGGAGCAGACATGCCTGTGGTCATAGCACTCCTAAACTCATACTCCGGTCTGGCAGCAGCAGCAGCGGGTTTTGTTCTAGACAATATGATACTGATTATTAGTGGATCATTAGTTGGAGCATCAGGCTTTATCCTCACCCAGATAATGTGCTCTGCCATGAACCGCTCCATTTGGAATGTAATGTTCGGAGCTTTTGGAGCAAGCACAGTATCTGTAGGAGGAGACACGAGCGATGGACGGCAGGCTCAAGCCACGTCTGCTGAGGACTCTGCTATAGTATTGGCCTATGCACGATCAGTAATATTCGTTCCGGGTTACGGCCTTGCAGCAGCGCAGGCCCAACACCAAGTGCGGGAGCTTTCAGACTTGCTCCAGAGCAGGGGAGTAGACGTCAAGCACGCGATCCACCCCGTAGCCGGCAGAATGCCTGGACATATGAATGTTCTTCTCGCAGAAGCAGACGTTCCCTACGATCACCTTTTTGCTATGGAAGAAGTAAACGACGAGTTTGAGCGAGCTGATGTGGCTATCGTTGTAGGTGCTAACGACGTAACCAATCCAGTATCTAGAGATATCCCAGACAGCCCTATCTACGGTATGCCAATCCTCAATGTTGATAGAGCTAGAAATATAATATTCATAAAACGTAGCCTGAGCCCGGGATTCGCAGGAATAGACAATCCTTTATTCTACAATCCTAAAACCAGGATGTTATTCGACGACGCGAGGCGAGCATTAACAAACCTGGTGACAGCTATTAAGAGTATGTAGGGCTATTGGAATACGGCTAAAGGTACCTTACAAAACGATTCTGGCTGTCCACCAAAATGTTCACTGGAGACAAGATTTCGTCTGTTAGTTCAAAACCCATGATGATTATCTCATCCTCTACCTTAATCAAATGTGCAGATGCCCCGTTCATACATATAACACCAGAACCTCTTTCACCCACCATCACGTAAGTTTCAAGCCTGGCTCCATTTGTGTTATCAACTACCAGCACTCTTTCACCGGACCATAAACCAGACCTCTCCACCAAATCTTCGTCTATAGTAATGCTGCCAACGTAGCTTACATCAGATTGGGTAACGGTAGCTTTGTGAATCTTGGATCTGAGTATCCAGCGCATCGAGCGTAGTCTCCCTTATCGTAGTGACGATCTGCAATTCGCATGAACTCTAAGTGAATAGGACTCGATTATACCCCGCTATACGATCGTTTGGTCAAGGATATATAAGTTGTCCAAGGCATAAAAACAGGATGGGCCTCAGCGCCCGAAAGCTCATGAGGCCCATCCAACTACTGCAATCTAGAATTTGATACCACTTTACATTGCGGCCTCTCCGGCCTCCCCAGTACGCACCCTTATCACATCGGATACTTCGCTAATAAATATCTTGCCGTCACCAATTTCACCACTTCGCGTTGCAGACACTATCGCTTCGACAACAACATCTTTCTTATTGTCTGGTATGACCGTGACCAGTAATGTCTTTTGAACAGCAGAGCGGGCAGCTCGACCACCCCTAGATGTAACTATTTCTACACCCTGCTGCTGACCCTGACCAGTCACATTTTGGTAGTGAAAGCCTGTCACACCGGCTTCTAACAAGGCACTGGTAACCGTGTTGACCCTCTCTGGCCTAAATATCGCCTCTACCTTTAACATCTCTATCTCAACTTTCTAGTTCGTTAGTACACCTTATGCAGGACACCAACCTCACGAAGCCCTTAGCCAACCTACTGACTGTAAGCCGATGGCCTAAACCTAGTCTGCGCCATCACTAACGGACGCCTGCTCTCCATGTACTGCTAGATCCAAGCCCACATCTTCATCTGCCTCGGGCGCCCTCAAGCCTAATCCCGGTATCTTATCAAGTATCAACAGTATGAGCAGAGAAGCCAAGCCAGAGTAGGCCATGGTACCAACAACGCCCACAGCCTGCTTCCCTAGCTGGGCTGCATTACCTGATTCTATTAAACCATCCACACCGGCAATAGCACTAACGGTGAAGATGCCTGTCGCCAATGCACCCCATATTCCGCCAATACCATGTACTGCAAATACATCCAAGGCGTCATCAAGACCAGTAGAATGCATAACCTCAACGGCAAAGAAGCAGATTATTCCTGCCCCTAGACCAATCCCTATAGAACCCATAACTCCTACTGCTCCAGCTGCGGGAGTTATAGCGACCAAACCAGCTACTGCCCCTGTTGCCACACCGACAGCCCCCATTTTCCCAGTCTTGATCTGAGAGATTATCCCCCAGGTTAAAGCTGCCGTCGCAGCAGCGACATTAGTGACAAGAAATGCGTTAACTGCAAAATGATCGGCAGCAAGCGCAGAACCCGCATTGAAACCAAACCAGCCTAGCCAAAGAATCGCTGCCCCCAGAACCACATAGGGAGCGTTGTTGGGTTGCAGGCCAGGGTTGCGTCGCTTTCCTACCAGTAAGGCTGCTGCTATAGCTGCCATACCTGCATTGATATGAATCACAGTCCCACCTGCGAAATCTAAGGCTCCCAATTCAGAAATCCAACCACCACCCCAAACCCAGTGAGTAATCGGCGAGTAGACCACTGTGCTCCAAATAACGAGAAACACCAAATATGTCGTGAACTTGAACCGTTCAGCAAAGGCTCCCGTGATAAGGGCAGGAGTTATAATTGCAAACATCATCTGAAATATGACGTCGGTTAGAGGTGGGTACGATGCATCTGCTCCAGGCTCGAACGCAATCCCTCTCAACATCACCATAGAGAAATCACCCACCCATTGATTGCCTTCCCCGAAAGCCAGACTATATCCCCATAGAACCCAAACAATACTCACCACTGCGATGGCTATAAAACTCAACATTATCGTGTTGACCAGATTTTTCGCCCTGACAAGCCCTCCGTAGAAGAAGGCCAGCCCCGGTGTCATGAAGAACACCAAGGCAGATGCGGTCAACATCCAGGCTGTATGTCCCGTATCCATAACTTACTTACCCTCCAGTAAAGATATACGTATTATTACTCGCGTATGTTTCCGATAGTTGAACGCTACGTTAAGCAGGAGTAAATTTCCTGTTACCAACATGTTACACCCGTGGTCAAATGACTTCTCAAAGCGCATCTGCAAGTTACGTATATGGACCTATCAGGCCCAATATTTGGCTATTATCGTACTTCATAAATCCTTGACACATCTCCCATCTTCCCATAGTCTATGACTCCACGGCAAATAATTGTAGTCTCCAGATAGGACCTCCTTAGAGTCTAGCCTACTGAGTGCTACCCGGATATCAAACGTATACCCACCCTGATCTGCCTTAGGTTTATAAGACCGTGGACATTTGATCGGCTCGAGTCGTTTCGAGAAATACAAGCATCGATGACAATTGAAGTTAGTACCTAGACAATATATGGGTATGAAGATAATGGTAAATAAATGAAAAGTATCTTGGTGTGAATCTCTGCAACATTCCATTAAAGTCCATTAAAGTATTTAGAGTCACCCTTTTTATAGAGAGTTGCCATCAACCCCAAAGAACCTCGTATCAATCAACTGACCTTAACTAACCGTAGAAGACATATAATCGTCATGAGACAAAAATGAGCATCAATAAAAATACAAGCCGCCCATCAGGAGATCCACTTTTCAGCCCCGTACAGAGTAGAGTGAATTTCCCTCAGATGGAAAGAGACCTGCTAGATTGGTGGGATCGTACTGATATGATTCGCAAGTACCTGAACCGTAACGAGGGTTCTGATAAACATTGGTCGTTTATAGACGGTCCTATCACAGCTAACAACCCCATGGGTGTGCACCACGCCTGGGGGCGCTCATACAAGGACCTGTTTCAACGCTATAAGACCATGCAGGGTTTCAAACAACGATACCAGAACGGATTCGATGGCCAAGGATTATGGGTAGAAGTCGAAGTCGAAAAAGAAATGGGTTTCGGCTCAAAGAGAGATATAGAGCACTTCGGGATAGACCGCTTTGTCGAGGCATGTAAGGATCGCGTAAGACATTTCTCGGAAATGATAACTCAACAATCGGTTCGCTTAGCTTACTGGATGAACTGGGATAACTCATACCAAACCATGTCGGATGAGAACAATTACACTATCTGGCAATTCCTTAAAACATGCAACGAAAAAGGATGGATTTATCAAGGCACCGATGTGATGCCCTGGTGCCCCAGATGCGGAACTGGCCTATCAGAACACGAAATAGTCACAGAAGGCTACAAAGAAATCGTCCATCAGAGCGTGTTTGTAAGATTCCCGTTAGCAAACATCCCTAATGAGTCGTTACTAGTATGGACCACCACCCCATGGACACTCACTTCTAATGTATCGGCTGCTGTTCATCCCGAACTCATTTATACCAAGGTACGGCAAGGAGATGAAATCTTCTATCTAAGCAAGGAGCTTGTAAGTATCCTCAGCGACGACTTTGAAATCTTGGAAGAGTTCAAAGGAGAGAAATTAGTGGGCCTGGCCTACCATGGCCCATTCGACGAACTACAAGCACAACACGGGGTAGAACACAAGGTAATCGCCTGGAAAGAAGTGAGCGAAACTGAAGGAACTGGTATCGTACACATAGCTCCAGGAGCTGGTAAGGAGGACTTTGCATTAGGCAAGGAATTTAATCTCCCCTCCATAGCACCGCTGGATGAATTTGGTAATTATATCGAAGGATTTGGCTGGCTAGAAGGTAGAAACGTATCTGAGGTTAACCCAGATATCTTCAAGAATCTCGAACACAAAGGGCTTATGTTCAAAATACAGAACTACTCACATAGGTACCCAGTGTGTTGGCGGTGCGATACAGAATTGGTTTTTAGGTTGGTAGATGAATGGTTCATATCTATGGATGAACTCAGACACCTGATCGCTGATATTACTCGAAAGATCCGATGGATACCAAGTTTTGGGCTTGAGCGAGAATTGGATTGGCTTCGTAACATGGGCGACTGGATGATCTCCAAAAAACGTTATTGGGGTCTTGCCCTTCCAATTTACCAATGCGAATGTGGACATTTCGAAGTTATGGGCAGCGAAGATGAGCTTAAGACAAGGGCCGTTGAAGGTTGGGAGAGTTTCGCTGGTCATTCCCCTCACAGGCCCTGGATAGACGCGGTACGGATTCGTTGTAGTAAATGCTCTAGCCTAGTTTCACGCATTACTGACGTAGGCAATCCCTGGCTGGACGCAGGCATCGTGCCTTACTCTACACTTGGCTATCGCCATGGCCAAGAATACTGGAACGAATGGTTCCCAGCTGATTGGATCTCAGAAAGCTTCCCAGGACAATTCCGCAACTGGTTCTATTCGTTGTTAACGATGAGCACCGTCCTAGAGAATCGCGAACCTTTCCGTTCAGTATTCAGCTACGCCCTGATGCGGGATGAGAAAGGTCAAGAAATGCACAAGAGTAAAGGCACTGCGCTTGACTTCGGAGAGGCCGCCGAAAAGATGGGCGTTGACGCAATGAGATGGGTTTTCGTTCTACACAATCCTGCTCAAAATCTAAATTTTGGCTTTACCACCGCAGATGAGGTGAGAAGGCGATTTCTACTCACCCTCTGGAACACATATTCTTTCTTTGTGACTTACGCGAACATAGACCATTTTAACCCAACCATAGCGAAAGATATCATGCCATCGTCTGAAATGGACCGATGGGTGCTGTCAGAACTCCACTCACTGATAGAAGACGTGACATCAAGCCTAGATAATTACGACGCCGCAAGCGCGGGGCGACGCATTGAGGAATTTACTGAGCTTTTGTCCAACTGGTATGTCCGTAGAAACCGCAGACGTTTTTGGAAAAGTGAAAACGACCACGACAAGCTCTCTGCACATAAAACTCTTTATAGTTGCCTTGTAACCCTCACAAAGTTACTAGCTCCTCTAACGCCATTCATATCAGAAGAGCTTTACCAGAACTTAGTTCGGTCTGCAGACCCAGATGCCCCAGAAAGCGTTCATTTGAACAACTATCCGGTATCCGATAGTGCACAGATTGACATACGCCTGTCCCAAGCTGCTCGATTGGCAATGAAGATCTCTAGCTTAGGCCGTTCTGCGAGGAGCAGAGCAGGAATAAAGGTGAGACAGCCTATATCAAAGGCGTTGGTATCGCTCCGTTCGCCTGATGAGATCAGTCTACTTGAACAAGTCAGCCCTCAAATAGCCGAAGAATTAAATGTTAAGGAGATTCTCCCTCTTATCAACGAGGGAGAAGTCCTAGATTTTCAAGTCAAATTGAATCCGGCCATAGCGGGGGCAAAATATGGGTCTCGTATGTCAGATATTGCCGATGCCCTCCAACAAGCAGATAGTAATCTCATAGCCCACAAAGTTAGGTCTGGCTCTTCTATCGAAGCGGGAGACCTTACTCTCACTCCTGAGGAAATTGCAGTTACTGTTTCAGATAAACCAGGCTATAGTTCAGCATCTGACGGGGGTTACCTTGTCGCCTTAATTACCAAGATTTCTCCTGAGCTTAAAGATGAAGGTATAGCGAGAGAATTGGTACACAGACTGCAAAATATGCGCCGGGAGGCAGGCTTTGCCATATCTGACCACATTGTTACCTATTACTCTGCAAGCACCGCGTTAAGTGATGTTATCCGCCGTTTCAATAGTTATATCAAAGAAGAAACCCTTTCCTTAGAGGTTATTCCAGATACATTACCTGATGATGCCTATACCGAAAAACAAAGCATTGAAGGAAGTGAAATAGAGCTAGGGGTTATAAGAGCTATTTAAATCCCAGAAAATCACATACTCTGCTCCTTGTGATTCTTGCCTACCTTAAGTAATATCTTATAAACTCGTAGAAGTTGGGCCCTGTTTAAAAGGAATTCCCTAAATGACAAATGTAGTTCTAGTTGTAGACATGGTCAGAGGATTTCTGGAAGAGGGTTACAACCTTTACTGCGGACCCTATGCCAGAACAATTATTCCTGAAGTGCAAAACCTAATCGAAAAAGAACTGTCAAAAGGCTCCACATTGTTTTACATCTGCGACACTCACGAGCCAGATGATCTAGAATTCCAAATGTTCCCCGTTCACTGCATTAAGGGAACCGTTGAATCAGAAGTCATCCCAGAACTCCGAAAATACCCTGGGGAAAGAATAGACAAACAGCGTTATAGTGGCTTCTACGGCACTGATTTGGAAAACAGGTTGGCCCAAATCAGACCCGAAAAGGTGATTATCTGTGGGGTTTGTACAGACATCTGCGTGATGCACACGGCAGCTGATGCAAGAAACAGGGATTACACTGTAGAAATAGCCATGTCCACCGTAGCTACCTTCAACCAAGAAGCGAGTAAGTGGGTATTTAACCATATGGAGCAAATACTTGGCGTAACAGTACTACCCAAGTGAGAGAATCAATCATTATATTAGCCGACATAAACTTGTCAAACCTACCTAAACTGGATAACACGCTATTGCAAAAGCACTTACAACTCAATTCTCGTATCCTGCCCCTTAACATTGGTAACATTCACAGATATTGCACTAATGTCGATAGAGTGATAGGATTGGCCAACTCTGGAGATATGCTGGAGATATAGTGGCCGAACCAAGTTTTGATATAAGGCCGTCAGTCCTAGTCGGAGATACCGCAGACATCAGTCTGCACCGCAGTCTAACTGTTCTGCGTAACGAGGGCATTAACCCGGTGGTGTCAGTAGAATTCTCAGCCACTAAAAGTGGCGTGTTCTGTGGCATCCGAGAGGTTAAGACCTTATTAGCCAAGATTCTCCCTCAAGGTAATCGCGAAGTATGGGCACTAGATGAGGGAGCACTCGTATCTCCGGAAGAAGTCGCTCTTAGAGTGATTGCACCCTATGGATCCTTCGGTTTGTATGAGACTGCAATATCCGGGACACTCTCTCAATGCTCTGGCTGGGCTAGCGCCAGTAAGGAATGTGTCGCGGCCTCAGATGGCATACCGGTCATATCCGTGGGAGCTCGTCACATCCATCCCAATATAGCTGGAATTATGGACTACTCCGCGATTATTGGAGGATGCGTATCTTGTTCAACTAGCCTCGGCGCCAAATTAGCAGGCTCTACAGCCAACGGAACGTTATCTCCGAATGTATCTCTGATAATGGAGGAAACCTTGAGAGCCATGCAGGCTTTTGACAAGCATGTGCCACAAGAAGTCCCTCGGGTTGCTCCTGTAAGCATAATCAAAGATGAAATGGAGGAGTCCTTAGGCTTAGCAAAAGGGCTTCGTCAGCGCCTAAGAGGTATACTACTAGATTCCGCAAGCATCCATGGTGGAATCACTTCAACCATGACTAAAGAAATAAGAGCTAGACTAGACTTGGCAGGGTACACTCACATAGAAATCTTTCTCACCGGTGGATTAAATCCGCAAACAATCAGCACATTCCTAGAGCAAAAGGCTCCCGTGAACGGCTTCGAGGTCGGCAGTTACATAAGCGGGGCTACCCCACAACCTTTCACGGCAGCTATTCACGAAGTGGACGGCAAGGCTGTAGCCAAGAGGGGACGCATACCAGGTAACAGTCAGAACCCCCGTCTAATACAGATTATATAAGTCAGATAGATCTCCCGCCAGAAAATACCAACTGTAACCCTTTATCTGAGTTTTCCCTTAATCTGGCCCAATCGGCAACCACATGTCCAGCAATCCACACGATTCCTTTATCTGACACTACTATCGGGATCTGATCCCTTAGGCGGCGCGGAATCTTAGCGTCTACCATTATATCTTGTACTTTCTTCGATCCTCTCATCCCAAAGGGCTGAATCCTGTCCCCTGGCCTTCGAGTCCTCACAAACAGATCATCTCCAATTTGATCATGGTCCAACACCACAATATTTTTATCCGCAGAAACCTTAAGATTTTTTCCTTCAATAACCTTCGCTTCAAATTCCCACGACGGCAACACCGTACATCCGGGTATTTTGAGAGGTTGCGGATAAACAACTCTATAGCCGACAACCGAGCTAGGCGGCGGGGAAACCAATCTTAGTACATTGTAGTCTACGCAGAATACTACCCCTTGGGGTAAGGCAACCTCTTTCCCCGCTCCCATTTCAGACATTTCAGCTATGGTTTTCAAGTGATAATGACTCAGATCGCGAGTATGCCCTGTAATATCTTGGTATAGAATTCGCAACAACTGACGTTTTATCGAAGACGCGAGTTTCGAGAATCCTTTGCGTTCTATAGTGAAACCATGTTCGGATCCCAACACCAAGTATTCTCGAGCTAAATCAGCCTGACCCGCAATATACCCGTAATCTTCAGTGGAAGCCTCTGAAAGCCTGAGAAGTGCTCCGTTGATTTGGGCATTGTATTGTCTCAACTGAGGCAATAAATCAAGCCTAATCTTATTTCGTGTGAATTCAACCAGACGATTTGTAGAATCCTCTCTTGGAACAACCCCTTGGCCACTGCAATAGGCAACAGTTTCTTCCCGACTGGTACCAAGCAGCGGACGGATAACCTTCATTCGAGACCCACCAAGTTCTGAATGCCAATAAGAAACCTTAGACATGCCGGCCAAACCTGCTAAGCCGGTTCCTCTCAGTATATGCATGATCACGGTCTCGACTTGATCATCACTTGTGTGGCCCACCATCACTGCATCGGCCCCAGACTCATAAACTACCTGCGCCAGGGCGTTATACCTTAATTCACGTGCCGCCTCTTCTAAGGAAATCCCTCGCCGCGCCCGATGAGATTCAACATCCACTTTTTTTATCGACACGGCTATTCCTAAAGATTGTGCCAACTGTGCCACAAAGTTAGCATCTCTTTTTGATTCTTGCCCGCGCAATCCATGATCAACATGTGCTATATGCAACTTCAACCCAGTACTTAGACTATACTTTGCCATAAGCAGCAATAAAGCGACTGAATCTGCCCCCCCTGAAACAGCTAATACCACGCCTGCGCGATTCGTATTTGGACCTGACACCTTAAAGAAATCGTCTATCTCCCTAAGGATTTTGCCTTCTATGGACACTTCCGCGCCCCCTCCCGGTTTACTTCTAACCCTTAGGCTAGTCCTGCCCCCTAGTTACCCGCACTCTCTCAATCTTCATTCCACGCATTTCGGATATAACCAAGCGTAGCCCAGAGTACTTGAATTGCTCACCCTCAGATGGTATATGCCCCAAGGCATCCAAAATAAAACCTGCTACTGTTTCGTAATTTCCAATTGGAAGCTCTAAATTCAACTCTTCATTAAGCTCCTCAATTTGCATACCACCGTCTATGTCGAAGGTATTAGAGTCTATCGTCTCATATTCAGGCTCCGGCTGCGCGCCTTCTTCGCCTACGGGACCAACGATTTCCTCAATCAACTGCTTTACAGTAACTATCCCCGCGATACCGCCGAACTCATCAATCAGCATTGCTATTTGGTCACCACGCCTCTGCATTTCTCTGAAAAGGGAACCCACGGCTTTAGTGTCTGGAACAAAATTGACACCGCGGAGGAAAGTCGTAACAGGATCCGAAGAATTAATCTTCCCCTGGGCTATTGCTGCAACTACGTCTTTAACCGACAGAACGCCAAGAACGTTTTCTAGATCTCCTTCAAAAACAGGAAACCTTGTATGAGAATGATCCTGATAAGTAGACAGAAAATTTCCTAGAGTAGTACCAGATTCAATCCAAACGACCTCCACCCTAGGTGTCATAATTTCTCGTACTTGCCGATCACCAAACCTAAATACTTTCTCCAACATTTGAGCTTCCTGCTCTTCTACCATACCCTCAGCTTCACCAATTCCTATGAGCATCCTTAACTCTCCCTCAGTGATTGACGGGGTTGGTGGTAATTTATTCATACCAAACAACCTGAGAACTGCCTTCGGCAAGATGGTGAAGAAATATATCAAAACGGTTTCGAACTTCATTACAATCTCTATTGGTCTAGCTACAGCTAATGCCCATTTTTCTGATGCCTGAGCAGCTAACGACTTCGGCGTAATCTCACCAAAAGTAACTATAAAGACTGTAAGAACCATCGTCGTGATCAAGAGAGTAGTAGGTGAATCACCGAAGATAGCTAAAGCTAGCGCAGTAGCCACCGATGTTGTAAGGATTATGAAGGCATTTTCTGTAAACAGGATCGTAGCGAAGAATTTCTCGTGTTCCCTGACAACTCGGTTAACAGCCTGTGCCCTCTTATCTCCCTGCTCTGCCAGGTGGCGAATTCTAAATTTGTTGACTGAGATAAGACTTGCCTCGGAGCTAGTGAAAAACGCAACAATGAAAATGCTCACCACCAGCACTACTATCTGTGGCAAGTGACTGAAAATTGAACCGTTACTTATACTTTCCACTGGAGTTCCTAGGATTATCCTCTGCAACCAAGGTAAGTGATCCCTAGTTGCCTGTACTTTGGATGGCCGCAACTTACCAATCGTTCGCCTGCGCATCTGGCCAGGGCGGCTCGTTCCGCTTGCTGCCAGCTACATCGAGGGTTATGGCTAGAGTTGATTTGCAATTTTAAGAGGGTTATCCTTAACGTAGAACGTAGTGTTGCGCAAGGACTCCATCAGGCTTCTTACCAGGCTCCAACTGGGGCCAGCTCGCCATCCGAAGCATGGTAGCATCCGTGTGTAAGGATGTCAAAATTAGGCAGATCGCCTCAAATATAGAATCGCATATCTAGTAATCAATAGCCTTCATTGATATGCATGCCCATATCATTATGCATTATGAACGAACAATTACCTGAAAAATCCATCACTAAGAGCCTCGAGATCGAAGCCACGCGATTAATAAGGGGAGCAGAGCAAGTTCTTTATCAATACATGCCAGGTAAAATAAGTGTCTCATATAAAGGTAAACAAAATAGCGACCCTGTAACGGAAGCAGATATAAGGATAGAGGATTACCTGCGTAAAGAGATCTCCCAAGAATACCCACAACACCTAATTATTGCTGAGGAAAGTTCGCAGCAAAACACCAACGGAGATTCCCCTTTTACTTGGGTGATAGACCCCTTAGATGGAACGGCGAATTTTGCCTCCGGAATCCCTGTATATGCTATATCAATTGGAATCCTATACCAAGGAATACCAATTGCCGGAGCGTTACTTCTGCCCTCCACGGCTTCGAACCATGGAGTGTACCATGCTAGCCTTGGCGGAGGGGCTTTCTGGGAAGACCAACCCATAACAGCATCACTGAGTACAGTTCCTATTTCCTCTGGGATATCCGGTGTCCCGGCAAATTTCGAGAGATTGTTTTCCAGAAAGGCTCTATCAGACCAAGGAATCGGAGAGGTTCGCGTGCTGGGTAGTATCGCTTATGAAATGACTTTGGTAGCACAGGGGGCCTTTCAATCGTCATTCCTTAATGGTGGCCGAATTTGGGATGTGGCGGCCGGTATAATCCTGATCAGAGAGGCTGGAGGCGGAGTATGGGAGTTCAGCCAAGGGTCCTGGAGAGAATTCAGTAGCTTCATCGATGCAAAAATATTATCCGATAAATCACGATACGAGACGCTCCGCACATGGAACAGGCCCCTTTTAACTGGAGGATCTGCAATCGCTGAAGCCTTGGCTTCAAAAATAACATTCAGAAGAGGAAATCTGTCATCTTTGCTGAGGAAACTCAGAATTATGCCCTAAAACATGTTCACGGAAAGTGAACTAAGAAGTTCCTAGTACCGATGCTTCTAGACGTTAAACCCCTTTTTACCATCTGGTTTTCTACAATATCCTCGCTTTGCGAGATAGATAACAGCCTTGCAATATAGGCTGTAGTAGAATATTATTGTGCCTAAGCAATTTGGATATCTGGTCGCATCCTGCGCAGGTAATCAGATTGACTGGGAAACAAGGGCCAAATAAGGAGGGTGTCATGGACTTTACTATCGCCTACACGGCAGAGCAAGAGGCGTTTCGGAAAGAGGTACGAGCGTGGCTCGACGAAAATGTCTCGGACGACATGAGAATCCCTGCAGACCCAGAGGAGCGCAACCAAGATATGCGGTCGTTCTGGAGAACCAAGCACCAGGAGCTTGGGGCTAAGGGCTGGCTTTTCCCCACTTATCCCAAAGAATACGGTGGAGGAGGCCTTTCTGGCGACCATGAGACAATCTTGGATGAAGAGTTCTCCCGGGCCGGTGCACCAAGACAGTATAGTAACGTCTACGCTTTCGGTAGCCTGTTGGTCTGGGGTACTGAAGAGCAGAAGCAGAAATTCCTTGCCCCCATGCTAAGGGGAGAGAAACTAAACTGGCAGAGGCTCACTGAACCACATAGCGGGGCTGACCTTGCAGACGTTCAGGGTAAGGCAGTCAGAGATGGAGACGACTGGCTGCTTACCGGAGAAAACGTATTCATAAGCTGCTACGGAGATGAGGACTGGTACCCAGGTGTCATGGTTACGGACCCTGATGCCCCTAGACATAGGAACCTTGGTTTCTTCATGGTTCCCAACCATGTTCCCGGTATAGAAGTCAAACCAATGGACCTCCTACCTGGCCACGGACAGAAGAACATCATTATGGAGAACGTTCGTGTTCCAGCGGATCACATGATCGGCGGAGACCACCAGGGATGGCAGGTAATGCAGACCCTCCTCGAGGCAGAACATGGTGGTCGTGGCAGGGCCTTCCCGAGGGACGAAGTGACTGACAACTTGGTAGCCTATGTTAAGGAAGCCAAACAGCCCAACAGATCACATGTTGGTAGCGATCCTCTAGTCCAACAAGCCACAATGGATAGCGTCCTAGAATCCCACGTTCAGGGACTCATGCTAAGGCACACTTACTGGATGTACCAGAACCACGAGGAGATGCGCGGCGAAAGCAACTTGGCCAATGTACACGGCAGGGAATCTGGACTGCGAACTGCCAAAAGAGTACGTGAGGTCATGGGTATGTACGCATTCCTCGGCACACGAGACCCAGGAGCTCCTTTTGAAGGCAGAAATGAAGTAGCGCAACGGTCCGCTGCTGGACAGAGACATGCCGGCGGAAGCACCAACATAGCAAAGGTGATCTTGGCCCGACGTATAGGCATCAGCCGCACTCAGGAGAGAGCCGCACCCACGCCTTCTACTGCTACCACGTCTGGTAGTTAAGGCCTAACTCAGGAACCTGATTCTGGGAGGTAGCACAGTTGATGCTACCTCCCAGATCCCTCTCAACCGTACCGATTCTCAATACGCCATAGTTCTTGGCGTCACCTTATGCTCCCAGAGGCATCCTTACAAATTCCGCTCACCCAGTCTTAGAGTTTCCTAAGGCGAGGAAAAAACGACACGCTGATAATCCCGAGTATTAACAACCCAGCCCCATGGGTAACTAAAGCGAATGTCACAGTTAGTAATGATGCCAAAGCTCCTATCTGGACATGACCTACAGGCCCCATCCCCACAGCCACAACCCAAGAGCCCATAGCGCGCCCTCTCAAATCGTTGGCAACTGCAGTTTGCACCAAGCTCTGTGAAAGTATATCCGAAAGAGTACCCATTCCATTAATCAATATGATAGCCGCTACTGCCATATGGAAACTCGACGCTAACCCCAAGAAAATCAAAGAAACTCCAAAGCCATGGAGAACTACCAGATACATTAGGCCTTTACGTCTCACGTCTCCCATCATCGATAGCAACGCGATACCAACAATTCCCCCAAAAGATCGCAGTCCGTTCATTAGACCAAGTCCTTCTGGTCCTACATTAAACACATCGTTCGCCAGCGTAGGTAATAATGCCTGATGAGAAAACCCCAGTACCTCGACAGCTCCTGCAAGAAGCAAAACCATAAGCAAGGTACTATTACCTCTTAGTTCCCGAACTAATCCTTTTATATTCTCCCAAAGCGTCTGCTGTGACGTCGGTGCCGATTGACCTCGAGATTGAATCATTTGAACCGTAATAGCGGAACACAAGTATGACACGGCTAACAGAAAATAAGCGGCGTCTGCTCCAAATCGTCCTATTAGAAGACCCACGGATATAGAGCCTACAATGCCCCCGAATCTCATACTCAAAGAAACCAAGGCCAGACCACTCACCAGATGCTGTGATCCTACTACATCGAACACAAAACTTTGTCTGGCCGGATTGTTAACTGCTCTTATAGACCCACCTATGAATGTAAGTACCATCAGGTGCCAGATAGATATCAGATCAAGAAAAATTAAGCCGCCTACCAACGCACCCAATACAGCCATTCCAATACTTGATACGGTCATTAGTAGTCGCCGATCAACCCTATCAGCGACTGCTCCTGCCGGGAGTCCCAGAAAGAAAAAAGGAGCCATCCTGAGTGCTAACACAGTGCCAACAATGAACGGGGATCCACTTAACTCCAGCGTGACCCAGCCCAAGACCACCTGTTCTCCCACGAATCCCACTGAGTTAAAGAGACTGGCTATCCATAAAAACCTAAATTCCCTGTATCCGAAAGCCGGAGTACTTACGGCTTTCAAGAAAATTTGTTTGGGAACAAGAATGAATCGACCTATAGATAACACTATAGGTCGCCCATAGTAGAGAAGATTCCTGGCGCGCGGCGCATTTCATCTGAGTTGTATCGCCCTATAAAAGCGAGTATATAGCTCCTATAAGCAAAGTATGAGTGAAAAATGACAGTCAACCAACAATGGGGGGACTTCCAAACAATTTCATCAGCCCCATAGACATCAGGTGATCCGCCACCTTCTACGTTAGGCCTCACAATTAATGCCCCCTAACTGTTACCGGATTTCCAGTTCCTTTAATCTATCTTCCTAAGTGGCGGATAAAACAAAGTCATCAGTAATGCTGTTGCTATCATTCCTACCCCAAACAGGATTTGGGCGACTTGAGGCCCAAGGGCTGCCGCCATGAAGCCTGCCAATGCTCCTCCCGCAGTTGTCATGGCCCTATCTAGGCTTAGCACTCCGAGCACGCGACCACGCATGTTTTCCTGAGCCTTCTCAACTAGCAGAGCATTGATTAAGGGAAAGAAACTTGATTGGCCTAGACCTAGAAATAGCATAACTATAAATGCTAGAGGAACGGATAGAAGATACGTAGATGCCGAGAATACTATCAATAACACCCCGAACGCCATTAGAAGTGCGAGCATCAGAATCCCGCGATTTTTCGAAGGGTTAGTCGCTGCCAATATAAGTGCTCCAAAGGTGCTGCCGACAGCCGATACAGACACCATGTATCCAAAACCGCGGGTTCCGATATCCAAAATTTGGACAGCAAAAAGAGGAGCGAAGACCTGCATGAAAGCCATACCAAACATAAACCAACCAAGAGAAATAATAAGAACTCCCCTTATATCGGGATTATTCCATGAGTAACGCAAACCTTCCATAAGATCACTACCCATGCTTCTTATGCCCTGATACCCCGAACGTTCGTGGTCTGGTGGCCTAAGCATCCAAGTGAAATACACCGCTAGTACGTATACTAAGGCCATGGTCACATAGGCCCCCCCGAAACCCACGAAGCTGATAAGAATCCCTGCACCGGCAGCTCCAGCTATACGAGTAGCTGTCATGCTACCAGTACTAAGAGCCATCGCATTAGTTACCAGATGAGACGGAACTATGCTAGGAATCATAGCCCTCCGAGCCGGCTGATCAAAAGCCATTGTTGCCCCTCTAAGAAGATTGTAGGCATATATGTGCCATAGCTCTACCCAGCCAAAAACCACTAGAGCCGCAAAAATTATGCTAAGAACAAGAACCACATACTTGGTAAGCAAAAGAACCAAGCGGCGGTTAAAGTTATCTGCTATTACACCAGCTATCATTCCGAAAGTAACTGCAGGAACGGTCCGAGCCACTAGCACTAGGCCGAGGTGGATAGGAGATTCGGTCAGGCTGAGTATGAGAAGAGGTTTAGCGATTTGGTCAACCCATAATGCAAAAGCATGTGTAATTTGCCCAAGCCACATGTATACGAAATCCCTGTATTGCAACGAAGCAAAAGTCGATTTCAGTGAAAATTTCTGCCGCATTGATTCTGCCTGACTGACAGCCTGATTCGAGCCGATCGCAGGTGCTTGTTTATTTTCGTCTTGCAATATATCTACCTGCGTGTTCCCTTAACTAATCAAGTGTCCGCAATCTGGGCGAGAATATCAGCACAAATATACAGAATATTACTAAAATAATAGCCAAGCCCCCGACTGACCACTGCACACCTATCACATCAGTCAATACGCCCGTGAAAAATACCCCAAAACTTGTAAGGCCAAATTCCATGAAATAAAGCGCCATAACTCTACCCCGGAATTCCTCTTTGACATAGTATTGAAGGAGGGTATTCCCTAGCGTCATACGAGTAGTTTGCCCCAACCCCACGAAAACGATAAAGAAAAGCGCAAGAGGCCAAGAGAGGGAAGGGAACCACGAACTGGAAAAGAACAGGCCTATAAGCGCTATACCTAATACCAAGCTGCCCAACATGAGCATAAGGCCCCGACGTTTGTTTGGTAAAGATGCTAGAACAAGGGAGCCTGCCATGGCGCCTATACCTGAAATACTGAGCAATACCCCAAACCCACGAGAGTCTACTAGCAGTACATCTTCGGTTAAAGCGGGAAGTAACATCATATACGGCATCGACAACAGCACCACAATAAAAGTAACCACTAATATCAATAGGAGAGTGGGTTCATTGCGAACGTAGACTAGGCCATCCTTAACATCTTGTATCGCGCCTTTTCCTTGCAAGGTAATTGTGCCTGTTTTGGGCATTAACGCGACGAAAAAAGTGGCCATGGCATACATAGCAGTCATAGCAAAATACACAGCCCCGTAATCCCACACGTAAATCATGAAGCCTACCGGCACCGGAGCCAAAAGGCGAAGGGCATTCATACCAAAAGTGTTTAGGGCAACAGCATTCATAAGATCTTCTTCGCCCACGATTTCTGCAATCATCGCCTGACGCGACGGCATCATCAAGCCCATGATCGTGCCTTGGAATAGAGCTGCGATTACCAAAAGAATCCAGGATCCTGACCTTTCCTCGCTCATGAGTCCAGAAACCAAAGCAAAGGCCACTACCAAAGACACCACCCCATTTCCTGCCTGGCCCCACAAGAGTACGTACTTTTTCTGGACCCGATCGGCTATAACTCCGCCGAACAATGAGAAGAACAACATCGGTAAAGCATTGCCAAGCGCCATGACCCCTAATGCTGTCCCAGAGCCTGTCAACTGAAATACGAGAAGCGAACGAGCAATCATCTGCATGTTCATAGCAGCCATCTGCCCAATCATTGCTGCAAAGTAGAGCCTGAAGGTGCCACTCTTAAATGAGGTCAGTGTCCTAAGATTGCGTAATGAAAAACCAGATGAGCCTCCCCCAAAGCTCCCTGGACCCATACCGCCATTTCCTCGAGCGCCACTATCCGCGACACTGGAGTCAGCAGGAGGGTCCCCTGCAGCTTTGTCTAATTCCTCATTTGAACTTTTAATTTGGCTTTCCATTAATTATTCCTGCTTCAGCCCTGCATACGTGTTATTCGCCCAGCTTCAATAAACATACTCGTTGCTGCGTGTCAGATCCCGCGATTCACAGGCAGAGGATAACTGAAAGCTATCTGGATACACTTTCCAGTGCCCGTGATTCATTCCTATCAGTTGGTATACGATTCGCATTCAATACTAGCTCCATGGCTTGACAAAATTTTTTGAGCTCTGAGACATTCAAATGGTTCAGCCGTTCTTCCCAGCGAAACCTTCTTTCAGCCAACAGCCGACCACCTAATTCTTTACCCGCTTCCGTCAGACAGCACAGCACTGAACGCCTGTCATACTGATCAGTCCACCTAGTAACTAACTCACGTTCTACCAATTTATCAATTAACCCTGTAACCCTGGACATGGAAACTTCTAGGCTGGCAGCCATGTCACTCATGCGAAGAGGCTCTTCCTGCAACAAGAGAAACACCACTCGAATTTGAGGCATGTTGAGATCTATAGTAAACCATTCTCTTGATACACTATGGGGGCCCGATTGTATAACCCGCTCGATATCTTCAAGAGCCCTAGACAATAGTTGGCCTCTAGAAGCCAGGTAATCATCCGATGCCATAGCACAACCTCCGGAAATATTCACTCGAATTGATAGTTTACAAAGAGTGAATATTTTACCTTCATAGTTACAATTGTTCAAGCGCCGTTAGCTTCAAATTTAGGTTTTCCCAACAGTTTGCCGGACTGGCGGGACATACCATACAAAAAAAACAGCTGTCCTATTCTGCAAAAAACAACCAGGAGGTATTGTTGCAGAACCGCCAACGATGGTCTATCCTGTACTAGTCGAAGTCCCATTAGTAGCCAGTTAGGGAGAAAAAACATGCTTGATTACAAACCCAATATAGTGCTATCCAACAAGGAATACAACGTCATTGGTACTAGACCAATCCGTCACGACGGATGGGACAAAGTCACAGGGCGAGCCAGATACGGTGCTGACGTACACCTACCCGGTATGCTTTTTGGTAAGATACTTAGAAGTCCCTTTGCCCATGCCATAATCAAGAAAATCGATACTAGCAAAGCATTACAGCTGGAGGGGGTCGAGGCCGTAATCACGGGTAACGATCTACCTGATATCTCTCCAAGGATAGCCGCCCAAGAAGAAGGTGGCACAACGAACTGGGGGTTCGTTACACGTAACGTTATGGCCAGAGAGAAAGCGCTGTACAGCGGTCACGCTGTAGCCGCGGTTGTAGCTACGAGCGCCCATATTGCTGATGAAGCTCTAGAGCTGATCAAAGTTGAGTACGAACAACTACCGCACGTTCTAAATGCTCTTGACGCGATGAAAGATGACGCCCCAATTCTGCACGAAAGGCTTATCCCGAGAAATAGTCCGGGAATGGTTGGATGGGGAGAGACCCCAACCGAAAACGCTACTAACGTAGCAAATCATTTTGAACACAAACTCGGGGATATCGATGATGGATTTAAGCAAGCAGATATAATAGTAGACAGAGAATTCCACACAAAGCGTGTTCACCAAGGTTATATTGAGCCTCACTCGGCTACGGTAATGTGGGGCACAGATGGGTATCTGACCGTCTGGACTAGCACACAACAGCTCTTCGGTGTCCGTGATCACGTCGCGGCAATCTTGGACCTCCCCACTTCTAGGGTAAAAGTCATACCCATGGAAATCGGTGGAGGATTTGGCGGCAAGGGTCAAGGTGGGGTACTTCTTGAACCTGTGGCTGCCGTACTCTCTCAAAAGACAGGGAAACCGGTCAAGATTTCTATGACGAGAACAGAGGTGTTCGTTGGAAGCGGACCCACATCCAGCGCAGACATGAGAGTTAAGATAGGGGTTACAAAGGATGGCAAAATTACTGCAGCAGAAGCTCACCTGATCTATGAGGCGGGCGCCTTTCCTGGCTCATCAGTAGGTGGTGGAGCAAGGTGCATGTTCGCCCCTTATGACATCCCCAATGGCTATATAGAGGCATTTGACGTACTTGCAAACACTCAAAAGGTAGCTGCATACAGAGCCCCTGGCGCGCCAATGGCTGCATTTGCAGTAGAACAAGTTCTGGATGAGATCGCCCAAAAGCTATCTATGGATCCCGTTGAATTACGCCTGGTAAATGCGGCCCGCGAAGGCGTACGGCAAATAACTGGCCCTGTATTCGGTAAAATTGGTGGGATAGAAACACTAGAAGCGGTTAAGAACCACCCGCACTGGTCTGACCCTCTTGAAGGCCCAAACCGCGGTCGCGGAATGGCATTCGGATTCTGGGGCAATGGCTCCGGCCCAGCCAGCGCGATTGCCAGCGTTAACCCGGACGGAACAATAAGCTTGGTCCAGGGAGCCCCAGATATCGGCGGCAGCAGGACCGTACAAGCCATGCATGTAGCAGAAGCTCTTGGCATAGCCGCTGAGGAAGTCCGCCCATCAGTGGGAGACACCGACTCCATAGGTTACACAACTGGGGCTGGAGGAAGTGGCGTAGCGCAAAAGAGCGGCACGGCCTGTTACATGGCCGCCCAAGATGTGAAGCAACAGATGATACAGCGCGCAGCTAAGATCTGGGAGGTCCCTGCAGACGAGGTAGAGTATGCCTCTGGGGTAGTACAGAGTAAATCAGACCCTGAACTTAAGATGTCGTTTAAGGACCTCGCAGCCAGATTAAACGCTACTGGAGGCCCGATTCAGGGACGCGCCAATCTCAATCCTGGCGGAGCAGGCCCTACTTTCGCCGCTCACATAGTTGACGTGGAGGTTGACCCTGAAACCGGGAAGGTTCAGGTACTAAGGGTTACAGCGATCCAGGACGCGGGGAAAGCCATACATCCCAGCTACGTCGAAGGACAGGTCCAAGGAGGAACAGTCCAAGGGATCGGATGGGCACTTAACGAAGAGTATTTCTACGGTAACAATGGCCAGATGGTGAATGCTAGCTTCCTTGACTACCGTATGCCTACGTCCCTAGACCTACCAATGATTGACACCGTACTTGTAGAAATCGCTAATCCCGGTCATCCCTTTGGACTCCGCGGGGTTGGTGAAGTAACTCTCGTACCAGTAATGGCGGCCGTAGCCAATGCAGTCCAACAAGCTACTGGCGTTAGAATGGATAGCCTCCCGATGTCGCCAGGGAACATACTTGAAGCAGTATGGGACGGAGCCTCTGGATAACCCACCATAATACGACGGAGCATAGAGGACATGGCTGAAGTCTGGATACCCCCAATGATGCAAAAACGCACCGGTGAGAAACAACAGGTGCAAATACCTGGCGCCACCGTCCGCCAAATCGTAAATAATCTGGAGAAGGAATTTCCAGGTATACGAGAACATCTCTGTGACGGAGACGAAATTTCGCCAGGTATTGCCGTAATCATAGATGGAGAAACCACTAATCTTGGCATGCTCGAGCATGTCAAGGAAGACAGCGAGATTCATTTCCTCCCGGCTATATCCGGCGGCTAGTTCTGAGAACTACTGCTAATAAAGACTACACGGAAAGGGGTGGCTTACAAGCCACCCCTTTCCGTTCGCGAGTGACATAAATTGCACCCCATAGATCCTAACCACGATCGAATCAACAGTGACTCTACAGACGAATCACAATCCAAACATGCCCATAAAGGAATTTTCTATGGCTGGTACATAGTAGCAGCTAGCGTTGCGATCAATTTCTACCTATCTATAGTTTTCTTTCAGGGCTTTCAAGTGTTCTTCCTGCCTATACTTCAAGAATTCGGCTGGACTCGCGCATTAACTTCCGGCGCATTTTCTTTGCGGCAGCTAGAATCCGGGCTCCTAGCGCCTATTATGGGCTTTATGGTAGACCGATGGGGCCCAAGAATAGTGATTCTTATGGGTGTAATCCTAGGCGGAGCTGGAATGATTTTACTAAGCTACATTAACTCTTTGTGGAGCTTCTACCTAGCGTTCCTACTAGCATCACTAGGTGTGAGCGGCGCATCACATGGTGTCTCTTGGGCTGTAGCGGTGGCAAATTGGTTTAGCAGGCTACAAGGTCGCGCGCTGGGCATAGCTATGCTAGGACCTGTGGTAGGAGGCCCATTTGTAGTCTTGGTAGCAGTGATGGACGAAAGTTTAGGTTGGCGCACAGCTCTGTTTATCCTTGGCATAGGCCTCTGGATTGTCGGTATTCCCTTAGCATTAGTAGCTCGTTCTGACCCATACAGTTACGGTTACCTACCAGACGGCGACCCAGTAGATCCAGCCTTAGAACATTTTATTGGGGCTCTAGAACAAGATAACACAGGGTTTACGGTCAAAGAGGCTCTTAAGACCCGGGATTTCTGGTGCCTCCTATTTCTTTTCGCCGCTTTTTTCATTGGAGTAAGCGGGTTAATGGTGCATTTAATACCATTGCTCCAAGATTTGGATTACAGTGCGACGGAGGCCGCCGGCGTGGTAGGTCTCATATTCCTTCTGAGCGGTATTGGACGAGTCGGTGCTGGAACTTTGGCAGATATGATAGGCTTTCGGAAAATCATCCTTTTCCTTATCATCTCCGAGCTTATTTCACTCCTACTTTTGGTCAGAATTGGACCTTCTCAGCCTTGGCTACTCGTTATTTTCTCTCTGCTTTTTGGCATTGGCTTCGGAGGTACTATCCCTCTTCGGCCTTTTCTAATCATGCAAATGTTCGGCTCGAAATCGTTTGGTGCAATTCAAGGTATGGTTCAAGGGGGCGCAATTGGAGCTGGAATGCTAGGCCCGGTGCTTTATGGCTGGGTTTTTGATCACACAAATTCATATGACCTCGCAATATACGCCTCCATACTTACTATTATTGCTGGCATACCCGCTCTCTATCTACTAAAGGAACATGCATAAAACCCCTTTGGACAACCTGTATTAATCCACAGGTATAGCACGGAGGCGTTTTCCCGCTGCCTGCTATACCGAAGTATAGGCTGCCCCTCTTCGTCCGCCATAGCCAAGCCTCTTTGCTTGCTAGAACATCGCCTTAGGACAACTGATATAGACAGAGAGGGGTTTGAGACACTCAAGTGTGTCTCAAACCCGTCTCTGTGTCTTTTAAGCTGCTCTAGCTATTCGCTGAGGTCGTAGATGGGGTAGGAGCAGGTCTTTCCTGCGTTCGGCTTATACCTATTCTCCTAGCCAAAACCACTTTGGCAATGTTAGTTGTACCTCCAGGATGCCTCTGCCCCGCAGCGGCTCTTTGCCTAACTTCCTGCGCCCCACGCCCTGGGGCTACCGGGTCCTCGGTACTAAGGAAGGCAAACGGCCCCATTAACTCCCTAACCCTCAGAGCATTTCTGAGTCCCGACTCTCTGCTATGCACATTGGCCAAGTTGCCCTCATATCTGATTTCCACTTTTTTCTGATACATCCAGTGGGTACGCTTTGCCAGTATACCTTGGACGTGAGACTCTATGTACGCATCCATTGCCTTCTGAGCAGTGACGGGGTCTTTAACCACACTGCTACCATTAAATTTTTGGATGTTAACAAATGACATTAAGTCGTCTAGCGCCTCATCTCTTGGGAATGCTCGACCGCCGCCACCATGCTCGAATTCCAGGTGGGTGCCCAGTACTTGCCACCCTTGGTGATCGCCACCAATAAGATGGTCACCAGAAATCCTTACATTGTCCATGAAAATAGCCCGTTTTCTGCCTCCACCCAGCAGGCTCATCTCATTGATAGATAGCCCTTCAGCCGGGGCTTCGATCACGAAGTACCCTAGGTTGCGATGCCTCGGTGCATCTGGATCGGTTAGCATAGGTCCCACCATCATCTCCGCATCTTCATAGCCGCCAATATACATGTTGGAACCATTCAGTACCCAATCATCGCCATCGCGGACTGCTGTGCTCTCGTAGGCTGCTACGTCTGCACCTGAGTGGGGTTCAGTCAATTTCTGCCAGGTAACTTTCTCGCCGGTAAGGAGTGGTCGCAAGTATTTCTGCTTCTGCTCTTCTGTCCCCCAAACCAACAGAGTCGGGAACACCTGAGTGCTACTAAACCTCCGAACCGCACCAAATCGGTTGAACTCCTCATCTATTATGGTTTCATGATCTCCTGTAAGACCCCCACCGCCGTATTCCTTGGGATATGTGGGCTCAAGCCAGCCCTTGATCGCCATTTCCTTATGCTTTTCTCGCCACCACCAGTACATTTCTGACGTGAAATGGTTTTGGTCAACTGGCTCTTTCATCTCTTCCGGAACATTGGCTTCTAGCCAACCTCGTACTTCCTTACGAAACTCTTCCTGCTCTGGAGTGTACGGTAATGAAAAATCCATTGATGCCCTCCTTACTTATGACTTGTGCAATCGATTCGCTACTAGTACTGTCCTGAGTATCGCGTACTTGCAAGGGAGAGATACATCCTCTAAAGTATAATGCAATACCCTCGCATATAGTCCTCAAAACACCTCATCCCTCTGTGTACCACGCTCCATTATATTTTTTTGTACTTCCCCACGTCAAGTATTCACAGAATTAAGTTATGCTTACTGTTTACGACTATTAACCCGATTGACCCACCGGAATTCGCAATATGCAAATCTCCCTCTATGCTCTCGATGAAGCGCTTGAACAAATTAGCAACCCTTAATCATTCTCAATGCTATTGAAGCCAAGAGAGCGGTTTGTTAAACTAGGACAGCCTCGCCAAAGTCAAGGGATAACTATGACCTCTCCTAAATTAAGCCGAGAAACAGTTGTACACATAGCTCTCCTCTGCCGTCTCGGGCTTAGCGAAGAGGAGATTGAAGATTTCCGCGGTCAACTATCTGATATTATAGAAAATTTCCAGATCTTGGACCAAGTTGATACTGAAAACGTCGAACCTAACCCTCATTCCATGCCTTTGGGAAGTGTCATGAGGGAAGATATACCAACTTCTTCGTATCCAAAGGAAGCCATCCTAGCTAACGCCCCGTTTAGGGAAGGTGATTTTTTCAGGGTTAGGGCAGTTCTGGACTGATGTCGAACGACCTAAGATACCTTAGCATCCCAGAAGCCAAAGCCCTTCTCAGAAAGGGGCAGGTCTCCTCGTATGAACTCGCCCAAGATCACATCAAATACGTTCACAAGATAGAGGACAAGATAAAAGCATTTGTAACTATAACAGAGGAAACCGCCTTAGCCCAATCCAAGAATGCCGATAAATATGTAAAGGAAACCAGCTCGATGGATTTGACCGGCATTCCGATGCAAGTTAAGGACAATATGTGCACTAACGGTATACTAACCACCTGCTCGTCGCGCATGCTGGAAACCTTCGTTCCCCCATACTCTGCGACAGTAGTGCATAGGCTTAAAGAAAGCGGGGCCGTAATGATAGGAAAGGGAAACATGGATGAATTTGCCATGGGTTCCTCAACCGAAAATTCCGCTTTTTTCCCAACCCAGAATCCTTGGGATATCACAAAGGTTCCCGGAGGTAGTAGTGGTGGGCCCGCTGCTGCTGTTGCTGCTGGAACATGTATGTACGCACTTGGATCTGATACAGGAGGAAGCATACGACAGCCTGCTGCCCTTTGTGGAATAGTAGGTATGAAGCCCACCTATGGCAGGGTTAGCCGATACGGCCTGGTAGCATTTGGAAGTTCATTGGACCAAATAGGCCCAATGACACGAGATGTAACCGACTGTGCAATAGTGCTAAACACTATAGCTGGCCACGACCCACAAGATTCTACATCTATACCCAGCCCTATCACAGATTACACCGCAGCGCTTACCGGGGTGGTAAAAGGCATCAAGATAGGTATACCTAAAGAATATTATGGTCAGGGAATTGACCCTGAGGTACAAGCCGCGATCCTCAAAGCCCTTGGCGTTCTTGAGCAGCAAGGTGCCATTATAGAAGAAATGTCCTTGCCACATACTGACTACGCTTTGGCTGTTTACTACATTCTTGCTCCATCAGAGGCGTCCACAAATTTGGCGAGATATGACGGGGTAAAGTACGGCTTTTCAGCCAATACCACATCTACTATGTGGGACGCTATGGAACAAACTAAGCAAAAAGGCTTTGGCCCAGAGGTGAAGCGGCGTATAATGCTAGGTACCTATGCATTGTCAGCTGGGTACTATGACGCCTATTATCTTAAGGCTCAAAAAATCCGCTCCTTAATTGGCCAGGAGTTCCAAGAAGCTTTCAAAAGATACGACGTGATCATAACTCCAACGTCTCCTACGCCTGCCTTTGACCTTGGTGAAAAAATGCAAGACCCGTACCAAATGTATCTAAGCGACCGATGTACCATTCCAGCAAACATTGCGGGTATACCCGCAATTTCTATTCCGGCTGGCTTTGCTAATAAATTGCCCATAGGTATGCAAATAATGGGGAAATATATGGATGACCAAACTGTTTTACAAGTTGCTCATGCTTACGAGCAGTACACTAATTGGCACAAGAAGAGGCCTAAATTATGATAGATATCCTTTCAATATTGGAACAAAACTCAAGAGCCACGCCCGAGGAAATCGCCGTCATGACAGGTCTAGACCCAAATGATGTAAGGCAGATCATTGAGAAAGCAGAACAAGACAAAACGATCTTAAAATACAAAACCATTGTTAATTGGGATGAACTGGGGAAGGGCAAAATTCTGGCCATGATCGAGGTTCGAGTAGCCCCTCAAAGAGATGTCGGCTTCGATTCTGTGGCCCAGAGGATCGCCAGATTCCCTGAAGTTCGCTCCCTTTACCTTGTATCTGGTGGCTATGATTTATCAGTGTTGCTAGAAGGTGATACGATGCAGGAAGTAGCAAACTTCGTAGCCATGAAGCTGGCTGCGCTTGAAGAAGTTCACAGTACCGCTACTCACTTCCTCTTAAAGCGCTATAAAGAAGACGGAGAAATATTGAGCCCGGAAGATAAAATCAAACGCCTACCTCTTAGCCCCTAGGAGTGCCCTGTGACACAAAGTTCAATGTCATCAACTAACAAATCATCCATATCAGAGAAGGTGAAAAGCCTTTCACCTTCCGGTATACGTAAATTCTTCGATTTGATATCCACCGTGGATGACGTCATATCTCTCGGAGTAGGAGAGCCCGATTTTGTAACACCATGGCCAATTAGAGAAGCCGCCATTTACTCCATAGAGCGAGGTGATACTATGTACACTTCCAACTATGGGTTATTAGACCTTCGAATCGCCATAAGTGAGTACCTTAGAGATCGTCATGGCCTTACCTATTCGGCCGACAAACAAGTTCTCGTTACTGTTGGTATTAGTCAGGGTCTTGACCTAGCAATGCGCGCGATATTAGACCCGGGCGACGAAGTTATCATCCCAGAACCCACATACGTGTCCTACGTACCCTGTGTTATTCTCGCAGGTGGAGTGCCAGTCACCGTGCCTACACACATGGATAATTCCTTCCATGTGAGGCCGTCTGACATAGAGTCTCATATTACAAGCAAAACCAAGGCCATTCTACTAGGATATCCAAACAACCCCACTGGAGCGGTAATGCCGAGGAACGATCTTGAGAAAATCGCGAGAATAGCGAAATCCTATGATCTAACAGTTATATCAGATGAGATATATGAACGCCTTGTGTACGGCGTAGACCACACATCATTCGCCTCACTAAAGGATATGGCCGACCGTACCATACACCTTGGCGGATTCTCCAAATCATACGCCATGACTGGCTGGCGTATTGGCTACGCTTGCTCCAATCCAGATGTAATTGAAGCTATGATGAAGATACATCAGTACACGATGCTGTGCGCGCCTATACAAGGCCAAATGGCCGCCTTAGAGGCAATTCGCTCAGGTAATGACCGGGTAGAAGAAATGCGGTTAGAGTACAATAGACGTAGGCAATTAATTGTACGAGGCTTGAACCAGATAGGCCTGAATTGTATCGAGCCTCAAGGAGCGTTCTACGCTTTCCCTTCTATTACGAGTCTCGGCTTGTCTTCTGAAGAATTTGCAGAGAGGCTTCTACTAGAAGAAAAGGTCTTGGTGGTACCCGGATCTGCCTTTGGATCAAGCGGAGAAGGATACGTCCGTTGCTGCTACGCCGTATCTGTGGATGAAATACAAGAAGCACTAGCGCGAATCAAAAGATTAGTTGAGAGGATTAATAGTGGTAACTGAACCGACATGGGAAGGTATCCTTCTGGATGGCGAGCCCGCCCCTATAGAATTCCGAGGTGCTTTGCCTTGGCGCTTGCCTGAAGACAGTGGAGGAACAGGCATTTTACTTAGAACCAATATGGGCACTATCCGATGCCTTTTCCACGCAGCCGACTCTGGTAAGGAAGCAATAATTTGGGTGTCTGGTGCATCCGGAGGGTTCAATGGCGCAGGAGGTTTATACCCGGTCCTTTCGGATGAACTCATAGAGAACGGTATCACGTCCCTTCGACTGAGCTATCGGAAGCCTGATAGTTTTGTGAACTGCATGCTAGATGTTCTGGTGGGCATAGCCTTTCTTAAAGAGAAAGGCTATGAGAAAGTTGCCCTTGTGGGCCATTCACTAGGAGGGGCAGTGGTCATAGCTGCCGGCGCCTTAAGTGAATCCGTTGTTACGGTAGTAGGCCTCGCAAGCCAGACCTACGGAGCACAGTACCCCCACCTACTCGCCCCAAGACCGATACTACTAGTGCACGGAGAAGATGATACTAGGCTCGGTCCTTATTGCTCCAAAATGATCCACGAATTATCTGAGGAGCCTAAAGAATTGGTACTATACCCCGGGGCTGGTCACAGCCTAAGGGAATGTAAGGACGAACTTCATCCGTTGCTCAAGACTTGGCTTGCTGACAAGCTAAAGGGCTAGACATTGAATCAAGCCCCTGGGCTATCCCACCAAGCTCTACAAGATTATCTAGTTCCTATTACAGATGCTCTTCCTGTGGAAGATCGCCAAAGATTGTTTATAGGCTGGATAAAAAGAACCTTCCATGTGGATTTCGCAGAAAGCTCTGTTACCAATCAAGTCTATTGGAGTCCGGTTGATACCTTATTTGGGAACCTCGTTTTCGAATTCAGATCGAACCTAGCCCAAGAACGCGAGAGTGCTCAGTCAGCCCTAACCGAATCCATTGCTGGTCTTAAGAAGTCATTCCCAGAAGCGGTTTTTACTGGAATTGCTACTGATGGTATCCACTTCATACTATATGCACCCATCTACCTAGAGGACGGTATTTCTATTCGATCCCTCGACCTAGTATCAGAGATTAACCTCTCTGAATCTCAAGAGGCAATGACCATAGACCAACCGTACATCTGGTTCGAATTACTGCTATCTGGGTTTCTTAAACAAACCACCCCCGCTTCTCCAAAAATGATCTCCTTTACCTTGGGGGTTCCCAGTGCCTGTTTTCGACTAATCCGGCTGGAGTTGGATAAGCTGTTTTATGCAGCAAAGGACATCCCCTCAGTACAATTGAGGTTTGAAGAATGGGCCCACTGTTTGGCCCTGACATATGGCCCCTCGGTACCTGACAAACAGCTTTTTCTCAACCAAACCTACCTAGCTATATTGATGCGCCTTCTGGCTTTCTTCTATCTAGAGCCATCTGGACATGCTTCAAAGTATCCGGAGGGAGAGGATTTAATACGAGGCACTTATTTCCAGGATCACGCGGGGATTGTCAATCTGGTTGAAGAAGATTTTTTTACTTGGATCCTAGAACAACCTATTAAAAAATCTGGGTCCGACTTGGTTTATCGTATAATGCAAACGTTAGGCCATTGGTCTTTTTCACATTTATCCCGTGCCTCAATAGACCAATTATACCAAAGCCTTATCGAAGATGATTCTCACCCTTCGCTTGTAAGGCAACAAAACACGGAGCATCAAGCGAAACAAGTTCTTCAAAAAGATCCCCGCTTTTCGGCTGCCCCGTACTCTACTCTTCTAGATCCATATTGTGGATCAGGCGTATTCTTGACTGCTGCTATACAGATCGCAAAGAAGCATCTTTTCGAGGCAGGTGAGACGCCTGTAGGAATACTTAACCACATCATAAATGCTGTGACTGGGTTGGATTTTGATCCATTAGCCGTAACGGTTGCTAGAGTCAATTACCTGCTCACCCTTGGCGATATCTTGGAAAGCTCGCAAGAGGCGATTACTATACCAGTCTATTGGTGCAATTATTTTGACTCAGGAAAGGTGGCTGAAGCTTCCGAAACAGTAAATAATCTGAGCCTCTACGAGGTTCCTGCCAGAGAGGCGCCATTAGCATTTAAAGTACCTGCAGGTTTTGCCCGAAACCCTTCAGGGTTTGAATACGCCGTTTTCAGGATGAAGGGACAGTATCTGACTGCTTTATTACGTTCCAGAAATCGGCCAGAAGCGGAGAGAGTTATAGATGCCTTTCATTCGTTCCTAGTAGCACCAGAAACAACACGCAAACCATTTGTGTTAAGCCAAGGTGAGGCTGCTATTTGGGTCGACACTTTTTGGCAAATCGCCTCTTTCACCAGGTATCATGCAGACAATTTCTGTTTTTTCTTATTAGTTAACTCGTTCCAATCCGCAATTGTTAGCCAACAAAGCTTCGATTTGATAGTCCTCTTGCCCGGAGATCCGCTTGCCCCCATTTAGCGTTATCCAGTACCTCAGCTGCGCCATTTTTCACCTGCCGTCGCTTCAAGAAAGCGCTGATGTATCTCTGAGCCACCAGCTATAACTGCCCCGCCTTCGACGCCGGCTCGTTTCCCAGATTTATCAGTTATTTCTCCCCCTGCTTCTCGGATAAGAAGGATGCCGCTGGCTACGTCCCATGGCTCAAGTTTGTGATGAAAGTAGATATCCACCCTTCCTGCAGCTGCATAAGCAAGACTGAGGGCAGCAGAACCCATAATACGAGTTGCCTGCACTTTCCCCCAAAGATTAAGGACCATCTCCATGGCCACATATGAACTTTCGTTAACCGAACCAAGGTCAAAACTAAGAACAGCTTCATCTAAATGCAGTTTGGTCGATGCTAATATCGGAAGTTCATTAAGCGCAGATCCGAATCCTTTAACCGCTTGGAACATTTCTTCTCTAACGGGATCATAAGTCAGGCCAAACAAAATTTCTCCCCTGTGGACTAAAGCAACTGCCACTGAGAAAAATGGTATACCTAGAATGTAATTGCGCGTGCCATCCAGTGGATCGATTATCCAAGTATATTCAGAAGAGCCAACCGTTGTCCCAGACTCCTCAGCCAAGAAGTGTGTTTCTGGGAATTCGTATGCGAGGCCGGCTATAATTTCCTCTTCGACCAGACGGTCTACGTCAGTGACTGGATTACCTCGTCCTTTGAATGAAACGCGTTTATCGCCTTGAAATTTATCAAGAAGGAGGGCTCCTGCTTTTCTAGTGACTGTAACAGCCACGTCCAACGCCGAAACTCCGTTGCTGGAAGTGGGTATTCCAGCAATATCCTGTGTTTTCAGGGACCTACCTCGGGCACACCCATCTTTTCTCTAACTTCTGTTAACGTATTTTGAGCGATACTTCTCGCTCGGCGAGCTCCTTCTTGAAGTACGTCCTCGACATAGCCTTTGCGGCTCGCAAGTTCCCTGCGCCTTTCTCTAAACGGCTCGAGTATCTTGTTTATCCCATCAGCCAAAAGTTCCTTGTCTTCTACACAGCCCATCTCAGCTTGAGTGCATCCCATGTACACCCTATCCAATTCCTCCGGGTTGAAAAACTTATGGAGGGCATATACGTTACATACCCAAGGCCGCCCGGGATCACTTCGCCTAAGTCTCTCTGGATCAGTGAAGGCACCCTTGACCTTCTTGTTTGTCTCTTCAGGTGTTGAGGCCAATTCTATGTGGTTATCAAGACTCTTACTCATTTTCTGTCTACCGTCCAAACCAACGATCAGGGGATAGTCAGTAAGCTTAGATTGTGGCTCAGGGAAGGTTTGGCCGTATAGATGATTAAACCGTCTCACGATCTCCCTAGTCAACTCTAAATGGGGAACCTGATCTTCACCTACCGGTACCGTGTCGGCTTTGTATAGAACTATGTCGGAAGTCATCAGTACTGGATAGCCTACAAGGCCATAACTAACACTATCTTCGGTTTCACGGAGTTCACGGACCTTGTCTTTAAATGTAGGAACGCGCATTAACCAACCCAGCGGTGTAACCATACTTAGAAGCGCATGAAGAACCATCACCTCTGGAACATGGGATTGGGTAAAAACAATACTCTTCTCTGGATCAATCCCTGCAGCCAGCCAGTCCAAAACCATATCACGAATATTCGGCTGAATCTCTTGCGTGGCAGCCCCCTGCAAAGTGGTTAAGGCATGCACATCTACAGCTGAGTAGATACACTCGTATTCTTCTTGCATGGTCACCCAATTCTGTAGCGCACCCAGGTAGTTCCCTAGATGTAGGCGCCCAGAAGGTCGCATGCCCGAGAAGACTCTTTTATTCATTTTCTCCATGGCCTATCCAATGACGGAGTCTATCACATACGGAGATTACGGGAAAGATATCCCTTTCCCTCGGTGTCTCCGGTTGCGAGCATGTTTGGCGTTGGCCTCCATCCTATGGATCGTTTTGACATTTACACGGTGCTATGTTAGAATGTCTAGGCACAAATATGAAGAACGCGCTGCGTAATTATCTTCCGCTCGCCGGAATCAAACCACACCCCTTGGAACCCCGTGCAAGCCAAACCTAGACCAGGCTAAGACAGAAGAAATACTAGGCGACACGGGCCACCTGCGGAGCAGCGTAAACAACCACACTTGGCATACCTTGTCAGTGCGGTCAAATATTCTGGGCTGATAGCCTAGCACGATACGAAAGGTCTTAGAGCCATGGCACAGCAACAGCATCCGGATCAGTATACTGCCCAAGACATTCAAGTACTCGAAGGTATGGAAGCCGTCAGGCGCCGCCCAGGAATGTACATAGGCAGCACCGACCACAGAGGCCTCCACCATCTGATATACGAGATCGTGGACAACGCAGTAGACGAAGCGATGGCCGGATACTGCTCCGCAATTACGGTACGCATAGAGCCCAGTGGGGCTGTAAGTGTTGAGGACGATGGCCGAGGCATACCAGTAGATATCCACCCTGCCACTGGCAAATCCGCCGGCGAAACTGTAATGACCACCCTACACGCTGGTGGGAAATTTGGAGGCAAGGGCTATACTGTGTCTGGTGGTCTTCATGGCGTAGGAGCATCAGTAGTAAATGCACTATCCTCATCGCTTCGAGTAGAAGTAAAAAGAGAAGGATATTTGTGGGGACAGGATTTCCAGAAGGGCATCACTACTAGCCCCTTGGAACAACTCAAAAAGGCCTCTGGAACAGGAACCACAACCACATTTCTTCCAGACGAAGAGATTTTCGGCCCACCCGAGTATAGCTTCGACGACCTTTCCCAGCGATTCAAAGAGATGGCTTATCTCAATCGCGGTCTTCAAATCACTTTGATTAGTGAATGGCACAAAGAACAAGGTTATAAACAATGGAGACAGAAATATATCTTCGAGGGTGGAATAGTTAGCTTCGTGGGAGACCTGAACCACGGCAAAGAACCGATTTTGCCAAATCCGCTGTACATCTACAAAGACATTAACAACACGATTGTGGAAGCCGCAGTACAATACAATACCGGCTTTTCGGAAATCTCATATTCCTTTGCAAATTGCATCAACACCCCAGATGGAGGCACTCATCTAACAGGCTTCCGAACCGCTCTAACGCGGGCTCTTAATGATTATGCACGGAAACAAAAATTCCTCAAAGATGATCAAGCCAACTTCTCGGGCGAAGATGTCCGCGAAGGATTAACTACCGTCCTTAGTGTTAAGCTTATCGACCCTCAATTCGAGGGCCAGACCAAGGCGAAGCTAGGCAACCCAGAACTCAAGGGCTATGTTGACTCTGTCGTTGCTGAAGCACTAACTTACTACCTTGAAGAGCATCCCCAAGAAGCTAGGGCCGTGATAGATAAATGCCTGACCGCACAGCGCGCCAGAGAAGCTGCTCGGAAAGCTCGAGACATGGTTCTCAGAAAGAACGCGATGGATGGCGGCTCATTACCAGGTAAGCTTGCCGACTGTTCTGAGAAGGATCCGACTCTGTCGGAGTTATACTTGGTGGAGGGCGAATCAGCAGGGGGTTCTGCTAAAGGAGGAAGAGATCGCAAATTCCAGGCGATCCTACCTCTACGGGGTAAGATTCTTAACGTAGAAAAGGCGCGCCTTGAAAAAATGTTGGGCCACGAAGAAATCCGAATAATCATTACTGCGGTTGGAGCTAGCATGGGAGAGGACTTTAATCTTGACAAGCTCCGTTACCACAAAGTGATTATCATGACCGACGCCGATGTGGACGGTTCCCACATCAGGACGCTTCTGCTAACGTTTTTCTACCGAAATATGCAGCCGCTTATTACTGGTGGATATCTTTATATAGCTCAACCGCCACTTTATAAAATCCAGGCCGGTAGAGATGCAAGATATGCATACCTAGAATCGGAAAAGGATCAAATGATGAAGAAAATGGAAGGCAAGCGGGGACTTTCCATTCAGAGATACAAGGGCCTCGGCGAAATGAACCCCGATCAATTATGGGAAACCACCATGAACCCGGGGACTCGCACCCTTCTCCAAGTTACTGCGGAGGACGCAGAGACTGCTGATCGGGTGTTCTCAGACCTGATGGGGGAGGAAGTTCAGCCACGAAAGGATTTCATTCAGGCCTACGCGACAAGTGTTAAAAATCTGGATGTCTAATCAATATCCCCAAGCGAAAGACTCTTGAGTTTCCAACAAGATTCCCGCGGCTAGCCCCTTAAACAAGAGTGTCTGCAAAACGCAAATCACTGGAATCTACGTATCGTCGGTACAACAGCGAACACCGTGAGGGCTGTTATGCCGTACATAACCGCCCCTATCAGCACCGTGTCCGCAGCCCCTCGCACCTCTGCTAACACCCCCATTATTATCACCCCAAAAGGCGAGAATCCCATGATTACCACGCGCAGGCTCATTATCCTACCCCTGAGGTGATCCGGTGCCAATTGCTGCATAGCCATGGTAACCATTGTCATAAACATGGTTTGCGATATCCCAAGACCAAACATCGCCACAACCGATACTGGGAAGTGAACTGACCTAGAGAATGTTATCAACATGGCCGTCTTAAGTATTACCATCCCTAGCAATAATAGCCCTCGGCTCCTTCGAGCGTTGCTTGCAGCCAGTACAATCACTGCCCCTAGTGCTCCACCCAATGCAGAAGCAGACATCAATACTCCCAACCCGCCTTCTCCTGCACCAAGTATGTCTTCTGCAAAGATAGGTAAGAGAAAGTTGAATGACCCTGCGAATAGCGCAGACAGAAGTCCCAAGGCAACCAATGCTACTATTATGGTCTCACCGCTTATGTGCCGGAGGGCCTCCAGAACGTTACTGCTAACACTCTGCCTAGCTGCTTTCATCTCTTGCGGTGTCCAGCTTATAAGGATCAGTGTAATGTATGTGATCAGCTGTCCGAACGCAGTCAGCCAGAAAAGACCCCCTACACCTATTGGTCCTATCAGGATTCCTCCTAGGGCAGGAGCGACTATTCGGGGCCAAGTAAGTGAGATGGAGTCTAAGGCTACCGCGTTCCCTAATCTCTCTTTGTCTACGATGCTGCCTATCATTGCTTGCAAGCCAGCGCGTCCAAAAGATTGTATGGTTCCGCTTAAGACTGCTGTTATGATGAAGTACCACCACTCAAACAGTCCCAAAGATATCACCAGCGCTACTGCAGCCCAAAGAATAACCAATAATCCTTCTGTCCAAAGGAGAAGTGCTCTTCTATCAACCCTATCAGCTACTATTCCACCTATCAGTGGCATGAACAACATTGGCCATGACAGGGCCGATACGGCGATTCCCATGCGAAGTGGGGACCCTGTTGCTTCAAACACCCATATCGCTCGAGCAAAAACCCGCATTGTTCTGCCTGAGTTCGAAGTTAACCTTCCGATGAACAGAAGCCGGTAATTCGGGACTGATAAAGCACTAAACATGTCCCTATTGATGACCTTCAATCCTCGTATGAGAGACATCTTGGCTACATTTTCTCCTTACTTCGACCCTCGTAGCTACTCTTGCGCTTGCTTGAACCTCGTCCCGTCCATTTTCGCGATCCGCATTTTGATTAAATATGCCTCTTTCTCTTATTCTGGAACTGGTTTGTATTACGTTTTTATACCTACCAAAGAGGCAGTCACTAATAGCCTATGGTCATAGACGTACTTTGGCACGCAGGATACCAATGTTACAACACTGGAATCTGTCTCGTCTAATCTAAAACTGCTTGCTTTGACTACGTTTGTATGCGTAACTTCATATAGAAATTCCGTCTCATCTGTGTTATGCAATATCAGAAATACTTCCTCTCCCTGCCTGAGAAGTACTGGAATCTGCGGCAAATCTCTGAATACTGAGCCTTCTCCTCTTAGTGGGCTTTGCAGGTGCCCAAACAGGTAAACTGTGCCG
>CAZNIG010000004.1:0-46046 GCA_964573055.1 uncultured Dehalococcoidia bacterium
CAGTTAAATAATCGTAATCGTAATGAGGACCGCAATACCTTGTACGCTAAAGGATTCTATAACAATACCATATTGTTCCTATGAAGAATTTCCTGCCCATACTGATGCCCTAGAGCTTTGTATATTGCGTCAGAGCGTAAACCTTTTATGACAATCACATCAGACGCAGCATAGCTAGAAATACCACAAGCTATTTTCTCACCCTGTTGATCTACAACCAAAACGATATCACCACGCTGAAATTCGCCATCCACACTGCTTACTCCAGCGGGAAGTAAGCTACGATTCCCAGCACGAATGGCTTCTGCTGCTCCGTTATCTACCACGATAAGCCCGCGATTTGACAACCCGCTAAGCATCCATCTTTTCCTGCTCTCCATCTTGCTCGATGTCGGCAAGAAAAATGTGCCAACATTTTCTCCTGCTACCAGACGAGACACCACGTCAGCAACCATTCCATTAGCTAATGCAACAGAGACTCCTGAGGCTGTCGCAAGCTTAGCTGCTTCTAATTTAGCTCGCATGCCCCCTCTACTTTTAATGCTATGGCTAGATCCTGCCAGACCCTCTATAGCACCATCCACCTTTTCTACAACTGGTATTAATTCGGCACTAGGATCTCGATGCGGATCAGATGTATGCAGACCATCAATATCGCTTAATATAACCAAAAGGTCAGCATCTACAAGATTTGCCACCAAGGCAGACAAGCTATCATTATCTCCGAAAACATCCTGACCTATCTCCTCCACAGCTACTACATCATTCTCATTTATAATTGGCACAACCTTAAGTTCGATAAGAGAGAGAAGTGTGTTACGCACATTGAGATACCCCTCTCTATCATTAATGTCACCTCTAGACAATAATGCCTGTGCAACTATAATCTCATGTGGCTCAAAAAGCTTCTCATAAACATGCATAAGCCGGCTTTGGCCTATCGCTGCAAGAACTTGCCTGAACGGTACGTCATTCCCCTGCCTGCCAACGCCAAGGATGTTAACTCCTGCAGCTATAGCACCAGACGATACTATCAACACCTCTGCTCCAAGACCTCGCACTGAGGCAATTTGCCTAACAAGAGACGCTATTATCTCCTCGTTCAGGCTATCCCCGCCGCCTGTGAGAACATTAGTTCCTGCTTTAACCACTATGCGATTGTAAGTCAACGAACCCGACAATTGGGTGTCTCCTCTATCTTCCAATTTAGAATCCAACGAAATACTGTCCGATATCGCCCAGAGATTCAACAGTGCCTTGGCATTATATCAGTATTCTATTGCAAATTAGATCATCAGATACCACTCCGAGCTATGGGTGGAGTCTGAATGTGACACCCCTAACCTTTGAAGACACCATTCAACGCAATACAATAAATGTAGTATTGGTAATCGTGTATCCACCATGCACAGAGGAATCAGACTTATCAGAAACACTTATCTGGTAGGATGTGCAGCCACTGGCCATAATCCAAGACTGATATGCCCTAAGTTTATGGCAGAATTACGGAGATATGGATACCACAAGCCCACCTGAAGTGTAATCAGGACATTCTAGTCGCGACGAGGACCAGTGCTCCTCATGTAAGATCGCCAGTTACGCCTAGTTTCATCGATGTGATCCCCGCCAAACTTTTCGAGCATCGCATTAGCTAGCACCAAAGCCACCATAGATTCTCCGATAACCGCACAGGTCGGAACAAACGTTATATCACTTCTTTCAAAGTGTGCTCGCTCAACAAACTGTCCGCTAGTAAGATCTACCGTTTCTAGTCCATTTATTATAGTGGCAATCGGCTTAACAGCCGCTCTCACTACCAATGGTTCTCCTGTCGTCATACCGCCCTCTAAGCCACCAGAATTATTAGTTCTGCGCGGCCACGGCCTAAGCCAATCTCCGCTAGGATGGGATTCCCATTCCCCTACTGGTTTGACAACGTCGTGCACTTGGGATCCTCTCAAATCAGCCTGTGCGAAACCTGCTCCGAACTCAACACCCTTCACTGCGTTTATACTCATCACAGCAGCCGCCAAATGCGTGGTAATCTTACGATCCCACTGTATAAAACTCCCCAAACCTACTGGGAGCCCAGTAGCAACTATTTCTATGATACCACCGAGGCTATCACCAGCCTCTCTGGCGCTATCTATTTCACCTATCATTTTGGATGCTGCATCTTCATCAGCACATCTCACAGCAGCGACTTTAGACCCATTAAGGTTTTCTCTATGATATGGGCTCTCCTCAAGCAAATCCCAATTTATCGAACCTTGAGGTTTAGCGTGTACACCCCCGATACAAACAACATGCCCATGTATTTCTATACCGAATTCCTCTAAGAATCTCTGTGCTATCGCGCCTGCTGCTACCCTAGCCGCACTCTCTCTAGCACTAGACCGCTCCAAGATATTCCGAGCATCAGTTTGCATGTATTTTGCAATGCCAGGAGTATCAGCGTGCCCAGGCCTTAGGCTAGTAATTGGTTCGAAAGGAACATCAGTTGGTGCTATATTCATTTCATCAACCCAAGGAACTCCATCCGGTCCCTTTCCGGTAGCCCAGTCACGATTGAGAATCAACATAGATATCGGGGATCCCATGGTTAACCCATGGCGAACTCCAGAAAGAATTTCAGCGCGATCTTTTTCTATCTGCATCCGTCCCCCACGCCCGTACCCTACCTGCCTTCTTGCCATGTGACGTTCTATGTAGTCCTCAGTCAGTGGCAGATTCGCGGGAATTCCTTCCACCAACGCTGTAAGACTTTTCCCATGGGACTCTCCAGCAGTCAAAAACCTCAACATAAATTAGCTCCTCACAATATCAATCGAACTATATCTAGCCGTTTGCGTTTAGCCCTTCAAGGCTATGGTGTTTTTCCTCATTTTTATAAGACATGTTTTACTCACATGATTCATAGGGCACTATTATCACCGACGCTCTTCTAGGGCACCGTAAGCAGCCTCCATCATAACGTTTTTCGGGCCAGATAAGCCAGTCCAGATCTCGAACGAAGCGGCCCCTTGATGCACGAGCATGGACAAGCCATTAACGGTTGTCGCTCCAACCGTAGCAGCTTCTGTTAAGAAAAGCGTCTGGGAAGGATTGTACACTAAATCAAAAACGATCGTATCTGCAGATAGGCCGTCCGCTTGAAGCGGTAGTACTGCCTCACCTGTACTACCCTTCATACCAAGCGAGGTGCAATTTACTACAAGGTCACTTTCCCTGGCAATCTCCCCTATTGAAGAAGATCTAATATCTATCGCATTAGAATGAGGCAATGAATATCGAATACCATCTACTAAACTTAAAGCTCTTTCTAGTGTACGGTTAGCTATAACTATGCGGTAAATGCCGGAGTTGACCAAAGCCGATATCACTGCCTTTGCAGATCCTCCTGCTCCAAGAACCAGAGCTGTTTTACCCTGAGGGTCAAACTCATATTCCCCCAAAGCCCTGGAAAATCCGATCGCGTCGGTATTGTGCCCAACAAGAATCCCATTTCTGTTTTCTATGGTATTCACTGCCCCGATAGCTTTAACCTCGTCTGATATTATATCCATCATAGAAACCACAGCTTCTTTATGGGGTACAGTAACATTAGCTCCCAGGACGTCTGTATACCTCATATGGCTTATCACTTTGGGCAACGATGGGCTATCAACATCTATTGCTTGGTATAGAGCATCTACTGAATGGAAATCTAGCGCGGCCTGCTGAAATATTGGTGATACAGAATGAGAAACTGGATGACCAATTAGATATATTCTGTTAGTCATTTGCCTAATTACAGTTCCACAAATATCCAGCCACCTCGCCAGATGCAGTTCCACAAGCCCTGATTCTAGGCGATCCGGACATCTTCAATTACCTTGCCTATCCAAATAGCTTTGCAAGATGATCGCCGCTGAAGCTGAGTCACGCAAGCCTTTTTCTCGAGATGGCACATGACCACCCTCACGTAGCAATCGTTCGGCTTCAACAGTAGAAAACCTCTCATCTTGAGGTACGATCGGAATTGATGATTTGAGAGATAACGCAGAAATGAAATCCTGCACGAGTCTAGCCGTTTGCCCCAGGCGTCCGCTAAGGGTTATTGGCAGCCCAATCACTATGGTACCTGGACCGTACAATGTTACCAATTCTAGTACAGATTTTACGTCTTTTTCTTCAGAATCTTTTCGCACGATTGCGTTTACTGGAGTCACTATTGTGCCAGTAGGATCACTTACAGCCACACCAATTCGTTTTTCTCCGAGATCCAATGAGAGCACTCTCAGAGTTTTTCCTTCCATTTCCTGACCTGCTCAACCGCAGATTCAAGTGCATTTTCGAGTTTCTGTATATCTCGTCCGCCGGCCTGGCCTAGTTCAGGCCGACCACCTCCACCACCACCCATAACCCTAGCCGCCTCCTTAACTACGTTGCCAGAATGGAATCCTTGGCGAACAATATCATCAGTGGCCATGATAATCATTGACGCTCCGTCTCCGACGACTGTACCAAGTATTATTATGCCAGTTTTGATCTCATTTTTAATCCAATCTCCAGCCTCCCTAAGCATATCCACAGTCGTGACAGTCAGTCGACCATGGGTTACCATAATTTCCCCTATACTCAAATGAGATATTTCAGACAATTGACGTTTTACCAAGTCCCTCTCAAGGCCTGCAGCCAAACGCCCAACATCCTCCACCTGCTCTAACAGTCCGTCCAAGCGCGACCCCAACTGATCTACTGGCACCTGTAGGCGCTTGGCAATGTCCACGAGAAGCGCTGAATTGCCAGCCATCAATTCCTCTGCCGCTCTGCCAGTTACGGCCTCTATCCGCCTCAAGCCTGCTCCTATCCCAATCTCAGACACTATATGACACAATCCGACATCTCCTGTGTAGTGGACGTGGGTACCCCCACATACTTCCACGCTAACATTATCTGAGCCGGAAAGCCCATCCTCTGAGCCTACTTGAACCACCCTAACACTATCACCGTACCTATCGCCAAAAAAGGCCAATGCTCCTTTTTCGACAGCATCTCTGTATGTGGTCTCATGGTACATAACTGCAAGATTTGCACGGATATGCTCATTAGCAGTTTGTTCTATTTTTTTAAGTTCCTCCGGAGAAAGCGGTGCAATATGGCTAAAATCAAAACGCAGTCTATCCGGGGTGACCAAAGACCCGTGCTGACGAACATGCCCACCAAGCACATTTCTAAGTACAGCGTGCAGTATATGGGTTGCAGTATGATTGCGAGTCGTATCTTGTCGACGACGCAAATCCACATTGGCTTCCACAAGATCCCCTAGTGATATACTTCCATTTTCTACTACGCTACTATGCACTATAAGGCCCGCAATAGGGCTATAGGTATCCCTCACAATAACCGTGCTACTTATGCCGTCTGAGGCAGAATCGTTCCGGCTCATAATCTGCCCTGTATCGCCTACCTGCCCACCCATTTCAGCATAGAACGGTGTTTCCTTTAATAAAACCTCCACCTCAGATCCAACATTCACAGAACCAACCTGTTCTCCGTTCACAAGCAAACCAACCACCACAGTAGATACGTTAAGTGTTTCGTATCCACTAAATAAAGTCGACTCTAACCCAAGCCCATGATAGGTGTTGATTGCATCAAAGTCCCCTCCGAATCTCGCTGAAGCCGTCCTTGCACGCAACCGCTGGATTTCCATCTCACGTTCAAATCCGTCTACATCGACTTTGAACCCATGCTCTTTAGCTATCTCCGCTGTTAACTCCGGAGGAAAGCCGTAGGTATCATAAAGATAGAACTCCTCGCCCCCAGTAAGCAGTGTAGGCCAGGCCAATATATTATCCAATGCCTCTTGCTCCGCATTTTCGTCACCGCTTTCCCTGCCTCCAACAATTCCAGTCGTAAAACCCAAGAGAATTTTTGAGGCTAATGCTTGCCCTTCTTGTTCATACGCTGTTACACCCTGCTCAAAGACCTCAATTACTTCATTAAATAACCCTTCAATAGCAAGATCGTTCTTTTTTTCAGAACAGATATCCAAGACGTATGACCCATGCCTAGCTCGATAGTCAAGCATTCCCTTAAGTATAAGATTACCTCGAGCAAATGCCTCACTAAATCTATCTTCTTCTAAAGATATAACTCGGAGTATGAATGGCTGTCTTTCTTTCAAATCAGAATATTGTCCGCCCATAACGTCAACCACCGTATCGGCAATTCGAGAAAGGAACTGGCTTTCAAGCCCAAGTTTCCTGCCGTAGCGTATTGCCCTTCGTAAAAGCCTTCGCAGTACATAACCCCTGCCATCATTGCTGGGTACGACGCCGTCTGAGATCAAGAAGGTGGCACTACGAGCATGTTCTGCTACAACCCGTATACCATAATCTATCTCATCGTCTAATCCATAATCCCTACCACAAACTTCCGACACTTTTCTGATCAATGGAGTGAAAATATCTGTATCGTAAACATTACTCTTACCTTGAAGAATGGCCGCCGCTCGCTCAAGTCCCATACCAGTGTCTATGTTTGGAGACGGAAGAGGCACTCTAGATCCATCTGGAGCCTGATAGAATTGCATGAACACTAGGTTCCATAATTCTATGAAACGATTACATTGCTGATTAGTGCCCGGCACAATATAATCGCAATTTGGCCCGCAATCTGACTGGCCACACCCTAGATCGAAACCAAAATCATAGTGAATTTCACTACAGGGGCCACACGGGCCTTCATCACCGGCAGGTCCCCAGAAATTATCTCCCTCCCCAAACCTTCTTATTCTTTCTGCAGGTACACCTGTACTAACCCAATATGAGTGAGCCTCATCATCATCCACAAAAACCGAGGCCCAAAGACTCTCCTTCGGTAATCCTAAAATATCAGTAACAAACTCCCAGGCGAACTTAATAGCATCTTCCTTAAAGTAGTCACCTATACTGAAATTCCCCATCATTTCGAAGAAAGTTAGATGTGTAGAATCGCCCACAGAGTCTATATCAGTGGTGCGAAAACATTTCTGTGCAGACGTGAGACGCCTATTCGGGGGATCCATTTCGCCAGTGAAGTAAGGCTTAAACTGAACCATTCCTGCATTAGTAAGTAGTAATGTCGGATCTGCAGCTGGTATAAGTGAGGAGCTGGGCATACGCAAATGCCCTTTCTCCTGAAAATACTTGAGATAAGCTTCTCTGATTTCGTTACCTGTCACGGGGAGAACTCCTAGGCAAGACAAATTGGATATAGGTTGGATTTTAGGTTATGCCTAATATGGTGTCAATCTGGCCCTTTGATCGAATAAATCTCATTATCAGCTTCATGAATACAAGTCAGATATTTAGGAACTCGAAGCTAGCCTAAGAATCAAAACTCTAGAATCTATACATGGCCAGAAATACATAATAAACAATATTACCTCGGGGCAAAGGAAGCTTATCAACGCAGCAAGGCTCACTTAGTAAAATATAAGTCGGACCCAGACTCCAGTAATTATGAACCGCTATAGCTCAAACAGCCAGGTGCGCTCAAGCAGCGCACCTGGCTGTTCACATATAGATTATCCTAAAGCCATCTCTACTATCATTCATTAAAAAACAATCAGGATTTCTTAACATTTACATTTATTGATTTAGTTTTTTCGGCTCTTGGAATTGTGATCAGAAGTATCCCATCATGGCAATTAGCGGTCGCCTCGTCAGTTTTCAAATCCTTAGGAAGAACCAGATCTCTTTCAAATCGCCCATACCTAAGCTCCCGCATCAGATATCTCTTTTCCCCTTCCTCAGGGTCAGTAGCTGATTCGCCACATATCTTCAGGACATTTTCATCAATAGTGACTTCCAGTTCTTCGGTCTTTACATTAGGGACAGTTGCTCTTACAACCAATGCATCCGGAACCTCGTAAACATCAAGATTTATTCCGCTCCAGCTTGTTGCCCTAGTACCACCGAGCATTTGACGCGAGAAGCCACCTGCAACTTGCTGCTTGATGATCTCTCCGACACGATCCATTTCTGCCAATGTACTCATTCTCCTGAAAACCATAACAACCTCCTAGTTATATACGTTCTAAGCCCTCTCCCGACAATCATATGGCTTACTACATCACTATAACTAAGTTGATAATCAGTTGTCAACTTAGTTATGCCAACATAGTAATATATATTGACATTACATAGTCATATATGTAAGATGAATTCCAGGAGCTAATCGATAATGGCCAATAATTACTACCGCACACTAGGTGTAAGCGAAGGCGCAACCACCAAAGAAATCAGACAAGCTTTCCGGCGATTAGCACGGAAATACCATCCAGATGTAAACCCGGGCGATAAAGCATCAGAGACCAGATTCAAGGAAATAAACGAAGCCTATCAGGTGCTATCCGATCCAGAATCTCGCCAGAAATACACCAGGTTTGGAGATAACTGGAAACATGCGGATCCATTCTCTCAAAATGTACGTGGATCCAGGATGAATGGATTTCCATGGGGGCATGGGTCTGGTTCGACATTTGGATCCGGAATAAATCTGGACGATATAATGCAGCAGTTTCTGGGTAGTCAAGGATCCAAGCAACAAACCCGAAGACCAAATAGAAAGCCCAATTACGAACAAAATATCCAGATCAACTTACAAGAGGCTGCACATGGAGCCACCAGGGTAATACAGATACCCACAGAAACTCCAGGGAAGACGCGACGCCTAGAAGTGAAAATACCGCCTGGTGTAGATAACGGCTCGCGTGTACGCGTGGCACCAGATAGCAAACAAAAAAGTTCGTATATACATCTAAAGGTCTCAGTCAACCCACATTCCACAATCGACAGAAAAGGGTCAGATCTTTTTACAAATGCAAATGTCCCATTAGTAGATGCCATCTTGGGTGGAGAAGTAGAGATTGCCACCCTGGATGAAAAGATCGCACTCAAAATTCCTGCCAAAACACAGAATGGAACAACATTTCGATTAAGTGGAAAGGGCATGCCATCAATTAAACCCCCAAATCAAAGGGGAAGTCTCTACGTAAATGTTCACATTATTTTGCCTACAGACCTTTCGGAAAGAGAGCTTAAGTTGTTTCAAGAACTCAAAACCATCGGGGACACGAAAGGATAACCATGGCCGCATACTGGACCCAGCAGAGTGACTCTGACGAGCCTTGCTACGTTATAAGCGTCGCGGCCCGCATGGTAAGAGTACATTCCCAAACATTACGCTATTACGAAAGAGAAGGCCTACTAGAACCAGCTAGATCAAGGGGGAATATACGCCTGTACTCTCAAAGAGATATAGAGACACTTATTAGGATAAAAACTCTAACTGAAGAGCTGGGACTAAACCTAGCGGGAGTTCAAGTAGTCCTTCGACTAATGGATCGTATTACACAGATGGAAGACCAGATCAACCTACTTACAAAGGAATTGGTAAACCTCAAACAACGCAGAGCATAGTAAGCACCACATAACCATAGTTTAGGCACAAAATACCGAATTTTCGGCAAATCATCCCATGGAGGGCGAGTGATATGGTTCTAAGACCAGATGAATTTACAGAACAAGGGCAGGAGGTGCTGTGGCTATCTGACAAAATCGTTAGACGATATAAGCATAGCCAATGGGACGCTGAGCACCTGTTGCTAGCACTTCTTGAACTAAAGAACGGCGTACCCTCAGAGATACTACGACATATGGATGTATCGCTTGAGGCAATAAAAACGCGAGTTATAGAAACACTGGAAGATGCACCCAAAACCGCTCATGAAGCCACACAACTTTACCCTACACCCCGATCGATCAGATTATTGGAAAACGCCAAGGCAGAGGCAGAGAGATTTAAGGACGAGTTCATAGGTGCAGAGCATCTACTAATCGCAGCAACCATGGAACGTCAAGGAGATCTCCCAAGAATACTAGATGAATTTCAAATCAACCCGGAAAAAGTATATCAGGCCCTAGCTGAAGTAAGAGGCACCCATAGGGTAAACGATCCAAGAGCAGAAAGCCGCTACCAATCGCTCGAAAGATACAGCATAGACCTAACCGGCCTAGCGAGAGACGGGAAACTCGACCCGATAATTGGTAGAGACCAAGAAGTAAAAAGAGTCATGCAAACACTCGCACGACGCACAAAAAACAATCCAGTCATAATCGGGGAAGCAGGTGTCGGGAAAACTGCAATAGCCGAGGGCCTTGCGCAACGCATTGTTCTAGGAAACGTACCTAAACTATTGAAGGACAAGCGAGTCCTTGCTCTAGACCTCGGATCTATGGTAGCAGGAAGTAAATTCCGAGGCGAATTCGAGGAAAGACTAAAAAGCGTTATCGATGAAGTAAAGCAAGCTCAAGGCGACGTAGTACTTTTTATAGATGAGATACATACCGTGGTTGGAGCGGGAGCGGCTGAGGGAGCAATTGACGCAAGTAACATGCTCAAACCAGCCCTCGCACGAGGAGAACTCCAGTGCATAGGAGCCACCACTCTTGATGAGTACAGTAAGCACATCGAAAAAGACGCCGCTCTTGAGCGTAGATTCCAGCCAGTATACGTAGAAGAGCCAGATATAGAAACGGCGATTGAAATGCTCCGCGGGCTATCACCTCGCTACGAGGCTCACCATAAAGTAAAAATAGATGAATCTGCCTTAGTAGCGGCTGTCAAACTCAGCCACCGATACATTACTGATCGAAACTTGCCAGACAAGGCAGTAGACCTTATAGACGAAGCTTCCAGTAAACTCCGTATTGACGCTGAGAGTTTGCCCGTAGAGATCAAGGATCAGGAGGACAGGCTCAGTCGGCTCCTGAACCAAGAGGAGGCAGCGTCTCAGCGAGGTGATTATCAAACAGCAGCGGAATTGCGTACAGAACGCCTTAAATTAGATGATGAGTACTCGCTGGGTCGTGAACAATGGATAAGAGATCATAAGATCAACATGGTAGTAGACCAAGCGGATATAGGAGTACTTATTTCGGAATGGACAGGTATACCAGTTAGCCGAATGCTGGAGGGAGAAGCTGAAAGGCTCCTTAGAATGGAAGAGCAACTTCACCAACGCGTCATAGGACAAGATGCTGCTATCAGGATTGTATCTGAAGCTACACGAAGATCTCGGGCTGGCCTAAATAACCCAAACCGGCCTATAGGAAGTTTCATTTTCCTCGGACCAACTGGAGTCGGCAAAACCGAGTTGGCCAGAGCCTTAGCAGAATTTCTATTTGACCACCAAGACAACATGGTCAGAATTGATATGTCTGAATATATGGAAAAGCATACAATTTCCCGTCTTATCGGAGCTCCTCCAGGATACATTGGATATGATGAAGGAGGCCAGCTTACCGAATCCGTCAGAAGGCGCCCATTCCGAGTAATCCTATTCGATGAAATTGAAAAAGCACATCCGGACGTCTTCAATATACTCCTCCAGATATTAGAGGACGGCAGGCTCACTGACGGCCACGGCAGAACTGTCGATTTTCGCAATACATTGGTAATTATGACAAGCAATCTGGGAACAGGCGAGGTAGCTAATCAAGTGATGGGGTTCCGACGCGAGTCAGATTCACCAACGGAAGAAGAGAGACTGAGGGCTTCTATAGAAGAAGCCCTCAGAAAAGCTTTCAGGCCAGAGTTATTGAACCGAATAGACGAAATCGTAATATTCGAATCCCTCACCCAAGAAGAAATCAACAGCATAGTAGATCTTTTGATTTCAGAAGTACAAGACCGCTTGGAGGGCCACTCAATAACAATAAAGGTATCAGAAGAAGCAAAAAATTGGCTAAGCAGAGAGGGTTTCGACCCAACCTATGGGGCCCGGCCATTACGGAGAGCTATACAAAGGTATATTGAAAATCCACTTTCTAACAGGATTCTTGCGGGAGAATTCCAGGAAGGGGACATCGTGATCGCAGACGCCACCGAGGCAGGTATGTCAATTACCCGGGAGGAAACTACTGCCACTGTGACTATTTGAAATGAATAGCCATTTCAAATACGGTTCCAAATAATCCAATAGGCAGGATCCCAGCCAACCACCTACCAAAGCCACAACGCCCTTGATTCCAAGCACACACTTTCTGTATAACTAATCGACATAGCCAATGTTGTAAGAGTCATATCACGTTTAATACCCATATGCATATAAAAAGATACATCACCACAATCTCATCTTGGAGAATATTGTCCCACCAGAATCTGCTTAAGAAACTGTCTACAGCAGTAGTGCTGGCCTTGATCTTATTGGCATTCCTGCTGAAAAACAGCCTGCCAGCCGTTCGTACTATAGGATACGGTGGTGTTTTCGTACTCAGCTTGATCGGAAGCGCATCCATTCTGGTTCCTGTCCCTGGAATAGCAGCGGTATGTGCTGGACCTGGCATTGCAAAACTGCTTCCGATACCCGTCGCTATATTAGCCGCATTTGGCGAAACTATTGGCGAATTGACCGGCTATATACTAGGATTCAATGGTAGCCAAGTAGCTCAAAGAAGACGAATCTACCCTCGTATTAAGAATTGGATGGAACGCAGAGGCAGTATATTGATATTCATATCATGCTCCATACCAAATCCACTTTTCGACCTAGTAGCTATAGCAGCAGGTACCCTACGGTACCCAGTATGGCGCTTTATTGCCGCAGTCCTAGCCGGCAAGCTCGTTAAATCAACCACAATCGCGTACACGTGTTTTTACGGCTTCGATATAGCCTTGAGATTCTTCGGGCTAGACTAGTACCATTAACCCATATGCTCTAGAACCCACGTGGTGTCCGTCCGGCTATTTCATATATGGCTTCCACGGCCATATCTTCGTCATCTCAACGAACGTTTACCATTCTCATGTGTACAAAATCTATCTTTTGTATACCGCCAGCGCTTGCTACATTAAAAGCGCCATCCATATTCAGAATTGATGCTACACGCTTTGAGGTGTTCAGAATTGCGCTGCAGATCAAGCCCACTGCAACAAGCACGTATTTAGCCATACCAATGAGACCACCAATATCAAGTTGTTGTTGATTTTTCATAGCTAAATCACCATGAGCTCTTCAACACGACAACCTCATCTCTGTGAGGACCTGTAGATACCATAGAAACCGGACAACCTATTAGTTCCTCTAGACGCTTTACGTAAGAGACTGCTGCTGCTGGGAGGTCGGCGGCGTTGCGAGCCCCCTGGGTAGGTGTGTCCCATCCAGGTACCTCTTCGTAAACCGGCTCACATTTGTCCAATAACACCGTTGAACTTGGGAATCTGTCTGTGAGCTCACCATTCAACCGATAGCCCACACAAATCTTTATGCTAGAGAAACCGTCCAGAATATCAAGCCTAGTCAGAATAGCGGATGTCATACCGTTCATAACCGCAGAGTACCGAGCAGATACCGCATCAAACCATCCACACCGTCTAGCCCTACCCGTTGTAGTACCATATTCCGCGGCTCTGGAGCGAATTGCTTCACCAATTTCATCATTTAGCTCTGTCGGGAATGGTCCTGAACCAACCCGTGTTGAATATGCCTTATATACCCCAGCAACACCTTGAATGTTCATCGGACTAATTCCAATACCGCTGCAAGCCCCCCCCACAGTTGGAGAGGATGAAGTCACGTATGGATAGGTCCCATGATCTAAGTCAAGCATCACTCCTTGGGCCCCTTCCAAAAGAAGGTTTTGCTCTTTAGACAAAGTCTCTTGAATTAATGGCTCTATAGGCTGGATCATATGTGAGAGTTGAGATCTCCAACTTACACATTTCTCGTATATCTCTTCAAATTTTATAGGGTCGCCACCATAGAATTTCTCTATGAGGGAGTTCTTCTGTTCAACCACAAATTTTAGCCTAGAAACAAGGTGCTCATCATCCAGAATATCTCCCATTCTTATCCCCACCCTAGCCGCTTTGTCTCCATAAGCAGGACCGATGCCTCTACCAGTTGTACCAATAGCGCCACCACCTTCTGCTCTGATGGCTTCTTCAAGTTGATCTATCCTAACGTGGTACGGCATTACCAGATGAGCTTTGTCGCTGATGATCAATCGACTGACATCGACTGAGCGGGTTTTTAGCTCCGCCAATTCGCCTAGGAGCCCGTCAGGGTCAACTACTACGCCATTTCCTATTACACTAGTCACATCTGGGCGTAGTATTCCAACAGGTAAAAGATGGAATCTGAACTCTCCGAGATCGTTAATAACTGTATGACCTGCGTTGTTGCCGCCATTAAACCTAGCTACAACATGCGCATTCTCGGACAGTAGATCCACCACCTTCCCCTTGCCTTCATCACCCCATTGCCCACCAATTATCACATAAGCCGGCATGCATAACCTACCTGAATTACATCCTGTGAAACCTTGCAGAGTATATCAGAGAGCTATCTATTTGCAAAGGCAATTTATTTAAAATTTGATATAACTTTAGACCTGAATACTAAAAATATGAGGCATATGCCTTTAGTTTCCCGACAGAAAGAAAACAACCATAAAGTCGGAGACATAAGCCAGATGTCTAACATACATCTAAGCCTGACCAGATGGAAGCAGCCTAGCAAGAGCACCAGATATAACTTCTTCAATAAATCCTATCTGAGCAGATGTGAACGGAACTAGCCTGGGCGAACCGCTGTGCGATTTAGCTTCCTCGATAGCTTCTGCTACTGATTCTCTCACATATCTTAATTTCGATTCCTGCATACCAACACCTCGATCAGGAAATTTCTTGATACAGACCTATAGTCACAAGAGATAGTTATTTTTGCCAATTCAGGCTAACCATCTAGACGGCTAGTTATACAACTAATACAAGACAGCCTCTAGCGGTATTTCCTTTAGCTCTTCCCGATAGTACTTGGGCCTTATCAAATAACCGGTAGAGTGGCTCCAATCAAAGGAGGATTCTCTACTTTCAGGGACATCACCTACTATAGCAGCTGGTACTCCCATCAATAGCTTTCTAGCTGGAACCTTGGCACCAGGGGCGACAACGGCCCCAGCTGCGATAGTACACCAGTCACCGATTTCTGCTCCATCTAATACTACGGCGTTTATTGCTACCAAGACATGCTCACCCAAAACAACTCCGTGTAAATTACATGCATGCCCTAAATGGGAATATTTACCTAGAACAACCCTACTCCCGTGTATCACGCTGTTGTCTTGAATATTAGAGTAATCGCCCACATCTATTGGACCCTCATCGGCGCGTACGGTAACATTAGGCCCAATCCAGCATCCTTGGCCAATAGTTAGATCGCCTATAAGAACTGCTGTCGGATGTACGTAGGACGTGGCATGTATACGAGGACGCTTTCCTCGATATTCATATATTGGCATCTAATCCCCTTTCGTACAGAACTTCTGCTAAGCCAGATATAACACCCATATGGCACCTGAGAAATCAGGCTCTTGCATCAGATGTTTAGGACTCTTCATGAGCAAAGCTAGTAGATAGCCTGACTGATCAGGTCACCCTACATGCAGCTGAAGCAACACACATAAGTCGAAGGCCACACACATTTGGCTGTGAACACCTCCGACTAACGACTAATCCGGCACATAGACAATCTTACCGATCACCTCGTCCCTTTCCATCATACCTTGCCCTAACTTAACATCCTTCAGCGGCAAGACGGTGGACACCACTGGCTTTATTTGCCCTGTATTTACAAATGACAGAGCCTCCATCAATTCAGATCTAGATGCCAAGTGTGATCCGAGTAAGTTCAATTGCTTGTTCCAAAGAAATCTCAGGTCTGTCGACGCATCGAATCCAGTCGTTGCCCCACAAACTACCAAAGTACCGCCCCAGCGTAAGCTCCGCACACTGGTCGGCCAAGTAGCCTCACCAACATGCTCAAACACCACATCCACTCCTCTTCTTTCAGTGATACTACGTATTTCCTGCGAAACATCTTGTTCTTTCCGATTGATCGTGAACTCCGCCCCAAGGTCTCTGGCGACCGCAAGTTTTTCTTCGCTGGCTGCTATGGCAATCGGCCTCGCATTAAAGAGCCTACAAATCTGAATCGCCATACAACCCAAGCCACCAGCCCCTCCCCATATAAGGACGAATTGCCCTGGACTTATCCGCGCCCTAGTTACCAACATTCGCCAAACGGTCTCGAGATTCAAAGGGAGAGAAGCCGCCTCCTCCCATGATATATTAGCTGGTTTTGGTAAGACATTTGCCGAGGGTAGTTTGACGTATTCCGCGTGTCCGCCATCCAAAGGACCTGTTTGAAAGCCCCATATCTTGAACTCACGACAAAAGAATTCATCACCGCGAGCGCACGCCGCACACAAACGACAACTAATCCCAGGGTGATTTATAACTTCATCTCCTACAGACACACCTACTACCTCAGAGCCAACAGCTACCACTTCTCCAGCAATATCACTTCCGGATACATGAGGCAGTATTATTTGAACACCCGGCAAGCCACGCCTAGCCCAAATATCATTATAGTTAGCAGAAGCAGCTTTCACTTTAACCAAAACCTCACCGGGCGAGACCTCAGGATCTGGGATATCCTTATACTCCAGTACATCAGTTTCACCGTGACCATCAAACACGACAGCTTTCATCGTTCAAACACCTCTTGAGATTGAATTTTGGCCCTTGTAGTGGGTTTATACACCCAGATTGTCCTCCATACGACTTATCTCTCCTTCCACCTCTTGCAGTCTCCTATAATCCTCTTCATACAGCTTGTAACATCGCTCAAGATAGAGTTGAGCTAATAGTGATCCAATAGATGCAGGCATGGCTGCGACATTAGCCAATCGAGCAATTCGGTAATGCTCTGGGAAAAATTTGCTCAATGTGAGAATTTCTTCCTGTGTCTCACCGATTAATCTAACATCAGAGCCGTCAGCCGCAAATCGCAATTTACCCATTAGCTTTGATAATTCACCAAGCCTGTCCCGATCGCCCATCATTTCATAAAGTAACTCGTTAACCGATGGAGAGCCTGGAAGAATTACTGCCTCCAAAGATTGGTGATACAACCTAATGTATTCCTGCTGCATATCATTAACAACTTGCAATAACTCCATCGGGTCCCCAGAGTTAGCAGTACCACCATCTATAACATCATCATCCCTCGCCTCAGCTATATGTCTCAGATATTCAAGACTATCGAAGTGCTCTGGTATTGGGGGAAAGGCGAATCCGGACAAATCCTCAGATCCCATAGCTTGCACCTGAGAAGCGAACATAGGCGGTATGTATTTAGTTACATCCACCTTAACAGGTAGGGTTACAATGTAAGTCGCTAGGATCTCTTCAGCATCGTTTCTTTGTCTGAAAAATACTAGTGCATGACCCTTAGGAGTAGTCCTATCTCCTCTTTCAAAATCCAGATCCAATGCAATCTCCTTTTCGCCTTACTTCCTGATATGCCCAGAGTATTATACTACGAAATCAATTGCCCTCACCTCTGGCCCCACAAAGGAAGCACTGGACTAAATGACAGAGAGTACATTCATACATTACCCCAAACCCGTCATTAAGCCAGTGTGCTAGAATGAACTCGAACTTCAGTCGCATCAAGCGTAATAACGTGATATATGACAATCGATATTAAGAGGATTTCCCAGGCAGTATTGCCACAAATGCTCAACACTCGGCGCGCAATTCACGCCGACCCGGAACTTTCTTTCCAAGAAAACCGTACCAGCCAATTAATCTTGGAAACCCTGAGGTCTACTGGCATAGTTGTAAGTGACGGGATTGCAGGAACAGGCGTTGTAGGGCTGATACCCGGGGCCTTTCCAGGTCCGACACTGATGATCAGAGCCGATATAGATGCCCTACCAATACAGGAGACTTCAACCTCCTCTTACGCCTCCCAAAACCCCGGAGTCATGCATGCCTGCGGGCACGACGGCCACACTGCAGTACTCCTCGCCGTCTCAAAAATACTTTTTGAGCAACGCTCCAGAATTGCTGGCACCATCAAACTAGTCTTCCAGCCTGCAGAAGAAACTATGGAAGGAGCTAGTAGCATGCTCAAAGACCGAGTGATGGACAATCCTCAGGTAGATCGTGTTTTAGGATTCCATCTCTGGAACCCATTACAAGTAGGTCAAATCGGCATAAGAACCGGACCGATCTTCGCGAGCGCTGATGAATTCAAGCTGACGGTAATTGGAAAAGGAGGTCATGGAGCCTTGCCGCATCAGACTATCGATCCAATAGTTATATCCTCACAACTAATCTCTGGGCTACAAACCCTCATCAGCAGGGAATCCCCACCATCCAAGCCTGCCGTGCTAACCATAGGCACAATACACGGAGGCTCTGCCTTCAACGTCATAGCCGATTCGGTAGAAATGACCGGTACCTTGCGTACCTTTGACGAAGATCTAAGACAAACCATACTTAGACGTATCCCCGAGATAGCGGCCGGAATCACCTCTTCTCTCAATGGTAGCTTTGAATTCCAACTTATTCGTGGCTGTCCCCCAGTAAACAACGACTCTCAGGTCGTAGATTTCGTCTCAAAGGCTGCGTCCAGTATAGTGGGCCACGACAATTTGGTCACGGTTGAACCTGCTACCACTGGAGATGACATTTCATTTTTCTTGAACAAGGCACCTGGGTGCTACTTTTTGGTTGGATCGTCCAATTCATCTAGAGGATTAGACGCATCTCACCACAGTCCCAACTTCGACTTCGACGAGGATGCCCTACGCATCGCCACCGAAATACTCATTTCTTGTGTATTTGAATATCTGCAGCCTGATCCACCCCAGGGTTAAATGCTCCCACCTCCCCTCCGTATTAACCACAAGAAGAAGGCCGTGTCAGCTTCTTACCGACACGGCCTTCTTCTTTACCTGTATTAGTCTTATCGACCTATGTTCCCCTCAACCTCGGGTCCAAAACGTCCCTAAGTGCATCACCGAAGAGGTTGAATCCATACACCGCTAGTGATATGGCTAGTCCTGGCCAAATCGCTAGCCAAGGCGCTACAGCGTAGTAATCACGTGCTGGCCCTGAGAGCATACCACCCCAAGATGGAGCCGGAGCTGGGATACCAAGCCCTAGGAAGCTGAGAGAAGCTTCAGATATAATGGCCGTACCCAATCCAGCACTTGCAATTATGAGCCAAGGTGCAACGCATTGCGGCAGAATATGGAGCAGCATAATACGCGTGTCGCCAGCACCAATCGATCTGGCAGCCAGGGCGAACTCAGATTCCTTGACTGCTAGTGCCTGTGATCTTACGATCCTGTTGGCTCTCGGGATTTGAACAATGCCAACTGCGAGGATGACATTGAAAAGTGACTGGCCCAATGCCGCCATGATCGCTAGCGCTAGTATCAATGTTGGGATCGACATAAGGGCGTCCATAAGCCTCTGAAGCCCTCCGTCTATTCTCCCACCGTAGAAGGCGCTGAAGATACCAAGCAAACCTCCTATACCAGATCCGAACGCTACAGCGCCGAATCCGACGACCAATGAGACCCTAGCTCCCTGGCAAATTCTAGTCCAAAGATCTCGTCCCATTGAATCTGTGCCCAAGTAGTGCGTCATACTAGGAGCCTGCAGCTTCTCACGCAGGTTCCACTCTACAGCATCGTAGAAAGTTATGAACGGAGTCAGCACAGCCAATGAAATCATGATCAAGATTATGATCGCACCGCCCGCGCCAAGGGGCTTCTTTTTCAAGAACCCGGTCGTGGCTCTCAACATCCGAGTTGCCAACGGTGGGGTTGGTCTTCTACCTACTACCTCTATACCTTCACTTGTTGCGGCCATTTTCAACTCCCTTGACAGGTTTTATTTACTCTAGTCGTATACGTGGATCGAGCCAACCATATGTTAGGTCTACCAAAAGGTTAATTAGGACGACCCACATTGAAAAGAACAGGACGAGGGATTGCACAACCGGATAATCCCTTTGATTCATTCCTTCAACCAAGAAGTTTCCCATCCCGGGAAGAGAGAATATTCGCTCGATAATTACAGATCCGCCTAGTGATAAAGCTATCGTTATACCAATCACCGTAATGACTGGGATAAACGCGTTTTTCAGCGCATGCCTGAATGTCACAACTGAGGCCTTCAATCCCTTGGCGTGAGCAGTTCTAATGTAGTCCTGCCTCAGCACTTCCAACATTGTGGACCTCATCATTCTAGACTTAGTCGCAGCGCTGACATAACCAAGCATGATGGCCGGCCAGATAAACTGACTCAGGTTGCCGATTGGGTCATCAAAAATTGATACGTACTGCAGCCTCGGATTCCAGTCAAACAGGTACATCCCAGCAACCAGAAGCAAGGTCGCAGTCCAAAAACTGGGCATAGACAGTCCGGCAAGCGATATTACCCTGACCGTATAGTCTATCCAAGTGTCGCGCCTCAGCGCCATTATTATACCCGCAGGTATGCCCAAGCATACAGCGAAGGTTTGGGCGATCACAACCAATTCTAGAGTCACCCAAATTTTCCTTTTGAATTCGTTAAAGACATTGTGCTGCCTGAAGAGCGATACACCCCAGTCTCCCGTGACCCACGCGCTAATCCAGTTCCAGTATTGATTCGGTAGCGGCACGTTAAGACCAAGCTGTTCCCTTAGTTCATCCAGCTGTTCGTCACTGATTTCCACCTCGTCTCCACCGGACTGGCTCATCGCGATCATCATAGCCACGTCCCCAGGGGCTATCCGCAAGATCGCAAATATGAGCAACGACACCAATACACCAGTGAGTGCTCCAAGTAAAACCCGACGCAATATATACTGCTGCATATCCGCATCCTCTCTTTAGGTACAGTTCCTACGAGACGATCCCTTTTGTCTTTACTCCCACGCGTGGAGTTACAGACGTGGCCAAATTATCATATAACGATCGTCGACTGTCAATACTAAGCATTGCTTTTCCCTATTAAGCACACCTCAACCTCATGTGCGAAGACGGGGGTGGCCAATGATTTTTCATCCTGGCCACCCCCGTCTTTTCCTATCTTGTTCAGGCTTTACTGATTACTCGTTCAGCCACACCCTCTCCCACATTGCCCATTTCAACTGCGAATAATGGTTAGAGGATGTCCATCCACCCACCTGGGAACCCCAGGCCGGGAAGATGTTGGTCCATCCTAGGATCAGGTATGCGTTCACTTCGTGGGCAAGCTTCTTTTCGAGTGCCCATACCATAGCTTGACGCGCTACCGGATCTAGCTCTTTGGATATCTTATCCGCCTGGTCTACTATGTGAGCGTGCAGGTCGGGGGTGTTTTCGATCCATCCCTCAGACAGCGGTACGGAAGTAGAGGACATATACTCAGGAACGAATCTAGTTGGGTATACATCATCCGGGTCCCTGACCTCAGTATATAGAGATGACCCTATCGTCATGTCGAAGTTCAAGGACTTGGTCCGTTCGCTATTTACTGCGCTTTCCACGGATTCCAAGCTGACGCTCATACCAACGCTTTTCTTCAGCTGGTCGATTACGAACAGACAGCCGTCGGTGTTGTTCTGCACGTTAGTGGACATACACCTTGCGTTTGGCCTCTCACCTGCACCCCAGACTTCGTCCATCAGTCTGTTCGCCTCAGCTATGTCCGCGTCCTTGGGTTGACGGTAGCCAGCCCATGTAGCCAATTCCTCACCAGGAGTTGCCCAGTAGCTCCCCGGAGGCTGATGATATGTGAGCTGGGTGCCTTCGTAAGAACCCGCTTTTCGGAACCATATCCACTCGTCTCTGTCCAGTGCAATGTGCACGGCGTGACGAGCTCTTGGGTCTTTGAACATATTAGAAGCATTGAAGTTTCCTGCTCTGCCCCAAGAGTGCATTATGGGCTCGATGGTTACACGATCTGCGAAGTCTCGCTCTACCTGCTCAACCTGACCAGGTAGAAGTGACGAGCTCCCCTCACCGAAGAAGTGAGTCTGACCTGTCACCAGTGACGTAAACCGCGTCGTGAAGTCCTTGATAACTATAAAGTCTATACCATCCAGCAAAGGCAAGCCTTCCCTGAAGTAGTTAGGATTGCGCCGAACTTTGGCAACGATGTCAGGCTGGTATTCTGTAGCCATAAATGCACCTGTACCATTTAGCCAGACATAGTTCTCCGGGCTTCCTGCGTAGTACATATCGACCTTCGAGTCGTTGTACCAGGCGAGCCAGTCCTTGTCAGCAGTGTGCGCCAGTGCGCGGCCCGCTGAGAGGAGATTCATCGTCTTACCCAGTGCGTACGCGAACTCCATCTTGAAGGTATATCCTAACGGTCCATCGGGACATGAAAGACCCGATATCGTCCCGTGAGGGTACGACGCGTCCTCTTCGGACTGATGAGCAGCCTTTCCATCGTATCCCTTTATGTTAGCAAAGTAGACTGGATGCCGAGTATAGTGATTCGTCCATTTGTAAGGAGCCATCTGGAACTCAAAGCTCGCCCTGGCATCTTCACAAGTGTACTCGTCCCCCCTTATTAAGCCACCATTAAAGCTCTCAGGAACGTGGGGGTTGTCCTGGAATTTCACTCCCTCACGGAGCTTCATCGTTAGAGTGAGACCGTCAGCCGACACTTCCCATGTATCTACGAGGTCACCCTCTATCGTGCCAAGACCGACCCAAGCGTCAGTTCTGAAGAGTGCGTTCATGGTAGGCATCACCTCGTCACCACGGTAACCATGACCGGTACCGGGAACGAATCTGTAACCATCATGCGAGGCACCGTATTTGAATATCCCTCCGGTGCTCGGTTCACCCCACTCCGCTTTGTATCCAGGGCTCTCAAGATACCTGTCTATCCATGTAGCAGGTACATCGTCCACCGTCTCTACAGGAACCGCGGTAGCCTCCGTGGTTCCAGTCCCCGTATCAGCTGCAGTAGCTGTTGGGGCAGGCGACGTCGCTGTTGGAGCACTGGTAGCGGTTGGATCCGCCCCGCCAGCACAGGCGAGGGCAGCCACCATCATGATAGCTGCGAGTATCGTCGCTATGGGCTTCATGCGTAACACTTCTCGTACACTCATCTATCTTTGCCCTTTCTTTGAGTTACATATGGCGCCACGCTACTAGTTTTCGCGTCATGTGTCAATAGATTTTACGAGCCATCATTAGCTCAATTAAGAGGTCAATTGGATCATCGAAAAGATAATATTACGATTTCCGTTGCCTTTGCAAACTAGACCGCCTTTTTCCACTTGTTCTATACAGGCTTTCCGATGTTTTCGTAATTTCTTCTATTTTCAGGGATTTTATATACCTCCATCAAACACAAACTAGGGTGCCTCATCACTGACGAAGCACCCTAGCATACGGAGCTGTTAAACCTAGCTAACTTTATTCAGAAAGCCAGACCCTCTCCCATATCGCATATTTCAACTGCGAGTAGTGGTTCGAGGCGTTATAGCCCTTAACCTGATTCCCCCAACCCGGGAATATGTTGGTCCAGCCCAGGATCAGGTGTTTGTTCACCTGCTGCGACAGCTTCAACTCGAGTGCCCTGGTCATCTCAAGGCGCTTCGCTTTGTCCATCTCTACCTGGATTGCCTTGGACTCGTCTTCTATTTCCTTATATAAGACTGGGTCATTCGCTTTCATCGGTGCGATCCGTAGCTTTTCTGTAGTGCTAGCGTACTCCTCCAAGAATCTTATCGGAAACACATCGTCAGGATCCACCACTTCGGTGTAGAGCCAAGAACCTATAATCATATCGTAGTTCATAGCTTCTTGTTTCTGTGTGTATACAGCACTTTCCATAGCTTCCAGTGCTACTTCCATATCCAAATGCTTACCAAGCTGGTCCATCACGAACAGACAACCATCAATGTTGTTCTGCACGTTACTGGCCATACACCTGGCATTCGGCCTCTCACCGGGGCCCCATACCTCATCCATCAGCCTGTTAGCCTCAGCTATGTCCTCGTCTTTTGGCTGACGATATCCAGGCTGCTCCCTCAACTCTTCATCACTCATTGCCCAGTAGCTTCCAGGAGGCATCAGGTACGCGAGTTGCGTGCCTTCGTACCCACCTGCTTTGCGGAAGTAAATCCACTCGTCCCTGTCCAGTGCAATGTGCACGGCATGACGGGCCCTCGCATCTGCGAACAGATGCTCTGGGTTGAATACACCAGCCCTACCCCAGGAGTGCATTATTGGATCAATCACAACGCGGTCGGCGAAGTCCCGCTCTACCTGCTCAACCTGGCCTGGTAGCAGCGAGGAACTACCCTCACCGAAAAAGTGCGTCTGACCTGTCACCAGTGATGTAAACCTGGTCGTAAAGTCTTTGATAACTATAAAGTCTATACCGTCCAAGAGAGGCAACCCTTCCCGGAAGTAGGTGGGGTTCCTTCGAATCTTGGTCACGATATCTGGCTGGTACTCCGTTGCAACGAACGGCCCTGTGCCGGTCAACCACACGTAGTTCTCAGGACTACCACCATAATACATATTTCCGGGACTTTCTTTCACATACCAGTCGATCCAGTTCTTGTCTGCTATGCTAGCCGTACCGCGCCCAGCAGCGAGCATCGGCATTGTCTTGGCCAAGCTAGAGTCGAACTCTATCTGGAACGTGTACCCAAGAGGTCCATCTGGGCAGCTAAGACCAGGAATGGGATCGCCACTCTCGATGTGAGATGCTTTCCCCTGGTATCCTTTTAGATTAGCGAAGTAGACAGGGAACTTCACGTAGTGAGTGTCTTCTTCACTTGGCACCATCTGGAAGTAGAAGCTAGCCAATGCATCTTCACAGGTGAACTCATCGCCACCAATCTTGCCACCTTCATAGCTGGCAGGAACGTGACTGTTATCTTGGAATTTCACTCCCTCTCGAAGAACCATGGTCAACTTTAACCCGTCAGCTGCCATTTCCCATGTATCTACGAGATCACCTTCCATTGTGCCTAGACCAACCCATGGATTAGTTCGGAATAGAGCGTTCTGGGTGGCCAGCACCTCGTCACCACGGTAACCATGCCCCGTACCCGGAACAAACCTGTAACCATCATGGGATGCACCATACTTGAATATTCCGCCAGACTTCGGCTCACCCCACTCGGCGAGATACCCATCTCCCTGCATATATCTTTCCATCCAGGTAGCAGGTGCAGCAGTAGCAGCCTCAACAGGAACTGCCGTCGCTTCAGTTGTCCCAGTACCCGCATCCGCCCCCGGCGAAGTAGCCGTCGGTGCAGGTGATGTCGCCGTCGGTGCGCTGGTGGCGGTTGGATCTGCGCCTCCAGCACAAGCGAGAGCAGAAACCATCATGACTGCTGCGAGTATCGTCGCTATTGGCTTACCCTGTAACGCTTTCCATATACTCATGTGCTTGGATCCTTTCTTAGAGTTGGATTTCGCGCCCACCTTACCTGTTTTCGTATTATCTGTCAATAGACGATCAATCGCGTTTTTCAAGGTTCTCTATCACTGCATATGTGCCCCTGACCTCCCTAAATCCCTATGAAATAAAAACGGGGGCGCCCATTTGGGCGCCCCCGTTATACCTATCCTGTTATTAAGGATATTCCTTTACTCTTTCAGCCAGACCCTTTCCCAAATGGACCATTTAAGCTGCGAGTAGTGGTTAGAAGACGTGTAGCCTCCAACCTGTGATCCCCACCCAGGGAAGATGTTAGTCCACCCCAAGATTAGGTAAGCGTTCATGTCTTCGCTTAGTTTCTTCTCAAGAGCCCAGACCATGTCACGTCGCTTAGCAGGGTCCAACTCTGTCGAGATCTTGTTGGCCTCAGCTACTATGTGCGCATGCGTCTCAGGAGTGTTCTCTGTCCAACCATCGTGGACACCATCATAGCCTGACGACATGTACTCGCTTATAAATTTCGACGGGTAAATATCGTCCGGATCACTGACCTCAGTGTAGAGAGATGAGCCTATTACCATATCGAAGTTGAGGCTCTTCCTTTTCTCGGTCTGCACGGCCCCTTCAACCGAGTCTAGGCTCACACTAATCCCGAGGCTCTTGTTAAGCTGGTCAATCACGAACAGACAACCGTCAGTGTTGTTCTGCACGTTAGTGGCCATACACCTGGCGCTTGGCCTCTCACCTGCACCGAACACTTCATCAAGCAGCCTGTTGGCCTCAGCTATGTCATCGTCCTTCGGCTGACGATATCCAGGCCATGTCTTAAGTTCTTCATCCGGTATAGCATAGTAGCTTCCCGGAGGGTTCAGGTACGCAAGTTGCGTGCCTTCGTATGAACCGGCCTTGCGGAAGTAAATCCACTCGTCTCTGTCCAGTGCAATGTGCACCGCATGACGGGCCCTCTGATCTTTGAATAGGTTCGCAGAGTTGAAGTATCCAGCCCTGCCCCACGAGTGCATTATGGGCTCGATGGTTACACGCTCTGCGAAGTCTCGCTCTACCTGCTCAACCTGACCTGGTAGCAGCGAGGAACTACCCTCACCGAAGAAGTGAGTCTGACCTGTCACCAAGGACGTGAACCGGGTCGTGAAGTCCTTGATAACTATAAAGTCTATCCCGTCCAAGAGAGGCAAGCCTTCTCGGAAGTAATTAGGATTGCGGCGGACCTTCGCTACGATGTCAGGCTGGTACTCTGTAGGCATGAATGCCCCAGTACCTGTTAGCCAGACATAGTTCTCTGGGCTACCACCACCGTACATGTCAACTTGCCCCTCGTTGTACCAGGCAAGCCAGTCCTTATCAGCGTTGTTTGACAGACCACGGCCCGCTGCAAGCATAGGCATGGTTTTGGCCAACGCATTGTCGAACTCTATCTGGAATGTGTATCCCAACGGTCCGTCTGGGCAGCTAAGACCCGAAATTGAGCCATGAGGAAGCGAAGCGTCATCCTCAGACTGATGAGCTGCCTTTCCATCGTATCCCTTTATGTTAGGGAAATACAGTGGAATCTTAGTGTAGTGGTTCTCCCATTTGTAAGGAGACAACTGGAACTCGAAGCTCGCCTTGGCATCCTCACAAGTGAACTCATCACCCCTTATTAAGCCACCATTAAAGCTCTCAGGGACATGAGGGTTGTCCTGGAACTTCACTCCCTGATGAAGGTTCATGCTTAAAACTAGCCCGTCATCAGATACAGTCCACGTATCTACCAGGTCACCTTCTAAGGTTCCCAGGCCGACCCATGGGTTACTGCGGAAGAGTGCGTTCTGAATTGTCATCACCTCGTCACCACGGTAACCATGCCCCGTACCGGGAGCAAACCGATAACCGTCGTGCGATGCGCCGTACTTGAAGATTCCACCCGATTGAGGCTCACCCCACTCGGCTTTGTAACCTTCGCCCTGAACATACCTCTCCATCCAAGTGGAAGGTACATCAGCCGTCTCAACAGGAACTGCTGTAGCATCGGTGGACCCAGTCCCCGTATCAGCTGCAGTAGCTGTTGGCGCAGGCGATGTCGCAGTCGGCGCACTGGTAGCGGTCGGATCCGCACCACCAGCGCAAGCAAGAGCAGCCACCATCATGACCGCTGCCAAGACTGCCATTATTGGCCTTAGCCTTAACGCTTTATCCAAGCTCATTCCATGGACTCCTTTCTTAGCTCTTATACTACCAAAAACGACGATACAAATTGTCGCTTCGAGCAACGCTAACATAGGCTATTAGGGCTGTCAAAGGAGCTCGTCTACGGCTTTCGTATTATTGCTCTGCCCATATGCTCTTAATCGCTACACCGCTTCGCCACCGCAGATTTTTCCGCAGGATATAAGTGGCCGGTTGCGCTTTTCATGGCTTAACTAACTAAATCAGAAATCATGGAAATGCCGCACGCCTCCAATTGACTCCAATTGAAGTCACTTAAAACACGATAATTTCCCTAAGGGGCGAGATCGAGCGAGGTCTAGTAGAGATTATTAAAACCTTTAATGAATAAGCTCAGATACTTGCCTATGGCACTATCCTTGTGATAGCCTGACGGTTGCCCTTTGGGGTGTGATGTTACCGTGGCGCATTCGTCTAGTGGACAAGGACGCCGCCCTCTCAAGGCGGAGATCACGGGTTCGAACCCCGTATGCGCCACCAGCCCTTCGTTACGATATCCGTAACAGTCCTGACAAATGTTAACTTTGGCCACACCCGTCAGGTTTTAGGTATATGTTAGTTAAACGTATGCCCCTAAGCTACGCCCACCTAAGACATGCAGATGGGCGTGACTTTGACTCTGCATCGCTTGGCGGCCAAAATTTGATAGTAACCTATAGCCGTTTGGACTATAAGCAGATCCCATCTCCACCCCTACCCGGGCCACATTAACTATCGTTTGACTCTCCCACATTTCGTTTTGAGACATATGCTTCTTAGGTATCACCAGAAGCATTAGCGGAACCCACCTAAGTTGGTTACGTATAACGATCAGTTCCTCATCTTCATATTCCACTGTGGCAGGAGAGCGCCCTGCGATTATCTCGCAAAACACACACTCTGTATGAGGTTCCTGGATTTTGGATTCATTCATAACATTGCCAGCAATATTTTAAATCACTCAAGACTCCCCCCTAACCCTTCCTTGGTACCGGAAGTCTGGTGCATCTATTGGGACAATCGAAACTATAGTAACATCTAGCAATCTCGATATCAGAGGATCTGATCTCTTGTCCTCGTCTAGCTCAGCCATAGATATCACGGTAGGTAGCCTAGCGTCATGTCTATGTACCAGTATTTGATACAACTTTTCCTTCGCCCAAGGAGTTGGATGATGGGTGCCAAAATCCTCGAGGATCAACAAAGGGCTAGTCCTAACCTCCTGAAATAGCCTATCATAGGTCACAGTGCTGTCAGGATTAAAGGTATCTCTAAGATAATCAAACAGATCAGCAACCTTATAATAAAGACCCGCTTTCCCTTCCTGAATACAATGACTCGCAATCGAATAGGCAAGGTGCGTTTTCCCAGAACCTGTCGGGCCAAGCAACACAATCCACCCTTCAGGAGATTGAGCGAAACTTTGCGACATGGCTAAGGCGGCACCAAGACTCTCCATTTGGTTTTGGCTAGCTCTATTGCCACGTACATCATATGTATCGAAGGTCATCCTATGCAGAAGTTGTGGCTCCAAAGATCCAACAGTCCCAAGTGACCGCCCTTTTCCAAAATGTCCCGTTTCGCACACAGTAGATAGACTCTCATCATCAAGCCGCGTCTGCCATCTTTGGTCCAACTCGTCTATACCCACGCCTATAGTAAAAACAGTAGGCATGCGACTGCTATAGCGCTGGTTTACTATCTGATGCAGTTTCTCTTGGGCCCAAGGCGTACTACTATGTCCGCCAAGGTCATCGAGAATTAGGAATGGAGCAGAACGGACTTGCTCAAACAGTTGGTCATATGATTCATCGCTTGACGGAGAGAAAGTCGATCTAAGGTGATCCAAGAGATCAGGCACAAATATAAAAAAGACTGGGCACCCTCTTTCCACCACACGGTTAGCAACAGCCGCGGCCAGATGAGTCTTACCACTACCACTGGGACCAGTCAAAACTAACCATCCATTAGGATCATCAGCAAACGCTATAGCTTCCTTATAGCATTTGTTGAACAAATCTTGCCGCACAGGGTCATCACTTCTACCGTTGACTTTAGTATTCTCAAACGTCAACCGTGTCAACGAACCAAGATTACTATACCGCTGAAGACGCGCGATACGAGAGGGATCATTGTCACGCTTTTGACAAACGCAGGGGTGAGCCCTTCCAAACGAGGGATGCCCAAGTGGTACATCCATACGGACCCATCCAAAATCCCCGCAAATAGAACACTCTGGATCGGACCTATCGTGATCTTGGCTATTCTGAGGGTCTTGGTAGACCATATCTTTTGATCCACTCTCTGGAGTCAGGCCTTTTAGAATATCTTTCAGGCTCTCCATTACTTCTTCCCTTTCCTTCCCGCGACCAACCTTTCAGTATGGCCTCTACATAACGCCAGCTACGTTTGTTGTTTAACACTGCCTCACGAAAAGCTGCATCAATCCAAGTAGAAGGATATTGCGTTTCAGCCTCCTTCAACTCTTCCGCCACTATATGTCCAATTATCCCAATGTTATCTTCGTAAAGTGAGAAAATATTTGGCTTTGGAACTGTTTCTGATTGCAAATCCCTGGCACGTTCAGGGTGTTCCATATATAAGCCTTGACTCTTAAAATAGTGAACCGCTCGCCTGCCCTCCTGTGTGTTGGGCATATATATCTCTTCAGGCCCCTGGTCCATATGTATATTAATTCCTATAAGGATATTCATCGAAACGATCTCGTCCAATACGTCATACAGGCTCCGACCCCCCTTATCAATATCTGCAGACATCACGGCCCGAATAGTGGTGTCATTACTGATATCTTCATAACCTAGGAATTTCGGGAAACCTGTCTTTTGAGAATGTAGCCATAAAACTCGGAAAACACATTTCAGAATACAAATATCCTCTATCTTTTCTAATAACGTTCCAAGAAGCAAGTTCGGAACTTGAGTGTAGCGAGTCCCGTCCAGAAAACCCTGAAACGAGCTCATCTTGCTTCCCAGGCTGTAGGATTATCCTCAAACCTGGAGAGTGCCCCATTAAACCTGAGGTTGATCGTACCGAGCGGGCCATGTCTATGCTTAGCTACAATCAAATCCGCCAAATTTTTCGGGTATTCCCTATCTGGATATTGCCTATCCCAGTCTTCCTCACTGATACGCTGATCTTCCCGGTGTATGAACATGACCACATCCGCATCTTGCTCTATACTTCCACTCTCCCGAAGATCCGAAAGTTGCGGCCTATGAGAAGGTCGCATTTCTACCGCCCGGCTCAACTGAGATAGAGCCAACAATGGTATATTAAGATCACGAGCTATCCCTTTCAATGAACGTGTAACCTCGCCAATCTCTTGCACCCTGTTCTCCCGCCGTCCAGGCCCCTGAATAAGTTGAAGGTAATCCACTATAGCCAGATCAAGTTTTCTCTCCATATGGAGACGCCTAGCCTTAGCTCGGATTTCTACAATACCTTGTAACGGAGTATCGTCTATGTATATAGGCAATTCAGAAAGTGTTCCAGCTGCATTTACTATACGCTGCTCCTGTATATCACTCTGAAGATGCCTTCTTACCTGCACCAAGTCCACATCAGCCTCACTGGAAAGTAAGCGATGCCCTATTTGTTCTCGACCCATTTCCAAGCTGAATATTGCCACAGCAGCTCCTTGTGCGGCTGCATGCCTTGCAATATTGAGAGCCAAAGTACTCTTCCCCACACTCGGCCCTGATGCCAAAACTATCATATCGGATCTCTGAAAGCCTCCAAGTAACTGATCGAGATCAACAAACGCAGTGGGAATTGCTACTTGGCCTTGGCCAACCGGACTTTCCAACCTAGCACTTTCTTCGAGATATTGATCAAGTACGTCTCTTATCGCAACGAAATCCCTGGTTTCCTGACCGGTACGAATCCGAAATAGCAAGTCCTCAGCCTGAGTTAACGCCAGATCTACATCTCCACCACCTTCGTATCCAAGAGAAGCAATGTCCCCCGCGGCCCCTATAAGACGCCGAAGGGTATGGGTACGGCTGACTATACGAGCATAGTGCTCGACATGAGCAGACGTAGGTACAGAACTCACAAGGTGTCCCAGATATGCCGGCCCACCGACCTCTTCCAGCCTATCGGTTACTGCAAGGCGATGCCCTACTGTTACCGGGTTAATTGCTTCGTTACTATCCCAAAGCGACAGGCATGCCTCATAGCACCAACGATTGCGTTCTCGGTAGAAATCATCTGGTTTAAGGATCGTAGCTATCCTTAGGATAGAATCCCCTTCTATGAGCAAGGACCCCAGCACCGATTCTTCAGCTCTCTCATCGTGAGGGGGAAGTTGCTCTACGTACACACTACTCCTGAATCTGCTCTACCAGAAGAGCTACAGTTGCCGTGATTTGAGAGTGAAGTTTAACAGTTACCTCGAAGCTGCCCAATTCCTGAATGCCTTCGTCCAAAACCACATCCCTACGATCAATCTCGACTTCCAGTTGCTTTGCCAACTCCTCGGCAACTAAAGCATTAGTAACAGCACCATACAATTTCCCGTTAGGGCCAGCCCTTACCTGAAGAGTCAGAGGAGACTCCTCCATCCTCTGCTTTAGTGCCTCTGCTCCATCTAGTTCCTTAGACAAACGAATAAGCCCGGCCTGTTTTATTGACTCGAGTCTCTCCATCTCTCGACTTGTAGCGAGGACCGCTAGCTTCTTTGGGAGAAGGTAATTTCTGGCGTATCCAGTCTTAACTTCCTTCACGTCCCCAGTTCTAGCAACATTAGGTATATCTTCCAGAAATATAACGCGCATAAGTATCCCTCAAACTAAGATTATCCGCCCTATTGTATTGTTGGTATCCCCTATTCCGCAAGTTTATGTGGTCGTAGGACCCCAACTACTTAAAATCAGCCCAGACGAATAGGATAGCATACTAAGTAGAGAGAAAGGTCAAGGTAATAGCATGTAAACTTCACTCAGTTTATAGGACCTGCCAGTTATCCTCGTGGTAGTGTGATAATTGCCGATCGCCGACGCCTGCTAATTGTCAGGTATAAATGTAAGCCCTATCCCCTGTCCGTCAAATTGCTGCCTTTATGGACAAATCTAATTCATCTTTACCAACAAACCCCTCGAATTTCCCCAGTATTATCCCATCTTTACCCACAACAAAGGTAAAGGGTTCACTAACCAAGTTCCATTCGATCATCGCGTTAGAAAACCGTGCGCTGTTAATGTCTACATGCATTTCAGGTGGGTTGTCGAAGACTTCAATGTGAATAAAGTTCACCAAATTACCATAGACACTCTTCAGATGCTTAATAACCTCAACTTGCGGACCACACGTAACTGACCGACAAAAACCGGGCGTGGCAAAAACCACGACCAATGGTTTACCAGAATCCAAAGCCTGGGCAATGGTCAAAGAGTACAGATCAAGATCTGGCAATGGATCAGTAGTCAGTTCCTCCATACTACCAACGGTATTGTGAGTTTTGTTCAGACTAAGTGGAGCTTTACTGCCAACTGAAGGAGCCTTACTAACACTACTTACTTCGAATACAGTCGATCCTTTAACTGCATCTCCAGCCATTTCTAGACTAGCCTGAAGAATCCATTGCCCCGCTCTATCGAAGTAGGATTCAATCACGTATATGCCTCTATTATCCGGCCATTCTCGAAACGAAGCCGTGCCGTCCATCTTTAAAACTGGCTCAGCCTCTATAATATGATGGAAAAATACATTTACGGATTCCCGCTTTACAAACCCGCCCTCGTTATCTAGCAATGCGAATACTAACCTATTACTGCCTACCACTAAATCTGTAGATCCCATAACTACTACTATTTCTGTGGACTTATTTCCATTGCCATCCAACACGCTATTGGATTCAGTAGCAACCGGATCAGTACCACAAGCCGTAGTAATTATAATTAATAGAAGGCTTAGTATTATTGATGCGTAAGGCACCGATATCAGTTCACCAATTCGTGTATTAGATATCATATTAAACTCATCAATAATTCCAGCGGACGCATCCCGGTCGAGAAATTAAACATAGCAGCCACTCGCTCCAAGCAATTAAAACCGGAAACCACAAGGGATCATGAGGCATTACCCTTAAAGGTAGTTAACCTAACCTATTTGCCCGCGATGTATTTCCACTGCTGCCCCAGCCAGAACTCCACCACCCATGCTAACCTGAGGTTTACTTATTCGAACCATTATTCCATCAACCGGGAATCCCTGTAGTATATTATTGGCTATTTCCACTGCTACTTTCTCTAGCAAGTTACTACTTGGGCCCTCCACAACAGCTTTCACCCGCGCGTATACTTTCGAGTAGTCCACTGTGTCATTTAGGTCATCAGATTTTGCTGGCCTATCCAGCACTGTTTGGAGTTCGATGTCAACAACAAACGTCTGACCAAATTGCTTTTCGTTTGCGTTAACGCCGTGATAGCCGTAGAACACCATCCCATTTAGGATGATCTTATCTTTCACACCGCACCAAATTTCCTAGTTGTCTACCCGACTACCTGCTTCAACCGCCGCCAGCAAACTACGGGCCCTTTTTACTATTGGAACATCGATCATCTTTCCGTCTAATGAAGTACATCCCCTCCCATTGGCTTCAGCCTCCTCAAATGCCTGAACCACTTTCCTGGCATATTCTATTTCATCAGGAAGGGGACTAAGCAGCTCGTTAATCGGATCCACTTGCGCAGGGTGTATGGCGAATTTCCCTTTATAACCCAGACTCTTCCCAAGTTGGGTATCTCGCCTTAGCCCCTCTTCATCTCTAAAATTAGTGTACACGATATCCAGCGGTACTATCTCCGCAGCTCTGGCGGCCATCGCCACCATGGCCCGCGGCATCAAAACCTCCGAGCCTTCCTCCGTTCGCTCAGTACCCATATCCACGGTGAAGTCTTCGGCTCCCAAAGCTGCTGCAATTATGCGATCAGACGAGGCGCATATCTCGTAAGCATTTACGACCGCTAGTGCTGACTCTATAAACAAAACTAATTTTATTTGGCCATTCTCAAGGCCTTTCCTTTTCTCAATCGCACTAACGATTTTTTCCACTTCTTTAACATGCCATGTAGTATCTACTTTGCCCACGTTAATACCAAACGTATATGGGGTTATCGCTGCTTCCATGTCCGCCTCTAAAAGCCCGGTATCAAGAGCATTGACTCGTACCACACACCTATGGCCCGCCTGTGCTAAGACTGGTAGCATGTCAGATATTTCATCTCTAGCAGCTCCCTTTTCTGCAATTGGAACTGAGTCCTCCATATCAGGCACCAGTGCGTCAGCTGTAAACGAAACCGCCTTTTCCAGCATCTTTCTACTGTTGCCTGGAACGAACAAAAGACTTCGTAGGAGTTCCATTTTCTTTACCCTCCTGATAACTATGGAGTTAAGTTCTATTTAAATAAGATTCAGTGAATTAACGAATTAACCTCAGACTAGGCTGAGTATATCATGTTTCAGCCATTAGGACGGCCCTAGGTTACAGGGGATTTTGAGATACATCGCCAATATTCGGCCAGCAAATTATCAAAAACCAAATGCCCTGTAATAATTCGTTCGGCATCTCAAATAGACAAGTACTTGGCCTCAAAAGAAACCGTTATGCTGATATTCCTGTTATAATCTTATAATTGCGGTGAAAGTACCGAGTCCCAAAGACCTATTCCCGCTCAGGAGGTTGCCTTCATGCAAGAACCCATTCCTACCGAATTCAAGCTCGAAAACTTAAGCATTCCCGTCCCGACCGATGATCAGGAGAATGAAGGATTCGATAAGATAGTCGATGCCACAAACGAGGAACAGGGTCCTCTGATGGAAATCTACCAAGTGAGAGGAAAATCGATAGCCAACAACGTCCATGAAGTAATGCTGCTAACCAACCGAGGGGTAGCTCAAGGAATGCTCAGCGTATCCCCCGGCAATACTGGAGTGGTTTTATGGGTGCCTGGAGGAGGCCTGAACTTTAACGGACCTGCCAGGGGCGTCTATGCCGAACTGGCCTGTGACCTTCAGGCGGCTGGTATAAGTTCGTTGCGCATGGGCTACCGCGATCAGGAATCCTTTAACGAATGTGTGTTGGATACCTTGGCGTGGCTGTCGTTCTTAAGAGGTACTGGAGCCGAGTCAGTTATTTTGGGTGGCAATGGATTGGGTTCCTCGGTTGCAACATGCGTGGCGTCAATAGACCCGCTTGTAAAGGGCTTAATCGCCATAAGTTCTCGGGAAATCGAGGATGGGCCGGACCAACAAAAATATATCACCAAGATATCGCCGAAGCCGTTATTGATAGTTCATGGAGAGAAAGATACGCGCAATCCGGTAGATCTAGCACAGCAGCTTTACAAAAATGCAGGAGACCCTAAGGAGTTGGTGCTATATCCTGAAGCAGGTGCATTGTTAGCCGAGAATGCCTCGGACCTCCATGAAAAACTCGGGTACTGGATATCGGATCAACTTGGCAAATCATCAGAATACGCGAGCGCTATCTCTGAAAAACGTGGAGAACTGGCAGATTTAGTAAGGCAAGTACCAAAGGACATCGGTGGAGCACACGGCCTTTTAGTACTATCAACTGATGACATGTTAGAGATGGGTGTTGACGCAATAGTTAGCACAACAGGTACATGGCTAAACCTGCAACACAATGCATTATCAGGAGAAATAGTCCAAAGAGGCGGGTCTATAATCCAAGATGAATTGTCGGCGCAGGAACCAGTGTTCGTGGGAGATATTGCTGTAACCACCGCTGGCGATCTCAAGGCTACCCATATCTTCCATGCGATAACGGGAGGACAATTCTCGGGCGAACCACAAACCATGGATGAAATAGTGGCTATAACCACCAGAGATTCCCTTGCTCGAGCCAATTCAATGGGATTAAGGACAGTTGCTCTACCTGCAATAGGCTCCGGCAACCGCGGTTTCCCAATAGAGAAAGCGGCTCAAATAATGGTGACAATCGCTGCGGCTCACCTAGCAGGGCCAACGTCCGTGGAGAAGATCACATTCTCTGTGGTGTCAAACGCTGGATACAATGCCTTCGAAAGCCTGTTAAAATTACTCCCCGAATAACCTCAAGTTAGATACCACAGCAGACCTTTCTAAGGCGTAGTTTCTAAACTTGTTAACACAGCTGGTCTATGGCTAGTTGAAGCTCCTCAGCGGCCCATATATCATCTTCCGATGCAAGGGCCCGCTTGAGACCAATCTCGGCCTCTTCGCCTCCAATCCTACCTAATGCCCAAGCCGAATGTCCGCGAATCAGCGGTTCAGCATTGAATAGAACATCCAAAAGGGCAGGCACTGCAGCCATATCACCCATATTACCTAATGCAATACATACATTTCTTACTAGGCCTATCCTTTTGGCCCGTCTAATCGGAGTTCCAGTAAATTTCTCCAGGAATTCGTTATCAGTTATTCTTAACAATGGAATCAGATCAAGCGAAGAAAACCCGTGCTCACCAATCTGAAACGCGGGTTCTGAAGTAGATGCCGCCTTACGATTGACCGGGCAGACATCTTGGCAGATATCGCAGCCAAAAACCCAGTCCCCCATTAGCGGCCTCAATTCCCTAGGGATCGGACCACGGCACTCGATAGTCAAATATGAAATACATCGTTTGTTATCCAACACGTACGGAGAAACTATCGCTCCGGTTGGGCACAGATCTATGCACAGAGTACAGTTACCACACGTTTTCTTTGACTGCTCATCTGTATCCAGATCCAAATCAGTTATCACTTGACCTAGAAACACCCATGACCCATGAGTGCTAGTGAGTATGTTCGTGTTTTTCCCATACCATCCTATACCAGATCTTTCTGCCACTGCCCTGTCCAACATCGGACCTGTATCCACATATACTTTTGCTTTAATATCACTACCAATGTGCTCAGATAGGCCTTTCACAAAGGTCTTCAGGCGCTTCTCCATTACTCCGTGATAGTCCTTTCCCATGGCGTACTTGGCGACTCTACCTGCAGGGGATTTAGGCTTATCAGGAATATCTTCTGGAAGGTAGCTCATAGCCAAAGATATTATGGACCGTGCACCAGGCAGCATTTCTTGAGGCCGTGTACCACGCCTGATACGCCCTTCATGGAACCAAGGCAACCCATCCATAAGACCTTCATTCAATCTGTCCATCGCAACTTTTTCTTCAGCCTCAAATGGGTCTGCCGAAGTGATCCCAACCAGGTCAAATCCCATTCGCATGGCATACCACTTAACCATTTGGCTCGCTCTGGCCTTGTCTGTTTTAGGAATGGACAGCATGAGAGGTCACCCTTTAAAGTTTCGTAAATCCTCACTATGCTCACGGTAGTGAATATACGAATTATTAGATATGGTATTGATCGTGAATGTATTGTCTGTGAACGCGTGCTCAGGTAACGTACGAAGATAGGACAACAAAATCTCATGTCCCTCCTCAAGAAAACGCCAAACTTCATCCAAGTTTAATGCCTTCTTATCTTCGAGTTGCAGTTCATTCAGTTTATCACCAGCTTCTGGAGTTCCATAGTCCATTTCCTCTCCAGTGTCCTGATATAGTTTTATACTTCTTACTATCTCTTCATCCCAAATCGCTATATGGGTTAGAGTTTCCTTGACACTCCAATGGCCAACTGCACCAGCCAGAGTCAGTGACTCTTCCTCAAAATTCTTAGCTGTGGACATCAATTGCTGCCACTCGCCATCAATCTGCTGAATTACTTCGTTTTTGGTCACTTTACCCTCCTGAGAGATATATGCTCTTGCATTCCCAACCATCATGTGATTCTCTGTGTCCACAAGATAACAGCTATCCGCCACAAAGATTGAGACTACGAGTGCTGCTTACAATAACAACAAGCACACTTTATACCGGCCGTGATATTATGTTCACGCCATGAACCAGAGCAACATTATAGAACCAGAAGGCAGATGGCTCAATGTAGACGGGCTTAATATGCATTACATAGACTGGGGCGAGGGTAACCATCCCCTGATAGCATTACACGGTGCAGCTTCATCCTGCCATTGGTACGACCTAGCGGCCCCACATTTAGCTAAGTCATTCCGAGTCATTGCTTTAGACCAGCGGGCACACGGCAAAACTGACCAACCTGATTCAGGCTACGATTGGCCTACTTTAGCAAAAGATGTCGTAGGAGCATTAGATCAGCTTGGTATTTCCCGCGCCGCTGTCATTGGGCATTCTTGGGGGGCCAGCGTAGCTCTAAGCCTAGCTGCTTTGCACCCTGAAAGAATAACAGCACTAGTTATGATAGACGGAGGGTTCAGCGCAGGCGCAAGGTCTAGTACCATGACTTGGGAGGAATACAAATCCAGACTCAGCCCGCGGGATATATATGGTCCTAAAGAGCGCTACCTTGGTGCACTACAACAGCAATTTTCACATTGCTGGAATCATCAACTAGAGCATATAGTCATGACTATGGTCAGGAGTGATACCGACGGTACCGTCCATGAAAGGTTGAATTTGTCGAACCAACAGCAAATGCTATGGGCCATGTGGTCCGACCCGACCCAGAAACTCATGGAGCGTGTAGAGTGCCCGAGCCTTTTGGTTGCAGCGGAGGGACACCCCAAAACCAGAAACGCCGAATACTTACAGCGCCGCCAATCCAGCGTCGCCGAAACCCTAGCCCAGTTGAAAAACAGCAGTTCACACTGGGTCAGAGACTCTGGACACGACATCGGATATGAGCAGCCTGAAGAATTGGCTAAGGTAATTACGAATTTCCTAAACAACTAATCCAATTAGCTGGAATAGCTTCCTACAGGGTTTGTCTTGTGAGTTTATTCAGCATTAATGAGCATGAATAATCGCAAATTGGCCAAGTGCATCCTAATCGCTCTTCCATGACCGGCTTGATAGCAATAGTAATACCAGAGTAAGATGGTAGAGTCTTACTCTGCCTTGAACATACCGTTACTGTGAGCACTTCTACCTCGCATTCTATATGGTTTAGACGTAGACTTGGACAACGAGTTGGGACAAACAAATACGCGCTTGTAGCTCAGTTTGGATAGAGCGCAGCCCTGCGAAGGCTGAGGCCGTGGGTTCAAGTCCCACCAAGCGCGCCATAAGATCGGTAAATCCGGGCGATTAGCTCAGATGGTTAGAGCACTTGCTTTACACGCAAGGGGTCAGTGGTTCGAGTCCACTATCGCCCACCACTATTCTAGGCCCAAAGATGGCTTAATAGGTATGAGAGAACAAATCGTCTTTATTGATTTTAAGAAAGAGTACGAGGTCGAGATACTTCAGTTATGGCGCAAGTCTCTTCATAAAGCCATAGGTATAGAAGAAGATACCAGAGAAGAAATAGTCAAAGAACATCTTGAGCAACTTCGAACATACGATCCCGCTACCATAAGTGTGGCCTTGTAAGAAAACCAAAATGTCATTGTTGGCTTCATGGCAAAAGAACCAAATTACGTTAGAGACCTATTTATCCATGCCGAATATCAAAGAAAAGGTTTAGGCTCTATATTTATTAATAAGGCAAAAGAAAGAGATGAATTCCTTTATGCAAATACCCTCGAATTGAATAAAGGGGCTCAAAATTTCCTGGAACTACATGGGTTTACTGTCGTGGAACGTCGATTTACCACCTTCGAAGATAACCCTTGGGCAACCAAAAAAGAACAACTTGCTAATATTACTTATAAGTGGATTAAATAGATGGAAGATAGCGCTCATTATGATGACGACAGTACCATAATTGAACGAGTGATCACCTGAAGAACACGTATGATTTCCTATCTGAAAAATGTCGAGCTGAGCGTGCATGATGTTATTCGTGTTTTCGACTCATCAACCATAAATAGACCCACAGATGATCTTTACCGCATTAAAACAATGTTTGATAACGCAAATCTAATCGTAACTGCCTGGGACGGAGACAAACTTGTTGGGATTTGTAGATCATTAACCGATTTTAGTTATTGTTGTTATTTATCGGATCTTGCTGTTGATATTGCGTACCAGAAGCAAGGTATTGGTAAGGAGATGATTGAACAAGTTAAACGGGAAATAGGCGAGAAAGTATCCCTAATTCTCCTATCTGCACCCAACGCGATGGAATACTACCCAAAAGTTGGATTTGAAAAGATCGAAAACGGATATACGATCCGACGAAAAAGTTAATAGCAACTAACACCCAAACAAACAAAATATGGCTTCGAGCGCAGACACTACGCCAATAACCAGTACAAACACGATCCCTATGATCGCTAAACATCCAACAGCTTTCATAGGATGGATATTACCATCAAGGTATATCAATGACGATGGGGTTCGTAAAGTGTAACGATACTTGAGTCAGTGGTAGACTCTCTATATGAAAAACATTGAATCGCGATTACCACCATTTCCTAAATTTGAATCATCACCAGAGCCAACGCTGAGTGATATTTGGGTAGTTGACCGCAATAGTAACTGATGCTACGGTTCAGTGAGATTGAATTTATCAGGTGACCAAGCTACGTGACTACTCTAAAACTTGCCATTAGCGAATCCAAGATACAAGAATGTGTTGAGCGCCTAGCTCGACAAATCCAGGTTGACTATCAAGACCAACCGCTTCTGGTAGTGGGAGCTTTAAATGGATCGTTTATTTTCCTTTCCGACTTGATTCGCCGCATGAATTTGCCAATTCAAGTCGACTTCATTCGGCTATCCAGCTACGATTCAGCTTTGAAATCCTCAGGCGATGTTCGCCTCCACCATGGAGTTCGAACACCCGTGGTCGGTAAGAATGTTTTGGTCGTCGAGGATATTGTGGATACAGGGCTAACAGCTCAATTTATACGAAAATATTTCGTGGACGAAGGGGCAGCTACAGTAAGCATATGTTCTCTCCTAGACAAGCCAGCTCGTAGACTTACTCCTGTCACTGTCGAATATGTAGGATTTGAGGTGCCAGACCAATTCCTGGTGGGATACGGTTTGGACTACAACCAGCAATATCGAGAGTTGCGAGCCATATACTCACTTGAGGGTGTAGTAGACTCAGGTGGAAGGGTAACAGAAGAGATTTAGGCAACCCTACGGTGTACGCTCAAATATTGAATATGCCTTCCCGGAATTACATCGGCTGATTCTTGCAGATACCAGACACTTGAATATGAAACGCGTCCCTGGAGTTACGAAACCTGCAACGGACCTGATTTTGTTCCGTTAATTAATAATCTAAATACCCTTGCAACGTACCGTACAGCACTATACAGGTATTATCCCGATGGAAGCGCGCCTTATAGGAACGCAAAGTACTTCCACAAATGTGCTGCTTTGTTCAATATCTGAATGGCCTTATCGCTGTTATTCTATAGATTATAGCTTTACCTTTTATACAATATATTGTTTTATGATATGATTGGACTGCAAAATGTGGTATGGTCTTGATATACACTCATAGAATTGGGTGAACTGGGAACTGTAAGGAGCGAATGATGATAGAGAATCTGTTTCGTTTGAAGCAGGCAGGTACATCAGTTCGGACTGAGATTACTGCTGGTTTTGCTACCTTTCTGACCATGGCTTACATCACGGTTGTCAACCCGGCCGTTCTGAGCACCGAGGGAACAGGAATGGAATTCGGTGCGGTCTTTACTGCAACAATCATTGCATCAGTGGTTGGCACGTTAATAATGGGCCTCTGGGCAAATTGGCCAATAGCGTTGGCTCCCGGCATGGGCCTTAACGCCTATTTCACCTTCACCGTGATCTTCACCGATGGCTACAGCTACCAGCAGGCGCTAGCAGCTGTACTGGTTGCCGGTATTGTTTTCGTAATACTATCGGTTACTCCGGCACGCAAATATATCATCAACTCAATACCAAAGAGCATGAAGTTGGGTGTCGGTGCGGGTATCGGTCTGTTTCTGGCAATCATCGGATTCCAAAACGCCGGGGTTGTCGTCGACAATCCGGCAACATTGGTAGGACTTGGTGATGTTGCCTCCTGGCCAGTTCTTCTGACTGGTCTTGGTTTCATTATCATGTCCGTGCTAGACAAACGTGGCATACCAGGATCGATCATCATCGGAATTCTGGCGGTCTCTGTTATTGCCTGGATAACCGGCGCGGGCGATGCATCATTGAGTGGTGTGGTAGGCTCTGTGCCAAGTCCGGAACATGCATTTCAGCTAGATTTCTCCTTGCTGGCGACAGCAGGATTTATTGGTGTAGCCTTTGCATTCTTGTTCGTAGACTTTCTTGATACGGCAGGTACACTAACCTCTGTGGCCAATCTGACAGGCAGAATAAATGACGACGGTGAGGTCGAAGACATTGACCGGGCATTACTCGCTGATTCGTCTGCCACAGTTGTTGGCGCATTGGCTGGCACGTCAAATACTACCTCTTATATAGAAAGTGGTGCTGGAGTCAAGGAAGGTGGTCGCACGGGTTTGACAGCGGTAACCGTAGCAGCGCTGTTCGCAGCGTGTCTAGTCTTTGCCCCATTGGCACAGTCAGTGCCAGCCTTTGCAACCGCTCCTGCCCTGATTTTCATTGCCACCTATTTCCTCCGCAACCTGAAGGATATAGATTGGGATGACGTGACGGAATATGCACCTGCAGTTCTCGCTGCGATAGTCATGCCTTTAACCTACTCCATTGCTTATGGCATAGCTATCGGATTTATCGCCTATGTCGTAATCAAGGCACTGAGTGGTAAAACAGAGGCCCTGAACCTCGGGGCAGTGGGCATTGCGATTGTGTCAGCCTTGTTTTTCTTCCTTAGCTAAATGCAATTTCAAGGGTCAGGTTGAGTTCCATCAGCCTGGCCCTTCTTAACACTTCGATATGAAAGAAAGTGTCATACAATCATCTGAGTGGACTGAGGGCATGCCTACGTGAATATGACATTACCCAATAATTACCTCATGATTTTGATCACCCATACTCTGGCCAGGTTTCTATCTAATTTGGAATATCTCCTCTTACAACTGTCCAATAGGAGAGTTTGTCACCCTCTTCGCGTGCAAAAGCCATTACTCTCCCTTTATCGTTGTAAGGTCTACCTCTTTATATAGTATGTAGACAAACCAATATTTCGGGGTTTTCATACAAAACCTCTGGATCACTCATTTGAATACCCGCCGCACTCGATAACCAATCCAATGTTTCTTGGGGATTATTAGTACGAGTTGTTTGTCCGACAAATTTAAAATCATCTGTGATAATTTCGGATAACCCGTCAGAATTCCCACTCGCAAAACCGTCCTGCCACATCTTCAAAACTTCCAGTCCTGTAATGGAAATCTTTACTCCATCTATTGGTTGTAATCCCTATATTGATTTCTTATTTACCCTGCAAAAATCTACGTTTCTCATCTAACGAGTTGAACAAATCCTGACAAATCTCCCGGGTTTTACAACTCACAGCGATATTTTCATGAAAATCAATACTCTGACCATAACCATTGTTGAGTAACATATCAGCGGTTACCTCAGCGGCAAATGACATATCAGCTATAGCACTATCGAAAATAAGCACTTCAAAAGACCGATCTACCCCACCGAAGTTGACGGCTCCAATATAACTATTTTTTAAGCCAGCATGGTTCCACTTCGATGTCGTTTCCTCATTGACAATAAATCCTATTAACAGCAGATGATTAAGTTCAATTACACCGCCTAAATAGTCGGGCCCAATTTCTGGCAAAGGCGTCGGATCATTCAAAGAGCCCATTATTGTACCAAATTGTTCTGCAGTTTCCTGCAGTTGTTCCGAAACAACCGAAACACTCTCCAAAGCTTCAGTCATGCCTTCTAACCCTACCGGCGTCGGTATTGCAAATGGAGTCGCTAAACCACCTTGTGGACCGGTCAACTGACTAGATTCAGGCATAGTGATCGAGGTGTTCAGTTCAGCTTCCACATGTACTTCCTCTACATCAACTGAAACTTCTGTAGGACCGCAAGAAGTCAGAAAGATCACAGATCCCAAAATTAATAGACTGCTATTTCTTAATAAATGCGTTTTCAAAGACAACCGTAAAATACCCATGATATTTATAAGGATAACATTAGCGCTTGAGATAATAGTAACCAGCCCTCCAGTAAAGCTATATGGAAACCAAAACATACCCCTAATAATGCTAGTCACCATGGCCAGTGATTAACCTGACAGGTGTATATTACAATTTACCTCAAAATATGCAGGCATCATATCCTATAAAAGAGTTGTACCTAAGGAACTGACCTCAACAATATGAGTAAGAGAATGAATATTATTCCTGCTACAATTCCCCAAATCCATCCCCAAGAACTGATTGCATTCCAAAGTATTCCAACAACGATTATGAAAAACGCAGCTAGGACTACGAGCGCTCCAGCTAATTTAACCCGCCCTCCCCACGTACTTAAGTCAAAGGGGTCTTGCTCAGGTGATTCTTGCTCAAGCGACTCTTTCTCTGATGGCTCTTTGATGGATGCTCCACAGGAAGTACAGAACTTCTGAAACCCTACGTAACCGTACAGTGTATCCAACGAATTTAGACCTTTGCATTTTGGACACTCCATAGGAGCATTTTATCATCAGGATACACAGAACAAAACCCAGATAGACGGGTCCTGAGGTTAAGTCACAAATAGCCAGATCATCAATACGATTATGGAAACAGACACAGGCAAAAAGGCCTTGGTCAGTGTCCAAGTGGCATCCCAAATGAGCCCACGCACCGTGTTGTTGTACATCGGCCTCTTATTCATCCAGCGGCGATATACCTTCATAACGATATACTACATTAACTGCGCAGTTTATTATCCTTTATCAGTTACAACTTAGGATTCCAACTATTTATTGGCCATTTGACGTGGGTTCCTTACTTGTAATCAGGAAGAATTGCTTTTTGCTCAGACCAACTTAATTCGAGAAACTCATCGAACTCAACAAGGAATGCTTCAGATGAGATTCCAAAGGTCGCCACAAATGCGCCTTCCCACCCCAATTCTTCAAGTTGCCCATAAAATTCCGTGCTAAAGTCTGAACCTTTCTTGTCATGTAGGTAGGCAACGGCCCATGCACCAAGACTATAATAGACTGCATTTCCTTGCGAGTAACATTGATTGCTGAAACTGAGATCTTTGATGCCCTGACCTGGGCAATTCTGCTCCATATTCTCCTTACCTTGATCCATCTTTATCTTCATTTCATTTTGGAAAGAAAATTTAGATTCGATACCCAGCTCCGTAGTTACAAGGTCTAAATTACGCTTTTCCAACGCTGAGAACATTCCAACATACGCCATCCACTCAGCTGAACCCTCATGCCACCAGACCGGCCCTTTTTTCGCTTCTCGCTGAGCGGGGTTCATAACCAAGAGATGGGCTGATGGGAAGGAAGGGTAGCCCTCATGGAAAACAATTTTCTGGTCAATTTCTCCTGATACCCCACCATATGGCGTTCCTGGCCCAATAGGAATGCCCACATCGAGAAAATGGAAGCCAGGCGACACTGATGAGTAATACTTCATATAGCCAGCTAGAGCGTCACCGCTCAAAGCTGCAGAG
>CAZNIG010000005.1:0-38126 GCA_964573055.1 uncultured Dehalococcoidia bacterium
ATGCGTTTTGCAAGCTCTTCTCCTGAGATTGCTAAGGTCATCTATGCACCAGCCGCCTTGCCGGATAGGCTATATGTTCTGATTTTATCGTGTAGCTGCATAATACCGTATAGAAGGGCGTCTGGCCTTGGGGGGCAACCAGGCACGTATACGTCTACAGGCACTATCCGATTGACCCCAGGTACCACACTATACCCTTGGTAGTAGGGCCCCCCACTTGTGGCACAAACTCCCATAGATATTACCCACTTTGGTTCGGGCATTTGGTCGTAGAGACGGCGCAACACAGGCGCCATTTTCCAGGTGACTGTTCCTGCTACTATCATCAGATCAGCCTGTCTAGGGGATGCGCGCATAGCCTCCATGCCAAACCGCGATATATCGAATTTGGACATGGCGCTTGCTATCATCTCGAAAGCACAGCACGCAAGCCCGAATGTCATTGGGAATATGGACGATTTACGGCTCCAGTTCAGCAGGTAATCAACTGAAGTAATTACTACGTTCCGGTCAAAATCCGGTGCTACCTGGATTGCATCCTTGGCGAAGGACTCAAGGCGAGTGGCCTTCATATCGTTAACCACAGCTCCTTCGTCTCGGTCCTCGCCCCAGGTTGTATCGTGTAGGGGTATCATGAGAGATGACTCTTCGTGAGTTGCCAGATTATTGCCACCTGGGTCGGTTAAGCTCATATTACCTACCTCCACTCGAGGGCTTTGTTTTTCCATGCGTAGGCCCAGCCTACGACAAGGATAAGTATAAAGACAAGCATTTCTATCAAGGCGAAGAGCCCGAGCTGTTTGAAGTATACAGCCCACGGATATATGAAGACAGTTTCCACGTCGAACACTACGAATAGTATTGCGAACATGTAGTAACGCGGGTTGAACCTAGGCCATCTCTCACCTATGAGTTCCATGCCGCACTCATAAGGACTAACTTTAACTGGGTCTGGCTTGGCTGGGCGTACGCGTATGAATGAGAACAGCCATGAAACAACGAGAAGTGTGCCTGGCAGAATCACTGCCAACGCTGTGAATATCGCGATGAGCCCGTACTGGCGGAAGTAGTCCTCGAACACCGGCCAGCTCCTTACCTCTGAGAGTTGGGGCAAATATAGCATAGCGAAGGGTGTTTATCAAGTGAAAAATGGCACAATGCCATAGATCGGAAACCCTATAGGCACATCATCTCCGTTGATGTATCCTGTATCATCAGGGTCCTGCTCTAAAGTAACTTGGTGTGTTATTTACGAAACTATGAAACCAATCAAATTATTGCTCATGTGTGTTAGAGGCGAAATGTGGCTAGCGGTTTTGTTGGCCTTAGCTTTTTCGGTCACAGCTTGCCAATCGCTAATAAGTCAGACTCCCACTCCCCCACCTGGTATTAGTGCTGCAGTGGATGTTTGGTCTGACTTGGCCGAAGCAACTCCTGACCCTGACCAGAATCCGATCGTCGAGGTTTGGAATAACCTCTCTGAGCAGTTCGTTGGCAAAGAAGACCTCGATGCCAACCGAATGGGGAACGCAGCGATTGAAGCTATGTTGGATCTGGATAATCAGGGGAGCGATATCCTAGATGAGCCAGGAGCCGAAGAGCTTAACAAGGCAGCAATCGATGGAATGTTGGATGTTCTGGACGATCCTTATTCTGGTTTCTTAGGCGCTGATGAGTGGAAGCTGTATATGGACAGCTTCCAAGGGGAATTCGAAGGAATAGGTGCTCGTGTAACTGCTGAAGATGGAAGAATCGTGATAACAGAACCTTTAGAAGATTCCCCTGCCGAGAGGGCTGGTATTAGATCTGGCGATATCATTTTGGAGGTTGACGGTGCTAGCACTGCAGGCTGGAGCGTTATGCAAGCGGTTTTAAGAATTAGAGGACCAAAAGAATCATCTGTTAAGTTATTGATCCTTCACCAAGGCGAAAATGAGCCGGTGTTAATCAATATAGTTAGGGACGTTATTCCACTCGATAGTGTTAACTGGAAATTTCTTGGAAATTCCACAGCATACATTAGGATATTTAGCTTTACAGAGACCACCCATAAAGACTTGCAGGATGCCTTAAATGATATCAAGGAAAGTGGAGGTCCTGGAATTATATTGGACCTCAGGGATAACCCTGGTGGACTACTTTCATCCACTGTGGCAGTGGCTAGTGAATTTATAGACGAAGGCCTGGTACTTTATTCCCAAGATGGTGATGGTGATAGAATAGATTATAAGGTGGAACCAGGTGGTTTAGCGACAGATGTTCCCCTGGTAGTACTAGTCAATTACCTTAGTGCTAGTGGCAGCGAGGTTCTAGCTGCTGCGTTACAAGACCATAACAGGGCTGTCTTAATAGGAACCAGGACTTATGGTAAAGGTAGCGTGAATCAGCCGACACAACTGAGTGATGGCACAGGGCTATACTTTACGATACGTCGTTGGTACTCTCCACATGGACATCTTATAGAAGGTAAGGGATTGAACCCTGACTTTGAGGTTCCTCCAGTCTTCGTAGAAGGCCGTGATCTACAGTTGGATACTGCGGTATCTTACGTACTTAGCCTTGAAGATTAGGATAGATACTGGTGATCAACATACTGTTTGGAATTTTGAAATGGCTGCAAAGATAAGTTCAAAAGTAAAGAGCGCATACAGAACTATTGTTTCAAACCGAAGAGCTTTTCGGGACTACGAAATCCTCGATACTATCGAAGCTGGATTGGTGCTCACAGGAACTGAGATTAAGTCTATACGCGCTGGTAGAGCAAACCTCCAGTATTCGTTTGCTCGAATAGATAAAGGCGAAGTTTGGCTGTATAACTCACATATTGCTCAGTATGATCAGGGAAACATTTATAACCACGACCCGGCGCGCCCGAGGAAGCTTCTGCTTCATCATAGGCAGATTCTACATCTTGGTAGCGAAACTGGACAAAAGGGTTTAACTTTAATTCCGTTGCGGCTTTATATCCGGGGCCATGTGGCAAAAATAGAATTAGGATTGGCCAAAGGCCGCCGGCTTTATGATAAGCGCAAAGTTATAATAGACCGGGAAATTGATCGAGAAATAGGGAGAACTGTTAGCAAGGCCGCTAGAGGGTAGTTATAGGCGTTATCTCTATCATGATATAATCCTTCCACGGGGACGCGTGGTTTCGACAGGGGGTGACCTTGTTGGACTGCAGGCCGAGGTGCCGTCAACCTCGTTAATACGGCGGCAAGAAAGTAACTGGCAAAAATAAACTTGCCCTGGCTGCCTAACTAAGGCTGCCACGTCTAGCCCCACCGTTCCCCGAAGGTGCGGGCATAGGCGCCATTAACTCGGGGCGCTGTCTCCTGTCAAGCCGATAAAGGAGACCTAAGATGTTTCGGCTGGTCCTAGTGGAACCTGCGCCAGTAAGGGGCTCTAGGGCAAGATAAAGTATGCTGGATAAGCCTGTAGTACGTTCTGCTGGGGATCTCTTTGGACGGGGAGTTCGACTCTCCCCCGTCTCCACCACGCCTTTATATTGTATGATCTAGTCATACTTCCGGTTAACGTTTATACCGTTTGGGCGGACTATATCAATTTTAGTTAGCTTCATTTCATGAGGCGAGCATTTATGAGAAATACGGGACTTACCTGCCTGGAATCTGCGCCAATAAGGGGCCTTTTGGCTGGACGGTCCAGTTAGTTATAAACGAAAGTAAGGAGGCCGCAAGAGTTATTGTGGCTCCGAATAGGAAGGCCCATTCAATACCTGTAGCGTCCGAAATCAATCCAGCTAATGACGGTGCTAGTGCTGATACTACTGTAGATGCTCCAAAGACTAGGGAAACCGTAGTAGCCTGAGCTCCTGGGTCTACTAGATCCATCGCAGACGCTAGGAGTATCGCCATGAGTGGGAACAAAAAAGCGCCCATGAAGAGTATATTTAGTGCAAGCATCCAACCGGCAGGCATCACACCAAGTCCTATAAAAGATAACCCTAATGCCGCAAGGCTTGGGCTGAGTATAGCTTTACGTCCGAGTCGGTCTGACGCGTAACCCATCAACGGTTGTGAAACTATGCCTCCCACTTGTGCCATAGACAGGTATAACCCAATTGTAATACTGGTTGCTCCGAGCTGTTCATCTAGATAGACTGGCAGAAACGTTAGTATAGTACTCTGCCCACCAGTAAATCCTGCGGCAAACACAAGCACGAGGAGCATCCTTCTGTTTTTGAGCAATCCGAGTATAGATTCCCAGTATGCGTAGTTGCCCGTAGTTTCATGATTTCTGGAGGGGATAGTGCGGAGTATAGCCCATATGGTTACTCCGAAAATCACTCCAGGCAGAACACTTCCTTGTAATACCGCCCGCCAGCCGATTATTCCAATTAGAAGCCCAACTATAATTGGCCCTAGGGTCTCCCCCACACTTCCTCCAGTTCCGTGCAATGAAATTGCGAATCCTCTCTTTGATACAAACTCTCTAGATAGTGAGGAAATTGCTGATGGGTGCCAGAACGTAATTGATATGCTGTATAGAGATGCTGCTATTACAGCCAACCAGAATGTTGTAGCAGACCCAAGGGCGAGAGCGAATATAGATAGAGTAATTATGGAGGTTCCAAGTATTACCCCGCGATATGACACTAACTTATCTCCTAGATAGCCGGCAGGAATGTTGGCTAGCCCTCCTGCTATGCCACGGAATGTTGAGAAGATACCAATCTGTGTGTTTGTGAGGCCCAGACCTGCTTTTATCTCAGGTATCATTACGAAGAGCGCTGAATTAAAAATGTGCTTTAGAGCATGTCCGGATACCATAACTATTAACAGTGTGAGTCGTTGCAGATGAGTTATATGATCTTGCGAGTTGGCGCTATCTTGCATGTCTTTTTCCAGTTATGATTGCATATTTCTGACTAGATTTGTGTTGAATAAGCTATTAGAAACGCCAATAGGGTGTCAGGTTTTCACTTAGGCCAACTTGAGCAAAGCATTTTGATTATAACCGTTAACCAATTCTTGAATGAGCCCAGATTGTCAGAAGTGCCGCTGCAAGCTTTTCTGGATCATGACGGTTTGGGAGGTTTAAATCTAGTAGGTCTGCGTCAATTATTGTTCCGTTGAAGTAGCTTATTTGTGAGACTGGTGCGATTACAGTCTGTCTGGAATCGATTGGCGAATCACGCACGTTATTGTTGACTAAAATGTGGCTTGGAGAGACCCCTGAGTGTTCAGAGAATGCTTGTAGATGCTCTTTTACCCCATACCCATCCGTCTCGTGATCTTGTGTCGAAACATTGCATATGAACACTTTTGCGACATTCGATTTTGATAGCGCTTCTTTGATACCTCCGACTAGAAAGTTGGGTATTATACTTGTATACAAGCTTCCGGGACCTATCACTATGAGGTCAGCTTTATCGATTGCCGAGATTGCGGTCTCACTGGCTTGTGATGTAATCGGCTCAATCCACACCTTCTTGATTGGGGCCGGAGCATGGCCCACTTCAGATTCTCCTTGTAAAAGGGTTCCGTCAATAGTTTCTCCTTTAAGGACCATCTTTTCTTCCTCAGAAACTGGGATCACTCTACCTTGTAAAGCCAAAAGGCTTCCAGCAGCCTCTAAGGATTCGTGAAATCCTCCACGCATGTCGTATAAAGCAGCAAGAATGAGGTTTCCTAGGCTATGACCCTGAAGAGAAGAACGCTCGTCAAATCTGTAATTGAATAATTCCTCTAATAATGGTTCTGATCCTGATAGAGCCACGAGGCAGTTCCGTGCATCTCCAGGAGGAGGCATTTGCAAATCAGTTCCGAGTCGGCCTGAGCTGCCTCCATCATCAGCGATAGTGACTATTGCTGTTATATTACTGGTGGCGTGCTTAAGTCCTCTGAGAACGGTGGATAGTCCAGTTCCTCCACCGATAGCTACAATGTTTAGACCTTGACCTAATCTGCGTTTTCTGTCCATTGCGGTCAGTATATCTAAGTTCCTGTCTTTCTGCCTTGCCGCCGCTATGAGCCATTGTATCGATTTAAATGCCGGGTATGCATTAATGATCACTCCAACTGTAATGAAAACTAAACCCCTCGTAACCGGGGAGAAGTTTTCTAATGTAATGTATCGTAGTATTGGCAGAATCTTGGGGCTAACCGGACTCTCCATTAAGAATCCCACTCCAATGCTGAACAAAACAAGACCTAACGCTAACATAACGAGCCAGCGTTTGAGTCCTAGCCCTGGCCTTAAAAATATCCTGATTTTGGCACCGAACACGGGTTTCCCCTCCAGGGTTTTTCTGGATCCACTTTTAATTGGTTAGGGTTGGTTGAGCCGTATAAGTTCATTCTTGGGATTGTCCTCCCGCTTATGAGAGTGGTGTGAACATTGCTTCTAGTATATCCTTCTCAGTAATGAAGCTACAAGCAATTGATAATGGATCTGTATTCAACTTGCCAATCTGCTTGAGGTGGTTGAATCGGTTTTTTATGGTTGATTTCTTGTGAAATTGCTTGATCCCTGTTAGGATTGCCCAGCCTTGTTACGGGTCTTTGCAATCGCTGAACTGTCGATTTCTCTGTTAGAGATAGGTCGCTTGATGTGCGGGAAAGTTAAGTTTTTCTTAATACCAAAAATCTGAGGAATAAGGGAAGGTGTAATGGCAATATTCTTGTCAGAAGCGGAAGTTCGCAGCCTACTTCCGATTGAGGAGGCTATACGAGCCCTTGAACCGGCATTTTTGCAGCAGTCGAGTGGGACTGGAATAAATTCTCCAAGGAAGCGGATAGAGTCTGGAGCTGCAGGCATTACTATGATGGTAGCTGTTCTTGGTGATCAAGGTGTATCTGGATTTAAAACACAAGGCGCTGGCAGGCCGTTAGTTTTACTTTTCGGTAGCGAACCACGTAGCCTTCTGGCCGTAATGGAGGCTGCTGCTTTGGGACAGATTCGGACTGGTGCTGCTAGTGGCTTGGCGACAGAGGTAATGGCTAGGAAAGATGCGAAGTCTGTAGGTGTTATCGGCACTGGTAATCAGGCCATAACTCAGTTAACAGCTGTTTGTTCTGTGCGCCAGATAACTCAGATTAAGGCGTTCAGTAGAACTCAAGAAAATCGGGATAAATTTTGTATCGATATGAGTGCTATGCTAGGGGTTAGTGTAGAGTCCGTGTCTTCTGCAAATGAAGCTGTTAGAGGCGTAGATATTGTAATAGCAATCACGAATGTGCGAACACTTAGCCCTGTCCTACTAGGCGAATGGCTAGAACCTGGGATGCACATAAACGCCGCAGGAGCAAATTCCATGAATAGGAGAGAGTTGGATGATGAAGCTGTCACACGCTCATCACTCATAGTAGTAGACTCCAAGGAACAGGCAAAAATAGAATGTGCTGACCTTGCGATACCTGCAGGATTAGGATTATTGGAGTGGGACCGAGTAGTAGAACTTGGGCGAGTGGTAAGTGGACAGGTTAGCGGTAGATCTGATCCAGATGATATAACCTTATTTGAGAGCCAAGGCATAGCGCTGGAGGATGTCGCGGCGGCAACTCATATTTATAATCGAGCTAAGCAAGAAGGCGTAGGTACTACACTTCCATTCTGAACTAGTAGTCAAAGCCTAAGAGTTACTTCACCAGCCGGAAGAATAGTTTTCGAGCCATCGGGTCCTTCAATGATGAGGCTACCGTCCTCGTCTACATCTAGGGCAACGCCTTCATATCTTTTTTCCTGCCAGGAAACTTGTATCCATCGCCCGATGGTGTCAATTGAATAGGCCCATTTCTCTCTAATGGACTCACCGGCTTTAATCTCCAAGTACAATTGTTCTATTTCGTATAGCATTGTGATCAAAGCTTGCAGTCGTGATGTAGAGTGTCCTAGTTCTTCTAGAAGGCTAGTGGCAGAGTTTTTTATGTCTGGTATAGACCTCGTGTTTAGGTTCACATTTAAACCAATACCTAATATTGATATCGCTGGCTTATCATATTCGGATAATGTGTTGTCTATTAATACGCCGGCAATCTTCCTGCCTCCTACTATTACGTCATTAGGCCATTTTATAGCAAGGTTACCGATATTTGGAGCTAGCTTAGAGATAGTTTTGACGATGCCGAGTGATGCCATCATCCCAATTTGTGGTATCTCATTTAGGGATGGGTTTAACACCAATGACAAGTATAGATTTAGACCGTGCGGGGAAATCCATGTGCGCTGGAACCTGCCTCGGCCAAGAGTTTGTTCCTCAGCGATAACCAATGTGCCTTCGCTCGCTCCGTTCATAGCGGCTTCCAGAGCCACATCCATTGTTGAAGGTACTGACCGTGAATAGATCACCTGTCCACCGAGGAGAGAGGTGTTAATCGCATCAGATATCGTCTTCGCGCTTAGGTCTGAAGGCAGCATATTATGTTGTCCAGCTTGTTTTGGCAGATAGAAGATCTTTTAGAGAGGCACGTTGACCAGTGCTATCCATTGACACAGCTATGGCTGGCAGGCAGGCCTGTAAGCCGAGTCTTGTGATCCTGCTCTAAGGCAGGATTGGTGATCATCTATCTTGGACCACGATTGCTCGAGGTCTCTAGCGGCCAACCCGGGGACAGTTTGGGCTCCTAAATCCCCCTATTAGGCCTTGCTCCGGATGGGGTTTACCGTGCCCCTGATGTCACCATCAGGGCGGTGAGCTCTTACCTCGCCGTTTCACCCTTACCGCGCATGAAGCTATAGGATAGCTCATGCGGGCGGTTTAATTTCTGTGGCACTTTCCGTCGGGTCTCCCCGCCTGGCTGTTAGCCAGCATCTTGCCCAATGGAGCTCGGACTTTCCTCCCACGCTTTGGCATGGGCGATCACCCAGCCTGCCTGCCAATCCTGTATAAGTCTATCACCGAGATTACACTGGGTCAAAACTATAGTGACGTCTGAAACTTAATTGTTGCTCTGATAGTTCGGCATTGCATCTGATCAAACCATTGTCTAGAATAGAGTTGTATAGTCCCGATAGTGCGATATACTTTCAAGTTCCATCTCACATGTCCCATAAAATTGTGGAAGAAGCCAAACGGATTACTGGCTAAACAAACCAGAATAAGACGATCTGGCCAGTAGCTGAGGTGTGGTCGTTTCTGGTATACACACGGCATATATACACCGAATTTAGAGGGGATCAAATGTCAAATATTTCAAGGGCATGGAGCCTTGTAAAACATGTTCTATACACTATTAATATAGCCCTATCTACCAAAGGAGGGTTCCCTTCTACTGCTGCCTGAGGCTATGAATATGTCACAGGGAGCCCGGTGTGGGTTTCGAGATTGCGGGCGGATATTGATCTGGAAGTTGGGTTGAAAAGGTAATACGATCAGTCCACGCTAGGTTCCGCAAAGGCATAATAGCGTTTCCATAAGTTCTTGTTGTTTCAAAAGGTTTATAATCTCAACGGATCTAGATGGCTAAAGTGATTATTAATCACTCCTCAATTGTTCATTAATCAAGCTAGTTGATATTTTCACAAGTTGTTGACTAACTTCAAATCCAAATATAGACTGGCCTCAGAGGGTATGGTGGGATACAGCTAAATCTGTCGAATATACAACAGCCTGAGTAGGGTTTTCGACATTAATGGCTCCTGCTAAATGCATATGTACCAGCATCGAAGGTGGGTATATGTCTGAGAAGCCGGTCGCAGATCAGGTTCCAAAGGTGGTAGTTCTAAGGCTTCCTCAGTATGTTCGTGCTTTGGGAGATTTGTTGAAGCGGCAGGTTAGAGTAGTGAGCTCTCAGCAGCTTGGCTCTTACTTACAAATGACACCTGCGCAAATCCGGAAAGATCTTAGCTACTTTGGGAGATACGGCAAACAAGGTAGGGGATATCCTGTAGAGTATCTTCTTCGCGAATTACGCCAGGTTCTTGGATTGGAAAAAGCATGGAACACCTGCCTGGTGGGCGTGGGTCGCTTAGGGCGGGCAATAATTAGCTACCCTGGATTTACCCCGGAAGGCTTCAATATAGTTGCTGCGTTCGATATGGAGCGGTCAGCAGATGTTGGAGCCACTATCGGGAGATTGGTTGTACAGCCAATCTCGAATATGGAACAGACTATTCAAAAGCTTGATGTCGTGATCGCTATAGTTGCAGTCCCAGCGGTTGATGCACAGTCAGTAATAGACCAGCTAGTATCTTCTGGGGTACAGGGTATTTTGAACTACGCACCCATCGGGGCCCAGGTCCCGGATGACATACAGGTTCGCAATATAGATCCTGTACTGGCACTTCAGTCCATGACATATTATCTCAGACTTGGATCTGAGGCGTTACCAGTAAATCGTGTTCACCGTATATCCGAGTGATTGTTGTTAGGTACTTAGATAATTTTCTGGCACCTGTGGCGTATCAACTGATGTACAGGAGGCCGCTTGAGGTGGTCTGCCCAGGCTTAATCTGTAATCCACCTGAGGGTATTACTACAACTGTGCTGCCGGTCCACTCGGGAAGGTAATCGGATTAGCTTCCCAAAGGATTATTTATGGATCCTGTCGCTTGCAGGACTAGCTGGTTTCTTCGGATTGCTCTGCGGCATCTGCAAGTATGGTGACCGTGTTATCCATAATTTCCATGAAGCCACCGCTTACTGCTAGTGAGGTTTCCTCACCATCTTTCCTTATCATGATTTCCCCTGACCTAAGTGAGGTGATTAAGGCTGCATGATGAGGCAGTATTCCTAGGTCGCCCTCCGATCCCGGTGCTACTAACGCATCCGCGGTGTCGGAGTATATCTCTTTCTCTCCGGTGATGATTACGACTTTCATTTCTGCCATATCTCTTTACCTGCTGTGTGAGACGATAGTTGTCAACATAACTATGCTGTGTGTCAATTGTAAGATCATACTAACTGGCTGCTTCGGCCATCTTTGCTCCGGCCTCCACAGCTTCTTCTATGCTACCAACCATGTAGAATGCCTGTTCTGGTAGCTCATCGTGTTTGCCATCAAGTATCTCGCCGAATCCCTTGACTGTATCAGCAATAGATACATACCTGCCGGTTCTTCCAGTGAACACTTCAGCCACGAAGAACGGCTGTGTTAAGAATCTCTGTATTTTCCTTGCTCTAGATACGGTTAATTTATCTTCTTCAGAGAGTTCTTCCATACCCAGAATTGCTATTATGTCCTGTAGATCTTTGTATCTTTGTAGAACTTGCTGTACTCCCCTAGCGACCCTGTAGTGCTCATCTCCAACCACGTTAGGATCAAGTATTCTTGAGTTCGAAGAAAGAGGATCTACTGCGGGGTATAGCCCTTGTTCAGTAAGAGCTCTATCCAAGGATATGGATGCGTCAAGGTGACCGAATGTCGTGACAATACCTGGGTCGGTATAGTCGTCAGCCGGCACGTAGATAGCTGGGAGAGAGGTGATAGACCCTTTCTTGGTAGTGGTAATCCGTTCTTCAAGAGCGCCCATTTCTGTGCCCAGTGTAGGTTGATAACCCACTGCGGACGGCATTCTTCCTAGCAGCGCTGATACTTCCATACCTGCTAGGATGTACCTATATATATTGTCAATGAATAGGAGGACGTCCTGACCTTCTTGGTCTCTGAAATATTCACCCATTGTGAGTCCTGTCAACGCTATTCTAAGGCGAACACCAGGTGGCTCATTCATTTGCCCGAAGACTAGAACTGTACTGTCTAGAACTCCAGACTCCTGCATTTCATGCCATAGGTCATTGCCTTCCCTAGAACGCTCTCCAACCCCTGCGAAGACTGAGTATCCTTCGTGCTCTGTCGCGATATTCCTAATTAGTTCCTGAATGATAACTGTCTTCCCTACACCAGCACCACCATACGCTCCAATTTTACCACCTCTAGTAAACGGAGCAATTAGGTCTATAACCTTTATGCCTGTTTCCAGCATAGTTGCTTCAGTCTCTTGATCGTCAAATGATGGTGGAGCCCGGTGGATTGGCCATCTCTCTTCAGATTCCACTTCTCCTAGTCCATCTAATGGATTCCCTGTGACGTTGAACAGTCTTCCCAGTGACTTTGGTCCTACAGGGACCGATATCGGCGCTCCTGTGTCCACTACTTCCACTCCCCTAGTCAAACCTTCAGTAGGCCCCATAGCCAAACACCTTACCCAGTTATTGCCTATGTGCTGTTCCACTTCTAGAACCAGTTGCTCTCCTGAGTTGTCCAGTTCCAATGCGTTGTACACGGCAGGAAGATTGTCAGGTGGAAATTCCACGTCGACGACTGTACCAATTATTTGGACTATTGAACCCTTAGTTCCTTGCGCCATAATCTCTACTCTCCTCTCGGATCTAGGTAAATACCTACCCTTCCAGGGCAGCTACTCCCCCTACTATGTCAAGAAGTTCCGTTGTTATAGATGCCTGTCTTACTTTGTTCATCAAGAGTATCAGCCCTTGGATCATTTCTTTTGCACTGTCGGTGGCACTGCTCATAGCGACCATACGTGCTGAGTGCTCGCTGCCTATAGACTCCAGAATAGAGTGGTAGATCTGGACCTGAACAAATTTTGGTAGCAACGAATCTAGTATTTCTGCTGGATTGGGTTCGTATATATACCCACCCTTGCTATTAGGTTCAATATCAGCTGCCTCAACTGGCAGAATTTTCTTGATTGTAGGCTGCTGGACAACTGTAGATATGAACTTGCTATAAGATATGTATACCTCATCCACCTCTCCATTTTCATAGTCACTGATAATGATGTCAGCGATTTCTTTAGTGTCTGACAAAGATGGAGTATCCCCAATATCTGTGAATGAAGATCTTATTTCTATATTAGAGCGTGATGCGAAGTCTCTGCCCTTTCTTCCGATAACTACAGAGTCCACTGGCAAGCCCTGAGTTCCAATAAATCTGGATAGGCTTCTGTTAAGGTTTCCGACTAGACCGCCGCAAAGTCCTCTGTCTGGAGTTACATGTACAACCCGAATCTTTTTGGCATCTCTGGTTATCATAAGCGGATGAGTGTCGCCGCCTCCGTCTGAGGACTGAGCGGTTATGTGTCCAATAATCTCAGTTATTGTGTCCGAATATGGTCTTCCAGAAATCAGCCTCTGCTGCGACCTGCGCATTTTTGAGGCTGCTATCATTTCCATAGCCCTAGTTACTTTGGCAGTGTTCTGTACACTTCTTATTCTATTTCTGATCTCGCGTATATTAGCCATGCATTTACTCTTCTAGATTTCGCCAAATATGGTGGTTAAAAACCTATCCTCTTAATAAACACCTGTCTTTTTAAATTCCTCTATTGCAGAGATCAGCGATGCGCTGAGATCATCGTCTAATTCCTTTTTCTCAATTATCGCGTTGATAACTTCCGAGTGTGATGTTTCCATGTACCTATGGAATGCAATTTCGAAATCTCGAATCTTATCTTGAGGCACATTGTCGAGATATCCGTTGGTTACTGCGTACATTATGGAAACTTGTTTCCCTATACTCATAGGCTCATATTGCAGCTGCTTCAATACTTCGGTTACAACTCTTCCTCTGTCTAACTGAGCTATAGTAGCGGCATCAAGATCCGACGTCCCAAACTGGGCAAACGTCACCAGTTCTCTGTACTGTGCTAGGTCTAGCCTAAGCCTGCCTGCTACTTGTCGCACTGCCCTGGCTTGTGCTGCACCACCAACTCGAGATACGGACAACCCGACGTTCACTGCAGGCCTGATTCCAGAGTTGAACAAGTCGGCTTCCAGGTATATTTGACCATCCGTAATAGATATAACGTTAGTAGGGATATATCCGGATACATCTCCTGCCTGGGTTTCAATTATTGGAAGAGCCGTGAGAGATCCTCCGCCTGACCCGTCATCTAACCTAGCGGATCTCTCAAGGAGCCTACTGTGTAGGTAGAAAACGTCTCCGGGATAAGCCTCTCTGCCAGGTGGTCTCCTCAGAAGGAGTGACATTTGTCTATATGCCCAAGCATGTTTGGACAAGTCGTCGTATATTATTAACGCATCTTTGCCTTGCTCCATAAATTCTTCACCCATTGCAGTACCAGCGAATGGAGCTATGTATTGTAGTGCAGCAGGATCTGACGAGTTAGCTGCGACAACTATAGTATGTTCCATGGCTCCATGCGCCTCTAGTAGTCCAACAGTTTGGACCACCTTACTAGCTTTCTGTCCCACGGCCACGTAGATACAAATCAGGTCTCCGCCTTTTTGGTTAATGATCGTATCAATCGCTATCGCGGATTTACCTGTGGAACGATCTCCAATTATCAGCTGACGTTGCCCTCTGCCGATAGGAGTCATTCCATCAACTGACTTTATACCTGTCTGCATAGGTACAGATACAGATTTGCGGTGCGCCACGTCAGCTGCAACCCTTTCAACGGGTCTTGTGTTGTCAGTTTTGATTGGCCCTTTCCCATCGATTGGCCGGCCAAGAGCATCAACAACACGGCCTAAGAGTCCATGCCCAACTGGTACTTCCGCTATCCTTCCTGTGGATCGGACTTCATCGCCCTCTTTAATTAGTGTGTCGTCACCGAGGATAACTACGCCAACACTATCTTCTTCAAGGTTCAAGGCAAGCCCAATTACTTCGTTCGGGAATTCTACAAGCTCTGTATAGCGAACCCGGCTAAGGCCTTGAACCCTTGCAACGCCGTCGCCAGCCTGTACGACGGTACCAACGTCCACCATTGTTACGTCGCTTCCGAATTCCTCTATCTGCCGCTTGATTACCGATGTTATATCTTGTCCACGAGTTGCCATATTCTTACCCCTACATCAAGAAGATTAGCGAGTTAACCTATTAGGTACTCTCAATCAAAGATTTTCTTAGGCCCTGAAGCCTGGTCTTAACACTGCCATCAAGGATCAGATCACCGACCCTGGCGACTAATCCTGCTACTATGGATTCGTCCACTAAAGCTGTGAGTTCGATTTTCTTACCGGTTAAACTACCTAGGCGGCTCGCTAGCTGCTCCTGCTGTGCATCATCAAGTGGCACAGCACTCCGTACGACTCCCTTTTCGATACCACGCTGTTGGTCAAGAAGGTCGAAGTATTCAGAAACTATCATGTGAATGCTTTCAGTGTCTCCTCTAGCTATCAGCAGTCCTACGAGGTTGTGTACGGCATTATCCAATCCTGAAAGTCCTTCTTTAACGACGCTCAGTTTTTGTCCAATGGCTATCTTTGGCATCGCAAGATACGCAGAGAACTCATTATCTGAGAGAGCGTCGGATAAGGTCTGTAAGTCCCCTCCGAAGTTCTCAGTTTTCCCCTTTTCCAAGCCTATCTGGAAAAGGGCTGTAGCATAGCGTTTTGCTGAAGGCTTCCTTGCCATTGTCCTCTATGATTCCCTTTCTAAATTCTTGGCAGAACTGACACTAGCTTTCAATTTAACCAACCTATGTCCTCGCGATAAAAGCTAGTAGACATTTAAGCCATTTAAGCCATTGCATTTTGGTCAGTCTGCTTTTCCACCACGTACGGTTTGGCTCTCTTCTAGGACTTTATCTATTATGTCCTTATGAACGGAGGCGTCTACTGACCTTTCAATGACGCGTTCTGCCGCCGTTATGGCCAATTCAGCGAAGTGACTTCTTACTTCGTTGATGGCTTCATCTCTCTCCCGCTGTATTTCTGCCCTGGCTTTTGCCAGAAGCCCCTCGGCTTCCTTCTTGGCGTTTTCACGTTCTTCTTCTTTGTATTTTTCTGCCATATCTCTTGCTTGAGCCAATACCGCCTGCCCTTCACGCCTGCCTTCTTCAAGCTTAGCTTGGAGATCAGCTTGTTGCTCAGAGGCCCTTTCTTCAGCGCGTTGCACTGCTTCTATGCTTTCCTTGATCCGCTCTGAGCGTTGATCAAGCATTCGAAGAATGGGCTTGTATCCTACTGCGTACAGCAGGACAAGCAATATTGTGAAGTTGGCCAGATATACAACCAAGCTAGGCAAATGAAAACCTAGATCTGCCATACATTCCTCCCGCGGATCTACCCTAAGGTAGTACCACTATCTTTACACTACGAAGAGTAGCAAGAAGGCTACGATAAGGGCATAAATAGCAATGGCCTCAGCGAATGCGATAGCCAAGATCATGTTGGTAAGAATTGCCCCTCTAGCTTCCGGGTTTCTACCTATAGCATTCATAGCTGCAGCACCTAGTATACCTATACCTAAACCAGGTCCAAGTGCGCCCAATCCGATCGCCAGAGATGCTGCCAATAGTTTTATTGCCTCTACGTCCATGAATCCTCCTTTAATTATGCCAAATGGTTTTAGCTATTGAAATTCAACATGTTCACTCTATCTTAGAGTAGACAGCCATGACACCAGCCAATATAGCTGCCAACAAACCTACTGAAACTACTGCACATACTACAAGAATTGCATCCATACTAGTGCTCCTCCTCTGAATGCGGTGTAACCGCAACTACTACGAATACCAATGTGAGACCCGCGAATATGAGTGCCTGCACCATTCCAACTAGTAGTTCTAGCCCATAGAATGGTAGGACCATAACGAACGGGACAAGGTATGTTATCACTATTAGTAGTATTTCTCCAGCTGTCATATTACCAAATAGCCGGAACGTAAAGCTAATAATTCTGACGAATTCACTAAGCAGTTCTAAGGCCCCTACGAACAAATCTATTGGAACTTGTAGGAAGTTACCTCGCCTTAGGTTTTCCAGCCGTATAAACTTCCCTAGATAGCCAAGTTTCAGCATCTTGAATCCCCAGAACTCCACGAATACGAATGAAACTAGGGCTATTGCCAATGGCATGTTTAAGTCAGTTCCTGCGGGGCGGAGTATGTGCCTGTCCATGTCGCCGGAGAAGAATATCCCGCCTTCACCTACTTCCTTTGGAAAACCCAAGCTCGGCCAGAGCGGCAGCAGTCCTACCCATGCGTTCAACATAACAAACAGGAATATAGTGGCTATCAAAGGGAGAAATCGCCTTGCGTTCTCATGTCCTGCTACCCCTCTAACAAATCCATCAAGGCCTTCGATGATAGTTTCCACGAGGTTTTGCAAGCCTGTTGGTACCATTGTCATTCGCCTGGTTGCCTTATAGAAAAGGCCTAAGAGTAGAAGCGATACTACCCATGATGATAGTAGAGTGTTTGTAACAACAAATCCATCTCCGGCCTCAACCATTCCACCACCGTGATGTTCTTCTCCGTGATGGTCGTCGCTGTGGGCATCCTTGCTATGGTCGCCGCTCTTCTTCGAATCTGTGCTTGCGACGAAGATTTTCTGTGGTGGTATGTGTGGGTTAGGTGAAGACAGGAATGCTTTGGGATCTCCGTTGTCTCCCGCTAGGAGCGAGGCTCCTATCGCTCCAGTTACAAGTCCTGCAAGGGCCATTGCTATCACCACTATCAGTCCAATGGCCGTAATTCGTTTGGCTTTTGCTGTCATAGTTTGTGGCTATTACCTCTTGCCTTTTTTCGTGCTCTTACCTTATCTTCTTAGTAGTGGGAGCAGCATTTTGTAAACGCCGTACAAGGCCATTACGGAGCCCACGATAATTCCTGACAAGGTAGCGACCGGAGCGGTATCGAACTTCCTGTCCAGCCAAAGCCCACCGAGAAGCCCCCCCATGATACAGAAAGCTAGGTACCACCCTACTCCTACAAGCTGGGCGACGACCAGAAGCGCGCCGCGTTTCACGGCCCCACCCAAACCTTGTGCATGTTATCACATACATACTTCATGGTCAATGTTATTAGGTGCAAAACTTGGGCTCGTTTCGGATATCCTGTATTCATTCAGGCTATTTGTTTTTCTGTACGCAAATTATGGATTAGTATGGCTTTGATCAGGGCTTTGGCTTAGGTAAGGAGCAATTCGAGTCGGGAATCGTGCTGACGGATATAAATCAAGCAATTTGTTCCATGCTCGTAGTCCAATACGATCTGCCTCAGCTACGACATACCCTTCGTCTATAGTCAGAACCTTTTTGTCGCGCATTAAGAATTTACCGTCTACCATCAATGATTCTATATCTCCAGGCTGTCCGTTGTGGATAAATGACGATACAAGTCGAGTAGTTGGGACTAGGTGTGGTTTGCGAGTGTCAATTATAAACAGATCCGCCTTTTTACCGATTTCCAAAGACCCTATTTGATCCTGCTGGCGTACTGCGAGTGCGCCGCCCATTGTGGTTTCCCTTAAAATGTCTTCAGGCTGTGGGTTAGTTCCATCATCTCTACTAATCCTCTCAGTCAATAACGCGACTCGCATGGCTTCTACCATGTCCTGAGTATTATTGTCGGTACCCATGGCTATAGGGCAGCCGGCTGCCCTTAGCTCGGGTATAGGAGGTATTACTCCTCGGTTGCCGGCCATTGCGCTTTGGTGAGTAACAATTGTTTTCGAATTGCCGAGCAGTGCAATTTCAGATTTATCTACGTACCTACAGTGAGCAGCGAACAGCCTTGGGCCGAGAAATCCATGTCTAAATAGGTAAAATGTTGGCCTAACTCCTCGCAGGCGCTTCATCGATTCTATTTCGAGGCGACTTTGGGCTAAATGGATTGTATATCCTAGGTCGTGACTTTCAGCAAATGATACTATCCCTTCTAGGAGCGCAGGAGACGATGATTCCACTAGAGCTGCGGCTGGAAAGCATCTTATTAACCCATCATGGGTATCATGCCAGGATGTGAAAAGGTCAGAGATTCTTTTTAGAGCATCGTCGCAAAGTTTGTCAGAGAATTCATGGACATCTTCACCTGGTCTCCATCCTTGCGGTGTTACGGCGTCTCGGCCACTTTCAGCAAAAACCCACCTCAATCCTGTTTTAGACAATGTTTTTGCGTATGTAGCTATACCGCCAGCATTTTGTACAGTGGTAGAATTGCCAGATTTGATACATTCCAGTGCCCCCAGCAATGCCATGATATTTATTTCTTCTTCTGAAAGTAGACTTTGTACTTGTACAGGGAGGTTAAGATCCGGAGGGAACCCAAAATCTTCTGTAATGCCGCGGTTCAAAGTAGCAGTTAGGTGAGCGTGGCAATTTATGAGTCCTGGCAGGATAGCTTTGCCGTGTCCATCAATGATCTCAGCGGTATTATGGATGTCGCCAAGGCGTCCTAGAACCTCCTCTGTTGGACCAATATCCGTAATTCTGTTGGCATCTACTACTAGGGCAGCGTTGTACAATATGGTTTCCCCTGGTCCAACCGTTACTATCGTAGCGTTTTTGAATACAATCACGTTAGCGCAGCCTTTCGATAGAATGATAGGGTTGATAATTCGTGGACATGTGAAAGAAGCCGCGTTGGTTACCGTAAAAATTGCTTATCCGGGTTATAGTTTTCTTTGTGAGTAAAACCAACATCTTGGGTTCCAATTACAGGGTTTCTAGTAACGCAACTCCATACGGTTTCTTGGATTCCGGCCATATTTATAGTCTGCCGGTATATGGAGGATTTAGTTAATCGATAAAACGTTCCTTGCTGGGTGACTTTCCATTTGGTTTGTTGTTATCGAGTCCATCATGCTAGACCTAAATTCTCGGATCCGGCGTATATCTATTCCAGCAGTATATCTCCGCTCTTTCCTCCGGTTTTACGCACCAGCCTGATCCCGTCAATTCTCATTCCTTTGTCTACGGATTTACACATGTCGTATATTGTCAAAGCTGCGATGGAAACGGCAGTTAAGGATTCCATCTCGACTCCAGTTTTGGCAGTTGTTTTCGAGGTGGCCGTTAAATCCACTCGATTGTCAATCTCATTAATCTTGATATCCAAGGTTACTTGATCTAGCGGCAACGGGTGGCATAATGGAATCAAAGTTGAAGTCTGTTTTGCTGCCATTATCCCGGCAATCCGAGCTATAGAAATGACATCACCTTTATCCATTGCCCCTTGCTTGACTAGATCCAAGGTTTGAGGTTGCATCGATACAAATCCCTTGGCAACTGCTTCTCTAGCAGTTTCGAGTTTGTTGCCAACGTTGACCATATGAGCTTGGCCACTTGAGTCTAAGTGAGTTAGATGTTTTTCTTCAGGCGAGGAATGCGCCATATTAGTAGCTAGCCTATCTGCCTCTTCGTTATCAGGGTGTCCTGCGTGGCCCTTTACCCATTTCCAGCTTACGTCTCGTGAGCTTACCAGGGCATCAAGCTGATCCCAGAGATCTATGTTCTTTTGCCTTTTCCAGTTTTTCGTCATAGTGTTCACCAGATATTGACTGTCGCTATATACAGTGATAGCAAATGCTTCTGGAGCTGCCTCCAGCCCTTTGATCGCGGCTAAGATCTCCATGCGATTGTTGGTAGTGCTGTCATCGCGGCCAGCGATCTCTGTCCTGATGGTGTCATTGTAGATTATTGCGGCCCAGCCTCCAGGCCCAGGATTGCCTAGGCATGCGCCGTCAGTGTATATGGATACTTTGATTAATTTATCAGACATGGGAGTTCATATGCCTTTGTACGCTATACGCTGCAATATATTATCTCTGTTTTTAGACTGGATAGGTTAGGCAATAATGCCACGATCAAGCCTGTTAATATGCTCTATAGGGGTGCTTCTAATGCAGCCTTGATTTTCTCCGCTATGTCACCAGCACCTGGGGCGTTAATTTCAACAGAGAGCGAATCCGCGTTATCAGTTTTTTGATTTAGGAATTCAATAACCAGTGACCTGTCGGCACTCGATTTTGAAGACCCGAAAGTGTGCATGGTTGCTAGGTCTAGGTAGAACCAACCCCTAGGGCCCTTACCACTACCAACTATAGGCAATTTCTCGGATAGGTCAGCATGTGCTGCCTGCGAGAATATTTTCCTGAGGCCATCAGCTGATTCTGGGCTCAGTTCTACAGCCACTCTGGCAGATGGGCCTTTGGCTTCGTTCACAAAGTCGATCATGAGTGCATGATCCATCGCAGCGTGCACTGGGTGATCGTAGTATATGTTTGCGTGGCTAAGCTCGAACCATCCACTGTGTCCCTTGCCATTACCGGATATATTTGCTTTTTCTGTTATGTAAGTACACACAGGAATCTCTCATTCTGGTGCGGCTGCTTTATGGATTAGCTAAGGTATTTCCCGTACCACTCGAAAATTTTCGCCCATCCGTCTGTGGCTGCTTCTTGTCGGTAACTAGGCCTATCCACCGAGAAGAAACCGTGCCCGGTCTCTTGGTACGTATGGAACTCGTACGTCTTGCCATGGGTTTTAAGTGCAGATTCGATTGTTGCGACTTGATCTGGGTCTGGATTGGCATCATCTGCTCCGAATAGGCCCAGTATTGGACAGTTCAAGTTCGCCGTCATATCTATGGGAGCTACTGGAGCAGCTGATGTCAGTTGATCTTGGACGACTCTTCCGCCATAGCAATCCACAGCGGCATCAAGGCTTGGTATATTGCATGCTACGAGGTACACCTGTCTCCCACCGGAGCAGTATCCTATGACTCCAATTTTGCCAGTTGAGTAAGGTAGGGATCTGAGATACTTGGCTGATCCTTCGATGTCGCCTATACATCTGTCGTCTGGCACCCCGCCAGCGGCCCTTGAAGCTGCGGCTGCGTCATCGCTGCTACTTCCCGGGGCTTCTCTGTAGTGAAGGTTTGGGCATATCGCTACATAGCCATGGAAGGCGAATTTTCTTGTGATTTCCTTGGATGCCTCGTCCCATCCGGGCATATGGTGTATAACTATCACCCCTGGATACGGTCCGCTACCTAAAGGTCTTGCAAGGTAACCCTCAATATCGTCTCCATTATGACCTGGGAGATGTATTGTCTCTGCTAGCATACCTTCGTACATGGTGCCACCTCCTGGCAATATGTTGCCGCGATATTTCACCTATGAAGATTATAACATAAGGCAAATCTTAACTTATGGGTGGGTGGCCAAATTTATTTGGCTATCAGCCTTCACGAGATAGATACAGATAATAGGAACGATACTCTCCATTAATGCTGATCTTGATATATAGTCGATTTAGATGGGGTCAGGACTTGGAGCAAGGTAATTGATGCAGCCTCGTGATTTTATTGCTAGTCTTGTTGCGTGTCCTAGGTAACAGTACAATGGTATTTAATCATGCGTATAGGATTGATATCAGACACGCACATCCCAGAGGCTGGTCCAGACATACCAAGGCAAGTGTTCGACGTTTTTGATGGAGTAGATCTGATACTTCATGCAGGAGACACTCATGTGATCGAAGTTCTGGATTGGCTCGAAGCGATAGCGCCAGTATTCGGAGCTAGAGGCAATGGTGATGTACCTCATCTGTCTAACAAAAATCGTCCAGGTCTACCAGATGATCCAAGGGTCAAGGATGCCAGAGTACTTGAAATCGAACAGTTGAAAGTAGGTCTTATACACGGCTTTCCGTTACCCGAAGAGGTGCCATGGCGTACTATGGATGAGCTACTGAATATGTACTTTGATGGGCCAGTAGATGTTGTTGTGTGCGGTGATACCCATGAAGCTCGGATTGACTATAGGTTTGGTGTTTTGATAGTTAATCCTGGGAGTCCAACCTTGCCAAATCAGATGAGCAAATTAGGTCACGTGGGGTTGCTAGATATAGATGGGGCAAGTCCGAGAGCCAATATAATTCAACTCAAATAACCCGGGCGTTTTCGTAAGAGAGGTACTTCGAACATGCATACAAAGAGAGATGGGTCTGATATCAGACCCATCTCTCTTTACAACCTCATTTGTTTACGGTTTTGTACGGTTATCCCTTAGGCTTGAGCTGGTCGACCTTTGCACGTGTGCCATCTGGGTCGGTGAAGTAATCGTAGTTTATTGGAATCCACGCCTTCCACTCCTCAGGCGTGTCCTCTTCTGTGAATATGGCTGAAACCGGGCAGACAGGCTCACATGCTGCGCAGTCTATACACTCATCTGGTGAGATATACAGAAGTCTGTCTTCATCGTTGTCCTGACCGTAGATGCAGTCTACGGGACAGACATCTACGCATGCCCCATCCTTAAGGTCTACACATGGCTCGGCGATGATATATGTCATCTGAGGCCCCTTTCTTTGATCGTTATCATCATTTTAGGTGTTCGATAGGTGGCAGTATACACCTATGGTTTACTGCCTCGGTCGGATTATAGCTTGTATATTTAATGTTGTGAAGGGGTATATCGTTGGCTAAACTAGCTACAATGAAACGTAGTTGATAGTTCTAGGTAGGGCTGAAGGTTAACTTTATTTGGGTGGCCAAGTGGAATATAATAAGTAGGCAGATTGCCTTCAAGTGATATGTGGCGACTAATAACAGGCGCCGTTTCCAATTCAGCACAATCAGGAGAGAGCATGCAACATATCTCTTTCGAGAAGTTTACCTTAGGTAATGGCCTTGATGTTATCTTGCATCAAGATAATGAGTTACCGATTGTTTCTGTAAATATCTGGTATCACGTTGGTTCTAAAGATGAATCCCTTGGTAAAACTGGTTACGCTCATCTGTTTGAGCATTTGATGTTCGAAGGTTCCAAGCATCACAATAGTAGTCATTTCGATCCATTGCAGAAAGTTGGAGCAACTCTGAATGGGTCTACTACGACGGATCGCACCAATTACTGGGAAAATTTGCCATCCAACTACTTGGAGCTTGCACTTTGGCTGGAATCTGATCGAATGGGTTTTCTATTGGATGCTCTCGACCAACAGCGCTTTGATATTCAACGGGACGTAGTAAAGAACGAGCGTCGCCAAAGTTACGAAAACCGGCCTTATGGGCTAGCTTCCATCGCTTTGCAGGAAGCCATTTATCCACTACCTCATCCATACCACTGGCCTACTATTGGATACCACGAGGATCTAGACATAGCCACACTGGATGACGCGAAAGAATTTTTTGGAAAATTCTATAATCCGAGCAATGCTAGTCTTGCAATTGCAGGCGACATTGATATAGCCGCGGCAAGAGATATGGTTGTGAAGTACTTCGGAGACTTAGCTCCGGGTACATCGGTGGGGAGAGTTAATCGCTTGGATTCAGCTCTGGACGGATTTTCCGAGATTACGCTATATGATAACGTTTTGTTGCCGAAGCTATTCCTCGCTTGGCCAACTGTTCCAAAATTTCATGCCGATGAGGCCCCACTCGCGGTATTGGGTTCTATTTTAGGTTCAGGAAAGAGTTCTAGGCTTTACAAGGAACTGGTCTATCAGGGTAGGGTGGCGCAAACAGTCGGATCGGCTCATAGTCCAAGTGAAATAGCAGGTGAGTTTTATGTGGAGGTCACTGCTGCAGTAGGGCGGGATCAGGCGGAAATAGAGAAGTATACTCGTGACGAAATCTACAAACTGTGTGCCTCTTTGGTACAACCGGAAGAAATTGAGAGAGTGAAAAACCATCTAGAATGGCAGCGCTCCAGACAAATGGCGGCTGTCGGAGGCTTTGCAGGCAGGGCGAACCGCCTTAACTCATTCAATGTATTTGCGGGAGATCCAGGAGTAATCAATTCAGACATCGAGAGATATTTACAGGTTCAACCTGAAGATCTTATGAGAGTTGCAAAAAGATATCTCGTTGGTAGTGAGGTCAAAATGGTTGTGCTCCCAAGTGAATCTAGGAGCCGTTCTGTTGTTTCTTTAGATAGATCAACATTTCCGTCACCTGCTGCGATCAAGCCTTTTTCTCCTCCAATACCAAAGCGACAGAAACTTCAAAACGGATTGGATTTACTTGTAGTGGAGAAGCCTGGTACTTCTGCGGTTGCCTTTGGTTTAATCACCGGCTCTGGAGCACGCTATGATCCAGTTGAATTACCTGGGTTGGCATCATTTACCACAGCTATGCTTCAAGAAGGAACTGTTGCTTTATCCAGTTTGGAGATAGCTGAGGCATTCGAATTTATGGGTACAAACCTGTCCCTTAGCACTGGCCGTGAAAGGACAACTATAGCGACAGAATCTCTTGCGCGGCATTTTCCAAGGGCCTTGGAGCTAGTTTCAGATCTGGTTTGCTCACCAACTTTTCCTGAAGAGGAATTGACTAGGTTGAGGACGGAAAGGCTCACTGGGTTACGGCGAATGAAAGACGATCCCGTATCGCTTGCAGCAAGAGTCTACCCATCTTTGTTGTATGGTCGGCAAAGCTCTTATGGTCATCCGGTTAGTGGGACAGACGACTCTCTAAATGTAATCACAAGGCAGGATTTGCACGGCCACTTCAAGAAGTTTTTCGACCCTAGAGGTTCTGCACTTCTTGTGGTTGGCGACGTTACCATCGGAGATGTTGCAGATTTAGCAGAAAAAACTATCGGGAAATGGACTAATGAAGGTTCTGGTGCTACTGATTTAGATGATACTGTTCCAAAAAATGATTTGGACACTCATGTCATTTATCTCTTGGATAAGCCAGGCGCAGCACAGTCGGTCATTAGGGTGGGCCGTCTCGGTGTGCCAAGGAATCATGAAGATTACTTCCCCTTAATAATGGTAAATCACCTTTTTGGGGGTCAATTTACAGCCAGACTCAATGCAAACCTTCGTCAAGACAAAGGTTATTCTTATGGCTATAACTCATCGATTGAATGGAATAAGACCTCATCTTTACTTGTGGCTGGGGGAGCTGTACAGACTGAAGTCACGGCTGAAGCTGTGACTGAAACATTCAAAGAGTTTGAAGATATTGGAAATAAAAGGCCTATAACAAGGGAAGAGTTTGATCTAACTAAAGCGGCAATGTTGCGTCATTTGCCTTCTTCCTTTGAGTCCCCTTCGCATATGTTGGATCAGTTAGCTCAAATAGTAAACTTTGGTCTTCCAGACAGCTATTACAGTGCATTAACGAGTAACATTGAGAAAGTGTCTCTTGAGGATGCTCAGAGAGTGGCCAATAACAGGTTTTCCGGAGAAGGTCTAATAATGTTAGTAGTGGGAGACGCGAAGGTGATAGAGCCAAATCTTAAAGAAATTGGTGTTCCAATAGTTGCTGTCGATCATGAAGGCCGTACGCTTACCTAGTCACGGGTGGATTTATCCTGCGGCCTACACATTCTATATCTAATTCAATAAAGAGAGAGGCGGCTACCATTAAGGCGGCCGCCTCTCTCTTTCTATGCTTGTTCACTTACGATTTATTAACTGTTTGTGAACTGGGCTTTCCGCTTCTCTGCGAATGCCCTTGGACCTTCTTTGGAGTCGCTCATACCACGAAGGTTGTATTCTAGTGCTGTTGTGAATGACTGTGATTGAGGTATTGTCATATTCCAGCACTCGAATGCCATCTGATGGAAGTTACGGATTGCACGTGGGGCCATGTTAATCATGGTCCTTGCCCAGTCTACGGCCTCGTTCATTAGGTTCTCTTTGGACACCACTTTGTTGACGAATCCGATTTCGTAGGCGCGCTGGGCGGATATTCGTCGGTCGGCCATAAGCGATACTTCCAATGCGTGTGGGATACCGATCAGTCTTGGCAACCATCCCACGAATCCGGCGCCTTGGTTCCATCGCGCTTCTGCTATGTTCATTTCTGCGTGGTCCGCAGCTATGCGGAAAGTGCAGTTCTGCGCTGTAGACCATCCACCGGCAATAGCGAAGCCATTGATTGCTGCTATTGTTGGTTTCCAGCAGTTCAGTTTTGGGCCAATCGGAGTCACAGAGTACGGGGTTCCGCCTCTGGCCGCGGGAGGTTTTCCTTCTCCTGCCTCAGTCTCTCTTTCGTCCCTTATTTTGAGATCCTGTCCGGCTGAGAATGCCCTGTCCCCTGCCCCTGTTACTATGGCTACCCAGCATTCGTCATCTGCGGCGAATCTGGTCCATGCGTCGAACCACCGTGCGCCCATTTCCGGGTCACTCGAGTTCATACGCTCGGGCCGGTTTATGGTCATGAGTGCTATCCTGCCGTTATCGATGGTTTCGTACAGGAGTTCCTTATGAGGCCATCCAGGCAGCGGTGTCTTTTCCCATGCCTCTGCACTACCACCAGTTTGGTGCCATGATCCGGATTGTGTCATCGCCTTCCTCCTGTGTGTTTTCTCTCCCACTGTTGGGAGGACGCCCTCTAGCCACGATATACTCCTGACTAGCAGGCATTAAGATTAACGACAGTTTAATGGTAACCATATGTCAGGTCAATACCTGTAGTTTTGCTCTTAGATTTAATTAGTAGTACGACCTGATCTAGGCTTTGGATGAAAGTGGTTTGAATGTTGGCCGAACTACGTGACCTATCTATAGGCCGCCATTTCATATATGATTAGCCGGATTCTGAATATATAACACTAGTTAGAAATCTAAAAGAATAGTGCTTGTCCATCATAGCCTGACTTAGTTATAAGCATGCTTAGCAAAGTATCGAAAGGAATGATTTGGGTATGGATTTGAACCTGCAAATATCTATATTGCTGTTCGCTCTAGCGGCGGTGGCGATAGTGTTCTCGGCTGTATTCCTAACCACTGCTGCAGATATCATAGCTACGAGAATGAACTTGGGCAGGTTATGGGTGGGCTCTCTCCTACTTGCTGGAGCGACATCGTTGCCGGAATTGGCCACTGCAGTTGCTGCAGCTCTAGCCGGTTCTGCCAATTTGGCCGCAGGTAATATGCTCGGGGCGAATATGCTTAATATGAGTAACTTAGCAATTATCCTGGCGGTTTTTGGTGGACGGAAAGTGTTCCAATTACTAGCTCCTCAACAATCCCTAGTTGCTTTTTCAGCCTTGAGCCTCACGGCCTTGGCAACACTTTTTATTGTGGTAGGTGGTAGTTTCACAGTGGGTGTGGTTAGTATGGCTGGTGTAACAATAATAGTAGCATATTTGGTTCTTTCAGGAATTCTAAGGCGGTACAGTGCCGGCTTGGAAGAAGATGAAGATGAATCAGACGGCTCCTCAGCTCATTCTCTCACATGGGCTTGGGCCGTTTTTACTGCCTGCGCTGGGGTCATATTCATCTCAGGGCCATTACTGGCAGTTACTGCCCAGAGAATTGCTGATTTGACTGGGGTGGGAGCGAGCTTCATAGGTGTATTGGCGCTGGCCATGGTTACGACTCTGCCTGAACTGACTACCACTATAACGGCATTTCGTATAGGTGCACATAATATGGCAGTGGCTAACATGTATGGTACAAATTCATTCAATATCGCAGCACTTGGTTTTGCGGACCTTTTCTATTCCGGAGATTCTTTGTTTGCGAATCAAGATCCTAGCAATCTAGCTGCTGGGCTATTTGCAGTACTGCTAATGTCGATAGGAATGGTTCAAATATTATTGCGTAGGCCACTCAAACGATTTTCGCTAATAGAGCCAAGTCCACCACTTTTCGTTGGGCTCTACGTTTTTGGGTTGTTTATGGTGTTTAGTTTAGCTTAGGGTCAGGCACTATTTCTAGCCGATTGAAGCTAGGGTGTGCAGCTTATATCTGGGGTTGGTGGATTGCGTTCCTTCGTGCGATCTTTATGGATTTTATATAGAGATCGATATACCTACAATGGTACCTACTGCGTAGGTCACAGTAGCGGCAACTCCTCCAAGGGCCAGCATCCTTAATCCACCCCACGGAATACTGTTCTTCGTTAACCCAGCTAACGATCCGCCTACTATGATTAGAGCCAGGCAGCTCAAGATTGCACTGGCGAGTACTACAAACGTCTTATCAATGAAAAAATAAGGTATGATTGGTACCGACGCTCCGAATGCAAAGGCAGCGAATGAACTGAGTGCTGCGCCCCAAGGAGAACCTAGCTGACTCGGGTTAAGTCCAAGCTTCTCTCTGGTAATGGTATCTAGCGCTACATCCATTTTTGCCATTATCTGATGGGATATGGATTCAGATTCTGCACTGGATAGACCTTTGGCTCGGTATATTGAAGATATATCCTCTTCTACCTCTTTTGGTTCTGTTCTTATTCGTAAATTCTCCCGTTCTATCTGATATTCGTACACCTCTTTTTGAGATCTCATTGAGAGGTATTCTCCTGTTGCCATAGATAGTGCTCCAGCCAGTAATCCTGCTATGCCAGAAAGAAGTACTAGGTTGATGTTATCTGTCGCCCCAGATACGCCCATTACCAAGCTGAAATTAGATACCAAGCCATCATTGACTCCCAATACGGCTGCTCTTAGGCTGCCACTCGTGTTAAGGTACCACGCCTGATTCACGTTGCTATTGTCCACTTCAACATTATCGCAACCGTTTTTTAGGGACATGTTACCCGCCGTTTGGGAATTTCGTGAGTAATTAAATTAAAGCAGGTTGGGTTGCTATTTAAAGCTCCTGCATACGTCTTATGATATGTCATTTTCATGTTTTTTTACCGACTATCCTGCAAGGCCTAATTTATTTGCTACTGGTTTGAGTGCTTCCACCACTAGTTCTATCAATTCATCAAGAGGTATATCTAGGTCTTTTGCACCTTCAATCATATCGTCCCTGCTCACGCTTTTTGCAAATGCTTTGTCTTTCATTTTCCGTCGTACTGCCTTGGCATCGGTGTCTGAAAGGCTCTTGCTAGGTCTAACTAGAGCTACAGCAGTGATAAAACCAGATAGCTCGTCTACTGCGAACAATGCTTTTTCCATTTGGGTATCCCTCGTGATACCAGTGTGGTTACCATGGGAGAGCACTGCGCGAACGATGTTCTCAGGGTATCCCCTCTCCTTGAGTATATTTGCTCCGAATTGCGGATGATCCTCTGGTGATGGGCAGATATCCCAGTCGAAATCGTGTAACATGCCAGCTATACCCCAAATCTCCTGATCTTCACCCTGCTTAGTGGCATAAGCTTTCATAGCAGCTTCTACTGCGATACTATGTCTAAGAAGACTATCTGATTTTGCATATTCGTTTACTAATGTCCATGCGTCTTCTCTTGTCATAATGGTCCCCTTATTGAGCGGTAAAACTAGGGTTGCTAGTTTTCTGTTTAACAAGCAATGTTATTTACAGAAGCCTCTTGTCAGCCATATTTTTTGTATTACGACTCAGGATCGTTTCTAGGAGTGCATTTTCTGGAGGTTGTAATGAAGCCTGTGTGTCCGATCATTCTATGCTCCGGCCTAACACTACGCTTAGACACTGACCATTGTCTGGCCAGAACTTCCACGGTCTCAGTTAACTCGAATTGTCTGCTTTCTCTCAGTGTTTCATGTAATTGGTGTACTTGTAAGATGGTTGGAAGGTAGCTCAGAAATATTCCACCTGAGATCAGCGCATCGGCCGCGAAAGGGACAACAGTCCATGGTTCTGGTACATCCAAGATAATTCTATCTAGGTCTGACTCTGTTATACCTAAATATATGTCTCTCACCTCTATTTTTAGGTTGTCGGTGTTCGGTACTATAGCCTTGATATTGCCCATGGCTTTTTCGACAAGATCCTCTCGTATTTCGTATGTTGTAACTTGGCCGTTGGTACCTACTGCCCTGAGAAGGGCCATTGTGAGTGCTCCAGAACCTAAGCCAGATTCCAGAACACGAGCCCCTGGGAAAATATCCCCAAGGACTACAATTATGCCTAGATCTTTTGGATAAATCACTTGGGTGTAGTGCTGCATCTCATACACATAGTCGTTAAACGTGGGAGAGAACGCCAACACTACATGGCCATTAGATGTTACTAGCCTCGTACCCGCCTTTTTGCCAATGATATCTTGGTGGCTTAAGAACCCTAGGTGAGAATGGAACGTCTCTTGAGGGTCTAGAGAGACCAAGTAGCGTCTCCCTCGCCTATCTACTAGGAGGGCCAGGCCACCTTCAATGAAAGTTTGTGGCGATGTTGCAGATTCAGGTTGAGTTTCGTTCGACACTTGTTAGTTCTGGTTCTGAAGGGTTAGTTTACAAGTTCACGAGATATTATCCAACTCGGCTAATATCTCCTTGGGGTCTGGTAGACCTTGGCTATATATTTGCTTGAAACGTACCACACCTTCCTTGTCTATTATGAATACAGCCCTCATACTTGTACCACGATCTTCGTTGTATATGCCGTAGAGCTTTGATACCTCTCCCTTCGGGTGGAAGTCTGAGAGCAGAGGATACGGGATGTTTCCTAGGCCCGTGGCGAACGCCCTTTGTGTGGGTACACTGTCCGTGCTCATGCCCAGAACTTGAGCATCTTTCTCCTCAAACCGGCGGTTGTCCAGCCGGAATCCGGAGCACTGATGTGTTCACCCACCTGTAAACGACATTACGTGGGTTTGAATTACAACAAATTTTTGTCCAAGGTAACTGCTAAGGGTTATATCTTCTCCGGTATGAGATCTCAGTGTAAAATCTGGCGCCTTGTCCCCTATTTCGACTGACATAGGTACCTCCATTGGTTTCTGTGTTGTATGGACATTATAGCAGTAACTGGCTGCAGCGTATTGTGCTCTATCGTAGAAGTTGTGGGTTAATTTGCCATTTTTTCAGTGGGTCACTTGTACTTATGCCTGTTTTGTTGCTCCTAGATATGGACCATGGCGGCTTTGGACTTTGGAACAGCTTGGACCGGTGTTGTGATTTTGTTTGCGATTCTAGGTATATGCTGTGACTATTGTTGTTTGGCTTTCCATCTTAAGTCTGGCTGGCGCGCAGCCTTGGCTTCGTCTAACCGGCTATTTGGGGTATAGTGCGGTGCTTCCTTAACAATATCCGGGTTCTCTCGCGCTTCTTTCGCTATATCTTTCATTACCTGTATGAAGTGATCAAGTGTTTCCTTCCCTTCGGTCTCAGTGGGTTCTATCATGAGCGCTTCGTCCACTATAAGCGGGAAGTACATTGTAGGCGGGTGTATGCCGTGATCTATTAGTCTTTTGGCTATATCCAATGCACTTACACCCATAGCCTTCTGGAACTTCGCAGAAAAAACTACTTCATGCATGCAGGCTCGGTCATAGGGAAGATAGTAATCGTCTCTAAGGGAGGCCAATATGTAATTCGCATTGATAACAGCGTTCTCGCTCGCGTCGCGAAGTCCTTCCGGCCCAAGGCTGCGTATGTATGAATAAGCTCTGATTATGACCCCGAAATTCCCATGGAATGCAGCTGTCTTGCCAATGCTAAGTTCAGGTACGTTAAGTCTATATTGGTTTATGTTGTTTTGGGATTCTTGAAGGGTGACTATCGGTGCTGGGAGAAACGGCGATAATTTGGGTCCAGCGCAAATTGGTCCGGCTCCAGGTCCTCCCCCGCCATGAGGTGTACTGAAGGTTTTATGTAGGTTGATGTGTAGTACGTCGAATCCTAGGTCGCCTAATTTAGCTTGACCTAGTAGGGCATTCATATTGGCGCCGTCTCCATACACCAGGCCTCCGGCTTGGTGTACGGTTTCGCATATTTCGAGGATATTAGGGTCAAAAAGCCCAAGTGTGGTTGGTAGGGTTAGCATTAGTCCAGCTACTTCTGATGTACAGGCCTCGCGAAGGGATTTGAGGTCCATATTCCCTTTGGAGTCAGAGGGTATAGACACCACTTTGCAGCCAGCCATAGCGGCTGATGCAGGGTTGGTGCCGTGAGCACTGTCTGGAACTAGTACGGTTTTCCGGGATCCATCACCATTGGATAGGTGATAAGCCCTAATCATGAGCATTCCTCCTAGTTCACCCTGGGCACCTGCCATGGTAGCTAGGCTTACGGACTCCATGCCGGTAATCTCTGCTAGGAACCTTTGAAGCTCCCAGTAAACCCTAAGTGCACCCTGGACTGTCTCTTCTGGTTGCAGTGGGTGAATTTGAGAGAAACCTGGAAGTCTGGCTATCTCGTCGTTAATTTTCGGATTATATTTCATCGTGCAACTACCAAGAGGGTAGTAGTTTGTGTCAACAGAAAAGTTCATCTGGCTGAGGTTTGAGAAGTATCTAACTACCTCTCCTTGGCTAACTTCTGGTAACGGCAAGTCATTCCTTAGCAGGTCGGGCGAAGGGAGATCTTGTTCTGGTACTTCCAGCGGAGGTAACGAGATCCCTATCCGACCAGATACACTGCGGTCCATGAGAAGGCGTCTTTCTCTTGATTGATCTATCATATCTTTTCTTTGAAACAGCGATTAATTGGTAACTACAGATTTCATCGCATTGACTAGGTCAGATATCTCTTTTTGTGTGTTCATTTCGGTCACACAAATCAGTAGCCCGTTTTCTATATGTTCGCTTACGTCTATTCCACAGATAATGCCTCTATCTAGTAGTAATCTTTGTATCTTTGCCGGCGGCAAAGGACACTTTATTATGAATTCCTGAAAAAAAGTCCCGTTGATCGGTATGGAAAATCCTGGTATATCTGCTATTAGGGAAGCCGCATAATGAGCATTATGGTAGGTCATCTCAGATATATACCGTAATCCTGCCTTGCCCATACACGCTAGGTACGATACTACCAATGTTCCTATAAGTGCTTCACTAGTGCAGATATTTGATGTTGCCCTTTCCCTCCTGATGTGCTGTTCTCTGGTTTGTAGGGTAAGGACGTATCCCTCTCTCCCTTTGGTATCCTCAGTTTTGCCAACTATCCTCCCTGGCATCTGTCTTAAGAAGCGATTCCTGCACGTGAACAATCCGACATATGGCCCACCGTAACTCATGGCTATCCCAAGCGGCTGACCCTCTGCTACCACTATGTCAGCTCCATATTCGCCAGGTGGTTTGAACATACCCACGAAGATAGGATCTGTGGCGACAACAAAGAGGCTATCATTATCATGAATCTTAGTTTCTAGACTCTCTAGGTTCTCTAGGTATCCGTAGTAGTTGGGGTGTTGTGTCAGAATACATGCAGTGTCTTCATTAACGATTGGGTCATCTTGCTGGGTTATATATACATCTAGACCCTGTGGTTCTGCATAAGTTCGTACTACTGACACGTAAGCCGGCGAGACAGTCTCCAGAATACCTATCCTTCTTCTACCAGTTACTCTACATGCCATAAGGGCGGCTTCAGCAAAAGATGTTGCTCCGTCGTACATTCCTGCGTTGGCAACGTCCATTCCAAGTAGTTGGCTAACAAGGGATTGAAATTCGTAAGTTGCCTGCAGAGTTCCCTGACTAACTTCAGGCTGATAAGGTGTGTATGCGGTGAGCATTTCCCCCATGCTGCTTACGTGATTAACTACAGCTGGGATGAAGTGATTGTAGCAGCCCCCTCCAAGAAAGCTGGGCGAGTTGCTGGCCGATGAGTTTAGTTCTGATATCGCTTGCAAATCTCTTCGTAGCTCAAGCTCAGATAATGGCTTTGGAAGGTCGAGGATGGTTTTTCGGTACTGTTCTGGTATGTCACCGAAAAGACTGTCTACGGATTGTACACCGATTGCGTCAAGCATCTCTTGCCGATGAACATCGGTGTTGGGTACATATGGCCAGGAGTTATGGCCGAATTGCATTTTCTAGCTATCCAAGCTTTCTAGGAAGGATTGATAATCGGAATCTGACATAAGACTTTCCAATTCCTCCTTATCCGATGGTTCAAGTCGAACGAGCCAACCGTCATCGTGTGGGAATTGATTGACGAGTTCTGGGCTGTCCATGACCGCTTGGTTGGTTTCTACAACTTGCCCGGAGAGGGGAGAATATATGTCCGATACAGATTTCACTGACTCAACCTCTCCGAGTTTTTCGGATTGTTTGACAGAGGTGCCAGTTTCAGGAAGGTCCACGAAAACTATATCACCTAAATGCTCTTGGGCATAGTTTGTGATGCCAATCGTGACGGTACCGTCGGCCTCTACTTTGGCCCATTCGTGTTCTGTGGAGTATTTTCTGTCGTTTGGGTACATTCTGTTCATTTTTTCCTGGTATAGAATGGGATACTCATTACCTCTGCCGAGGCTGGTTTACCCCTAATGTCTATTAGGATTTTGGTTCCGATATGTGAGAAATCCTTGGAAACATAGCCCAAACCTATACCCATGTCAAGGGTCGGTGAATACGTGCCGCTTGTCACAATTCCTATAGAATCACCATCTTTTTGGATAGCGTAGTCTTTCCGTGGGATGCCTTTTTGTAACAGCCTGAATCCAATTAGCACTTGACTGGTACCGGTGGCTTTTGCGGCGTGAAGAGCAGGCATGCCTACAAAATCTTTCTTCTCCCATCGGACGAATCTTTGCAGTCCTGCCTCTATAGGAGTGATTGTAGGGTCCATGTCAGTGCCATGTAGCAGCAGTCCGGCTTCAAGTCGGAGAACATCTCTGGCTCCAAGTCCGCACTGTACAGCACCTTTTTCTTGAAGAGCCAGCCAAATTGAGGCAGATTTGTTGTTTGGGCAAATTACCTCGAATCCATCTTCTCCAGTATATCCTGTCCGGCATATTGTGGCTGGTATTTTGTTTATGACACCTTCTATACAGTGAAATGGCTTAATAGTTGATAAGTCCAGATCGGCCATGGATTGCAATATGGATTGAGAAAGAGGGCCTTGAAGGGCTATTAAAGAAGTCTCGTCTGTTTTGACTTTAAGCTTTACTTGGGAATTCTCGCTATCAATCCAGTAGTTGAACCACGACAAAACAGCGGCGGTGTTGGCTGCGTTTGGGATCATAATAAAACGCTCATGGCCGAGTCTGTAAACGATAGTGTCGTCTATTATGCCCCCTATTTCGTTACATATCAGTGTATATCTGCCTCTGCCAATATCCATGTTGTAGATATCTGCGGTCACTATCTTATCTAGGAGCTTCGAGGCGTCATTTCCTGATATTTCAAAACGCCCCATGTGGGAGACATCGAATATCCCTGCGCTGGACCTTACGGCCTTGGCTTCTGATAATATACCCTCGAATTGTATCGGCAGTTCCCAGTCGCCGAAAGGCACCATACGTGCCCTTGAAGATAGATGCGTTTCAAACAGCGCTGTTCGTTTCAGTGTGGACATTATTGGTTGAGTACATGCTTTCTATAAACCTGACTAGCACTAATCACTAATACAGATAGCGGTTCCAAGTCTTCTTCGCTTATTAAAGGATATCTTACGTTTTAGATATGAGTGGGTCAAATGGCAAGATCCCATGTTCAGGTGGTTGGTTGAATCCAAGGCTAATTGGCACTATACCTATGCTGGAACTACTACTGGTAACCCGGATTCTGGATGATCAATGATCTGTACGCGAGCGCCATATACATCGTAAATGTTGTTTTGAGTCAATATATCTGATGGAGTCCCCTCTTTCCATATACGGCCATCTTTTAGCATCAGTATTCTGTCGCAGTACCGTGCGGCGATATTTATATCGTGAATTGCAGTTAGGACGGCTGAATCTTTTTCCGCTTTAATCTTAGTAATTGTGTTCATTAGTGCTACTTGATAAGCTAAGTCTAGGCTGGCAGTAGGTTCATCAAGGAGTAGCAATTGTGTCTCTTGGGCTAGGGCCATAGCTAAGAAAGCCCTTTGTTGCTCCCCTCCGGATAGATTGCTCAGTCTCTTAGAGGCTAGATATGTCGTATGAGTTGATCTCATAGCGTTAGAGGCTATCTCAAAATCATGTCTGTTCTCCCCTCGCCAAAGACCCAAATATGGCATCCTTCCCATCATCACCAGATCGAATGTGGTAAACCCGTCAGGTATTAGTTTATCTTGTGGGACTGTTGCTATAAGACGAGATATTGCTTGTGATGACAATTGCGTTAAGTCTATTCCGTCCCACTTTGTTGTTCCTTCGTTTGGTTTAAGTATCCCATTGATGATCTTGAGAAGGGTTGACTTCCCTGACCCGTTGGGACCTACCATGGCCACAATTTCGCCCCGGTTTACTTGCAGTGTGGCGCCTTTGATTACCTCTGAATCGCCGTATGAGTAATGGATTCCTTTTACTTCTAACATGGTATTTAGGATTTACCTCTATTGTTATGCCTAAGCAAGTAAAGGAAAAATGGGGCTCCGAGGAACGCTGTGATAATTCCTACCGGAATTTCTTCAGGGCTAATTATGGTTCTAGCCAGCAAATCAGATAAAACCATAAGAATCGCTCCCACGGCGCAAGATAAAGGAAGTACAAGCCTATGATCAGATCCGTAGATTAGTCTAACTGAGTGTGGAGCTATTAATCCTACAAATCCTATCATTCCACTTACGGATACGGCGGCAGCGGTAGCGATCGAGGCTGATACAACCAGAATAATCTTGGTGCGTTCTACGTCTATTCCGAGTCTTTGCGCTTGCTCTTCACCTAGCTGAAGGATATTAAGTGTTCTGGCATGTAACAATATGATTATGATAGACGGAATTAGATATGGCAGAATCCATGCCACATCTACCCAGCTAATAGCAGTAAAGCCTCCAAGTAACCACGTTAAGATAGGCCGTACGTTAGAAGAGACAACTAGCATCAGGAAAGTGGTTGTTGCAGAGCCTAGAAAGGCTATAGCTACGCCGGCTAAAACCAATGTGGACACTGGTATAGCCTTGTTTGTTCTTGCCACTGAATAAGTCAATCCAACTGCTATCATGGCTCCAGTGAACGCGATCGGAGTAAGTAAGCTGATGCCGTTAATAGTGCTTGGTATAGGGGATATCAAAACTATTGTGGCTGCAAGGCCAGCTCCTGAAGCCACTCCAATAAGATATGGATCTGCAAGAGGATTACGGAATAGACCTTGGTATGTTCCTCCAGCTATAGCAAGAGAGCATCCGATCAGCATTGCAGCTATGACGCGCGGGAGTCGGATATTCCATACGATAGTTTCCCAACTATTTGGCCAGGTCTGTCCTACATCTATTTGCGCTATCTTCGACGCGATTATCTTCATTACAGTCCAGGCGGGTATGTCTGCTGGTCCATGCGCTAAAGCAAGGGTAGCTACAGCGAGTGTGAATGCAAGGGCCGCTAGGTTAGTTAGCCAGCCTTGGCTATGCTGTTTGTTTTCGATTAGGATTGTTGTGTTGTCGTGATTAGGATTACTGGGCATTTCTAAGCTCACTTCAACTCGTTTTGATATAGCAACTCTGCGAGTTGCTCAACTCCGTCTGCCAATCTCGGGCCAGGTCGACTTAACAGACTGTCATCAAAAGGATGTATTTCCCAGTTCCTCACTGCTGTTATATTGCCCCATCCGGGCCTAGCCCTAACTTGTTCGGTAGTTATACCGTTTAGAAGGAATTCCTTAGAATCTCCGAGTAATATAATTTCTGGATCTGCTTCAACTATTGCTTCCAAGCTGAGCTGAGGATAAGGGTTTCGTGTGTCCAAAGCCACGTTATTAACTGATAGCATATCAAGAATATTACCTATGAAGGAATTTGGTCCGAC
>CAZNIG010000006.1:0-59571 GCA_964573055.1 uncultured Dehalococcoidia bacterium
TAGCACCCTTTAGAAAAATATCTTTCCCGTCCCATATGTATAGGAGTCCACCAGTTCCGTCGCTCTCAGTGCCAGATTGGTCAATAGCCCATACTTCGTAGGCAGGTTCCATTTCTGGTAGAAAACTTTCTGCAAGACTACATGCAACTGCTGTAGCAGAGACCATCAATAGGACTAGTAATCCCAATAAAGATTTGAAATACATTTTCCATTCCTCCCGGTATTTTGATTTTCACGAGCCATAAAAAAAGACCTCCACATGGAGGTCCTGAAATTCGCATATTATTTTTATGATTTAGAGTTTCTAGATGCGAGAGTACCTCCCATGTTGTTCATCTATACAACAACAACAACAGGAGCACACGCACTCGACTGGGGAAGTCTCGTGTAACACTAGTCCTTCTAAATTTTCAGAGATCTTATCTTTATTACGCATGCTGTTAAACATTACCATGCAGCCGATATTACTACAGGAAGCAGAGTATAGAGGATCAAATACAGCATGTCAACAATTTGCATTAGAGATTGGCTAAATGATCAACCAACGGAGGTTGGGTTGTCATATATTCGGGTAACAGCGGTGTTGTGTGGTGCTATAAAACCCCTGATTCGTGACTGGGGGAGTGGCACGCCCGGAGGGATTCGAACCCCCGACCCTCGGTTCCGAAGACCGATGCTCTATCCGCTGAGCTACGGGCGCTGGTGCAAGTAATGAAGCCTAGATTATCTTACGCGCGGTTGTTAATGCGGAGGCGTTTTTGTGGTTATGTGGATTCTCGGTTAGTTGTCACATTGAAACTTTCTCTGCAATAAATATCGGGATAGTCCGATCGGTTCTGTGCTGGTAGTCTTGATACGCTGGAAAAGCCCTGACTGCGATGTCCCAGACACGTTGTCTTTCGGACGAATCTATCACTTCTCTGGCTTTCATACTGTATACGTTTTGTTCGTCTCGAATCGCTACGTCTGGATTAGCCTTTAAGTTGTAATACCAAAGTGGATTCTTTGGGGCCCCACCTCGAGAGGCTACCAGTATGTAACGATCTTCGTCGGTTACTTTCATCAGTGGTGTTTTGCGAGTAGCGCCCGTGGTGCGTCCCTGATTGGTTACGATTATGACAGGTAGGCCTTTAAGTGTTGTACCTTTAGTGCCTCCGCTCGATTCGTAAAGCTCTACTTGTTGTGCGACCCATTTTGTAGGGCTCGGGATATACTCTTGCATACCGGTATCATTATTCATTGGTTGCATCTTTCTTGTTTTTTGTAGGTTGAATTCTAACATAGTTGTTTGCGCTTTTTTAGATGGCGTGCTTGGAGGTGTTGTTCAACTATCAGTTGGCATAAGATGGTGGACTGGCTTATATATTGGCGAACCCGTAGAATACTAGTATGAGTACGATGAATGTCTTAGTGGGGTGGCCGCTTCACAAAGATTTGTTGAGCGAAATAAGCGGTTTGAATCAACGTGTAAAGCTACTTAATGATCCAGATCATGAGCTTGTAAGGCCTGATGTATGGCCACCATTCCCTTTTCCTGAGTCATTACTTGACCTATTGCCGAGTGTTGAGATTCTCTTTACCTCAAGAATACCGCGAAACCTACAATCCTTAGCACCAAATCTTAAATGGGTGCACCTTCTTAGTGCAGGCGTGGATGAGGTGAAAAGAGCCAATCTTGAGTATAGTGACATAGTGTTCACGACATCTAAAGGGGTTCATGCAACGCCTTTGTCAGAATGGGTGTTAGGGGCAATGTTGGCCATGGTGAAGAAGATTCCGCAGATTGTGGAAGCTCAGAGAAAGCGAGAATACCGTAAATTCATCGGAGGTGAATTATACGGTCTTACCGCTGGCATTCTTGGGGTTGGTAATATAGGGCTGCGAGTAGCTCATCTATGCAAAGCTTTAGATATGCGTGTTGTTGGCACGAAGAGATCTGTAACGAGTGTTGAAAAAGATTATGGGCCTGTTGATGAACTCTTTCCGGCACATCAGTTGCCGAGAATCCTTGAGCAAAGTGATTTCTTGATAATATGCCTCCCTGGCACCGAGGAGACGTCTCATCTGCTGGGTGCGAAAGAATTCAATCAAATGAAAAAAGGATCCTATGTTATAAACGTTGGACGTGGCGGAATAATTGATGAGAAAGCACTACTTGCTGCCCTTGATGCAGGGATTGTTGCAGGAGGCGTCCTAGACGTTTTTGCTGAAGAACCCCTTAATCAGGATAATCCACTGTGGCAAGAATCAAGGTTGTTGATTAGCCCGCACATTGCGGGGAATTCTTTCAGGTATGAAGAGAGGGCCACGAAGCTTTTCTTGGAGAACATGCATAGGTATCTGGACGATATAGAATTGATCAATAAGTATGATCCTGAGAAGGGATACTAGAGGCTGAGCAGGTTTTTGAAAATGCATAGATACATCTTCTCATCAACTGTTATGTTGGTTCGGCTGTGTAGATTCCAGATATATTTCGAAGTTTTTAACGCATCGCATACGCGGTTCTGATGTAAATTATGCCCCGTATTTTGGGGGAGGTGTATATGGATAAAGACCCGGTCGGTGGAGCGTCAAGAGGTGGTCCTTGCCTAGTGGTGGGTAAGGATATTGAAGGTGCCTATGAATCTATAGAATCAGCCTTAAAGGCAAGTCGCTCTGGCGATTATATTTACATCTATCCTGGAACCTATGACGAATGCATTGTTATAGATCACGATGTGCGTCTAATCGGGCAAGGTGAATTAGGGGAAGTATTGTTGACTTCAAATAAGGCCACCGTGATAGAGGTTCGTACTAATCTTTTATTAGTGGAAAATATCACCGTCAGTCAGCTAGGTAGAATTGACGCCTTTGCTGTGGACATCCAATTGGGCATGGCTAGATTTTCCTCCTGCGATTTTTCTAGTAATGGCTTGGCCTGCGTAGTCGCTAATGGGAATTCGTCTCCCACTATCGTTGACTGTACTATTCATGATGGCAACGACGCTGGCATCCTAATTCAAGGCAATAGTAGAGCAGTTGTAGATGGCAACAAGGTTTATGGGAATAGATTTGCTGGAATAGAAATCAAAGGCAATGCAACGCCAACAGTGAAATCTAATAAGATATACCAAGGCTATGAAGCTGGCGTGTTGGTACATGAAGAGGGGGCGGGACTGATTACTGGCAATGAGATATCATCAAACGAACTTGCTGGTATAGAAGTGAGAGGCGGTGGTAATCCCAGGATTACCGGCAACAGGTTACATAAAGGGCGCCAAGTCGGTTTGTTTATACACAAAAAAGCAATAGCGACCGTTGATGCGAACGAGATATCCGAAAATGCCAAGTCTGGTATTGCCGTTCAGACTGGCGCTAACCCAACTGTACTCAATAATCTAATTAGGGGCAATAATGAGGCTGGTGTGGTCGTGTCTGATAGCGGGTTAGGTAAATTTAGTTCGAATCAGATAATTTACAATAGGGCTTCTGGGGTACAGATTTCGAATGGGGCGAGTCCAGTTCTTGAAGCAAATATAGTCTCGTTTAACTTGGGTGGCGTTATGGTGTTCGATCAGGGCGCTGGTCGATTGACTGGCAACGACCTGCGTTACAACCAAAAGGGTGCGATTTATGTATCTGAAGACAGCATCTCTGGCTTAGAGAGATCTGGGAATTCGGAATGGACCGACGCTTCACATAACTAATACTATTGTGGCTTTTCTCTTGCAATTTAAGCCACGTACAAGAATTGATTCAATATGGGATTTGTACGGCAGCTTAAATTGACATTCAGTTTGGTTTAGATCCACCAAAACGTAGCGCTATCACTCTCTGCCTGAACCTGAAAATCCTCTTTAGCTGGTCCATAACCATTAACCTGTGTATTGCTCTGCCAAGGATACCTAATGGCATTTTGTATATTACCCGATCCTCCATCACTGTCTGTCCGTCTTCCTTGCGGCGAATTATGTGTTCGTGGCACCACAGGCTATATGGGCCTCTGGTTTGTATGTCTATGAAACGGTCTACAGGTTCCCAGGCAATTATTTCTGTGACCCATCTGAAAGGTATACCTAAAACTCTTATAGTGTAAGATATGCGTGCGCCAACCCTGATAGTTTCCGGTGCCTCTTTTATTTGAAATCCCACCCAAGAAGGTGTAGCCAAGCCAAGGTTTAGGGGGGACGAAAAAAAGGAAAAAGCAGTCTCTGGATCTGTATTTAGTTCACTGGTTGAACGGAGTTCGTAGTGACCTCGCTTGGCGTGCTGTCCAATAATTTTATCCTGTTCCATCGAGTTACTAAGCCGATCAAATTTCTTAATTGATATGTCTTTGTAGTCATATTCGTAATGTAGGCTTTCGATGATGTTGTCGAAAGCAAACTTGAATCCATTGTTTATAAGCCTTGCTGGGGTCACATATTGACCAATCGCGAAATGGCCTCCAGCTTCTCCCAATACCATCTTTGGCAGGAAAGTGGGGACGCGGATTACTATTTTGGCAGATGTTAAAGATGCGACTTGCCTAGAAAATTCTCGAGACCTTACTGGATTGGGAGATGTGCAGTTGAATATCCCGCTAAAACTGGGTTGTTCTATGCAATCTTTAATGATTCTCAAGACATCAAGCAAATTTATCCATGGAATGTACTGAAGGCCATTTCCTAAGTAGCCACCGATGCCAGTTTGAAAGAAGGGGGTTAGTAGCCCAAGTATGCCCCCCTCTCTACCTAGGACTATTCCTAATCTGAGTACGCAAACCCGTGTCCTTTTGCTTTCGGTGTCTAAGGCAGCCTTCTCCCAGGCCCTGCATAAATCTGATGGAAACCCTTCTCCTTCTTTACTTTCTTCGGTCAATATCTCGTCGCCTCTATCGCCGTAGAACCCTACAGCACTCGCAGACACTAATACTGCAGGAGGTGAGGTGCACTTACGGATCTCTTCTGAAAGGGTTGACGTTAAACCGACTCTGCTTTCCCAGAAAGCTTTCTTGTTTGCTTTTGTCCATATATTGCCAATCAATGGCTTGCCAGCTAAGTTTAGGACTGCATCTGAAGTTTCTAGATGTTGCCTCAACTCTTGTCTTGAAGAATTCACGTCGAGCAACTCTGGTCCATTCCCCAGTACGCTCCTAGCCCTATCTGGGGATCTTACCCACGCGATTATGTCATGTCCTTGCCCTTGCAAATAAGTGACCGCAGCGCGGCCTATAAATCCTGTAGCTCCTGTTACAAATATTTTCATTTTATATTTAGTATTTTGATGTTACAGATATAGAAATTTCTAGTGGTTGAATGCATGGCGTAGCGTGTGTATCTCTTGATTTACGTTTTTTCACTGCCGAACTGTGCCTGACCTTTTAATTCTAGGTATCTGTTTAGCCCTGCATCCGAAAGGCAATACGCAATCTGGCGGCTAGATTTAGAGGTGTTTCTATTGGTCTAAGGTTCAATGGTTTGTGATGTTGTACCTATCACTTAACCAAGCCTGTGTTCGTTGTGATCCACTTGTTTCCGAACGGAGTTGTTGCTAGTACTTGATAGGACCTTTAGCTGATAGATTTACCAATGATACCTCATTAGTCTTAATTAGTAGTTTATCTGCCGACGTAGTGCGCCTCACGCTTTTCCAGAAAGGCCTTTACGCCTTCTGCATGGTCTTCTGTACGAGCTAATTGAGCTTGACCGTAGCTTTCGAACTCGAGAGCCTCCTGCAAGGCTGTAATTCTGCTCTTGTATATTCCCCGCTTAGCCATACTCATAGCCAATGTGGGTCCTTTTGCAAGGCGCTTGGCTACTTCCAGAGCTCTTGGCATAAGTTCTTCATGCTGGACAACTTCTCCTACAAGTCCGATCGATTTGGCCTCATCAGCGTCGATTAACTTCCCGGTCCATATGAGTTCTAGTGCCTTTGGAACTCCTAGCAAGTATGGCAAGAAGAATGTGCCCCCCCCATCTGGCATGTACCCGCGTCTTACCCAGTAAGCCCCGAACTTGGCTTCTTCAGACGCGATTCTAAGGTCTGTCATTGTGGCGTATGATAGCCCAACGCCGACCGCGTGGCCATTTATAGCTCCAATAACAGGTCGGTCGCAGTTCCAGAAAGCCACCGAAACGTGTCTTTCGGCGTGTGACCTCTGCCAAGCGGGTCGTCCGGACGCTATGCTCTCTCCCATTCTCTTAACATCGCCTCCAGCGCAGAACGCCCTGCCTGCCCCAGTTATGACTATTGCTCTCACTTCATCTGGCAGATTCGACACTATGTCTATCATGCCTTGTGTCATTCCGGCACTACTCGCGTTGAGCCTCTCCGGTCTATTAAGCGTGATTATTCCTACTCCCTCATCGATTTCGAAAAGGACTTCTTTTTGTTCCATTTCCTTATCCTCCTTAGAAATGTTGTCGGTCCGCTTACGCTTGCCGCATTCGAACTGGTTGTATGTTAATGATGAGTCGCGAATGTTGGTGCCATGTCAAGCATTGCGACTACGTTCATATTAGCATGCAGTATAATTAGGGGCAATGATGCCGATAATAATCATATAGGCGCGATTGCTCTGAGTTAATGAATGCGAATTCGTAATATTATGATCGGATTGTTCAGCGATGCATTGTAGTTAAGATTACCAGCTCGTTATGGCCAATTCATGGATGAATTAGTCTGGGATTTTGCTGAACACACTGAACAACTCCTCAACTTGGACCGGAGTCGAGACTATTAATCAATGGGCTGTTTGTTTGGGCATTAGGAGTGATCTGAGTCGTTTTTGCCACAATAAATTGAGGCAAGTCAGCCATTGTTAATATCAACTACTTGACTTCATTCAGATTTGATGCATTATACAAACTGATATGCTAGCTTTGATGTTGGAGGCAATTAATAGGGTTATTTCGTTCACTGGGTCAATCCAGCGGTGAGGTAATCTGGTTCGGTTGAGGTTCAAGATTCGTGTAGGTATAGGTCTGCTGCAGAAATTTAGTGATGTGTTTGGCCAAGAATTTTCATAGTACCAGAGTAGTATTCCTGTGCTTTTTGGTAACACTTTTCGTCATGGTGGGATGCGCTGGAGGTGGATCTCGCGACTCAGAGCGCGTAGCTGGGAACGGGGACATAGTAGCTATTCATTACACCGGAACACTTGATAGTGGAGAGGTGTTTGATTCTACTGAAGGCCGGGACCCATTTATCTTCACTGTGGGTTCTAGGCAGGTTATATCCGGGTTTGACGATGCTGTGCGTGGATTAAAGGTCAGTGAAAGCAAGAGAGTTGTTATACCCCCAGGAGAAGCATATGGTGAATATGACGATGATCTTATACTTGAATTCCCGAATAGTGAGATGCCACTTGGCCCTGAGGGGACCCCGGTCTATCAGCTTGGGGATACATTGATATTTCAAGGCGGATCTCAGGGATTTGTGGTAGGTATGTCTGATACTACGGTTTCAGTTGATGCTAATCACAGGTTGGCTGGGCAGACATTGACTTTCGAGATAGAGCTCATATCTATTAAGTAGATTATGCACAAGGAAAGGGGTGGTATGGCGGGTTGAATTCCTGCCTGCAAAATTAGAAATGTACAATACAGGGACAAGCTTGGAGCGTCAGGTTGCTGTACTAATTGACTTCGAAAACGTGGGATTGAATTCCATACAATGGTTATTTGATCAGATTTCTGATATTGGGAGAATTACTGTAAAAAGAGCTTATACAGACTGGTCAACTGTAAAGGGCAAAAGAGACCAGCTTCTACACTTGGGGATAGAGCCAATTCATCTTTTCACATGGGGTGCCTCTGGAAAAAACTCTAGTGATATAAGGTTAGTTATAGACGCTGTGGATCTTTTGTATCAGTCGCAAATAGACACATTTGTAATTGTGTCATCTGATAGTGATTTTGTTCCCCTTGTAAGCAAGCTAAGGGCAGCTGGCAAATCCGTAATTGGGGCAGGGCGACAGGCTACAGTATCGAGGTCGTTGGTCATATCCTGCGATAGGTACTTCTACTTGGATCAGCCCAAGAGCCAGCCTAGATTGACGGCTCCGAGATCCGATGACAATGGAGAATCATTGCTGATTCGGGCAATGACAGCTGCTATGGATGACGAAGGTAGGGTGGTGGGCAGTAAGCTAAGACAAACTATGCAACGCCTTGATCCAAGCTTCGATTTTAGAGATGAGGGCCATGCTACATTCACCAAGTACCTGGAGACATCTTCAGGTGTAAAAGTGATCAGACCCGCGGGGCCAGGCGACGTAAGCGTGGAATTATCGGAGGGAAGTAGTTCTCAGGGGCAGGAGGTTTCTGAGTCACCGAATTGGCCTCAGAAAATTGATGAAGCTTGGTCAACTAAAGCGCCTATTTCTGGCTCTTCTATACCAGGCCCATCTGCCGCTATTGCTGCCGCGGACATACTCGAAGTTTCCAAACTTAGCTCCTCCAAATACAAAACACTCCAGAGTCTTCTAGACTCCAGCCAGGAACTTCAGAGTAAATGGTATAGGAGCGGCAACACAATAATCAGGAAATAATGTGTGGATTGGTCTCTCTGCGGCACAATTGGAACGCCAATATCGAGTGCTGTGGCGGAGCGGCCCAATTCGGGCCACTATATGAGAGCCAGATAGCTATGCTAATTACGTCAGAGGCCTAGATCTTTTGATTTGTGATCTGTGAGATGGCATTTAGGAAGCTAGTAGGTTCCTTGGCTTTTATACTGTAATTCTCTGCGATCAGGATATCGCCGGTGTCTTGTAATAATTCTAAGTGACTAACTATTTCTGATAGTGCACCAAAAAAAGCGCCGCCTGTAAGTTTACGAGCTGGGAATACTGATCTGGCTATTGATTGTATTGTGGTTGCACCATCTTCAATCGACGATTTGATTTGTTGTAATCGTTTACTATGGTGTCTCACTAGGTCCTGAGCACGTCTGATGTTTCGTAGGTGAAACCGGTTATTGCTGAAGAGGCGATGGGCAGGGAAGAGAGTGATGTGATTGTCTAGTGCAAGCACTTTGCCTAAGGATCTGAGATAGGGTGCTAGTCCATAGTATTTACTAGAATCTCGGTATTGACTCGGTATGGTATCGAGGATCTGGTCTGGATATGGTTGTTTGTGCGTTGGATGAGGGGAAATTTGTGGTAACACATGGTCACCTGTAAATATTGCCCCATCGCTTGTTACGCATATTTCATCTATCGCGTGTCCAGGGGTGTGTAGGAAAGTTAGGTCGTCGATCTCGTCTAGGTCATGGATATACTTTGCAGGGAGGTTTTCATCCAGGATTTTTTTCCGATCTCCCATATATCGTTTGTAGTAATTCATCCATTTTGAGTGATCTGACTTGGCGTAGTTTTTCCTATACCAGTTTTCCTCCTCACTACGTGCATCTTTTAGAACTCTGTGAAGAGGGGATGAGGTGTCCAATAGACGATTTGGTTGGCCAAGCGATATGAAGCTGAAGTACAACTCATGGGCCCATAGTTCCGCTCCACTGGCTTTAAGGAAATCATAAGCATTGCCGTCATGGTCTTGGTGGCCATGCGTTATTATGAGGTTGTTTATGTTTTCCAGTTTATGACCTAATGATTTTAGTCCGATTTCCAGTGTTGGTAACGCACCAATTGGCCCAGCATCTATCAATGTCCAGCCTTGGCATTCGACTAGGTACGACCATGTGGGCCCTGTCCGAGTAGGGTATGGATGTGGAAGTCCAACCACCCCAATCTCCCTGCCGTTAGATAGGGTAAACCGAGCTGTAAGGCCGTAACCGTTTCTGTCGCCTTCATCAATCACGTCCACCGTACGAATATAGGGGGTTATGGACTTATTCCAGTATGGTGACAACCGATTTATCACATCACGTATCCTTGTTATGTTGTGCTTGGCTGGGGTGAGCGGAGGGATTTGAACCCTCGATCTCCAGGGCCACAACCTGGCGCCTTAGACCTAACTTGGCCACGCTCACCGCAGAGGATATAAGGCGAGGCGAATTCTAGCATCGCCTTAGTTAGCGGTCAAGGATGTCAGGGGTTGGGTCACATATGTACTCTGGGTTTCTCGGGGGGCAGATGATAGCAGGGTTAAGTCTGTAATTGAGTAGATGATGCATAAGGGATATCAGGGCTGGCAAATTGCTTGTTTGGGAATGATTTTACGCATTACTATTTTTGTCAGCTAATTGTTGGGCCAGAGAAATTAGTGTGCGTACCGGTACGCCTGTGGCCCCACGAACAAGGTAGCCTTGGTCTCGGTCGCATGTAGATGTACCGGCGATGTCTAGATGAACCCACGGTGTGTCTTCACTGAATTCCGCTAGGAATTGAGCTGCCGTTATCGACCCAGCTTTTCTTCCTCCAGTATTCTTGACATCTGCCACTTGGCTTTTGTTCTGCTGTTTGTACTCATCAAACATAGGGAGCTCCCAAATTTTTTCACCAGTTGACTCTCCCGCTTCTCTAACGGATGCGAGGAGTAACTGGTTATTAGTGAATGCTCCGGTGCATATATCTCCTAAGGCAACTTCTATAGCGCCAGTGAGAGTTGCTACATCAATAATTTTGTTTAATCCCATTTGTCGTGCATAGCCAAGGGCATCTGCGAGGACTAACCTGCCTTCAGCGTCGGTGTTTTCTACTTCCACTGTTTTGCCACCCATTGTTTGCAACACGTCCCCAGGTTTCTGAGCCGAGCCTCCAGGCATGTTTTCGGTTGCAGCTGCGATAGCAGTGACATTAATGTTGGGTCTAAGCTGTGCGATAGCCTTGATGGCTGATATGACAGCTGCCGCTCCCGCCATATCTCCCTTCATGGCGCCCATTCCGGCGGCACCTTTTATAGATATGCCTCCTGTATCAAAAGTTATACCTTTACCCAGAAGGCCAAGGTTATTATCCGGATTATTAGGGTCGCCTTGGTAGCTAATGATAATCATCTTAGGCGGCTCTGCGCTCCCAGCAGCTACTCCTAGTATGCCCCCCATTCCCATGTTCTCCATGTCAGGTTTATCAAGTATGGTGACCTCAAGATTGTGGTCTGAAGCAATCTGCACAGCTGCATCAGCGAGGTGTGTCGGTGTCATAAAATTAGAGGGTTCGTTGACCATGTCTCTAGCTATCGAAGTTGCATCGGCTATTATTTGACCGCGACTGAGAGACTTGGAAATCAAATTCTCATAATCATTATTGCCTTGGTCTGATATTTTCCCTGATGATTCTGGGGGCGTTATAGTAAATGTCATTTTTTTGAGAGTATTTTGAGTGTCCTTACTGAAATGCCTGGTGAACTTATAGAGTCCCAGTAACCCACCTTCGACTATGGCTTGTGCCGATTCCTCTATTCCTAAGTCTCCAACCGCTAAGAGTGTGGTGTGAACGCTCTTGACTCCGAGTCCTCTTAGTTTTCGAAACGCGTTTCCAGCAGCCCGTCTTACGATTTCGGCACTAATGTCCTTTTGTTTCCCGAGTCCTACAACGACTATTCGGCGGGCCGGTAATTTGCCGAGGGTGTGGATCACCGTGATTTCATCTCTTTTACCTTTTATCTCCCCATCGTTTATTAGGGCGGATATAGCATTGCTTAGGGCGATATCCGCAGCCATCGTGGTATCAGTGAAATCAATAGAGTCCTCAAAGATATCTACAATTACGGCATCTGTCTCTATTTGGACGGGATCTTTTGAAATGGCTAGTTCAATTTCCACGGCTCTCCTTAGTTATGTTGGCTGAATAGTCTGTTGATATTCACGTATTTTGTGACTAAATCTTAGCCCATAGTGACACTTGTTTCACGATTTTGGCGATCACGGGCCGTATGTCTCTAGACGTGTCAACGGCAAAATGGTTTTCGCGTATGGGATCTACGTGACGGGACATTTTCTTGTATATCTGCCAATTGGCATCAGAATTGTTAGATGGGTCGTGGCCAGCCGATCTGCCAGAGAGCCTTTCACCAACCAACTCAAGAGGGGCATGAACTTGTACCAATATAAGTTTTGAGTCAGTCCTTAACGCTATGTTGGATAGTTTCTCCCTGCGTAACGCGATGAGGTTCGTAGCATCAAAAATTACCGGTATTCTTTCTTCAAGCATCTCTTCAATCAAGATGTGGCACATGTCAAATAGCTTGGCACTTTCTTTACCAGAGTACGTTGGCTTAGGGAACAGAATCTTACGTATGAAATCTGTTTCTATAATTGCGAACGGTAATTCTAGAGATAGATGTTTGGCAAAATGTGACTTACCAGTGCCTGGTAGTCCGGACAGGACCACAAATACTGCTTTTGCCATGGGGTCCGGCATACGCGGCAATTGATCGCGGATTTGATTGATATTCATGTTTGCTATCATTTGGGATTGGATGTTCAGCTATTTGTAAGATTTGTGGGGACGCTTCAGTTAGGAACTATTATATGCTATTAATCATATTGTATGAACGTATTGTTAGTAGTGTGATTTGCTGGGTTTGGTCGGTTATCAGGGGAACAATAGAGGTCAATAACTACCGATTGTCGTGCCTAAATGGACTTTTAAACCTAGTGGTGGGCGAAGTTGTACCTAAAAAGAGGGGTCGATTAGTAGTAGAGCTTGTGGGAATATCTCTGTGGTATAGTTGGGGCGAAAAACGCAGATATTTTCTGTTTGTGAGGCGCTATGTATAATCTGGGGGTACTTACTAGTAGTGACATGGGGGCTGCTGGGAAGAGGAAAGATGCCAGTGGTAGGGCTATAATAGAAATATTTGAAAAGCTTGGTTTCAGTTGCACGCGATATGAAATAGTGCCAGACGATCAGGAATTTATTCAGGCTAGACTGCAAGAATGGGCTGATGCTGACGATGTCGATTTGCTGGTCACTACGGGCGGTACTGGCTTGGGGCCCAGGGATGTAACCCCTGAGGCTACTATGGCAGTCATACATCGGCAGGTTCCCGGTATATCTGAAGCAATGCGACAATCCGGATTGCTTCACACCCCTATGGCTATGTTGAGCAGAGGTGTGTGTGGAGTAAGGGGGAGCTGTTTGATAATTAATTTACCCGGTAGCCCAAAGGCGATAGGGGAGTGCTTGGATGGAGTGTTAGGTGTTATATCCCATGCTTTGGAAACCCTCAAATTGACAAGAGTGGATTCTCATCCAAATGATTAAATACAAGTGTTTATGTCTATTAGGAAAGAACCGGCAAGCGATCGTATTGCCTGATTTCCTGTGTTTTACGATTCGGCGGGTATAAGAGGCGTAGGTAGGCCATGAATATCGATATACTCACCCTCTTCCCAGGCATGTTCAGGGGCCCATTTCAAGATAGTATAATAAAGCGTGCTTCAGAACGGGGACTCGTTGATATATCTGTTCACGATCTCCGCGACTATGCTACGGATAAGCACAAGATGGTAGATGATTATCCATTTGGTGGCGGTGGCGGAATGGTATTGAAGCCAGGCCCCATATTTGATGCTGTCGACTCAATAAAAGTCAGACAAAAGCTTGATGTAGCACACGGACCATTTTCCACATCAGTAATTCTTCTATCTCCTCAAGGGGTTGTTCTTAACCAGCGAATTATTGAAGACCTTAAGTTGAAAGATAATTTGATATTAATATGTGGCCATTACGACGGGGTGGACGACAGGGTTACTCGGGAGGTTGTAGACATGGAGATAAGTATAGGTGACTACGTCCTTAGTGGAGGGGAGATACCAGCTATGGTATTAACGGACTCTATAGTACGTCTGATCCCTGGGGCCGTTGGCGACCCTGATTCGATAAACGATGATAGCCATACAAGCGGTTTACTCCAGTTTCCTCAATACACACGACCTGAGATTTATAATGGGCTGAAGGTTCCAGATGTTCTACTATCTGGAAACCATCGAGCTGTAGAAATATGGCGACGTCAGCAATCCCTGCTTAAAACCCAAAAGGTAAGGCCGGATTTGCTCGGAGCTGCACCTCTTGATTCGGATGATCTAGAATTTCTTGAGACTAATGCTTCTGGGGATATAGTCGTATAGTTAATAAAGAAAACTCCTGGATGCCTCATATACGGTTCGTTTGAACTGAACGGCGCAGAGCCTCTAGGCTCTCATTATTAAAATTGCCAACAGAAACTATTGCATTATTTGTTTTTAGGTGTTATTTTAGGAAATATTTGGGAGAAAATGGGGAGAAAAGGATAGTAAATGGTGGCCTCAGGAACAAAATTCTTTACTGGTGAGCAGGACCATAAAGTGGATCAGCAAGGACGGATTTCGATGCCGTCTCGGTTCCGCGAGGCCCTAAAGGGCGGAATGGTGCTGTCGAGGGGGGCAGATAGATGTGTGGTTGGTTATACAGAGAGCCAGTGGGAGGAAACTGTTGGCCAGATTGCAAGTCTACCAATCCACTTGGCTAAGAACAGAAAGATTCTTCGTATGACATTCGGGTCAGCTTACCAAGTCGATGCTGATAGGCAGGGGCGAGTGCTCCTTCCGTCACCGCTTAGGGCATACGCTCAAATAAACGAGGATGTAGTGATAGTTGGCATGGGGAACTTCCTAGAGCTTTGGTCTAAAGAGGTTTGGGAAAAGGAAAGTGAAAGCTTGGAGGAAGACGCTTGGCAGATTGGCGAAAGCTGGGAGGAAAGGTCTTGACTTTGATGTCTAAGGTCTATCACATACCAGTCTTGGTTAAACAGGTTCTTGAGGGGCTTATTGTAAAGCCTGGTGGGCTCTATGTTGACTGCACCGTTGGTGAAGGGGGTCACGCCAAAGCAATTCTAGAGGCAAGCCAGCCAGGTGGTGTGGTTTTGGGTATAGATCGAGATCCGGTTGCTGTCGAGATTGCAGAGAGGGAGCTTCGATCTTACGGGGCTGGCTCAATAATTGTGAACGGAAACTATAGTTGCATCCAGAATGTGCTGGAATCTCGTGGTCTAAATTTGGTGGATGGAGTGTTGTTTGATTTGGGGCTATCTTCGCTGCAACTTGAAGGAGAAAACAGAGGGTTTTCGTTTAACGACGATGGGTTTTTGGATATGAGATTCGATCCGAATCAGGAATTGACAGCTTGGGATGTGGTGAATCGATACCCACGGGCCACTTTGGCTCGGGTGATTTCTGATTACGGAGAAGAGTATAGGGCAGATCGTATTGCTGACGGCATTGTAAAAAAGCGTCCTATAGACACATCGCGTGGTCTTGCCGATGTGGTGAGATCAGTCGTTAGGCGCAATCTACCGCGGATACATCCGGCTACAAGAACGTTTCAAGCCATTCGGATGGAAGTCAATCGGGAATTGGAGAACCTGCGCACGGGGCTTAGTCAGGCTATCTCAATTTTGAATAAAGGTGGACGGCTTGCCGTAATAAGCTACCACTCACTTGAGGATCGATTGGTAAAGTATTTGTTTAGAGAGGAGAGTGGCCCTGGAAATAATCTGCGATTGATAAACAAAAAGGTAATTCCCCCCTCCCGCGAGGAGGTTCGGGTCAATTTTCGAAGTCGAAGCGCCCGTATGCGGGTGGCTGAGCGTATTTAGAAGGAATAAACCTTCTTATAGATCATGGACGTTTGTACAGGGGAAGGTTGCTTGGTGAATATATCATGGAGCTTGGATATATCTACCGTCATAGTGTGGAAATATTTATTTGTGGTCGAACCCAAGGTTGTAGCGACCTTCCCCTAATGTCCAACTAAAGATGCTTGAATCCTCGATCCAAGCTGGTAAGCGAGGTGAGCGGTGAAAAATTCAACGATACATGCGGCTATTGATATAGGCACATCAAAGGTGTGTACCTTGGTCGGGCATACCACTTCAGATGGAGAGATGCAGGTTACTGGTGTAGGGCTGGTTCCGTCTCGTGGGATGCGAAAAGGTATGGTAAGTAATCTGGGAGAGGTTCAGCAGGTGGTTAACTCCTCACTGCGAGAGGCCGAGGCGCAGGCTGGGGCCAAGGTGGACTCTGCTTATGTTGGGATAACTGGAGGCCACATTAACTATGTAAATTCTAGGGCTTGTTTAGACAATCGACGTTACGACAGCCCTGTGGGCTATGGGGATGTTGAGCAAGTCATACAAGCTTGTTACGCGGACAATGATTCAATTACTGACAAAGTTATCCATGTTATACCCAGGGACTATTCAGTGGATGGGAACTGGGGAGTGAGAGATCCGCTCGGAATGTATGGATCTAGCATGGAAGTAGAGAGCCATGTTGTAACGGCTCATCGTACGTCAATAGATAACCTTACGGATGTATTACGTAAGTCTGGGGCAAAGCTACGTGGACTTGTTTTGGAGCCACTGGCAAGCGCTGAAGCGATTTTATCGCAAGATGAGCGTGATATGGGCGTGGTATTGGTTGATATAGGCGGTGGCACCAGTGATATTTCGGTCTTCTTAGATGGGAATATATGGCATACGAGTGTAGTTCCAGTCGGGGGGTTCCAATTAACTAGAGATATATCGATTGCGTTTACCACATTCTTTTTGGCTGCTGAAGAGGCGAAAATTAAGCATGGGAACGCTACGCCGGATGCAGTGGACTCGGCGGAGGAACTACTCCTACCTGCCTTTGGTGGTGATGCGCATACTGCGATTTCTCGTCACTCACTCTGCACAGTAATTCGAGAGAGAATGGAAGAATTGTTTAGCTTGATTTTATCTGAAGTTAAGAGTGCCGGACTGGATAATGCACCTCCTGGCGGATTGGTGATAACAGGCGGGTCTGCAATGCTACCTGGGATCGATGAACTGGCTCAAAGTATGTGGCCTGGCCCGGTCAGGATAGGGGTTCCTACGATGGCGGCATGGGCTCCTAAAGAATTGGAAAACCCGTCTTTCGCGACAGCCCTGGGATTACTTCTTTGGGGATCGAGATATGGTGGGAATAAAGGAAACAATAGGGTTGGGATGAGATTCAACCTTGCCTTGAGGTATCAGGAAATGCTTCGGCAATGGATGAGAAATATTGCTACGAAAGTTCACGCATAGGCGCTGTAAGGAGGTGTCGTAATGGGCAGTCAGTCCTACGAAAGCGACGGTGTAGCCAGAATTAAGGTTGTTGGGGTCGGTGGAGGTGGTTGCAACGCGGTATCCAGAATGTTCAGAGACAGGGTGCAAGGTGTTGAGTATGTTGGTGTGAACACAGATGCTCAAGCGCTGATGCGTTGTGAGGTCCCTCTGCGGATAAGGATGGGAGAAAAGCTGACTAGAGGACTTGGAGCTGGAGGTGACCCAGAGACAGGTCTCGGATCAGCTGAAGAGAGTCGCGAGGAAATATATGAATCAGTGAAAGACGCTGATCTAGTGTTCGTAGCTGCAGGTATGGGAGGTGGCACTGGCACGGGGGCAGCTCCGGTAGTGGCTGAGATAGCAAAAGAGGCTGGAGCTTTGACGATAGGAGTGGTAACAAAGCCATTCAATTTTGAAGGAAGCCGGAGACGGAAACTCGCCGAAGAGGGAGTAGCTCGACTTAAAGATAAGGTTGATACTCTGATAATTATCCCGAACGACAGACTGTTCGCTGTAAGCGACGAGGCCCTGACTGTAGAGGGTGCATTTAGGCTTGCTGACGATGTACTCCGTCAGGGCGTGCAATCCATTGCAGAATTAGTGACTGTTCCTGGTGAAATCAACTTGGATTTTGCAGATGTGAAAACAGTGATGAGTAACGCAGGTCCTGCTTGGATGGCAATAGGACATGGCACTGGCGAAAATAAAGCTGTTGACGCTGCAAGAGCGGCTATAAGCAATTCCCTTTTGGATGTATCAATTGATGGGGCCAAGGGCATACTTTTCAATGTTACCGGTGGGACCGATTTGTCCTTGATGGAGGTACAGGCCGCTGCAGAGGTAATAAGATCAGCCGCTGATCCTGATGCTGGGATCTTTTTCGGGATGGTAACCGACATGAAAATGGAAAATGAAGTCAGAATTACCATAATTGCGACTGGATTCGCAGCCGAGGAATCATTTACTCCAAAAGACGATCAAATATCGCAACTTATAATGTCGGCGATACGAGATGAGGCAGAATTGGACATCCCTCCGTTTTTGCGAAGGCAGGCTAATTAAAGAAGCTAGGGGAAGACAAGTGGGATAGGAATAGGAGAATTGTAATGGGTAGTATAAGCGTAAATAAACTTGGCGGGTTATCTTTGGTTGTGGGTCCGATTCTAGCGGTAGTAATGTTTCTTTTAAGGCCTGGTGGAGGGTTAGTGGGGGGTAGTGTAGATCCGGCCGATGCTGAAGCAGCTATAGGTAATCTTATGGCCAACTCAGATATGGCTAGCATATCATTCGTACTTGCACCTATAGGCCTAATTCTCTTCTTGTACGGGCTTAGAGTATTAGTGGAAAATCATCTGAGTGGTGGGAACGGCGAAGCGTTGGGAAGGTACGGAGTGCTGTTCTTTATGTTAGCGCTGGTTTGTTGGATAACTGGCTCCGCCATGGCCTTGTCCATTGCAGGCGGTAGTGCTGGTGCGGCAGCTGGGGCTGTATACGTCGTGGGTACCGCCCTTAACATCACCGGATCGCTTCTTGGAGCGTTATCTATTGTTGCAATTGGATGGGCGATTTCGACTAGAGACGATTACAATAAAATGTTCGCCCTAATAGTGGCAGCTATTGGAGTTTTGCTTGCGGTATTGGCACTGATGAGCGGTCGTGATATTTCAATGCTTCAAACTACAAACCAAATCGGGGGCATTGGATATGTAGTCACGGTGGCATGGAATGTCACACTTGGCTTGAAGCTGATGAAAAAAGGATAGACTCAAACACCTTGATTTACCTCTTGGTTGGTGTAGGCGCTACAAGCCCAATTGATCTTGCGGTCTAGGTGTAAACTGAGGTTAATTGCGATCGAGTTGTATTGAGAGGTAGTCCGACCACTTCTGCGTGTGGGACACTGGAGTGATCGGACTACCTCAATGCTATGTGGTATGGACCGCGGATTTTGGGGTGTGGCTCTTGCATTTGGAGAATCGGACTTGGTGACGTAGAATAGGCTTATTGATATTAGGTTAAGGAGATTAAATGCGAAGATTCCCTTTGAAACGCCTGCTGCTAATTGCAGTGATAGTAGGTGTAGCGTCAGCGTCATTGATGGTGCAGAAAATAGAGATATCTGTACTTGGAATCGATTTCAATCGAGGCGATGATAGCATCTTGGGATTGCGCCTTGGACTTGATTTAGAGGGTGGTAGTCACCTTATTTACGAAGCGCGACCGTCGGAGGGGGAGGAGGTAACTGAGGAGCAGATGGAGGGCGTGGTAAAGACGATAGAACGGCGAGTGAATGCCTTTGGAGTATCAGAGCCGATTATTCAAACCATGGGAAGCGATAGAATATTGATCCAGCTTCCTGGAGTAGGTAACACAAAGGGTACCGTAGACCTGCTTGGATACGGAGATATAGCGGACATTAGATCTGTACTGGAGGAATTTGGCCGAGGTGATGCCGGCATTGAGGTAAAAGATAACGGCCGATTTCTAATCGAACTTCCATCTCTTGCTGCAGCAACAGTTGGATCTGACGGGGAGAACGTCGGGCAAAATGAAGAAACTCGGATCAGAACTGCCCTGGAAGCGAAATTTCCTGCAGTAAAGGCAAACGTTGAGTTCCAGCAGCCTACTACCAAAGAGGCGCTACTTATCGCATTGGAGGAACTTGGACACAGTTTCGCGAATGTTCATGAGCGTACCCCAACAATATACACTATAGACTTCCCATCACTCGAAAGCGGTGAGGCGAGATCTCGACTAGTTGAAGCTCTTGAGTTGACGGTAGGCTACCCTCTAGTTAGTTACAGTATTGATATGGTGACACTTGATGTCACTGGAGGAGTAGAAGAGGCGAAGCGGTTAATTGGGCGTACTGCACGATTGGAATTGTTAGAACGGACCTGCCTAAATGACCCGACTGATATATCTCAAGACTGTGATGACAGTGATTACCACGTCGACAGCCCGCTTAACTTATCAGGAGATGACTTAGTAAGGGCGTATGCCGGCACTCATCCGACCATGGGCGTCCCGGTTGTTAACCTGGAATTTAGCAGCGAGGGCGCACGAATATTCGCTAAACACACTCAGGAGATCGCAGGTACGCCGAATAGGACAGCTTTCTTTCTAGATGAGGAATTGTTGATAGCACCCGTTGCCCTCCAGGCTATAACCGGAGGGAAAGCATTTATACAGGGCCAGGATTTTACGGCAGATAGGGTTCGAACCATCGCGATCCAACTGGAGTCCGGTCGACTACAGGTGCCGTTAAAATTGATTCAAGAGCAGGATGTAGACGCGACCTTGGGGAAGGACTCCCTTTCTAAGAGTGTTGTAGCTGGGGCTATTGGCCTCATGATGGTGTTGCTATTTATGGCTATGTATTACAGAGTGCAAGGTATACTTGCGGCTCTAGCTTTGATGGTTTACGCGATAATAGTCTTGGCGATCTTGAAACTTTGGCCTGTTACGCTCAGTCTGGGCGGTATAGCGGGATTCATATTGTCCATTGGTATGGCAGTGGACGCGAACATCCTTATTTTTGAAAGAATGAAAGAAGAGTTGCGGACAGGCCGTACTTTAATAGCGGCAACTGAAACCGGTTTTAATCGAGCATGGCCTGCGATTCGAGATAGTAATGTATCAACTTCTATAACCTGTGCGATACTCTTCTGGTTCGGAAGCAAATTGGGTACAGGCCTAGTAACTGGCTTCGCTTTGACATTGTTCATTGGCGTGGCAGTCAGCATGTTCTCGGCCCTGACGGTAACCCGGGCACTCCTACGCGCGGTCGCAGTTACACCTCTGGCAAAGTACCTAGCACTCTACACGCCGATAGGGGCGCAGTCAGCTAAAGAACCAGACTCAGGTGGTAGTGAAAGGTAATTGAGATAATGGATTTTGTTGGAAAAAGAGGATGGTTCTTCCTAGCCTCACTGATAACTGTCGTAGCCAGTGTTGTTTCGCTGATTTTGCCGGGTGGTTTGAACGCTGGTCTGGAATTCAGCGGTGGCTCTTCGATTACAGTGGCATTTGAGGAGGATGTGAGCCAATCTGGGCTGCGATCGGCAATGGAAGAATTGGGTCATCCTGATGCAATGGTGCAGCGCCTTGGTGAGGGAAATTTCTTCATACGGACGCGCACGCTCGAAGAAGCTGAGGGGGATGGGTTAAGTGAGCGGGAGACCATAATTTCTGGGTTGGAATCAGCGTTGGATTCACAAGTTACGAGATCGGAATTATTCTCTGTTTCCCCCAGCATAGCAGCGGAAACAGTTCGGAATGCTATAGTGATACTATTCATCGCATCGGTAGCTATATTGTTATATATTACCTGGGCTTTCAGGAAGGTCCCCTCTCCTTTGAGATACGGTATATCAGCGATAATCGCGCTGCTACATGATGTAGTTGTAGTGGTTGGAATATTCTCGATTGTCGGCAGGTATCTGGATTTGGAAGTGAATGCAATGTTTATTGCAGGGGTACTCACAATTATCGGCTATAGTGTGCACGACACAATTGTAGTGTTCGATAGGCTTCGGGAAAATCTGATTCGTGGATTCGGCCATGATCTGGGTTCGACAATAAATATTAGCATTGAGGATACGCTGGGAAGGTCCTTGAATACTAGTGTGACGTTGCTGTTTACCATAATTGCCCTGCTACTATTCGGTGGCCCAACAATATTCGAATTTCTATTGATACTATTTATCGGAATAATCGTTGGTACTTACAGTTCGATATGGATTGCCAGCCAAGTTCTCCTAGTCTGGGAAAACAAAGAGTTTGGTTCTATGGCTCGAAAGCTTCTGCCATTCGGGACTAGATAGGCCAATTAGCTTGGGATGCCCGAAAGACGACTATTAAGGCAGGCGTGCTAGGGCGACGGTGGCTTTGGCCGGCGTACAATTTATGAGCGAGGTCTGAAGCTCCGTCATTTTATAGGGTTTCTTGGAGGTTAGGATAATGTCACGGGTTTCAGGGTAATATCTCCGTTACGCCGCTCGATGTATCCAGCTTTGTTTTCGTTTCCATGTCCAAATATAACCAGCCAGCCTTCTTTTATGGCCCTGTCTAGGAGTTCCTTCTTAACTTGGAGTGTAGCTTCAGGGTATTGATCTTGAGCGGCTATGCATGGGAGCCTCAAATGATGTGGTGTCGGGATGACATCTCCGAGGAATACTATCTTTTCTCCCCCGCTGTTGATTTGAACGACTTGATGGCCTTGGCAATGGCCCCCAGTTTCTTTTACCCATATACCTGGCAAGATTTCCTCATCTCCATCTATGAGTTGAAGTTGCCCGGTATCTTGAAGGCAGCGGTAATCTTCTGGGTTGTGAGACTGACTAGCTCTCTCGTTTGGCTCGCTGGCATCATTCCAGCATGAGGTTTGAACGTAGTACTTTGCTTTTGGAAAAACGGGTATCGGCTTGCCAAACCTGTCTATCTTAGTAGATCCGCCAGAGTGATCAAAGTGCAAGTGAGTCAGGATTACAGCATCGATATCCTTTGCTGTCAGCCCGACCTCCTTGAGTTGTTTGCCAAGTTTGCTAGAGGTGATCCCGTAGGATTCAGGGATCTTACCAGTTTCCTTATTTCCAACTCCTGTATCAACCAGTGCGTTACCATATGGGGTTTGAATGAGTAGGCAATTTAGGCCCAGATTTACTCTATTCCATCTGTCTGGTTTGACGTGGCGTTCCCAAGTAATCTTTGGTATTTGTCCGAAGACTGACCCGCCATCGTATTTTATAATGCCGTCACTGAGAAGATGTACAGTGGGTTCTACGGTCTTCACCTTGACCTTACCTCCTTTGGGATACTTGGGTGGATATCCCGCCACCTGCAGCGAGTGCTTTGTCAGTCCCTGCGATATTAGCGCTTTGCTACTTCGCCGGGACAGATCCTCGTTGTCGGAGGGATCATGGCAACGCTACTTAGGTGGTTATCTTCGGTAGGATACCTTTGTTGTGTTGGGCCATTTGGCACCTACTGATGATATGATCCCTTACCAATAGCTTGTCAAGGGCTCACCACGCCTAGAAACTCGCAAAAATTTGGGATTCTTACTCCGCTAAGGGATCATAGACTTAGGTGGAGCGGATACTTCAAGCCTGAATCTGGCTAGACCTACTAGATCAATGCTTCTGCTAGTATTTCTACAATGTGTTTAGGATGTCGCCCGGAACCATGAATAACTTGTTGGCGGCAGGACATGCCGTTTGCGATAATTTGGACTTCTCTATCCAAGTCGTTGATTTGCGGGAACAGCCTTTGGTTACCTATAGCCATAGACACGTCGTAGTGCTCCTTTTCATATCCGAAAGCACCAGCCATACCACAACAACCAGCATTGCTGTCCTGAACCTCTAGTCCAGGTATCAGAGAGAGTGTTTCTAATGCTGGTTCGTTACCGACCAATGCCTTAGCATGGCAGTGACCATGGAAGAGGACCTTTTGTTGTTTTTGTTGGAATTGTAAATCTAGCGTACCTTCCCTATGTAGTTTTTGTAGAAACTCTTCTATTAGGAATGTATTTTCAGCCACGGTGGTGGCTTTAATGCCAGGCACTAAGTCAGGGTATTCATCTCTAAGCGACAGAAGGCAACTTGGCTCACAACCGACCACATAGGCTCCTTGCTCTACATACGGATATAGCAGGTCTACGTTGTACTCGGCATTATTTTTTGCCTTGTCTAGCATTCCCTTAGATATGAAAGGCCGTCCGCAGCACTTGCGGTCTACGATCACCACTTCATAGCCGGAACTCTCTAGAAGGCGTGTAGCAGCTATGCCGATACTGGGCTGGTTGTAATTCATGAACGTATCATTGAAAAGTACAACTTTGCCTTTGATTGGGCGGTTGTATGATGAGGCTCTGGCCTTGAATTGGCTCGGGAATGAATGCCTGTCGAATTTAGGAAGCAGCCTACGTTTGTCTATTTTAAGAATACGATCCAGTATCCATTTTGTGATTGGGTTGCTAATTTTCCAATTTGATAGCGGTGCTAAGGCACTTCCAATTCTGCTAAATGTAGATATGTTAGCGAATAGTCTTGATCGGATGGAATAACCGTTCTTTTGGTGATAAGCATCTAGAAATTCATATTTAACTTTGGCCATGTCTACGCCAGATGGGCACTCGGCTTTACATCCTTTGCACTCTAGACAGAGATCTAGCACGTCATACATTCTTTGGCTGGTAAATTCCTCTTTCGGGAGTAGGCCGGACAGTGCTGCTCTTAGTGCGTTAGCCCTCCCGCGAGTGGAATGTTCCTCATCTCGAGTGGCCATGTAGGACGGGCACATTGTTCCGCCTAAGGTATGCCGGCATGCCCCTACGCCGTTGCACATCTCTACTGCTCTATGGAATCCGCCTTCTCGAGAGAAGTCGAGCTTGGTCTTTGGCTCTATAGCTTTATACTGTGGTCCATAACGAAGGTTTTCCACCATGGTTTGTGTGTCTACTATCTTGCCGGGATTCATGATACCCTTCGGGTCGAAAATCGTTTTGACTTCTCGAAACGTATCATATAAACGCTTCCCAAAGACTTTTTCGTTCCACATGCTTCGTAGTAACCCGTCACCATGTTCACCGCTCATGGCTCCATCAAGTTCGAGTACTAATTCGCAAGTATCTCTGGCAATTTGGTACATACGGTCAATATCAGATTGGTCTTTAAGATTGATGAATGGGCGCACATGTATACATCCAACACTGGCATGGCCATAATATCCAGCTGTGGTACCGTTGGCACGAATGATCTCATCTACCCTGCGTATATACTCAGGCAGATTTTCGGGTGATACAGAGCAATCCTCGATAAATGGTATAGGTTTAGCATCTCCTTCTACTCTCATCATTAGACCAAGGCCAGCCTTACGCACCTCCCATACGTCAGACTGTGCAGTTCGGTCGTCGAGGACAAGAAAGGCGTATCCCAGGCCAGATTTTCTTAATGCAGCTTTCATAGACTCTAGCTTGCCATGTACCTCTTTGGCTGAATCGCCAGATGCCTCAATTAATAAAACAGCACTCGGAGTGCCCTCTATAAAATCACTTTTTCGTGCATAGATTCCAGCATTTTTCATTTGCTGTAGGATGAGTTCCCCGAGGAGTTCCACGGCCGACGGGTTATGCTCCAAAACTAATACTGCAGCCTCTAATGCTTGGGCCAGTTCTTGGAAATGGGCCACTATTAGCCCAGTAGCGGTCGGCCGTCTTACTAGGTTCAATTTGGCTTCTGTTACGGCAGCTAAAGTACCCTCAGACCCAACAATCAAACTGGATAGATTGAAAGGTACTTGATTTGACAAAGTGTCTAGGTTGTATCCCCCGACCCTTCTCTGGATCTTAGGATATCGGCTCTCGATTTCTTTGGACTCTCGCTGGACTACGTCGGTTATTTGTCTATATATCTGGGCTTCCAGATCGGTACCGAGCAATTTAGACTGCAGGGCATTGGTGGCTAGGGGCCCTAGATAAGCTAGGTCTCCATTCGAAAGGACAGTCTCTAACTCTATAACGTGGTCTACCGTTTTACCATACAGCACAGAGTGAGATCCACATGAGTTATTTCCTATGGCTCCACCCACGTTTGACCTACTGGCTGTGGCTGGATCTGGAGTAAAAAAAAGACCACTATCTTTGATCCTGTGATTTAATTCGTCTAGCACTATACCGGGTTGTACCCTCGCCCATAACTCTTCCTGGTTGATCTCGATAAGGTTGTTCATATATTTGGACATATCTATCACTACAGCTCGACCTACGGTTTGTCCGGCTAGGCTTGTGCCACCACCGCGAGGCAGTACTGGCACACCATGTTCCGCAGCCAACTTTATTGTGGCTATAACATCGTCTCTGGTTCTTGGAATTACCACTCCTAATGGCTCGATTTGAAAATTACTGGCGTCGGTGCTATAAATTGCACGAGAATATTGGTCAAATCGAACCTCTCCAGATACAATTTGGGCTAATTCGTGTGCTAGTTGAGTCGTCTCCATTGCCAACCCCCTAATGGTGCCTGGTACTCTATTGAATTTAATCACATAAGATTATACAGTAATGGGAATAAGCTCACATAGGGACAATTCGTCCAAGAATACGGAGCGCAAACTTATTATTCCAAGGAATAGATGAATGACACGGGAGTATAGTGAATACTAGGAGTGAATTTAGGAAAGGCAACCGCAGATTATCTAAGAGAATAAACGGGCGAAACCCCTGGGTTTGGATAGCAATGGGTCTAATTGTGCTTGTTGTGACGCTTTTGCTTTGGTTCTTGCTCTCGGTAGGAGATGCACAAGAAGAAGGCTATCCGCAAGTCGGCGACCACTTACACGCTGACTACAGCATATACATATGTGGCGCTCTTGAATTGGACTATCCGTACTCAGAAGGTGGTATCCACACTCATGGTGAAGGCCGTATTCATATGCATCCATCCCATAGCGGGGAAGCCGGTTCGAATGCTACTATGGCCAGATTTTTGGCTGGGACTGGCGGACGATTGACGGATACAATGATCGAAACGCCAGATGGCAAAGTGTTCAATAACGGGGATATCTGCCCTGATGGTAGGGTGGGGAATATTTCACTTAAAGTGAACGGTGTAGCAAAGAATCCTATTGCTTCATATGTACCAAGAGATGATGACATATTGGAACTTAGATTTGAGTGAAAATCTATGAATAAGGAACCCGGTAATATATCCGACCTAGCCTATGTATTTTCGTTGACATAAGTGGTGGCCTGTCCTACGATTACACTGAGGCCGTGCTACACGGGGAGCTAGCGGTGCCCTGTACACGCAATCCGCTACAGCGGGGTGGAATTCCCTCAATAGGCTCGAGCCCAATACCTCTACTCTGTTAGTGGGTGCTGATAGCTGGGTCCTGGGCGACGGAGGCCTGTGAATCCCGTCAGATCCGGAAGGAAGCAGCGGTAAGCGGTAGCCTCTGGGTGCTCCAGGGAGGCCTGGCTTGAGCCTGCTGGCTTGCGTATGTTCTGGGTGTCTAGTCGAAGGAGGGTGCACGGCTTCTATCGGCCACCTTGCTGGCTTATTCAGACATCCGGTAACTAGGATTTCGGAAACTAATGAATGATCAGGATTCCAATAAACTATTAGATGCTTTTTCCAGAGTTTAAGTTGAGAGATCACACAACTCTGTCATCTCTGCGTAAATCTTTAGGGCAACACTTCCTGGTAGACCAGGGAGCATTGAATCGAGTAGTTGGAGCTGCTGATTTAAAGCCGGAGGATACCGTTGTTGAAGTTGGTCCTGGCTCAGGGTTGCTAACAAAACTAATGGTCAAGAAAGTTAGCAAAGTATATGCGCTAGAGATCGATAAAGGTCTGGTAAGTCACTTAAGGAACACTATGGCTGACGCCTCTAACCTAGTAGTAATGGAAGGTGACGCTAGAACAGTTGACCTAGGATTGTTTCCTGAATCGTACAAAATGGTAGCGAACCTCCCGTACTACGCTGCTGTGCCGATTCTAAGGAAATTCCTCGAAGCCTCTTCTCCGCCAGATTTGATAGTTGTGACAGTACAGAAAGAGGTCGCCGAATCCATTACTGCCAGTCCAGGCAGGATGCGTCTTTTGTCGGTGGCCGTGCAGGTGTTTGGTAGTCCAAGTATAGCGGGGTATATACATCCTAAATCTTTTAACCCTGTTCCTAAAGTGACATCCGCAATCGTAAGGATTGAACCCTATGAGCGTGGGGATCGTCCAGTTTTAGGAGATGAAGGTTTCTTTAAAGTGGTACGTGGTGGCTTCAGTGCGCCGCGTAAACAATTAAGGAACTCTCTTGCTCAGGGGTTGGGGCTTACCGGAGACCTGGCAGAAAGTATTCTGAGGGAAGGTGGTATAGAGCCAAGCCTAAGGGCTGAGGCCCTGCAATTGCAAGACTGGGGGAAGATACGTGAGATATGTGGGAGGTATAATCTGTGTTAAATGTCCGGGCATATGCCAAGATTAATCTCACTCTGGATATACTCGGGAAGCGCGAAGACGGGTATCATGATATTGCGTCAGTAATCCAAACGATTGATGTATCAGATAAACTCAGTTTTGTGTCATCTAGTGATATTCACGTAGAGTGCAATACATCTGCCATTGAAATCAAGGATAACTTAGTCTTCCGGGCAATTGAGACACTAAAGAGATATTCTGGTTCTCAAGAAGGTGTCTGGGTTTACCTAGAGAAAAACATACCTATGAGTTCGGGTCTTGGGGGAGGTAGTAGTGATGCAGCATGTACATTAATGGCACTGAACCATCTATGGGATTTGAAGCTCAAGATAAGTGAACTAAAGGTATTTGCTGCCGATTTGGGAGCAGATGTTCCATTTTTTTTGGAAGGTGGTACGGCCCTCGTAAATGGAAAGGGAGAAGATGTTTCGCCGTTGCCTGATATAGAAGATGCATATTTTGTTCTTCTAGTTCCGGAATCATATGTAAATAACAAAACTGCCACTATGTACGGCAATATAAGCTCTAATGACTATACCGATGGCGAAATGTCTAGGCGATTAACGAGATCTATAGAGAATAACGGCAAATTACACAACGATCTGTTAGGTAACGCTTTCGAGAATGTTGCAGATGAAGTATTTCCAAATATTGACCCCTGTAGACAGGCTATGGTGGCATCAGGCGCGTCTTCAGTGTGCCTGACAGGGGCAGGTCCAACTATATATGCGGTGGCGGAATCTCTAAATAGAGCGTCATTGATAGAAAGTAGACTAATGGGAATGGGCTACTTTCCAATCATCGCAAAGGCAGTCCCAAGAGGTGGTTTTAACGTTCTAGGATGAATTAAGGCGATGCTAGATATTTCTATTCTGTTTTGATGATGGTCTACTAGTTGTCATATACTATTTCTAACTGGTAATTTCAATGTCTGACGATTAGATGTGGGGGAGGTATTTGAGGAATATTTATGGGTGCTGAATTAGCAGCAGACTACGATGAAACATGCGTGGCTCTAGATCTTGAAACGACAGGGCTCAGTGTAGAATCTGACGAGATAATAGAGGTGGGCGCAGTTAGGTTTAAGGGAGAGCAGGTTCTTGAGACATTTCAAACTTTTGTTAATCCATATAAGAGGATAACTCCGTTCATTCGTGATTTGACAGGCATCTCGCAGGATGACTTAGACAATGCTCCTGGATTTGCAACTGTCCATTCAGATCTAAGAGAGTTTATAGGAGCTTCCCCTATAGTTGGCCAGAACGTCGCATTTGATTTAGGGTTCTTGGAAAAAAACCATATCAATTTGTCAAATCCATCGTACGACACTCAGGAATTAGCATCCATACTCTTGCCCAGTCTCAAGCGGTATTCCCTGTCATCACTAGCTCAGTCTTTCGCAATCGAGCATATTCGGCCACATAGAGCCTTGGATGATGCCTTGGTCACCCACAGTATATTTAGTGCGTTGAAGGCAGTGGCAATGAAAATGGAGTCAGGCATGATACTTAGGCTCCACGAAATATATGAGAAAGCTCCTGGTCATTTAGCACGTTGGTTTTCTCAACTGATAAGTCTTGGTTCCTCTGCGAATAGACCGGGACATGCATTTGGGGGTTCTAGCGGTGTCAAATCAAAGTTTGATGGCGATACTGTTGATTATAAGCGTTCATTATCATCTATGGATGGTGGTCTGGCGGATATAGGTTCTCTTGTTACGGAAAATTGGGTTCGCGATTTTTTCTTGGAAAACGGGCCGATCGCTAATGTTTTGGGTGGGTATCGCTATAGACCTCAACAGTTAAAGGTCGCTGAGGCAGTAGCGGAAGCAATAAATAATAAATCCAATCTTTTAGTAGAAGCGGGAACGGGAGTTGGTAAATCTTTGGCATACCTGGTCCCAGCTATATTGCTAGCCTCGACTAGAGGAACGCGGGTTGTAGTATCCACCAATACGATTGCTCTTCAGGAACAGCTTGTTAACAGGGATATACCATCTGCAGTCAGTTCTCTTGCTACTTGGGACCCACAATTTTCGCATTTTAAATTTTCTCAGTTGAAAGGCAGGGATAACTATCTATGCCTCGATAAATGGAAGCAAATAATTCAACAAGATAGGCTTTCTTCTGACGAGGCTCGTGTTACTGCAAAAATTTTACTCTGGTTGCAGAATACAACATCTGGTGATAGAGCGGAGCTTAATCTGAACTTCAGGGATGCTGAGGTATGGAACCGTATATCATCAGCAGATTCGATCCAGTGCCCTGAGTGGCTTACAGGTAACTGTTTCTTGAAATCAGCCAGAGAGCAGGCGGAAGAATCTACATTAGTAGTAGTTAATCACGCATTGCTCATGCGGGATGTTATGGATAACGGTAACTTGATCCCAGCTTATGATTATCTGATAGTAGACGAGGCCCATCAATTGGAAGAGGAGGCTACCAGGCAGTTCGGCTTGCGGTTATCTGAGAAAACCGTCCACGATCACGAAGAGAAACTTAGTGTTGATCGAGGCGTATATCAGAGGTTGAGCGCAATTTACGGTCAAATGCGATTTGAATCGTCAGGCTCTGTGTTGAATGATACCTTGTCGCAAGCTGATGTGTTATTAGCGAATCTTAGGGAAAAATCCTCTGCCTTCTGGAACACATTGGCAATTTTTTTAAAGGACCATAATGCGGAAATCGATGGACGCCAACTTGTGTTGAGAATAACACACAATTCTAGGAAGCAACCAGGGTGGTCTCAAGTAGAAATAGCATGGGAAAACTTAAATTCCGTATTATCAGAAGTAGACCGAAACCTAAATCTGGCTAGTCAAGTAATTTCGGGCATTTCTAGCGTTGATCCAATACTGCGGGATTCTTTGGTCGGGGACATTTTGGGATGCCTTAGCGCTTCGGCGGAGAGCAAGAATTACCTTAGATCATTTGTAGTACAAGATGATATTGGATTGGTTTACTGGATTACTCAAGAGGGAAGAGCTGGAGTAATAGTGCTGAATGTAGCTCCACTGCGAGTAGCGGACACCTTGAAACAGGCTCTATTTTCACAGAAGAAATCAGTAATACTCACCAGCGCTACCTTAACTACTCAAGGTCATTTCCAGCATATGAATGATAGGCTGGGCACAGAAGACTTTCACGAACTTCTGGTAGATTCTCCCTTCGACTATCCCAACGCAGCAATGCTATATTTGCCTAGAGATACACCTGGTCCTACAGGATTGGGTTATCAAGAAGCCTTGGAGTCAGCAATATTGGATGTTGGCAGGGCCGCGATTGGCAGAACATTGGTGCTTTTTACGTCCCACGCTTCTCTCCAAACGACTCGTCTTGGTATAAGGGAAACCTTGGATAAATATGGCATACAACTTCTGGCGCAGGGTATAGATGGGTCACCAAGTAATCTAGTAGACGATTTTATGAGAAATCCAGAATCAGTTTTGCTAGGTACGGCTGCCTTATGGGAAGGCGTAGATATTCCGGGTGGGATTCTAAAAGCGCTAGTTATAGCAAGATTGCCATTTAGAGTACCTACAGAGCCAGTATTTGCTGCTAGGTCAGAGCTTTTTCAGGATCCCTTCAATGAATATGCCTTGCCACAGTCAATTCTGAGATTTAGGCAAGGATTTGGACGGCTAATACGGGGTGAGCAAGACAGAGGAATCGTTGTGATATTGGATCAACGGATCGTATCTCGACCGTACGGCTCTGTGTTTCTGGATTCTATTCCAGAATGTAATATTGTAACTGGATATATTCGCGATATTCCCGAGGTGTCTAAGAGATGGCTGTCTCGCTAAGCATAACAATTCCAACTCCTAAAATACTTAATCTAGCTGACACCTTAGAGTGTGGTCAGGCATTTCGATGGCGCCTGAGCAATGGTAGGTACTATGGTGTTATTCAGGGCAATTTGGTATCGCTTAGGCAAACTACTGAGGGTTTGGAAGTGAGGAGCTCTCATTCATTTGTGGGCAGTATCGAGAGCGTTCTGCATAGCTATTTTCGGTTTGACGACGATCTCGACGGCATTTACTCGTGTATTGACAGCCATCCAAATATGCATGAGGCAATAAGCCGGTATAGGGGGATGAGGTTGTTAAGACAAGATCCGTGGGAATGCCTAGTCAGTTTCATTTGTTCGGCCAATTCTAATGTACCGAGGATATCAGCTACTATGAATTCGCTAGCGGAATATTTTGGCGATCGGTTGGAATTGGATGACTATATAGACTATTCTTTCCCAACGGCTGCTCAAATCGTAAACGCAGGAGAGAATACACTTAGGACTTTGAAGCTCGGTTTTCGTGCCAAGTATGTGGTACAAGCAGCGAAGCGAGTAGATGACGGGCAGTTGATTCTAGAATCTCTCAGAAACCTCTCATACCAGGACTCCAAGGCAGTGTTAATGTCGATACCAGGGGTTGGAGATAAAATTGCTGACTGTATACTTCTTTTTTCATTGGATAAGCTCGAGGCATGTCCAATAGACAGGTGGGTGAGGCGAGGTCTCGAGGAATGGTACCTTATAGAAGCTAAGCTAAACTACAATGCGGCGCGGTTATCAGCTCTAAGCGTATGGGGTGCCAATGCAGGCTACGCTCAACAATATATGTTCCACCATAAGAGGTTACTCGGCCAGTCAGGTCGTGTAGACTCCTAATGTAATGAAATAGCAACTCTGAAAAGCACATTTGAAGTGACTACCTCAACCAATAATATGCGGTGAGAAAGGGTGCTAAGCATGTCGCAAGAGACGGCGATCAGCCGAGATGATGAACCCATATTCCTTTTCGGAGACGGGGATAGGTTACCTCCGGAAATTTTATTGCAAAGGCTGGATCGATATCAATTGCTTAAAGGCTTGGAGCAAGATAACTTTTCCTTGGGCGGTACCGTGCAGGTTTTGGAAGAGAAAATGGCTTCTATACTAGGGAAAGAGTCAGCAATATTCATGCCTACTGGTACCCTCGCGAACCATTTAGCCCTTAGACATCTTTGTTTTGGGCAGGAACGAGTGATCGTTCCTGAACAAAGCCATATCTACAATGATACCGGTGACAGTTTGGAAAAATTGAGCGGAATCAAACTTATACCGTTGGGGAAGAATAAGCCAATCTTTTCATTGAGGGAAGTACGGAATGCTGTGACAATTTCTAGAAACGGAAGGGTGGGAAATCCAATTGGCGCCCTTGTCATAGAGAGCCCAGTGCGCCGCCAGCTTGGCAAGGTAATGCCGTACGCAGAGATGACTGCAATTACAAATTACTGCAGGAGACAAAATATTGCATCTCACCTAGATGGCGCGCGTATATTTATGATGTCTGCTGCGACAGGGATACCGGTGCCTAGCTATGCTGCCCTGTTCGATACAGTATACGTGTCTCTGTATAAATATCTTAATGCACCATCTGGGGCGATACTTGCAGGGCCAAGTAATCTAATTAGTAAGATGGTTGATACAAGGCGTATGTTTGGAGGAGCTTTATGGGGTGCTTATTTATTCGCTGCTTTGGCAATAGCGGAACTGGACAAGTTTGAAGAAAAATTTGCAGAGGCTTTTCGGAAATTCAAGGAACTTATCATTTCAATAAACGAACTCGAGCACATACACATCTCTTCAATCGAAAATGGTTCCAATATCTTCCAGATGGATATCTCGGAAAGGATTGAACATCAACAATTCTATGATGCCTTAGCTCGTAAAGGGATACACATAGGTATCAGAAATTCAAACAGCAATTTACAAACTGTTACCGCGAATACCTCTATTCTTAGGCGTAGCAATAAACAAATTCTGGAAGAGTTCAGTGATGCTATTGATAGTTCCATAGTCAGGAAAAGCATACTGTAGATTGCCATGGAATGGAATTCTTGCCAACTTATTTGGGCCGGTAAGAAAAATGGTTTGTTCACTGTAAATTATCCAGAGCGAAACAGAAATACCCTATAGGTGATGAAGCCAGGTTATAAGTATTTACTAGCGAATTGGCTACCAAATCAGAGCTTGGATTCTGATTGCAAGATTAAATAGCGAAACTGCAACAGTGAAAATTAAAGCTAAAGAGAAATTGAAGGAACGAGATCTCTCCCTTTTGGACCTCAGCGGAACTGACTTCAGAGGTGCTGACCTTCGTGGCGCAAATCTCTTGTCTACCAACTTAACAGGTGCAAACCTGGAGGGCGCTAACTTAAGTGGCGCCTACTTAGGATCTGCAATCCTCGAGCGCACCAATCTCACAGAAACTGATTTGACGGGCGCATATCTTGGGAGACACTCACTAAAGGGTCGGGAAGGCAGGCCCGTCGTGCTGATAAATGCAAATCTCAGCGGTGCATTACTAGATTCGGCTAATTTAAATAGTGCTAACCTAAAGATGGCAAAACTCATGGGTGCTAGCTTGCGGGTGGCTGATCTTACTGGCGCCAACTTGCATATGGCTAGCCTAATGGGCGCTGATCTGAGCGGTGCGACGTTAAATCTGGCAAATTTGTCTCGGGTTAATTTACAGATGGCAAGGCTCATGGGTGCTAGCTTGCGGGTGGCTGACCTTCCAGCCTCGGATATGGTGGGCGCAGATCTCAGCGGATCTGATCTCCAAGGGGCTAGACTTATGTCTGCCAATCTCTCACTTTCAATTTTCACTGCGGCAAATCTTCACAAGGCGGATCTTAGTTTCGCGTCACTTGATAGGTCAAATCTAGCGCTGACTGATTTGAGTGGATCAATTATTCGAAAGGCATCGCTCCGTGGAGTGAACCTCAATGGTGCGGATATGGCTGGGGCGGATTTAAGCGGTTCTGATCTGAGCGGAGGTGGTTTTTCAGGACTAAGCGATTTGCGTAGGGTGAATTTTGTGGGAGCGAGGCTGGTGGGGGTTAATCTGACAGAGGCGAACCTAGTTGGGGCTAATGTCCGCAGTGTAGATCTCACAGGGGCCAATACTACGGACGTGATTTATGAGGATGCTAGGCTGGACATTCAGGACTTACTCAAGCAATCAGGGCTTTATGCACGTTTGCTTAGGCACATTTAGTCTGACGATAACAAGAACTTTCGCACCAACTCAGCCTCATCCGATTTCGAGGTGACCTTTCCGTCGAGACGCGCTGTTAGAAGACTTTTCAAGGTTTCGCCGACTGCTGTTCCTTTAGGTATCCCTAGAGCTATAAGATCTTTGCCGTTAAGAGCGGGCTTTATATTTCGTAAGTCCCTGAGGAATAGAAGCAGTAATTGCATTGTATCTTCATCTTTTGCGGCCAACATGCAAGCCCTCAGAGCTTGATCGTTGTATGAGGCCAAATGCTGAAATAATTCTGCTTTTGATAAGGTTGCCAGTGAAAGCGTTGATAACAGCGACTTCAACGAAATTGTATCGCGTACGATGGACATCCACCTAGACGGCATTCGCATCCTTAGTATGAAAGATTCTCCCTCCTCAGGGGTCATTTCGTACGCCAATAGTGCTAACTGCACATGATCAGATAGTTCTGAGTTAAGCTTCTTTTTAGAGGCTGCCGTGTATGCAAGTAGCAATGTTGGCAAGGTATTGCGCAAAACAGGGTTTATCGCGGTTAGGATACCGAGCTCTGATGCTCTCGACAAAATCATGATGCTGTTTTCCTCCGAGAGGCATCTGTGAAATTCTTTACGGAGCCGTTCTCCGCTGATGGTATCTATCATTCGCAAGTCTCTAGTAAGAAAGTTCTGTGTATTAGACTCCAGGGAAAATCCCAGTCGTTGCTCGTATCTTATGGCCCGCAGGATTCTAGTGGCATCGTCTGTGAAACTTTTATCATGAAGAGACCTGATAAGGCCATCTTGGATATCTTTCATTCCACCGAATTGGTCTATGAGTGGGTGCTCCTTTCCAAGGTGTAGAGCGACGGCCATGGTGTTTATTGAAAAATCCCTCCGCGACAAATCCTCTATTATCGTCCTATGGGCTATCTGTGGCAGTGCGCCTGGCTTATGGTAATGTTCATTGCGGGCAGTGATGAAATCCAGCAGTATGTCACCCACTCTAACTTTTGCTGTGGAAAACTGTGATTTTGACACTACATGCCCAGAAAGCCTTTTTGCTACCAAATAAGCGAATGTTTCTGCATCGCCTTCAACTACCAAGTCCAAATCCTCCACAGGCCGTCCGATTATGAGATCACGGACAGCTCCTCCAACTATATATAAAGGAGTTCCTTCCTCGCTGGCTATGTTTGAGGCTTCTTCAATAAGAGCCAGTTTGTCAGGAGCGAGATTGTTGGTGAGCAGGCGCCAGAAATCCATAGATATCTCCTTCAATTTCTGGCATGATTATAGCATTGGTAGAAATATGGGCTTTGATCTTTTGACTGGATTTATCTAAATGCCGTAATATGGGGTATCAATTGGCGATGATTGGGGGAAACCAGCTATGGACAAGGTTAGCTTTGACTTGTATTTCGACTACAACTGACCATATGTATACAATGCAGCAGTTTGGCTGGATAGAGTAAAGAAAGTATACGGGGACGATCTGGAAATCAGATGGAAAAACTTCTCCCTTGAACAAGTTAATAGTAAGAATGGTCCAGAGTGGAAGGCTTGGGAAGAGCACGAAGATTTCCAGAGCAGAGGGATACCTGCATTGAAGGCAGGCTTGGCAGCGCGTAACCAGGGGCAAGAATTATTTGATAAATTCCATATGGCTGTTCTTTTCGCTCGCCACGGAGGCGAGAGGCGCAATATTGGAGATGTAGACGTTCTTTTGGATATAGCGAGCGGATGCGGGCTGGACATTGATCAACTAAAGACAGATATGTCTGACCCTGCATTAGTGGATGTCATAGCAGGAGATCATACTAACGCTGTCGAAGAGAAGGGTATATTCGGTACTCCTACCTTTGTATTCGACAACGGGGCAAGTGGTTACCTAAAAATATTTATACCTCCAGAAGAAGATGATCTCTCGCTTTTTGATTCGGTTATTAAGATTGTCGGGGACTCTTTGTACTTCGGTGAGCTCAAGCGCCCTCAACCGCCCTGGCCAAAGGGTGTTTTCAGGCCGGGATAGGTTCTAAGTAAGTGTTAGGACAACTAGACGTCCTACAAAGCTTGTTAGGCTGGTCGTTTGACGACAAAGAGTTGCTTGTTGAAGCACTAATACATCCCTCCGCGTCAAATGAGAACCCCGAGAAATTCCCTAGATCTAATCAGAGGCTTGAGTTTCTTGGAGATTCCTACATAAGCTTTGTGATTGCGAAGGAGCTTTTTAATAGAGCTCCTGATATGCCAGAGGGTGCATTGACCGAGTTACGGGCCGCAGTGATACGGGGTGACACGCTTGCTAGAGTGGCTCACAAACTTTCACTAGGCAAATCTCTAGTCATGGGCCATGGAGAGAAATCTAGTGGCGGTGAAAATAGGTCGTCAAATTTAGCAGCGGCCTTAGAGGCGGTGGTAGGGGCCATGGTGTTGGATGGCGGTCCGAGTTTGGCCTATGAACCAACTCTCAAGTTACTTCAATATGAACTTGATTTGTCTATGGAAACTGGAGTAGTCCGAGATCCCAAAAACAAGCTTCAAGAAGTGGCTCAGAGCTTGGGGAGAGGCTCCCCAGTTTACCGGCTTGCCTCGACATCTACAAAGGAGGGTCGACAAATATTTGTAATGGAAGTATTGATAGACGAGTTGGTCTTTGGCACCGGCATTGGTACACGCAAGCTGGATGGCGAACGCTCTGCTGCAAAAGAGGCTCTGGATTCCCTTTCGACAGGCCAGACATAGCGTTCATGTTTTCTGGGTCCGGGCAACTATAGTGCAGGTGGTTTTGTAATGGGTGATTTGCTGTACCACTTGTGCCGTGCTAAGATTTAGCACCATGTTCAGGCGACTCGGGAAAACCGATAAAATTCGTGCTGGCCTTAAGCGTAGCAGAGACACTTGGATAGCCAGCATTTCGAGGTTAGTTCGTAGCCCTAGGTTGGATGAATCTCTCTGGGAAGAGCTTGAAGAGGTTCTTATACTAGCTGACGTTGGGGTATCTACCACAGCAGCTCTTGTGAAAAAAATCAAATCCCAAGCTAAAGATAAACATCTGAGCGAACCGTCAGAGGTCCTAGATGTGATGCGGGATGAAATTGTTGAAATACTTCAGTCAGCGGGTTCGAATCGTGAGATCTATCACTCGGATGCCAGTAATCCGAAAGTTATCCTTTTAGTAGGCGTAAATGGAGTGGGCAAAACCACCAGTATAGCTAAGCTTGCCAATCACTTTAAACAGCGAGATCTTAAGGTTCTCCTTGCTGCTTCAGATACATTTCGAGCTGCAGCAATCGACCAGCTCAATGGTTGGGGGCGCAAGCTGGAAATAGACGTAATATCACATGGTGCTGGTGGAGACCCCGCCGCTATAGCTTTTGATGCTCTCGAAGCTGCGCGGGCAAGATCCGTTGATTTGTTGATAGTTGACACCGCAGGTAGGCTTCATACGAATTCTAATCTCATGGAAGAAATGAAAAAGATTTCGCGGGTCATTTCGCGCATAGATCCAGAGGCCCCGCACGAAGTGTTGTTGGTATTAGATGCTACTACAGGCCAGAATGGATTGATACAGGCTAGGGCGTTTAGCGAAGCTGCTGGCTGTACAGGAGTGTTTATAGCAAAACTCGATGGTACGGCTAAGGGCGGAATTGTCGTTCCTATAGTTCTGGAGCTTGGGTTGCCGATTTTGTTCATAGGTACAGGCGAAGGTGCAGAGGATATAGCTCCATTCCATCCCCGAGAGTTTGTAGACGAATTATTTTCTATAAACTCCGACTAGACTATGCTTATACAAATATCCAATTTAGTTGAGTTCAGTTAGGAGCAGGGGAGCTTGGCATACGTTCTACAGTGGCTCGTTGTCATTGAACTTCTGGGGCTTGTCGCATTTCCTGTCCTTTTTAAACTGCTTCCATTCCTTCCAGACAGAGGATATTCGATAGCCAAAATGTTTGGCCTTCTCATGGTGAGTTGGCCAATGTGGATACTCGGTTCGGTTCACTTCGTACCGACTAATACACTGAGTCTTTGGGCTTTGGTCCTATCGCTTAGTTCCTTGTCACTGATTTACGCGTATATTAATAGGCGCCTCATATGTGAATTCTTGCAAGGACAGAGGCATTTTCTGTTTATCTGTGAGGGGCTATTTATATTGCTCTACTTAGCTTGGATTTTCTATCGTTCGTATGATCCTTCCATTAACACCACGGAAAAACCAATGGATTTCGCTTTCTTGAATGCTTCTGTTATGGCTAGTTTTTTTCCGCCTGAAGATCCTTGGCTGAGAGGGCACGATATAGGGTACTACTATTTTGGCTATCTAATGATGGCTAATTTATCAGAGTTATCTATGATTCCCACACAGATATCTTACAATCTTGCATTATCTGTTATGCCTGCACTGGCAGGTTCTGCTGTATTTGGCCTAGTCTATAACCTCATAAGACTTCACGGCGCTTCTGTGGCTCGCTCTACTGTGTTTTCCATGGTGGCGCCAGTTTTATTGGTTGGGGTGAGTAACCTAGTAGGAATACTAGAGTTTATCAGGATCCGAGGATGGGGATCTGTAGCAGCCTGGGAGTGGCTTGGTATAAAAGACGTGGATTTGGGAGGTGTCTGGGGATTTCTCGGGCCAGCTGAACACCTGTCTTGGCGGCCCCAAGATTATATGTGGTGGTGGAGAAGTAGTCGGGTGATTGACAGTTTCGATAGTAGTGGTGCTAGCTTGGATTATACAATAACAGAATTTCCGTTCTTTAGTTTCTTGCTTGGAGATCTTCACCCACACGTCATGTCTATTCCTTTTATATTACTTTTCCTAGGGTTTTGCTTGAATTTTTGTATCGCATCTTATGATCCACAAAGCAAATTTAAACCTATAGATCTTAAAACTCTAGTATTGGGGTCTTGGCTGCTAGGAACTTTGGCATTCGTTAATAGTTGGGATGTCATTCCGTTCTCTCTCCTATGGGTGGTACTAATAATTTTCAGGTTCGTTCATCAAAGCAACGGACGATTGTTACCGACTATATGGCGGGTATCTAGATACGTTGTTTGCGCGTTATCTTTGGCGTTTATTATGTACCTGCCGTACTACTTAGGCGCTGAAAGCCAAGCATCTGGTATTCTTCCAGTCGGCACCGTAGGGACAAGGCCAATACACTTATTTATTGTATGGGGACTTTTCCTATTACTGCTAACTCCTTTTATATTTAGACAACTACCACAGTTACTCCCAGTGGATATGAGCAGACAGCCAATACCTGCCCCAGGCGTGGATTATGCTAGGCCTGTGTTCTCAGATGGTAGGAGTCTATCGCTATCGGCCTCACAATATTGGCCGAGGGTTTCGATTGTGGCAGGGATATTATTAGTGCCGTTCTTTGTTTGGCTTTCATGGCAGTTATGGTGGAGTACTCTAATTTGGTCTTCTGGGCCATTAGTTGGTGTTCTAGAAAGATTCGTGAATTTAGTGCCGTTGATGGTGCTTATCTTCGCCGCTATATACACTCTTATACGTTATGGTGAATCTGGGAAATCACCTGTTATCACTTTTGTTTTTGCTTCTATATCCGTAGGCCTTCTTCTAATCTTGGGCCCAGAATATCTTAGGGTAGATGACCTGTTCCACAACCGCATGAATACCATATTTAAGTTTTACTACGAATCTTGGATCCTTCTTGCTATTGCTTCAGCTTTCAGCCTATACTTCATGCTCAGTGTTGGTTTTCCTCGAACGAGTATAAGTAGAATAGGGATGGGTGTATGGTCTGGGGTTGTGGCAATTGTGTTGGTAGGGAGCCTTTACTACCCGGTCGAAGCTGTTTTTACTAAGAGCGGCCAGTTTTCTGGTCCTGTAACACTTGATGGGCTCAACTATGTAAACAGATACAGCCCAGATGAGTATTCGGCGATAATATGGCTTCAGAAGAACGGTAAAGTTGGAGAGGGAATACTTGAGGCTGCGGGCCAAGAATGGAATCCGAACTACAGTCGCATGTCTGGTAGTACAGGGCTTAGCACGGTTTTGGGATGGCCTGGCCATGAGCATCAATGGCGAGGAAGTACAGAGCCTTTACAAGGAAGGGCAGAGGATATAGCTACTGTATATTCTACACAGGATCCATCTTTGGCCAAATTGATTTTGTCAAAGTACGATATTAGCTATGTGGTAATTAGCCCTCAGGAAAAAGCCTCATATCCGAATTTATCTGAGGATAAATTCTTGGAAATTGGCGACTTGGTATTCTCAAGGGAGAAGGCGAGGATATATCGTGTCAGCTACTGATAAACCGAATTCAGGTGAGAATTTTTCCTTGCCGGTTGAATCGGTTGAAACGCCACCATTTGAGAGGTTCTTCACTTGGCGATGGGAGATTGCATTCTACGTATCTCTTGTAGTCATATCACTATTAATGCGGTTTTGGGATCTAGGATCCAGGGCAATGGGTTATGACGAAAGTCTGCACGGATATTACAGTTTCAGGCTAGCAGAAGGTCTTGGATATGAGCATTCACCGCTTATGCATGGACCATTCCAGTTCCACGGTGTGGCACTTATGTTTTTCCTGTTTGGAGACAGCGATGCTGTAGCACGTCTGCTGCCAGCGCTGTTCGGCACGGTCATTGTATTCCTGCCTTATTTCCTGAGGGATCGTCTTGGGGTTTACGGTGCGTTAGTGGTATCGACGCTGTTGGCTTTCTCTCCGATGATGCTTTTCTACAGCCGGTATGCCAGAAACGATATTCTCATGGCAGTATGGGTTTTTGGGATTGTTATATTGATGTGGCGGTATTTTAGCGAAGGTAGATCTATACATATATATTTAACATCTTTGCTACTTGCCCTTGCTTTGGCAACGAAGGAGACGGCCTTCATAACTATTGCCATTCTGGGGGCATACTTGGTTATAGTATCTGCTCCTGATTGGATACCGTGGCTGATGCGCCGGGCTAGAAGATTGAGAACTAACATCGCTGGTAATCCAAGTGTTGAATATGGGTATATTGCTGGTTATGGTTATGGGTATTCACTTGGAAGAAGGCCCGTTAGCCTCGCCGATTTCTCACGCCCGGGAGCGTTTCTTATTTTGTTGGGAACTCTGGTATTGCCGCAACTATCAGCAATGGTGAGCCTCATACCAGTTGACTTGATAGGACATGGGGTGGTTCTGGCAAGTACGAGTGATCCAGTGGGAGCGCCTTCTGGAGACATCTTATTCACATTACAGGGATTTGGGATAACAAAAGGAATTGCTCTGGCTCTTATAGTTGTATTTCTTGCTGTATGGTTCTCAGTTTTGGCAGGAACCACTTGGAGTAAACGGGTGTGGCTCAGAAGCGCTGCGGTTTTTTACATTACATGGCTTCTTTTGTATACAACTTTTCTTACCAATATGGTTGGTATAGGTAGTGGAGTATGGCAGTCTCTGGGCTACTGGATCGTTCAGCACGATGTTAGCCGAGGTGGGCAGCCTTGGTATTACTATTTTGTTGTTGGCCCGATATATGAAACCATACCCTTTCTCTTGTCCGCAGTCGCGGTGGTTTATTATCTTATTCGTGGGAATTCATTTACGAGGTTCCTGTCGTATTGGGTGGTTTCCACCTTGTTTCTTTACTCTTTGGCGGGAGAAAAAATGCCGTGGTTGTTAGTGAATATAGCTCTGCCAATGATTGTGTTGGCAGGGAAATTCATAGGGGACATATTGGAGGCCACCGACTGGAGTAAGGTATATAAGTCTGGCGGATTCTTCTTATTCCTTTTAACGCCGATTGTTCTATATTTATTGGTGAAAATCCTACTGTGGGACGTTGAAATAGGGAACTTCATAAATTTCTCGGAATTCTGGATACTGGCATTCGGAGCTCTCATCGCAGCAGGCATTGGTTTTAAGGTAATGGTCAAGTCTGGATTAGAAAACGGCCTGAGGATGGTGGTGGTGTCTTTAGCGATCACCTTATTTGTATTGGCGTTTAGGATTGGATGGCAGGCAAGCTATGAGAATGGGGATGTTCCTAAAGAGATGATCGTTTATGCTCAGGATTCGGGCGAAGTCTTAGATATAATGGCAAGTGTCTACGACGTCGCCGAAAAGACAGGAGAAGGAGATGATATTCACATAACCGTTGATAAGGATATTTACTGGGGGCTTATTTGGTATTTGAGGGAATTTCAAAATATAGATTACGCTGATATTGCCAGCATCGACGGTAAGCCAGAAGGATCTATATTGCTAATTAGTAGTGGGAACCAATCTAAGGTAAGCCAGTATGTCGAGCAATATGAATCAGGAAGAGATTTCCTTTACCTTTGGTGGCCAGGAGAGGGGTATAAGCCCTGCGGAGATACCAATGGAGAGCCTTGCCTTAGTTGGGGCGAATTCGCAAGCAACATTGTTAGCCGGCAAAAATGGCGTGAGGCCTTGGATTACTACATATATCGGAATACTGATGTGCCATTTATGTATCATAGAGCGGTAGCATACCTTCCGCTGGATTACTAGAGTTTAAGGGTTCTCATATCATGTATGAGTGCTACATTGGAGGATGTTCCCTCGTGAGTATAACTGCGCATGCTATCGGATCAGATTAAAGAGGAATCAGATAACGGTATATCTGACTGTTTGGAGTGACAGAATTGTTTAAATCACGGCGGGTCTGGATCGCTGTTTCTATCAGCATTTTGTTTTTAGTATGGTTTTTCTCACAGTTCGATCTTAGGGAAATGTTGGGAAACCTTGGCAAGGCCCATTATCAATTTCTTGTCCCCGCAGTATGTGCATATTTTGTGTCAGTATTATTTAGAAGCATCCGATGGCAATATCTGCTGACTCCTGTCAAAGTACTCAGCGTCCGCCGCCTCTATCCAGTAGTAATTGTTGGGTATATGGCAAACAATATTTTACCTATACGCTTGGGCGAATTGGTAAGGTCGTACTATCTTGGTGAGCGCGAGGGTGTTAGTAAAGTTTCTGCGCTAGCCACGATTGCTGTCGAGCGTGTATTTGACGGGTTAACTCTTCTTTTCTTTGCAGCAGTAGTTTCTTTTTCGCTGCCAGTGGCCAGTTTCTTGGAAGAACTTAGCAGTGACGCCGGTATACATTGGTTGATTATAGTCTTGGTTACATCTTTGCCATTCGTACTGTCAGCGGCAATTATGACTTTTGCAGCTTGCTTTCCCTCCAAATTCCAGGTAATAACACACATAGTGGTCTCCATTTTGCCGACTAGATTTAGACAGAGAGTTAGCGGGCTAATACAAATGTTTGTAAATGGACTGGTTGTGTTAAACCATCCAGGTAAACTAGCATATGTATTCGTCCTATCTGGTCCGGTTTGGTTGTCAGAGGCTGTCATGTACTACATCATAGCCTTAGCATTTGACTTGCAGGGTGTATTTGGTAACTTTGATCTGATTGCAGTTATACTGATGGTGACTGCCATATCGAATTTGGCGATATCGATTCCTGCTGCCGGTGGTGGGGTCGGGACATTTGAGGTGGCTGCTGCTAGCACATTGACTATTCTGGGTGTAGACGAAGCTTTAGCTGCTGCTTACACTATAGCTCTGCACGTAGCACTTTTGCTACCAGTAACGCTAGCGGGTATTATTTATCTGTGGTTTGATAGGGTTAGTATCGGTCAACTTGCTAGAGAAAGCCAATCTGGGTCTGTCACAGCAGAATATGGGTTGACTCAAAACACTGAGGATGCAATATGAAAGTTGGCATAATAGGAGCAGGAGCAGCAGGTTTGGCTGCGGCTCACAATTTAGTTAAAGCTGGCCACACAGCGGTGGTATATGAAGGAGCGCCCTTCCTTGGAGGGCAAGCTTCAACGTTTGACGTGGGTGGAGGACGCTTGGAAAGAGGTTACCATCATCTTTTCACTAGCGATACCGATATAGTGGATCTCATACATGAACTTGGTTTGGGCCCTAAACTCGCATGGATACAATCTAAGGTGGGAATATTTCATGGGGGCGAGATATACAATTTCGTAACCCCACTGGATCTTTTGCGGTTTACTCCACTTAGTCTCGTGGATCGTTTAAGGTTAGGGCTGGTTACTTTGCTCGTCAGGCGTATGAAAGATTGGAGGAAGTTGGAGGGTTTCGTAGCGTCAGATTGGGTTCGTAGGTATGCAGGTAGAGGGGTTTATGATGTTGTGTGGGGTCCTCTTCTTCGCGGAAAATTCGGTGCTCACTACGACAAGGTTGGTATGCCGTGGTTTTGGGGCAAAATACAAACTCGTTTCGCGTCCAGGGGGAAGGGGCTGAGAGGTATGCAGCGTGAACGTCTGGGATATCCTATGGGTAGCTTTGCTGAGATTTTTGAGGTTTTAGCAGACCGTATTAACAGCTCGGGCGGCGAAGTACATCTATCCACACCAGTTAGGTCTATAGCAGTAACTGATGGACGAGCTACAGGATTGGAAATACAGTCAGAAAAAGGGGAATCCAGCAGTGAGGAATTCGATGCGATAATATCGACTACGCCGTCATATGTGTTTCCTAGATTAGTGCCCTCGTTACCACAGGATTATCTTGAAAAGCTAAGCGGAGTTGACTACCTGGCGGCCGTTCTGGTGATACTTGTGTTAAAGGAGCCTTTTTCGCATATTTATTGGTTGAATATAGCAGATTCTGAAATCCCTTTCGTGGGCCTAATAGAGCAAACAAACTTTGTAGACCCATCGTTGTATGGTGGTAAACATATACTTTACATATCCAACTATTTAGGTGATGACAGCCCGCTTTTTAATATGGATAAAGAGGAACTACTGGAAGAATATATCCCTCACCTTAAGAAGATAAATCCCAAATTTGATAGGTCCTGGATAGAGGAGTTCTACCACCACAAGGTTGCGGCTGCTCAGCCGATAATAGGTGTAAATTACTCTCAGCAGATTCCAGACCATAGGACGCCTATTGTCGGCCTATATTTAGCAAATACTACTCAGATATATCCCGAAGATAGAGGGACAAACTACAGCGTCAGAATGGGCAAAAACGTTGCCGACATGGTTATGGCAGATCACGCGAATAACCCTCAGGCAAGTTAGCGTTCCCATTGAAGCCTTCTATGAGTTGTGGTATCATCGGTTCGTTAGAAAAATCACGAAGCTAGGGAACGAATTGAGCGTTAATCAAGGCACGCTTCGAGGTAAAGTGGCTGCTGCAGTAGCCAACCAAAAAGCCAAAACAATAACGGTGCTCTCCTCTCTATTGGCTGTCGAAGACGACTTAGGATACATACCACCTGAAGCTATAGAAGAGGTGGCTTCGTTTACCAATTCGACTACCAACGACGTCTGGGGGGTCGCGTCTTTCTACACCAACTTCCGGTTTAGCCCACCGGGCGAGCATACCGTTGAAGTGTGTTGGGGTCCGACGTGTCACCTGCTGGGAGCTATGGACTTGGTGGAGGCCGTCTTAGAGTCGCTCGGTCTATCTGAGGAAGGCGATACAGCAGATGGTAAAGTTTCGTTTAAGTACAACACCTGCTTGGGCGCTTGTTCTCAAGGACCAGTGGTAAGTATTGATCACCACATAATGGGTCCCAAGGCCCTTGGTGGCCTAAAAGGTGAGGCATTGGTACAGCATCTCAAAGAGCAAATGGCAAGCATTAGTGGCAAACCCACAGATAAGAACAACGCTTAACCCTAACAGAGAGGTTCCATGGATAGTTTTAGCGACTTGCTAGCTGGGGCTCAACTACATCAAGATCAGTTGTCAAGTGGCAGCGTGCCGTGGGTAAGAGTCGGGACGGCGGTTTGTGGTGAAGCTGCGGGCGCTCGTGCCGTGCTTGAATCGTTGAAATCTGAAATATCGAAGCGGAATATATCTGCCCAAATTAGCGAAGTTGGGTGCATTGGTCTCTGCTACGCGGAGACCATCGTGGATATACTCAAACCTGGAAAACCCAGGGTATTCTACGCTGGAGTAACCTCTGAAATGGTACCAGGGTTGGTGGAGGCTTATCTGCAAGGCGATGACCACCGTCCAGACATAGCAATGGCCTATACTGGAGAAGGGGATGTCGAAGGTGTCCCGCGTTTGGAAGACCTTCCAATGTGGAGCAGGCAGGTCCGTGTGGCTATGAGGAACTGCGGTCATATAGACCCGACTGATATTCGACAGTATATAGCCAATGGTGGTTATGCTGCACTCAATAAGGCCTTGACTCAGATGCAGCCAGAGGATGTGTTGAAGGAGGTCCAAGAAGCTGGGCTTAAAGGCAGGGGTGGAGCGGCATTCCCTACAGCGCTTAAGTGGAGCTTCTTGTCTAGGTCACCTGGACCGATCAAGTACATACTTTGCAACTGCGAAGAAGGTGACCCTGGCGCTTACAACGACAAGGGAATACTTGAAAGCGATCCCCACACCCTGATTGAAGGTACAATCCTCGCAGGGTACGCGACAGGGGCGAGTAACGGGATAGTATTTATACGGCATGGTCATAATGGTCCAATAGATCGGACTGAACACGCTATAAAGCAGGCATATGAATCGGGTATCCTAGGGGAAAATATACTTGGGTCCTCGTTCAGCTTTGACATAGAAGTTTCCCTTACTGGGGAGTCCTACGTTTCAGGCGAGGAGACTGCCCTTATGGAATCTGTGGAAGGCAAACGCGCTATGCCTAGATATAAACCTCCATTCCCGGCAGCATCTGGGGTTTGGGGGCTGCCGAGCAACATAAATAACATCAAAACTCTCGCGTACGTTCCGGAGATTATTAGGCACGGAGGGAGTTGGTTTGCTGGTATAGGCACAGAAAATAGCGCAGGCACTGCTATATTATGCCTCTCAGGGAGCGTTGTGCGTCCTGGGATGATAGAAGTACCCATGGGGACCACACTACGAGAGGCCATCATAGATATGGCGGGTGGCAGCCCGAGCGGGAGAAATCCTAAGTTTCTCCAGACAGGCGGGCCGCTCGGTGGTGTGTTGCCAGCCCAGCAAATCGACATAGCTTTGGACTTCAGTGCTATGCAGGAAGCGGGAGCCATATTAGGTTCCGGTGGAATAATTATTGCAGATGATCAGGCTTGCGCGGTAGATATGACTAGGGTTCTTATAGCGTTCTGCCAATACGAATCTTGTGGGAAGTGCTTTCCTTGTCGATTGGGAATGACGCATTTAATAGAAATTCTAGAGAGGGTCGCCCGATTTGAGGCCCGGCCTGGCGATATGGAGCTCATGAGAAACATCGGGGAGAATATGGCTGGAGCTTCTCTGTGTGGCCACGGCCAGCTCGGATGGAACCCAGTCCAGTCTGCGTTAAGGTATTTCCCTGAAGATTTTGCCTCTCACTTGGATGATAAAAAATGCCCAACTGGTCAATGCCTGGGTCCTGCTTACACACCTCAGAGGACAAGGTCCAGATGGATATCTGCACAGCCTCTTGAAATAAAAATCTAAGGAGAATGATGGTTGCCGAGATAAGCATAGTGGTAGACGGTCAAGAGATAAGAACCGAAGCTGGGAAAACCATCATACAGGCAGCCACAGAGTCTGGGCTCTATATCCCATACCTGTGCTACTACCCGGGGATGAAGCCCTTTGGTGCTTGCAGGATGTGTGTTGTCGAGGTGGAGAATATGCGAGGCACTCCGGCTTCTTGTACGACTCCAGTTGCTGATGGGATGATTGTAAATACCAATACCCCTCAGATACAAGACGTGCGTAAAGGTATAGTAGAGTTAGTCGTGTCCGAACACCCACACGGCTGTATAACATGTCATCGCATCGATCTTTGTGGACCAGAAGATATATGTCAACGTCACGTCTCAGTTAACGATAGATGTGTTCTTTGTCCCAAAAACGAGAGGTGTGAGTTGAAGGATACCACCCGCTACGTTGGCACAGGCCTCACGACTCCTCTGACATATAACTACCGCGAACTGCCTGTTCTAAATAAAGACCCGTTCTACGACATGGATTACAATCTATGTATAGTGTGCGGCAGATGCGTTAGAGCTTGTGAAGAACTACGAGGCGATAGTGCTATAACATTTACCGAACGGGCAGGTGTTTCGCTTGTGGGGCCAGCTCAGGGGGATTCACTTCTGGAATCAGGGTGTGAATTTTGTGGCTCTTGTATAGACGTGTGTCCGGTTGGGGCTCTAGTTGAGACTGAATATAAATGGGAAAAAGCTGTAGACAGAGTGTCTACGACATGTCCCCACTGCCCAGTAGGGTGCCAGTTGAAGCTCGAGGTTGACAAGCGAGGGAGAGTGATTCGCTCCATACCAGAACTTGAGGCTGAAGCCAATCATGGTCAAGCTTGCTTCAAGGGAAAGTTTGGATTGGGATTTATAAACAGCAAATCCAGGCTCAAGTCTCCATTGATCAGGCGCAATGGGTCCCTAGAAGAGGCATCTTGGGACGAAGCGATTAAGTTCGTCGCTGACAATCTGGATAAGTACAAGACGGGCGAATTTATGGCAATAGGCTCGTATAGAGGAACCAACGAAGAGAATTACCTACTGCAGAAATTCACGCGGACGGTTATGGGCACTAACAATGTAGATCACGCCACCAATACTAAACCAGATATGGCGCAGCCACTTCAAGAGGCCCTAGGATATCAGGCAGCGACTAACCCAATATGGGATCTTGAAAATACCGAATGCATAATGGTGCTTGGAGCGAACGTTACTGAGGATCATAACGTGGTAGGAGTCCCAATAAAGCGCGCAGCAAAGAATGGTACCAACCTGATTGTAATCGACCCTAGGGAAATCGAGTTGACTCGTTATGCAAACCTTTGGATAAAGCCAAATCCTGGTACGGAGGGTGTGGTTCTGGGCGGTATGCTAAAAGTAATAACAGACGAAGTTCTAGAGGATGAAGTCTACTTGCAGGAGAAATGCGAGAACATTGATGGTTTGAAAAACTCTCTCTGGCAATTCGATCTTAAGAGAGTGGAGAGCATAACCGGGGTCTCTCCAGAAGCCATAAGGGAGGCAGCTCGTAGCTTCGCCCAAACTTCCGCCTCAGCAATAGTGTATGCACTAGATAATATACCGTTATCTCAGCATATCGACTGTGCTAGAGCCATTGTTGACCTCGCCTTGGTTACTGGCAACCTTGGTAAATCGAACGCAGGTATATACCCATTGAGACCGGGTACAAACGACCAAGGATCATGGGATGTAGGCTGCGTGCCGAATATGCTGCCTGGCTATATAAACGTAGAAGACCAAGAAGGCTCTGCCACTATTCAAACCTTCTGGAACGTAGATCTGCCGAAACAGCCCGGAGTAGGCTTGCTTCATGCCACATCTTCGATATCAGAAGGAATCATCAGATCGATGCTTGTGGTTGGCGACAGCCCATCATTCTCTGATGGAAGTATTGGTGACTTGCCCAGCGCAGTAAAGGATCTGGAATTTCTGGTGGTTCAAGATAGTTTCATGTCCGCACTGGCCGAGAGCGCCGATGTTGTGCTTCCGTCTGTGACCTTCGCAGAAAAAGAAGGTACATATACCAATATCGAGCGTAGAGTCCAACCGTTAAGGAATGTCCTTAGTGTAGACGGAAATTCATCGATGCCAGATTGGTGGGTAACCTGCCAAATAGCCCGGGCAATGAATGCCAGTGGTTTTGACTATCATTGTGCGGCGCAAATTCTCGATGAAATCTCGACTGTGGTCTCTAGCTACTCTGGTATAGCCTACCAATCCTTGCTATCCAAGGAGGGGGTGATGCAGCCGGCAGTTATGCCAAGCTTTCCGATACCAAGCCAGTTGTACCCATCTTTGGATGGTCACAACGATGGTATACAATGGCCCACTACCGGTGAAAATGGTGATGGCACCAGTACGCTGTATATGGACTCATTCTATGACGGGAAGGCTAGTCTCCTGCCGATAAATATCAATGACGGCAGATTGGTAGCTACAGAGGAGCATCCGTTCTTGTTGATCCCTGGGCGAGTGCTGCATCAGCCGCAAAGGGACATGGATGTGGTAGAGGAAGGTCGTAAGAATTATATACGAAGAGATGAAATCTTGGAGCTAAATGTTGAAGATGCTAACGAATTAGGCTTCAGTGAGGACGCATGGATCGAAATAAAATCCCCTACTAAATCAATAGTAGCAAAAGCTAGACGGTCCGACAAAATTCGTAAGGGAACTGTAGCTATGACATCGCTATTTGGCGAGGTAATTACGGAGCTTGAGGCTAGTACAGCCCCTGATCCAATGTCTAGGGTAGATGCCTTGCGTATCGTCCCTGTAAAACTCGAAAAGGTTGAGTGATCCTAAATACGCCTTGATCACTAGATATTCATTTCTTCGGGTTTGGTGTGTGGTTCCACGTGTATGCACATTGACTTCTCTAGTGTTTAGACTATGCTCCTTAAATTAGGTTGGCCGGGTGCTTCGGCAACGACTACCAAAACCCCTAGTGGCCATAACTGCGTTGAGGTTTAGTTTAGAATTGTCTGTCTTTCCATCTTTCCATCAGTTATGTACAATCTAATTGTCCGTAATTAATACGACTGGGCTGAATTCAACATGGTCTCTCTGACCCCAATAAGAAATCAATATCTCAGCATCAAGAAGAACTACCCGGATGCGATTCTGCTCTTCAGGATGGGGGATTTCTACGAAACTTTTGACGAAGATGCCAGAATAACGTCGGAGGAACTCGATATAGCCCTGACTGGCAAGGAAATGGGGAAAGGTCAGAGAGTACCGCTAGCAGGAATTCCTTATCACTCCTTGGATACTTACCTGACTCGCTTGGTTAAGAGAGGACATAAAGTAGCTATATGCGATCAAATCTCTGGCCCATCATCAGTTAAGGGTTTAGTCGAAAGGCAGGTGGTCAGAGTAGTAACGCCAGGGACATTGATAGAGCCGACACTATTAGAGGAAGGTGCAAACAATTACCTGGCGGCCCTAGTGATAGATGGAAATGAAGTGGGGCTTTCGTACGTAGATATAAGTACAAGTGAATTTTCAACAACTCAAATCTCGTTTGAGGACGCCTTATTAGAAATAGAACGGATCGGCGCAGCAGAGATTTTGATCCGTAAAAGTGACGAAAAATTAATTGCCTTGGATAATTCCTTGGTCACCAATTTAGATGATGAGATCTTTGATGTTGGTAGAGCTACCATGGTTCTGGAAGAGCATTTCAATGGTTTGAGCCTAGAGTCATTTGGGTGCAAAGATATGCCTTTGGCTATAGCCGCATCTGGTGCCATAATAAACTATCTTAGTAGAACTCAGGGGCTGATTGTAGAGCGCTTGGGGAGCCTCCATACCTATATTCCCAGACGATTCATGCTGGTGGACCAGCAGACGAAGCGTAACCTAGGCCTTTTCACTGATCGACAATTAGGAGGGGCGTCGGCTTCGCTTTTAAGCGTCATAGACCTTACAAATACCTCTATGGGCGGGCGGCTGCTTAGAAAATGGATGGGCCAACCTCTTATTGATTTGGGGGCATTAGAAAAACGGCAAAATGCTATCGAATCAATGTATGTGGACCAGATGGGCAGAGACGATGCCATGTCCCATCTGAAGCAGATTCCGGACCTCGAACGATTACTGAATCGTATAGCTATTGGGATCGCTATTCCTAGGGATATTCTGGCGCTTCGCAAAGGGCTTCTATCGTCCGGCAATCTGAAAGGTGTTATTCAAAGTGTCGCAGAGTTCCCGTCTGAGGTCACGAACTTGCTTGACGGGTGTGATGTAATCACTGACTTTATCTTTGGAGCGCTTGACGAGTCATTGGGAGGCAATTTAGGCCAAGGGTGGTTTATACAGACAGGTTTTTCTGAGGATTTGGATAGTCTAAAAAAGACATACTCCGAAAGTATAGAATACGTGGCAAGTTTGGAACGGCTCGAGAGAGAAAGGACCGGAATCAAATCACTTAAAGTGGGATACAACCGCGTATTTGGTTACTATATAGAAGTAAGTAATGTTAATCTGGGACAAGTACCATCTGGTTACTCTCGGCGCCAAACATTAGTAAACGGCGAGAGGTTTATTACCCAAGATCTCAAAGAGTCTGAGGCGATAATACTCAATACGTACGAGCGAATCAAGGAATTGGAAGCAAATCTTTTTCGGGATATTTGTAATCAAATTACTGAATATCAAGAATCTATCAAAAGAACTGCTGGCGCGATTGCCCAAATAGATTTGTTTGTCTCTCTCGCTCATGTAGCCGCTCTATACAACTATGTCCGGCCTAAACTGACCAATGATGACGGTATTGAAATAGAAAAGGGTAGGCACCCAGTTGTCGAAAGGCTTATACCATATGGATCATTCGTACCAAATGATACTTTCTTGGACAATGTAGGTACTCAGGTTGTTCTTTTGACAGGTCCCAACATGGCTGGAAAATCAACTTATATAAAGCAGGTTGGGCTCATAGTAATGTTGGCTCAAATAGGAAGTTTTGTGCCTGCAAAATCTGCTACGATTGGTATAGTAGATCGGATTTATACTAGATTTGGCCTACAGGATGACTTAGCTACTGGGCAATCTACATTTATGGTCGAGATGGTCGAGACTGCAAATATACTTCGTCAGGCCACAAATAAATCCCTAATTCTTCTTGACGAGATAGGTCGAGGTACAAGTACTTATGATGGTTTAGCTATTGCAAAGGCCACCGCAGAGCATATTCACGATTATGATAGCCTCGGTTGCAAAACACTATTTGCGACCCACTACCACGAATTAACACAGCTAAGTGAGGAGTTATCAAGGGTTCGGAATTTCAGTATGGCTGCAACTGACAATGATGGACAGTTGGTTTTTTTGCACACCGTTGTCTCTGGAGAGTCTGATAGAAGCTACGGTGTGCAGGTGGCACATCTTGCAGGAATACCTTCCTCTGTGATTAAGCGTGCTTGGGAGATACTCCAGCAACTCGAACATGACGATCAACAAATCACTGGCTTTCAACGTCCACTTTTCTTGGAAACACATCCGATATTGGATGAAATATTGTCCATAGATTTGTCGAGGATTACTCCATTGGATGCTATAAATAAACTGCATCAGTTACAAACAGATATCAGAGAATCTGTGTAGGCTAAATAAGCACAAAATGGCTTCCTATGCGGCGATCTGAACTAATAAGAATGTTCGGGAGCAGTATCGAGTTCATTCGCTACAATTGGGGTTGATAGAATCCTTTGGGGCCACCTATAATAGTATCTGACACTCGGACTTGCAGGATTCTTCGTATTTTATGAACATTTTCTTTGATTGCGACTACACAATTATTAGCTGGGATAGCCAGCTTCGCCCGGGGATTCCAGACCTCTTCCAGAAACTTAAGGATGATGGGCATATTATATATGTGTGGTCTGGCGCTGGTATTCGCTGGTACGAATTGCGTAAGCACAACCTAGAGTCCTATGTGGATGATTGTTTCCATAAACCATTGTACGATTATAAGCGGAGAATGGTTGGGTTGGGGGTTACTGTAACACCGGATATTGTTATAGACGATTATCCGGACATTGTTAGTGCACTTGGTGGTATCAGGTGCAAGCCATTTGTATCTTACAGGGGCTCTGATAGGGAAGCCGAGGCAATTTATCACATAATTAAAGCCTTAAGCTTGCACTACTACCCGTCCGGGGCGTATTCCTTGCCAGATTATCGGTAGGTTAATAGTGCCGATTCGAATTCTTGAACCTGACATCGCAACATTAATTGCTGCTGGGGAAGTCGTTGAAAGGCCGGCCTCGGTGGTAAAAGAGCTGATAGAGAATTCCATTGATGCTTACTCTAAGAACGTTTCCGTTGAGATAATTAGTGGTGGACTAGATTTAATCAAGGTGGTAGATGACGGGGGTGGTATACCACAGCACGAAGCAGTTTTGGCGTTCGAGCGTTTCGCTACAAGCAAAATATTGACTAAACAGAACCTCGATCGCATATTGACGCTGGGTTTTCGCGGGGAGGCACTGCCTTCCATCGCATCGGTATCAAATGTCACGCTGGTAAGCCGACCCGGTTCACAGGATAGTGGTTTTAAGGTTGAACTAGAACATGGAGTGGTAGGCAGAGCAACGGTTTATGGCAGCCCAAATGGAACTTCAGTAGAGGTGAGAAATCTATTTCAGCGGATACCTGCTAGGCTGAAATTCTTGGGGTCCGCAAGATCAGAATCCTCCAGAATCCAATCTGTATTGCATCAATATGCACTGGCATATCCTGATGTAAAATTTCAATTGAGTGTAGATGGGCATATTAGGTTCGCCTCAAGTGGATCAGGAAACATGCGTGATGCCTGGGCTGCGGTCTATGATTCAAAAACAGCTCGATTGCTATTGGATTTAGACATGCCAGAAGTACCTGATGTTTCCGGGGGCGTATTGAAAATTGAAGGTTTAATCAGCCCATCTAATGTTAGTCGTGCCTCTCGCTCCTATATCCATCTATTCGTTAACGGCCGATGGATTCAAAACAGGTCAATAGTTTTTGCCATAGAACAAGCGTATCGAGGGTTCCTAATAGAAAGGCGATACCCGATCGCTATCCTGAGTATCTCAATAGCTCCTGAAGATATAGACGTGAATGTACATCCTGCGAAATTGGAAGTGCGTTTTCGTGACGAGCGAGAAATATTCTCCAGAGTCCAAGGCCTTGTAAGGCAAACGCTGATCAGGGACAATCCAGTCTCGTTATTAGGATCAGGGCTACCTGCTGGGCAGCGAATAGACTCAGTAGACTTGGATTTGGGCGTGCGCAACGTACCGAGCGAATATCCGTCGATGTTGGAGTCGAGCTTCGCAGGCCAAGAAGCGCAGACGGCAAGAGAAGTTGTTCCGGTATTGCGAGTAGTTGGTCAAGTTAAGAGCTTATACATTGTGGCTGAAAAAGATGACGGTCTATATCTTATTGATCAACATGCCGCTCATGAGAGGGTTCTTTATGAACGCATATCAGACAGGTTTGAGCGTAATATTTCAGATGTCCAAGGGTTGCTTGATCCGGTGGTTTTAGAACTTCCAACAGCTCTTATTGACGCATTAGAATCTCAGAGAAGTACATGGATCAGATATGGGTTTGATATTGAAAACTTCGGAACCGACGCGTACATTTTACGATCCGTGCCATCGGCCCTTAGTCAGCTTGATCCGACAGAGATCTTAACAGATATCTTAGAGGAAATCTCTCAAGGGTTCGTGAAGAGTTCGGCTGATATTGTAAAAGGCATAGCTATGTCTATTGCTTGCCATTCCTCAGTTAGGGCAGGGAAGAAGCTAGCATATGACGAAATGACAAACCTTTTGGCGGAATTGGAAATGACACGAATACCAGGAGCTTGTCCACATGGACGTCCAACAATGCTTCATATTACGTCCGATAATTTAGAGCGACAATTTGGTAGACGTTGAATAAAACACCTAACTTGAGGATAGAGGGCATGTTGTGTTAGATCTGGCGCTTTATGCAGTAGCAGGATTTTTTATTGCCTTGTTTGGAACTTCTGTGGGGTTGGCATTGGGTGTCCTTAGACTCCCGATAATTCTTATGATAGGCTTACCAGCTGGTGTGGCTGCTGGAACCAATATTGGCGTGACTGCGATTAGCTCTGGGATTGGTAGCTTGGGTCACATAAAAGCTGGAAGGCTAGACCATAGGCTTATGGTTACAATGGGTATACCGGCCATGGTCGGCTCTTTTGCTGGCGGGTTCTTGGGAGGTATGGTACCTACAGAGCTTTTGCTGATTTTAATATCCATCGTCGTATGCTGGCAGGGCATTTTGTTATTTCTTCAAGGTCAGAGGCAAGTGCGTTTGAGAGATAATATTTCTGGCACTGACTACGATATTCGAAAACAGGAAGCCCCTAGAAGGGTTCTATCGATAGAGGTGTTTTTGGGGGTAGGTATAGGATTTTTGGGGGCGATGGTTGGAGTAGCGTTAGGCGTAATGAGACTTCCTGCGATGATTCAGATTTTGAAGGTTGAGCCTGGCATTGCAGTGGGCACGACGCTGGCGATAGGGTTTCTCTCTGGGGTTTTGGGGATGATTGGGCGATTGGTCCATGGGCAAGTGGACTTCCAAATTCTGATTGTCATGGGTATTACAGCTGGGGTCGGATCTTATTACGGTGCTAGGTTGACCGGCAGAATACGTCCGGACATACTACGGATGCTGATAGGCCTAGTGCTCGTTGTCTCTGCGGCGGTCATGCTTCGGCAGGTGTTCGCCTGACACACCATTGATACAAGGTAATTTCCCAGTCTTATGTTGCTCCATGCAGATGGCGTTTGACTTACTAGTGGTTTTCCGTTGGCGAGGCGGTATTCGAGGGGACGGTTAGGTGAAGTGGGGCTATCCTGTATATTCTCATCCGCTCAGGTAGCTGGTCACCAAGTTTCTCTTTGCATCCTTTGCGTCAGTCACCTCGAACTGTTCTAGCAGCGAAGGTATATCACTGGTAGGTACTAGAATATCGCCCTCGTATAAGATTGGGAAGTTATGTATTCTACGAGAAATTGTTCCTAGGATGGGTAGGGCGTGCGTGCGACCTATCTGATCTAGGCTCTCTACGACTCTAGATACTCGTTGCACCTTTCCCCAGTTGTTTAAGTATTCTATGAGGAACTCTCTTTTGTCAGCTACGCTTTCTCTTTTGTTTAGATCTTCTACAATGTCTGAAACGCTTGGTAGTCCGTTTTCCCCGGATGTAGATACAAGTGCCTTGCCTCCACAATTAAGATCCGTTTCTTCGGTCAAGGCTTGCTGGATCTCATCTAGGATACAATTTATGTTTTCGTTTGACTTGAGATATTCGGCGATAATATCCTTTCGTTCTGATTCGCTAGTTGCCGACTGTACCGCGTCAGACAACTGGAGGATGTCTGACGAATGGACAACTAGCTCGCCATCGAACTTTATTTGTTCTGACGAACTAGGGGCCTCTTGTAATCTCGCAATTATAGCGTCGGTTTCCTTCTCATATTCTTCTGCTACGCAGCCAGCTACTGTGGCGCAGACAAGTGCGGCCATCACGAAATGTGCCCATTTAGTTTTAATGCTACTGCCTATATTTCTCATTCTCATTACCATAGGAACGTGCCCGACAGCCCGGGATACAGGCCTGGATCGGTCTATGGGGTATTTACCTCAACCTAAATTGGGCAAGTTTGCCTGCCCAAGACCTCAGTCGAGATCCTGCCTTAGGAGTGAACATTGATCCTGTGGATTGCCCTGGGCTAGAGGTTCTGTTTAACGGCGCAAGTGACATGTTTTTCGCGATGGTAGCTAGCGCGGCGGCTCCTACCACAACGATAGATGCCCTAGTTAGAAATTCTCGTCTGTTAAGAGCCTGGGTTACCTCTCTGGACCTTCCAGCCATGTTAGTTCTCCTATTGTCGTTTGGTGTTTATATTACCGTGTATATACGGTTGTGAAATTCGGCGCAAACTCAGTTGGATTGCTATTGACTAAGCCTCGAAGCCCATTGTACACTACTCGTTAGTTATTTCAAGTGTCTCTCTAACAAGCGACTGATTGTGGTAAGCAACTGGTCTGTAGATGGACCGGAAATAATTTTGCAAGCAGCTGTGTTGGTTGATGTGCGGCAAACAAACAGATGTATTGGAGAATACTTAGGACATGGATCCGGGGTACATAACTAGCGGAGACTGGGCAGAGATCGGAAACTGGCTGACTATACTCTGGGTTCTAGTTGTATTCAACATAAGTTTTGGCTTCCACTTTATAATGGCCCATGCGATTATCCCCTCCTTAGTAAGCTCAGGCCATATTCCACAATCGATAGGTAAAATACGCAAAGGTATGTACGCTGTCGCAGCAGCCTCGCTAGTGGGATCCACATACATAATAAGTCGACTTATCGTTAACGCAGACGTGATACAAGGTTTCTGGGATAGGCAATGGATCTAAGCTGAGGAAGCAAACGAACTTCCTTATGTTGGGCCACTTAGCAATGATAAATAGTAGATGTAACTGACAGAAAGCTAAAAACAAGTGCCAATAAAGAAAATAACAGCACTACTTCTAATTTCAGGGGCCTTGGGTCTTGGAGGTATCCTAACGGTTCTATTAATATCGTTTGTAGGTAGGGCTTGGTGGACTACCCCGTTCGAAGTAGCAGGATTTGGGGGCGCCCCGGAACAGCCAATAGCCTTCCCTCACACTGTGCATGCCGGAATGGATGTTTTGGTTGATGAGGATGGCAACGCAAAGCTTGACGCTGCAGGGGCACATGTTTCCGGCGTGGGGATGGATTGCACCTTCTGCCATCGCAATGTGGCTAAGGGGGCAGCGGCCAGTGTGCCGCCGGTCGAACAATGTATTTTCTGTCATAAGTCGATTGGCACAGACCTTCCGGAGGTTGATACCCTTCTCGACGCGTGGAATAACGGCCAGCCAGTTCTGTGGGAGCGCGTTCATAGGCTGCCTGATACAGTGCGGTGCGTTCATGAGGCTCACATAAGGTTCTTCACGCATCCCGGCAATCTTCTACCTTCTGGCGAACAGGCAATGACAGCATCTAATGTATGTGCAACATGTCATGGAAACGTTGCTCATATGCCGGAGGTCAAGCAGGTGGAAAG
>CAZNIG010000007.1:0-84027 GCA_964573055.1 uncultured Dehalococcoidia bacterium
AATCAAATTACAAGTGGGCTGCACGCAGGTTCGGTGATGGAGATGCAGGCTTCAGGCTATTTTCAGGCGCGAATGGTCCTCTCTTGGGAACAACTTCACTTCTGGCTCTCGTAGGACTATATAGCCTGCTGAGGAATATACGAACCTGATGGGGTAATCCTTCTATATTATGGATCGTTTGGGCTATAACTGGGATGATACTGTTTAGCCTTTCGAACCGCGGCGCTGCGCACTATGTGGAATCGTTTGCCCCAGCTCTAGTAGTAATATCTGCAGCAGGATTAATCAACCTATGGAAAGCCGAGTCAGGCACTAGAAACTTGATCGCAATAACTCTTATAGCGTTTTATGCCGCGATTGCAATACTGCCATTCCCGGTACTCAGGTCGCCAATTCTCATAACATCCGGTTGCATAATCCTGTGTGCTTTTCTAGCAATCATTCTAGACCGGGTAATCCCTGGGAAAAAGTCTATCAGGCACCTTCTGACGTCCATCTCTGTGGCTGGGCTTATCTTGATCCCTGCTATAGTGTCCACATGGATTGCTATAGCTGCGCCGAGAGGAGATGTTATAACCAAACCAAATCCACTTGTATATGCGTATGCTGATAGTTCTGGGCCAAGAGACCCATGGACAGACGGAGCCAAGGCCTTGGAATACTCCCTAGCTCAGAGCGGTAACAAGTACGTGTTGGCCACGGACAGCTTCAACAAAACAGGCGAACTAGTATCGCGATTTGGGGCACCAGTACTGACTTATTGGAATTCGTACCTTAGGGAGCCTTTGTACAATTTCAATGAACTAGAAACCATGATAAAAGATGAAGATATACGATATTTCACCATAACCTCGAATCCCAGATTCACGGGGCTTCAGAGTATTGCACATTGGTTTTCGGATTCCTGCCGAGAAGTAAGCTTGGAAGCTTATATTTACAATTACCGATTATGGGACTGCGCCCCTAAAAAATCAGATTGAACTTAGAGTCACCAAAGCCTTAACCGCAGATATATCAGCGCGGTTACCTGCAACAATACAATGGTCCGATCAATCCAAGGCCACTGCGGTGATTACCAAGCTGCGTCAACACAATTAAACAGGCTTAAAAACTGGTACAGTAACCTCTTCAGATCTGTCATCCCAAGCTACTTCGACTGGCATACCCACGCTTATGTTTTCAGACAGATTGTCAGGATTTATTTCAACTTGAACCAAGTTAGTTGGCATCCGACATCCCTCTTCTAAATCGACCATTGCGACCACATACGGGGTATCGTCGGCCCATGCCCTGTTAGGAGGCCTGACAACAACCGCAAAAGCGTGCAGTGTCGCCTTTCCTGAACATTGTATCCAGTCTGTATTTCTCGAGAAACAGTTTGGACAAAAATCTCTAGGGTAGAAGTATGCCTTATCACAGTCATTGCACTTTCTTACCCAAAGTTCATGCTCCTTGCATTTGTCCCAGTAGAACGACGTCTCTTGATTCTTTGCTGGTACAGTTTTCGCTGGTGGTGGTCTACGTTCCTGTGTCATTGTATCCTCCAATTAAATCTATCGTTTTGGATACCTCGGGCCACTACGGATTTTTCCGTTCTATGGCCCATACAATATCAATAAAGTACTAGTCTCTGGCTAACACCACGGTACCTCCAGACGATAGGGAGCCCCCAGTACCATGACAAAAGGTTAATTTACAATCTGGGATTTGACGAGCTCCAGCCTCGCCCCAAAGCTGTCTGGCTGCTTCAATGACCAGAAATATTCCATACGCACCAGGATGTGTATAAGAAAGCCCTCCACCAGCAGTATTAAGCGGAAAATCGCCACCTGGAGCAGTACGCTGGCCTCTTACGAAGTCGGCTGCCTCTCCCTTGCCGCAGAACCCTAGGCCCTCTAGGGTTAACATCACTGTGTATGTAAAGGAGTCATAAATCATGGCCAGATCGAAGTCATCATGCTTAACTCCAGCCATCTGAAAGGCCCGAGGGCCAGTTTCTCTTGCTATTAGTGATGTAAGACTCGGCATTTGGCTGATCATTCCATGGTCATGCCCTTCGCCAGCGCCGAGAATCCAGATAGGTGGTTTTTTAAGATCTTTTGCTCGCTCAGGGGTGGTGATCACATATGCTCCACCCGCGTCAGTGACCAAACAGCAATCTAACAAATGAAATGGCCATGCAATCCAACGGGAGTTGTGGTAGTCCTCGAAAGACATCGTCAAGGGTATCTCAGCAGCTGGGTCGTGAATGAGGGCTCTTGGATTCATAGCAGCCCATTTCCTGGTGGAAACTGCTATCTCTGACATGGCTTCCCTAGTGCGATCTTCACCGTATTCGTGCATGTACCTTGAACATGCCATAGCGTAATTGATCGGAGCTCCGAAAAATCCATACGGGGACTCAAATTGTGCTCCGGTCGTACCTCCCTCAACCCCACTGGCCCCGCCGCCAAAGAAGCGTCTTGAATGCCCAGCTGATCCATGAGTAACCAATGCTACTTCACAGTACCCGGCGGCAATAGCTGCTAAGGCATGGCCAGCATGTATAACAAATGATGACCCACCAACTGAGGTTGAGTCCGTAAATTTGGGCTGTATTCCCATGTGCTCAGCCAAACCCATGGTATTCCCAGCCGCGAATATCGCATCAACATCACCCTTTTTCAACCCAGCATCTTCCAATGCATTGCTTGCGGCTTCGGCATGTAACTGAAGATCGGATTTCCTGTTCTCAAGATATCCAATCTCATCTGATTCTGCCGCTCCAACGATAGCCGCTCCCCTACTTAGGTTAGCCATATCTGCCCCCCTTAACACGCTAATTAGAAACCTCGGGTATTCCAGAAAGCCATTTGCACTTATTTGAATGAGGATAGCATTTCATACAACCAGTGGCAACAGCCTAGGAACACATCTTGAGATGGTTATGGTAACAAACACCTTGTTTAAGCTCAGGATTCTGATAGAATCAAGTGAATATACGAGACAGGCAGTTTTTAACATTGGATATCCTCCTCCGTGGTGCTCAAAAGCTGGGTTACCATCTAACTCAATACCAACTGAATTGCTTCCAAAAATATCAGGCATTACTAGAGGATTGGAATACAGTTATCAACCTAACATCAATTCACAATCCAAAGGATGTGCAGCTAAAACATTTCCTAGACTCTATAGCAGCCTCTGTGTCGATCGAAAAAGAAACCCTGGAATACGGCTCTTTGCTTGATGTAGGAAGTGGAGCAGGCTTTCCTGGTATTCCATTGAAGATCATGTGGCCTGGGCTAAAAGTGACATTGATAGAATCCACACGAAAGAAGGCGGATTTCTTAAGACTTGTATCTCAGTCCCTTGGCCTTTCAGACATGACAATATGCAATGACAGATCTGAATCAGCTGCTCATGCCCCTAGTATGAGAGAATCTTTTGACGTAGTAGTAGCTAGGGCAATAGCTAACCTGAGTACCTTAGCAGAACTCACTATTCCCTTTTGTAGGGTGGGTGGCAAGGTGATCGCTTATAAGAACGTTGGAATAACAAACGAAATTGATGAGTCATTAGAAGCCTTGGCCATGCTTGGTGGTACCTACCAAGAAACCCGCACAATAGATCTGGAAGGATTGGAAGGACAAAGATGCCTTGTTATTTTGTCCAAAGATTTCCCAACTGACCATATGTATCCGAGAAGGGCTGGAATACCATCCAAGCGCCCATTGACAGGTAGATCCAAACAACATAGTGGTTCGACACGTAGCACATAGAACCCACAAACTTAGAGGAAATTATGGACAACAAAGTGTCCCTAAAACGTAGATTTCTTTCATTGCCAACACTGGTTTCCTTTGCAGTCGGCATTATCATATTGCTGGTTCTAGCAACAAATTTCGATATAGACTGGGGAATAACCGTAGACAACATACGGTCCTGCAATCCGGTATTCTACGGGTCAGCACTATTGTCTTATTACCTAGGCTTCTTGCTGAGGGGCCTGAGATGGCAAATAATGTTAAAGAATTCTCAATCCTCCAGCGACGCGATTGTATCTGTACCCTCTTTTCTAGATTGCAGCAGATATATTTTCCTAGGGTGGTTTATCAATGCCATAACCTGGTTCAGACTGGGAGATGCCTATAGAGCCTACCTTTTTACAGAGGACACTGGGTATAGCTTTCCTCGAGCTATAGGAACCATACTCGCTGAGAGGATACTCGATGTAATAATGATATTTATCCTCTTGGTCTTGGCATCCATAACCTTTTATGGTTCTGTGAACGCAGGAGGCGCATCTTTATTTCTAGGAATAGGCCTAATCCTGGTTTTAATCGGATTATCTACAATACTAATGATGAAGAAATTTGGTACAAGCATAGGTAATTTGCTACCCAACAAACTAAGAAATCCATATGCCAGATTTCAGCAGGGTGCCACGGACAGCTTCGGACATGTACCATTTCTATTGATTATAAGCCTCCTAATTTGGTTTACAGAGGTAGGTAGACTTTTCTTCGCGATCCAGGCACTAGGAATGGCTGGTTCCATAACCCTATCTCTAATATTATTCGTGACCCTAGCAAATGCAATTCTCACTACCGTACCGATAACACCAGGTGGTCTAGGTATAGTAGAATCCGGTATAACTGGATTGCTAACCCTATCCTTGACCCACAGTGAAGCCATTTCTGTCACCCTCCTAGACAGATCTATAAGTTACCTTAGCATTGTTATCTTGGGCGGTATATCCTTCTTAATAGACCAATTCAACAGGCAGCGCAGGAACAGATCATACATGGATCAAGACCTGCCGAACACCCCCTAATTGAACATATGTGAATTCCCAGTTGCCTACCATTAAGCAAGCTTGAACGATAGAACACCGGCAGCACCCGGGTAATTAGCCTTTATATAACTGAACTGCAAATAGTCCCCATAAAAAGCATCAGATAAGTATCAACCCATTACACCACCTTGGCTTAGTTTTATTGCCCAAACAGACATACAAAGAGAGAGGGTCCCGTCAGCAAGACTAACGGGACCCTCTCTCTATAGCAATTTAACTCTATCCTAGTAATCCATGGGAGGCATTTGTGGAGCCGCCCCCTCTTTCTGCGGTACGTCGGTTACCAGAGATTCAGTCGTAAGCAACATAGTAGCAACACTAGCACTATTCTCTAATGCGGCCCTAGTAACTTTAGCGGGATCTATGATACCTTTCTCCATCAGATTACCGTAAGCCTCGGAGTCTCCATCAAATCCCCAGTCTCCGTCCCCTTCTCTGACCTTGTTAAGAACCACTGACCCTTCATGGCCAGAGTTCTCTGCGATAAGTCTGAGAGGCTCTTCCATGGCCTTTTGAAGTATTCTGACACCGGTTAACTCGTCACCACTTACATCCAGGTTTTTAAGAGCTTCTATCGATCGCACCAACGCAACTCCGCCGCCAGGCACAATACCTTCCTCGACTGCTGCCCTAGTAGCTGAGAGTGCATCCTCAACTCGACTCTTTTTTTCTTTGAGTTCCACCTCAGTGGCTGCCCCAACTTTTATAATCGCCACTCCTCCAGCCAGTTTCGCCATTCGCTCCTGCAATTTCTCTCTGTCATAGTCGGAGGTAGATTCTTCGAGTTGGGCCTTAATCGAATTGATTCGTGCCTGAATGTCGTCATCCGATCCTGACCCACCTACTATTGTGGTTTCCTCTTTAGACGCTACAACTCTCCTGGCTCTCCCTAGGTCTTCTACTTGGACGGAATCCAGCCTTCGGCCAGTTTCCTCGCTTATTATGCTGGCACCAGTCAGAATAGCCATATCTTCGAGCATAGACTTTCTTCGGTCGCCAAATCCTGGGGCCTTTACAGCCAAAGGACTAAGCGTGCCGCGCATTTTGTTCACAACTAACGTTGCCAGCGCCTCACCTTCCAGATCTTCGGCTATAATCACTACGTTCTTGGTGATTTTTAGAGCATTTTCCAAAGCTGGAAGCATATCTGACACAGCTGAGACTTTTTTGTCGGTGATAAGAATGTACGGGTCTTCCACCACGGATTCCATGCGTTCTGTGTTTGTGATGAAGTAAGGACTGACGTACCCGCGATCAAACTGCATCCCTTCAACATATTCTTTCTCGTATTGCAGTCCTCTGGATTCCTCTACTGTGATGACACCGTCTTTCCCAACCTTCTCCATCACTTCAGCTATCAGAGTGCCAATTTCTTCCTCATGGGCAGACAACGAAGCTACTTGGGAGATCTGCTCTCTACCTTCGACCGGCACAGCCATCTTGCCTATGGCAACACGGACGGCAGCTACGGCCTTGTCGATGCCTCTCTTAAGAGATTGCGGATCAGCACCAGCGGTGATGTTTTTAAATCCCTCGTGAATTATGGCCTGCGCAAGCACAGTCGCCGTGGTAGTACCGTCACCAGCTACATCGTTGGTTTTGCTTGCCGCTTCTTTTATCAATTGTGCGCCCATATTTTCAAATGGGTCTTCCAAGCTGATTTCCTTCGCAATGGTTACCCCGTCGCTGCAAACGGTAGGAGGGCCAAATGCCTTGTCCAAGATAACATTTCTACCGCGAGGACCAAGTGTGACCCTTACAGTATAGGCGAGATGATCCGCACCCGCCTTCAACAGTTTCCGAGCATCCTCGGAGTAAGAAAGCTGTTTCGCCATTTTATTCTCTCCTTAATTTACGCTGCACATAACTGCAGTTAGTTGATTTTCACCAAGATATCGCTCTCACGAAGGATCAAGTAGTCTTCCCCATCCTCCTTTACCTCACTACCAGCATACTTAGAGTACATAACCAGATCTCCAACCTTTGATTCCATCGCTATTCGCTTGCCATCATCAGCAGTGCGACCTGGTCCAACTGCCACTACCTCGCCTTCCTGAGGCTTCTCCTGAGCCGTGTCTGGAAGAACTATGCCTCCAACTGAGACCTCTTCCCTCTTACTAGCCTTAATCACCACACGGTCGCCCAATGGTTGAAATGTCCGTGCCACCTTATACCTCCTTGCTATTTCTGCTACTTTATTGCAACCAGTCTATTTAAGAAGTAATTGGCAGTCGCGTGCCCGCACTGCCAATAGCAGGCAATTATAGGTTGGGTTGATTTAGTTGTCAAGGCTAGAGGGCCTGTAATGTCTTTTAATCCAATAATCTAACCAAACCGGATATCCTTCTCCTTGACTGACCAAAAACATGGGAAATAGAATATGATCTAGCTGGTTAGCTCTAACAATACATCCAGATACAACAATGACCACAGAACATGAACATAATGAATACCGAGTAGAATACCCCGTATCCGCGGGGGGGGTTGTGTACCGAATAGCAGGCGACAATATAGAGATCGTCACATGCGGTCAACAATCGCCTAATAAATGGATTTGGGCACTACCTAAAGGAACTCCTGATCCAGGGGAAACTCTTGAAGAAACCGCATTACGCGAAGTTGAGGAAGAAACTGGACTCTCAGTAAAGATAGAAAGCCAGTTAGGTAGAATACAATACTGGTTCGAATCTACGGAAGATAAAGTGAAGTACCATAAAACGGTTTACTTCTATCTGATGAGTTCTACTGGAGGGTCATTCGAGAATCACGATCATGAATTCGATACTGTACAGTGGTCCGTGAGTAGCCACGCCTTAAGCAGCTTAACATACAAGGATGAAACTAATATAGTTGCTAAGGCTTTGACATTGATATCTAAAAACAGGTAGTTTCCTATGATAGGTACTTTGATAACCCTTAGAGATAAACGCATTGAGGATGCTGAGACCGATTATGCTTGGCGGATTGACGATGAATTGTCAGCACTTGATGCTACAACTCCGATGCGGCTGTCTTACAACACATATCTTCGAATGTTTGAGGATGAATTATTGCACCCTGTCCCGTGGTCTAAACGGTTCGGCGTAGATACACATGAAGGCAGGTACATTGGTAATTCTATGTACTACGACATAGACACCTCCAAAGGACAAGCTGAATTGGGAATCATGATCGGAGACAAGAACTACTGGAACCAAGGTTATGGAACAGACACCGTAAACACCTTAATTCGTCACATATTCACGACAACCACATTAAACCGTGTCTACCTCCACACCCTAACATGGAACGTCAGAGCCCAAAAATCATTCGAAAAAAGTGGATTCACTAAACTAAGACAGGTTAAGAGGAATGGCTACGATTTCATTCTGATGGAACTCTTTAAAGATAAGTGGTCCACGCTACTTGAAAACACTGGGCTCACCTAAGACATTACACAAATCTACAAATCAATTTTCCCATTAGATTCTGGATCTTCACGGATCAAGAAATCAAATCTAGAACTTAAATTCAAACACATAATTCTCGGGGTGGTTTAGTGATCAATCAAACCTAGGGAAACGGATCGCCCAAACCACCGCATCAAATACCGTACAATGGAACAGTATGTATGCGATGCCACCAACCGCCAGATAATAATACCGGCTGGATTCATAATCACCAGCTAACAATAATGCAATCAGTAGTAGAAAGAGTGAAGCTGCGGTAACCCACAATGATGATAGAGCAACTAACCACCATTGAACTTGATGCGTGTTGATATAAGCTAGAGTCGATGGCATCCATACAGTGGACGCACATAAGAAAACAGCGCATATTATAGATACCGTATAGGGACCCAGTATTCCATTTTCCTGATAAGCTTTGGCACCAGACCTAAAGAATTCATAATATGCAAATGTAAGATATCCCACTGCAGCTAGCATCATTGACACAAAAAACACCCACCGCCAAGCGCCTGAAATCCCCCCCCAAAGGGTTTCCCGATGTTCAGGATAGCTTGATAATCCCCAAATATAACTCCCTAGGACGGCTATACCACCCAGAATATTTACTAGCCCAAAAGCGTAAAGTGTAGTCATAAGTAATTCCTCACACAGGCCCAACCTAACATTTAATAGAATGGGAGACAACCAGATTAGTTTACAAAAGCCATCCTGTAAACGCCCGCTGGTTCTCATAATTGTGCCTGCCGCAGGTGGACAGATTTTGATAGTAGACCTATTATGAGATTCGAAGAGGGCGAAAGCATTAATCTCACGGCACCATGGTGCACGAATACATCATGCACCTAGCCTAAGATGGCTGGCCATAACTACATCATAGGCGTTAGTAAAGTGGCTCGGTATACGCACACGAGAGCCACGACATGACAAGGATGACTATATTCAGTGAAGGAGCCTCATATGAACGTAAACCAAGCCATAGTAAAGATATTGAAATCAGAAGGCATAGAATGGATATCCTGCTTTCCGTCTAACCAAATAATCGAAGAGGCCGCAAAGGTCGATATCAGACCAATCGCCTTTCGACATGAACGCGGCGCCGGAATGGCTGCAGACGCATATAGTAGACTGAGCAACCGGCAAAAATTCGGGGTTTTTGTTATACAAGATCAGGCTGGTTCTGAAAATGCAATGGGTGCAATAGCACAACAATTTGCAGACAATGTGCCGGTACTCGTGTTGCCGAGGGCCCCTAGCCTATCACACATAAGCGTCAGGCCAGAATTTTGGCCCTCAAGATCTTATGAGCGTTTCGCTAAGCAGACCGAGACAATTATTAAAGCAGATCAAGTATCCTCCGTGATGAGAAGAGCATTTCATGCTTTAAGAAATGGACGGCCTGGGCCAGTAGTGGTTGACATACCCGCTGATGTCGGAACGGAAGAGGTTTCTGAGTCTGCTCTGGCATACAAATCTCCATCTCAGATGTTCCAAGTTCCCAGTCCAGGCGATATAAAAGACGCAGTTACAGCCCTACTGAAGTCAAAGACACCCGTAATCTGGTCTGGAATGGGCGTCCTACTAGCACAAGCTTCCGCTGAATTAACTGAACTCGCGGAATTGCTAGAAATACCAGTTTTCACATCCATGCCAGGTAAATCTGGAATTGATGAGCGACATCCACTTGCTCTTGGCGCAGGCAGTAGCGCTACTACCTTAGCAGCTCGCTCGTGGCTCCAATCCTCTGATACATTGCTAGCGATAGGAAGCAGCCTAACAAATACCGGCTATGCCCAACCAATACCAAGTGGCAAATTCATAATACATAACACCATAAGTCAAGAGGACATCAATAAGGACCATTTCGTGGATATCGGCCTAGCGGGGGATGCCAAATTAACACTTAAAGCTATAATTGACGAGGTGAAAGGTCAGATTGGAGAAAATGGTAGAAGGGGAACCACTCAAATTCCCGCCGAAATAGCCAAAATAAAAGCACAATGGTATGAAGAATGGATGCCAATTCTTACTGATGACTCTGAACCCATTAACCCATACAGGGTTATCTGGGAAATGGATCAAACATTGGATAAAGGTAATAGTGTGGTTACACACGACGCAGGTGCACCCCGAGACATGATGGTTCCATTCTATACCTCAGGATCACCACATGGATACATTGGCTGGGGTAAAACGACTCACCTAGGTTATGGAATCCCCCTAATGATTGGAGCCAAGATGGCCTTCCCAGAACGATTCTGCGTTAACTTCATGGGGGATGGAGCCTTCGGCATGTCTGGTCTGGACATAGAAACTTCAGTGAGAGCAGGGCTACCCATTACCACTATCGTCCTGAACAATGGACATATGGCTACATATCCCGGAGGATTTCCTGTTTCCAGAGCTAAGTACGGTGTTACGGAAATGACCGGAGATTATGCAAAGATAGCAGAAGGCATGGGAGCCGTCGGAATACATGTAACAAAGCCATCTGAGATTGCGCCAGCATTAAGACAAGCCCAGAAGATAAATCTCGATGGGAAAACGGTCCTACTAGATATTAAGACCCGGGCTGAAGACAAGCGATCTGCAAGTAGCAGATAACTCTTATGAAAATCAACAACATCTTAATAGGTTTCAAAGGTACCCAAACAGATAACTTATATGGCTAAAGATAACCTGCCAGCATCTAGTCTGCCCGCATCCAGATTAACAATATTGTCCTGGGCTCTTTATGACCTGGCCAATACCATGTTCTCACTGAACATTGTGTCAATCCATTTCGCTCTCTGGGTAGTAAACGATATGGGCGGCACAGACTCCCACTACGGATACGCGACCGCCATCTCAATGGTACTAGTGCTTCTCACTGCTCCTATACTTGGGGCCATATCGGATACAGCCAAACGTCGCATACCTTTTCTAATCATTACCACATGTTGTTGTGTACTGTTCACATTCCTACTGGGAGCAGGAACTCTCACCACATCCTTGGTCATATTCGTGGTAGCCAATTATATGTTCCAGTCTGGGTTAATATTCTACGATGCATTGCTACCCACGATTTCTACAGACAAAAACCGCGGGAAAATCGGAGCATTTGGGGTAGGGTTAGGATATGTAGGGTCATTGATAGGTGCCTTGAGTGGCCTTGTGTTACTGGATGCCATAGGTCGGCTCGGTATGTTTAAGGTTACTGCTGTCCTGTTCCTTGTATTTGCTATCCCGTGCTTCATATTCGTTAAGGATCACGCAGTTGAGCCTTTCAAGATAAGTCTTCGTACCATAGCAATCTCAGTTGGCCAAATCCGCCAAACATTCAAAAAGACCGAAGATTTTCCTGGCTTACGCCGATTCCTCGTTGGACGAATTTTCTACGCGGACACGGTAAACACCCTGATTATATTCATGGGTATCTACGTAACAAACGAGCTTGGATTCACCGATGACCAAGTCTTTATTATATTAGCTGCCTCGATAATAGCAGCAATAGCAGGGGCTCCAATATGGGGAATTATCGTAGACTCAATCGGGCCTAAGCGCTCCCTAAACCTAGTTTTATACCTCTGGATTATTGTACTTGCCGGAGTAGCAGCAATACCCTTGCTTAACCTGCCGAGCAACGCTATATGGCTGGTAGCTCCACTTTCAGGTGTTGCGCTAGGTGGAACATGGTGTGCGGATCGCCCATACCTAATCCGCCTCGTACCACCTCAGTATATTGGTGAGTTTTTTGGTGTCTATAGCATGATTGGACGCTTCGCAAGCGTCATTGGACCTATTTTGTGGGTTTTCGTAGCGGACACCCTTGGATTAGGTAGACCAGTAGCAGTGTTAAGTCTACTCGTTCTGGTAGTTATAGCTTATTGGATATTAAGAGGAGTTGATGATGAGCGACGCCAATGGAGTTCTATCTGATTCTCTGAGATTAAGCTCATCAAAGCTCAGATATACTGGCAATTGACCACCCCTTATCGAACTCGCACAAAACAAATCGTTAACCTGAAATGATCCTGATCCAGCCAGAAAAAGCCTGAAGATTCAACTCAACCTGTTCTCTAGCTGCGTAATCAACCAGATTACCCGTCTCATCGAAGTTACTAAGGCCACCAGATATACCGACATCTCCTGAAGGCATAGGAACAGCCCTAGGATAAACAATCACATCCCTTACTTGGCGTCTGGCCAGTGCTCCGATGCCTCTCGGCCCACTGGCTATAGACATAATGGAAACAGGTTTATTTAGAAGAACGTTACCAGGAGGAGTGTTTCTGCGAGATGCCCAGTCAATCAAATTCTTCGTTACGGCCGGTATCCCCCAATTGTACTCAGGAGTGACGATCAATAATCCATCTGCGGATTCTATTTCCTGCTTGAAATCAATTACTGACTGTGGCGGATCTTCATCCTCCATGTCTTGATCAAATAGAGGGATATCATGAATATCCAATTCATGAATCGACATTCCAGCTGGCGCCAGAGATATGGCTGATCGAAGCAGAAGTCTATTAATAGACCCTTTTCTTAAACTACCGGCGAAAGCTACAACTTTATATGATTGAGCCATTAGCATCGTCCTCCAAGCACATGGACTCTTAACCGGCTTATAACCCAACGAAACCAGCACATATCGCCAACCTCAGGTAGCATATCTGTAAACCGAGCCGGGTACTACAACTGGCAAGGCAGCATTTATCACTGCCTTGCCAGTTTTTACTAATCCTTCTATTTAACTAATCTACTAAAGATTCTTAACTGCCGCTTTAATCTCGTCGAAATCAGGTTGTTCTGGAGGAGCAACCGCGGTGCTATACCGAACCACTCCGTCTTTGTCTAACAAGAACACAGCTCTCTTCGAGGTTGTGTAGCCTGGCATTCCAGCAAAATTCTCGACTGGTATTCCAAAATCTTCGATGGTCTTCCGACTGTAATCACTAAGAAATGGGAAGTTAAGCTCGTTCTCTTTCACAAATGCATTCTGAACAAAGAAAGAATCCACGCTTATCCCATAAACTTGTACACCTAGATCGTTATATTCGCTCATGGCGTCTCTGAATGTGCAGGCTTCCTGCTGGCAGCCACCAGTAAAAGCACCCGGAAAGAATACGAGTACTGCCGGAGTTCCTTTTAGGTCTGCTAATGTAACTGGCTGACGTTGGTTATTAATTAATGTCAGCTCTGGTGCCTCGTGACCTACTTCTGCTGGCATATTGCCTCCTCTCAGTTCACCCAATTTTCGTTATAGTACCACCCCGAGGACACCACCGTAAATCCGAGAATCAAAGTGGCATTTTGTTTAAACAGCCAGGCCTTAACAAGTGATAAGCTATCACTACAAAAAAATTGTAAGATTCAACGCTAGCTATTCTTGGAAAGTATTCCACCAGCGATGGCAAACTACAAGAGAAGGTGAAATAATGACGACCCTACACAGTACCTCCAGAAATACCAAGACCATAGAGATTGAGAGCACTTCAAGAGAAGACACACCTTTCCGACTGGTTCTAACTCTTAAGAAACTCGGAGTAATTACTATGCTGGATTATTTCTTAAGCGAAGAAGAGGCCACTCAGATTTCAGCTATACTTAACATCAAGACTGTCACCCAACCTTAGAACTGAGGTATTAACGTTGTTCTGGACCCAAATAACCGTACCTGGCAGCCCAAAACTTCTAGTAATAGATATCCAATCTGGCCATACCAGACCCGATGAAAATCTCTGTGACAAAATCTTCAATGTTCTGTCCAGAAAAGGGGTCCAACTATCAAGTAAAGAACCCTCCCGTGTTTCAGAGCCAGATCAACTAGCTGAAACTATAAATACTAACTTGGATTTCAATTCTATACTGCTCGTTTGCGAATCCGACCCCCAAGACACACACCTCACGTATACTCCCAAAGACTACTGGAATTGGCTCTCTGCCTGCCGTGGTCTTCCGGAAGTCCTACTGGCAATATGCACGCCCAATGCTTATGACGAACAAATGAGCAATGCCGTTCTAGCTGGACAGGAGAGTTTCGCTCAAATAGCCGTCGCCCCCAAGTCAATTTTGAATGTACGAGCCTCAGGATTGTTTTACATGAAATTCTTCACAGAACTTGATCTGCACGCGCATGACTCTATCACTGGGAAAATGGTGTGGTTTTCTCACTCAAAAGCCAGAGAAATTCTGAGAAGGAGAAAACTAGAAGGACAAGTTGGAATAAGGTGCTAGCCGAATAGCCGTTTCTAATGTTCGACATTTCAACCATCTTGAAAAACCCAAATGCGACTGACCTCTTCAGTGACAGCGCCGTAGTTACTTTTCGTAGTTAATGACAATAGACAGCGATCCTCAGGTCAGATAAACTATGTTGGCCTGATACGATACGGATTGCCACACACAAAAGGCCGGTCAGGCCTGCAAAAGTAGAAATCCAAATTCTATATTGATGCGGGGCTTGAATATTTAATATATTCGCCACCAGACCAAATCAAATCAGGGGAAGAGGTGAACATGCTTTGCCCAGTCTGTAATGAAGACCACACAACAAGGCCGCGCCAATGCTTACAGGAAGCAATGCTTAACCACGTCGGGAGATGCGGCATAGGCACCGATCATCTAGCAGATTGCCTACTAAAACAACTCAATGAGTACGTTGACGCGCACCCTCTATTTGGTCGTGGTAACAAACCACAATCATGAATATGACCGCTTTGAATGCTGGACAACATTAAAGCGTATCAGCTACTTATAGCTTGTTCCAGAAACTCCAGCCTTTCGTCTAGCGACCCTTGAGGGACATCTAGTATCTGGATGTCAGCTCCAGCAAGTGCTCTCTGCTTTAGCTGATGACGCGCCTCGGACCAGTCCCCTATTACTTGGACAGAACGTATCATCCTTTCAGATATCGCATTGACAGCCCCATCAAGGTTTCTATCGGCCCAGGCGGACCTAGAGGCAGAAACTTCATCTTCGAATCCGTTTCTTTCCAACATTTCCCAGTAGAATTTACCCATTCTGTTTATGTAGTGATGTAAGGGTTGCCTAGCGCTTTTCCATTTTAGGTCGTCTCCATTACCACTTAGAATCGTCACTTTGGTTCTTGGGGCAATGGTCAGATCCAAATTTTCTCGAGAAGCGGAGGCTGCTCCCTCTTTTAGTTGATTTCTGAGTTCAGAGAATTTCTCTATTGGCCAGTGTATAGGATATATCCCATCTGCTATTTCTCCTGTTTGGCGAATAGAAAGTGGAGTAATGGCCGCAATAAAAACCGGAACATGGTTCCTAGGACGTTCATAGTTAAGCTCAAAGCCACGCTCCATTTGGAATATTTTCCCTTGATAATGTAACTTATCCCCATGTATGAGCATATTGAATATCTTCACATATTCTCTGAGGCGTCTTAAAGGCATTGAGTACGGATAACCGTGAAAATGTTCGATAACATTGACAGCAGATGTACCTAGCCCTAGTACCATCCTCCCACCAGAGAGCACTTCCAATGTAGCGAATTCCTGGGCTATCGCCGACGGACTCCGAGAATAGCAGTTCAATATCGAAGGAGCTATATTGATTTTAGATGTGTTCACTGCAATCGCTGCAAGCCATGGGATAACCGATGGACCCCACGCCTCTCCATCTATGACCAATTCATATCCTAGCTCTTCGGCTCTTTTTACAATTTCAATAGATTCTCTCCAATTGTTGCCCATTCCCAGACTCAAGCCAAGTTTCATTGACTAAACCTCCTTGCCATTCGTAAACATGATCGCAGTAATAACCCGCATATTCGATATCTCAAACTTAAGGTCACATCGAGCATTCTAGCCTTGATCGTTTATAAAATCCATTATGGTATATCTACCTGCAGCTAGATATACCAGTGTACAATCGGTTGGTCATCGTGTTTTCCGATTAATCAAAGGCGCTAAGCCTGTAATCGAAATTTCCTCTTGGCAGAATCGGCCAGTATACGCTATTATTGACGGCGTATCTTGGCCTGCAAGACCAGTACATGAGTCCCCGAATAGCAGATTAAGGCATAAATCTCTTGGCTCTATGAAACAAACGATCCCAGATGATTGTAACCGCAAGGACTAAGCGAGGAAGTCGGCGCACATCCAGCTAGGACCACAAGAGACCATGTGTTGGTCATAGCCTAGACAGTTTCAGGGACAGTGGACTCTACCCAAGGTACACGAAAAACCCTAGCCCCTGTAGCTCAGTCGGACAGAGCAGCGGTTTCCTAAACCGCAGGCCCCGGTTCGAGTCCGGGCAGGGGTACCACAAAGCATCGCAAGATACAACGGGTTGAGTATTCTAACGTAGTACGGGATACTAGTACAAACGGAGGAGTGTAGCTCAGTTGGCTAGAGCAGCGGGCTCCAAAACCGCAGGCCGGGGGTTCGAGTCCTCCCACTCCTGCCATAAATACTGTACAAGACTGAGATAGGAAAACAGGAATAGATATGCCGAGGTGGTGGAATCGGTAGACACGCTGTCTTGAGGGGGCAGTGGGCGTAAGCTCGTAGGAGTTCAAATCTCCTCCTCGGCACCATAAATGTGATAATATAGTCGGCGTGGCGACGTAGCCAAGTGGTTAAGGCGGAGCTCTGCAAAAGCTCTATTCGGCGGTTCGAATCCGCCCGTCGCCTCCATCCTACCCCCCAAGAGTAAGTAGTGGAGCGGACCTATATACCGCCTCACCATACTCAAAGTTTCCATGAGCCCAGGTGGCGGAAAGGTAGACGCGGCGGACTTAAAATCCGCTGCCAGCAATGGCGTGGGGGTTCGATTCCCTCCCTGGGCACCAAACTTTCTAACGCACCTTAGGTCTGATATAGTGATAATCCTGAAATGCATATTAAGCTGCGTTAATGATGATTTATGACCCACTATGTAGAAATCTCATACATAACCTCTAATTTCCCAGAGGAAACGAATAGCGATATCAAAGCCCTAGCACAAAAATATCAGGGAATACAAACCGATAAGATTTATTTTAGTGAAAAGCTTAAGCTTGAATACCTGTTCCAGCACTTCGAACAAGTATCCTGGTTTACAGCCGACATACAGAGATACTATCCAGAAGTATCTCTGGGAACGCTATCCTAAATGATAAGTACAAAAACTGTACTAATGACCATTGGATAACCACCTCTTAGAACTATCATAGTGCCTTATAAACATACACACGAACATGAGCATCAGGCTCTCCCTTAGGTAGAGACTGAAAATCCTCTGTAACCAGCACCTGTTCCCAGTATTTCAAGGCCTCTAAAGTAGACTGCTTTTCCTTGAAACCCTCATCTTCGTAAACATCCGGACGTATGGTAAAGAATATATATCCGCCAGGCTTAGTTATTCTGATAAATTCATCTAGAGATTCTGCAGGAGCGTGACCAAGGGTGAAAGCACCAACGCATACCACGCTGTCGAAAAAATCCGTTTCAAAAGATAGAGGCTTACCAAGAATCATTTTAAGGACATCTCGGTAAACACCCTTATTACGTGCTTCTTCAAGCATGCCTTCGGACAGGTCAATAGCCATAAGATCAGTAAAACCTAGCGCGTACAAGGACTGACCCACCAATCCGGTACCTGCTCCTGCATCTAGTATTTGCACTGCTTTTCCAGGCAGCCAGTTAGCGACTATCTCAGAAACTCTATCTGGCAAGGTGTATCCAAAATGTTCATTAATATCTTCATCATATAACCCCGCCCACTGATCGTACCGCTTTTCCAATTCACTATCATCGCCTCCAGATGAATAAACCCACTTAACGCGATTCCATCTATCTTCCAGCATAGCCACCTCATTTCCAACAACGATACCAATTTGAAGCCTGCTTTAGTAAATTAAAAAACACTCAACCATATTATTTACCATGATTGGTTTTGACATATACCGATTGTATGTTAGTATGATCCACCAGAATCACAATATACTCGGAGTAAGCTGAATAGACGGACCAACCATAGAGATTATGGAAAAACTACGCAACATAATATCGTTTCCACACCCTGTGAATGAAATAGCCGCCAGATGGGTGGCCTTCATGGTATTCTCGCTGTCAATAGCGATAGTAGTGAGCGATTTGTACTGGATGATCTGGGTTCTGGCTTATGGATTCTTGGCCAGAGTCTTAACCGGCCCCAAACTAAGCCCAATGGGTTTATTAGCCACCCGTGTTATAGTACCCAAACTCGGCAACAAGAGGAAAATGGTAGCTGGCCCTCCCAAGCGATTTGCCCAAACAATTGGATTGGTATTCTCCATTACCGCTTTGGTTTTGGTCTACGGGGCTGGTATGGCATCGACAGCGGAGGCGGTACTGATCGTGCTAACCGTATTCGCTGCCATGGAATCTTTCGCCGGGTTTTGTGCAGGATGTTTTGTATTCGGCATATTGATGAAAATAGGATTAATACCCGAAGAAACCTGCCTAAAATGCGCAGACATCTGGGCAACAGACTAGTAATTCATTCCACCCATCTAACTTCAGCCATTTAGATAAGGTTTAGTCCTTCTCAGATAGCCAGACCACGGCACACTACCTAATGCGATGCGGGAACCCTCAGCCTCTACCCGTACGACCACGACGAACAGTCTTCTAAGACACCGAAACATCTGTTAATTCTAGTGTCCAAAGCTAGTCAACAGCCCTATTAATCGCCTAATATTATATGGAGGTTACAATGGAAATTATTGCTATCGCCCTAGCAATCGTAGTCGTATTACTTACGTCTCTTCTGATACTGAATAGAAAACCAGCTTCAGACGGCTCCTTAAGTCAAGCTGCCAAATCAGATTTTCAAAAGGTGGTGCAAGATTCGCTTTCGCAAACATCAGAGGGATTCCTGAGACTAGCAGAAGAGCGGTATGCAAGACTCTCGGATAGCGGCACCAAGGATCTTGAAGGAAAAAAAGAGCTTATAGACCAGCAGCTCGCCACCATGAAATCGGAACTCTTAAAGGTCTCAGATTTAGTACAACAGTTTGAGAAAGACAGAGAGGCAAAATTTGGACAGCTCACCTCCCTGATCAAATTCCACAGCGAGCAAACTGCGACTCTAAATTCAACCGCCTCATCCCTAAAAGAGGTTCTATCCAATTCACGGGCAAGAGGACAGTGGGGGGAACGGATGGTCGACGATGTCTTGCGAACTGTTGGATTTAGGGAACACATAAATTACGAGAAGAACAAGACTATAGATGGACCAAACACGCGACCAGATTTCATATTCACTCTTCCAGACGGGCTAAAGCTGAACATGGACGTTAAATTCCCCTTAGATAACTATCAGAGCTTTATAGAAGTAGACTCTGAGATAGAGAAGATAAAACACCGTACAGCATTCATAAGTGACGTTAAGAGCAGAATAAGAGAAGTAACCACCCGAGAATACATAGATCCGGAACAAGGTACACTTGACTATATGTTACTGTTTATCCCAATGGAGAGTATTTACGCTTTCATACACGAAGAGGACCCAAGCCTAATAGATTTCAGCATGCAAAACAGAGTTGTTATGTGTTCCCCTCTTAGCCTCTTCGCTATACTATCCATGATACGTCAGGCTGCTGACAACTTCGCCCTTCAAAGAAGCTCTGAACAGGTCATATCCTTATTCGGACGGTTCACAGAGGAGTGGAGGAAATTTAACGGTTCTATTGCCACGTTGGGCAAGCAAATGGAAACTACGCGGAAAACTTTTGAGCAGATGTCCACAACAAGAGTCCGCGCACTAGAGCGCCCTCTAAAACAGATAGAGGCCATCCGCCAAGAACGCGGGATAAAATCCGCAGACCGTACAGAAATCCTACCAGTCCTCTTCGCTTCATCCGAAGAGGACAATAGCTCGACATTTTCGGACATAGATCTAGACCAGGAAGACGAAACAGAAGAGGCCAGACCTTAAGTCCGCCCAATATTCTATACATCCCCGCGATAGGAATCTACTTCAATGGAATTCGTCTCATCCGAAACAGCATATATAGCACCAAATTTCCCACCAAACCTAGATTGGATAAATGCCGATTCCCCAATAAGCCTAAATGACCTCCGCGGGAAGATAGTCTTGTTAGACTTCTGGACATACTGCTGAGTGAATTGCATGCACCTACTTCCGCAGTTGCGGAAGCTAGAACAAAAATATAGCCGGGAAATGGTCATCATAGGTGTTCACACACCAAAGTTCACATCTGAAATGAACACCGAGAATATTCGGTCGGCCGTAATCAGGTACCGACTGAATCACCCAGTAATAAATGACAGCGCATATGGTATATGGCGGGATTATGACATACATGCCTGGCCGACGTTGATATTTATAGATCCAGTTGGACAGATCATGGGGAAGATAGAGGGAGAGGTTACTTTTGACAGCATGGACTCCCTGTTGGGTAAGATGGTAAGACATTTCGATGAAGCCGAGCTTTTAAAACGCTCAACATTGGCAAGTAATCCGCACGAAAAACACAACAACAAAAATCCAAAACTTTCGTTCCCTGGCAATATTACTGCGGATAAACTAAAGCGCCGTTTGTTTATATCTGATTCGAACAACGATAGGATAATTATGGCCACACCTGATGGCCGTGTCACTGATATCATAGGCTCAGGGACTCCCGGCAACCGAGATGGTAATTTCTCAACAGCTCAATTCTCCTCACCACAGGGTATGTCGGTACTAAAGAGCAACTTATACGTGTGTGACACAGATAACCATGCTATCCGTAGAGTAGATCTAACTACTAACGAGGTAGATACAATTATTGATACCGCTAATTACACGTTGAGTTCGCCTTGGGACGTAGCTTGTTCAAATAACTATCTCTACTTCGCGATGGCAGGTATTCATCAATTATGGGACACAAATTTAACCACAGGCGAAACTTTACCTTTAGTTGGAACAGGGTACGAAGGACTTAAGGATGGCCCAACCACACAAGCTTGGCTGGCCCAGCCAAGTGGTATAGCCATTCAAGATAATGTCATTTATTTTGCCGATAGCGAAACCAGTTCGATCAGGCAAATCGACCTAATGGGTGACCAATCAGTAGAAACATTAGTAGGAATTGGGCTATTCGAATTTGGAGATACCGATGGGATAGGAAACCAAGTAAGACTTCAACACCCTCTAGGCTTAACTCTCAACAATGGCTACATATTCTTGGCAGACACTTATAACAATAAAATAAAGAAACTGAACCCATATAGCCGAAAGATAGTAACCCTGGCAGGCACAGGGGAGTCCGGATTTACTGACGGAAAATCGACCAACGCAACTTTTAACGAGCCAAGTGGCCTGACAATATTGGATAACACCATCTACATCGCAGATACCAACAACAATGCTATTCGGACCATAGATATATCTACTCTAGAGGTAAGAACGTTGGAGGTTACAGGTCTATAATAACTATGATTGAAAACAACGAAAACCTTATTAACAATATCGCACAACCTACTATATCGAATAATATTGTCCCAGATTGCACATTCTGCAATCTAGACAAGAGTAAATTCGAAGTTGAAAACCAATTTAGCTATGTGGTAAGCGACCTACACCCCGTAACAAAACTTCACACGTTGGTCATTCCGAAAAGACACATAGCTGATTTTTTTGGCCTTGAGCAAATCGAATTGATTTCCATTTACGAATTGCTCCAAGAAACAAGGGCTAAGATTCAAGCAATAGACCCTACTGTTACCGGCTTCAATATCGGAACTAACGCTGGCACAGACGCCGGCCAATCTGTAGCGCATGCCCACATCCACCTCATACCCCGCAGGAATGGAGATACAAGCCTAACGATCAATAACCCTAACGGCGGTGTCAGGTGGTCGGTTCCTAACCGCCACACTTGATTGGAATACGCTAGACACAATGTACCTACTTCTGCGCAATTACGATTCGGCTTGGGTTTGTCTCTGGCAGAAGTACCCCAATTAATGCCATGAAAAATGGCATTGGCACAACCACATAGAGAGCTAAAAGAAGCGATCCGGATATTTGATATATTATCCCAACCAACAATGGCCCCGCCGTTGCTGCAAGAGGCGTAAACGTCCGTGAAAGGCCCATCGCAACTGCAATCTCTCGAGGATTCAGCCGCATGTCAAACGGTATTGTCATCACGATAGGAATTACCATAAAGGCAAAGAATCCCGCGAAAAACAGAGCCCCTGCAAGTGCCATCTCGTTATCTGTAGTAATAAGAACCGTATAAAGGAAGGGTAGAAACAACCCTGAAACCCATACTATAGGTTTTCTCCTTCGAATACGCTCAGATACGATTCCAGCTATAGATGTTCCTATAAATCCCCCTATAGGATAAAGACTAAACAACGGACCAATTCTTTCTATCGTCATATCCCGAGTATCTATCATGAAACTAGGCCAGAACGTCATAAATGACGCGAATGTTATCGAAGCCCCAACTTGACACAGCGCAACCAGCCAGAGAGCCCTGTGCTCGCGCAAAACCTTCAGTGGGACCATTAACCCACGATCACCCTCTTCCATATGCGAGTCTGGATGTTCTTTGCCGAACAGGTACCAAACCAGAGTAGCGCAAAGCATCCCACAACCAAATAGGTAATAAACATTGTGCCAATTCCCAAGAGCGTTAAGCAGTGTAGGACCCAACGCCAAGCTTATCGTTTGGCCGATACCTAATGCACTAAAGTTAATACTAAGAACCCGTGCAACCTTGTGAGGTTCAAACCACTGGTGTATAAGCATAACTTCTGGCGTAGCACGGCCAACTGATAATGCCACAAACAGAAACCGACCAGCGAGAAGCACCCAAAACACTGGAGCCCATCCCTGAATAAATAGAAAGATACTACTCCCACCAGTAAGCAATAAAGTCACTAGCCTAGGGTTATATCTAGACAACCACAGACTAGATGGCAGAGAGAAGCTAGCAAAGCCCAGAAAAAAAGCTGACCCTAGAAGCCCTGATTCTACCGGATTTAGCTCGAATTCAGCTTGAATATCTGGAAGCAATATACCTAGGGTGAACCCTGTAAGTACGACAAAGATATTTGCGCACCACAAAGAAGCGATTACCACCCAACCGTATCCGATGCTCAGAGTCATAACAGACTACAACCTCGCTTCTTGCAACCATTCACCGTTTAGCGTTGTAAACGGACAATGGTCTCCACTCCATATTTACCTGAGAGAAGCAGATATATTGCCACCGTCGACCGTGGTCACGTCCGCAGTAGTCTTAGTTTGCAAAGCTTGATGCAAAAAAGCCTTAGCTACGTCTTCGGGGGTGACTTCCGCTCCAAGAAGGTTGCCCTTCATATAATCTTGTTCACTAACTCCTCTAGCTTTAGATCTATCAGAAATCAATTGAGGCGTTAGGATACCACTCCGAATTCTATCGGCATTCACCGCATTTGCCCTTATACCATAACGACCATTCTCCAACGCATATTGCCGAACCAAAAACAGTGCTGCAGCCTTGGGTAATCCATAAGCTCCGAAGGATTCCCCGGGATTAACAGCTTGTTTGGAAACATTGAATAATAAGACCCCTCCAATGTCTTGCAAACGCATGACTCTTATAGCATTTTGTGCCACAGACTGATGGGAGAAGAAATTGAGATCAAAGCTGTCCCGTAATGAGCGATCTGGGATTTCGGCAATTTGTCACTGCCATGATGCTCCAGCAATAGAAACCACAATATCAACACCACCAAAACGTTTACAGACAGTATCGAATGCATTTTCCACTGAAGCTCTATCCGTTACATCACATTCCACGGGAAGCGCGTATCGCCCAATTTCTCCAGAAATTTGGTCAGCCCTTGTGTAATCTATGTCAAGAAGAGCTACTTCCGCTCCTTGGTAAGCGAATTCCTTGGCAACCGCCCTGCCTATCGCACCGGCACCACCCGTAACTACCACAACGCATCCTGAGAATTGTTTTGTGTACGAACGCCCTAATTTTGCCTGCTCTAAGGACCAATATTCTACCTCGAACAAATCTGATTCACTAAAAGGCTGGAATACACCAATACCACTTGCATCAGTTATTGTGTCAATCGTGCTTTCGGCTATGTCCGCTGCTATCGAAGCGTCCCTCGCATTTCTACCAACACCAAACAGTCCTATTCCAGGAACCAACACCACTCGAGGAAATGGATCCAATTCAATCTTTGAATTTTCCTGATTAGTTTGATGACGATCAAAATAGGCATGATATTCCTCTACAAATCCATCCACGGCCTCTATTACTCTACCCCGATAGGATTCGAGATCATAACCGTTTGACGAAGGAAGCAGGAGTGGCCAATTCTTTGTCCTAATAGTGTGATCTGGTGTAACTATCCAGGGCTCTCTGTCCCCTGATTCCGTAGCTAAAGCTGCGTGATTGAGTATAATATCACTAGTCCTGAACTCAAGGATAAACCTCGAGTTCCCATCAAAGGACAGTTTGTCCTTCATTCTGAAAGCGCCTCTAATCAAAGGGCCTAAATCCGAATGTCCAAGATTGCCATGGTTGAAAGATGCACCCTGAAATACTTGCTTTTTACCTTTTGCCAAATAGCTCTCAACTAGAGTAACTAGGTCAATCATCATCTGGTAAGACTCCTGTGCTGAATCACCAAACGTAAAAATCCCGTGTTTTAAAAGTATCAGACCATCTATACCAGAGGATTCCTCGTATACCTTGTAACCTACCTTAGCCAATTCAAAACCAGGTCTTATGTAAGGCACGATTCCAACACGACCCCCGAAAATTTCCTCACACAGATCCACAGCATTACTTTGATTTGTAAGACTCAATATCGCATTGGCATGGGTATGATCAACGAATTTATGAGATATATACGCATGAAGCAACGTCTCTATTGACGGGGTGGAAGCCATACTATCCATCAGATTAGATCGTTCGAAATTTACTAATTGGTCGTCTGAAAGAGAATTCAGTTCCTTCAATTTTAGCAATGGCTCCAATCTCACGGCCGGCAATTCATCCGGTTGAATATATGCCATATCGGATCCGCTGCCCTTAACGCAAATAATATCTTGATATTTGCCGAAAACGTCAGTTGCCACGGTTTTCACTGAGGTATTGCCTCCCCCGTGCAAAACCAGCTTAGGGTTAACTCCAAGTAGCCGCGTTGTATAAACCCGCCAGGCAAGGTCTTCGGGAACACCATTGTCCTTTAGGCCATTCACAAGTTTTATGGCTTCGGAATCTGACCACAAGTTTTCCATAATACCTCATAGTGCACCTAATACAGGTCGCTTTTTAGTTATTCCAAATTTGCTGGTCGATCCTGATTCTATGCCTGTTATTGGCAGCGCGCAATACAAGATCATATTCTCCCAATTACTAGTACATTACTACGTGGTAAACTAGCACGAGTTAAAGCATCACAGGGGGAGTCATTGACTAAGTTTCATGAGAAGATATCTGAGGCCTCCAAAAGAAACAACTCTCTACTCTGCATAGGCCTTGCCCCAGATCCTAGCTTGATGCCAATTAAGAATGTTTTTGACTTTAATAAATCTATAATAGATGCTACCTCTGATCTTATATGCTGTTACAAGCCAAACTTGGCATTTTACGAAGCTCTAGGAATGCCAGGGTTAGAATCGCTCCAAAAAACCATCGAATATATTCCATCCCACATTCCAGTAATAGGAGATGCTAAAAGAGGAGATATCGGATCGACAGCTAAGGCGTACGCACAAGCTCTTTTTGAGAGATGGAGTTTCGACGCCGCCACAATTAACCCATATCTTGGGAAAGACTCTTTAGACCCATTTCTAGAGTACCAGGATAGAGGAATTCTAATCCTATGCCACACATCCAATCCAAGTGCACAAGATTTTCAAGAACTTAAAACCACAGATGAATCTGGCCAGTACCTGCTCTACGAGAAAATAGCAATCAAGGCCAATGAATGGAATGCCAACGACAACATAGGACTGGTTGTCGGAGCGACTTATCCAAGTCAGATGAAGACAGTCAGAGAAATATGCCCGGATATGCTGATACTAGCACCCGGCGTAGGAACCCAAGGTGGCGAACTTGATGACACAATAAAATTCGGGATGAGCCCAAATGGCGGAGGCATAATAATAAACGTATCTAGGGCTGTTCTATACGCATCTGCAGACAGTGGCTCGTTTTCGCAGTCAGCCAGAGCCGCTGCAAGCAGTTTAAAAGACAAGATCAACCTAGCTTGTTCCAAGGCGATGGGCTATTGAGAAACCTTGCTGTCGGCGATCTGATCTACCTACGTAAGATACACCATTGCGGCAATTCAATCTGGAATATATACAGAGTAGGTACAGGCATCGGAATAAAATGCACCAAATGCAACAAGCGTACATTGATGGCAAGAAGAGATTTGCTGAAGCAAATTAAGCCAAATAAATGGCTAAAGGAATACTCCGGACAAGACAATTCGGGCTTGCCTCCAGTACCAATGACAACTATAATTGACCTTAATCTCTGATATCTACACGCCTTCCCAAGTGGAGCTCCTAGTTGTCACCTAAACCTTCAGTAATCGCGATAGACGGCCCGGTTGCCGCAGGAAAAACCGCTGTAAGTGCCCTACTAGCCGTGAAGATGGGGTACCGATTCATAGATACGGGCGTAATGTATCGAGCCATTACATGGGCTGTCCTGAGGGCCGGATTGGATCCAGACGACCAAGACCAAGTTTCCAACTTGGCTAGAGCCACCAGAATCGAGGTAACAGGGAACAATTCCGATGGAGGAGAGCGCATTACAGTAGACGGAGAAGATGTTACAAGCCAACTAAGAACCCAACAGGTTGAGAGTAACGTCGCCCGTGTATCTAAGATTAAAGGAGTCAGAGTTGCGATGGTCAGTCTGCAAAGGGCATTTGCAGAAAGTGGGAAGATAGTCATGGCCGGCAGAGACATCGGAACAGTAGTGCTGCCAAACGCTCCATTAAAGATATTCATTACAGCATCTGCAAAGGTAAGAGCACAAAGGCGATACTTAGAACTCACAGATTCAGGTCAATCACCAGAATTTCAGCAGGTCCTGAATAATCTCCTAGATAGGGATAAATTAGACACAGAAAGGGCAACGTCTCCCCTCAGACCAGATAAAGACGCCCATATACTAAACACGGACGACATCCAACTAGATGAAGTTGTAGGTCATATTATATCCCTCGCAGAGGCCATTTGATGGGAGCGGTGTTTTCTACCTCAAACGTACTGATGAAATGGGCCTTAAGGTTTTGGGGGGACTGGCAGATTGAAGGCCGAGAAAATGTGCCTCAAGATGGCCCATTAATAGTAGTATCCAACCACCTCAGTAATTTAGACCCCCCACTGCTGGCTGCAAGCATACCAAGACGACTGTATTTCATGGCTAAACGTGGAATTTTCCACGACCCACTGGTGTCTGCCTTTCTAAAGTCATGGGGAGCCTTCCCGTTAAACCGAGATGGGGCAGATATCTCAGCAATTAGATGGAGCTTGGATACGCTTGAGCGCGGAGGAGGGCTAGCGATTTTCCCGGAGGGAACAAGGAGCCCAAAGGGTATAAAGAATCCAATCTCTGGAGTGGCTTTGATCGCCCGAAAATCTGGTGCTCCAATATTACCTGTAGGCATAACTGGAACTGAGAGTGTCGGGCCGCCATGGCAGATAGCTTTCCCAAAGGGTGAATTCAAAGTCAACATAGGCACACCATTTACGGTGGGCGAAGGTTACGGATCTAAAACAAGCAGAGAAGATCTCGAGGCCACTACAAATGATATTATGGAAAAGGTAGCCTCGCTTCTCCCAAAGAACTACAGAGGCATATTCCCGCTAGATAGTTAATACACAGTTCATTAAACCAAATTGTAGATACAGGAAAAAAGCGAGGGTATCTGGGTTGTGTGGAATCATAGGCTATACGGGTAAGAAAAGTGCAGCACAAATATTGCTGGATGGTTTGACAAGCCTAGAATACAGAGGCTATGACAGCGCCGGAATCGCCGTGATAGACCCCTCAGGTAAGTTGGTAATCGACAAGAAGTCAGGCAAATTGGATCGCCTAAGACAGTCTATAAGTGAATCCCTCCCAAACGGGACTCTAGGGATTGGACACACGAGGTGGGCGACACATGGAGAACCCAATGAAGCGAATGCCCATCCCCACGTAGATTGCACCGGACAGATTGTTGTTGTTCACAATGGGATAGTAGAAAATTACCTCGATCTCAAAGCCAATCTTATTCAGCAGGGGCATACTTTCAAATCTGAAACTGACAGCGAGGTAATCGCCCATCTCATCGAAAGCCTAGTAAAGACCGGGATGAACCTTGAAGAGGCAGCAAGACGTACTGCAACCAGATTGATGGGCTCCCATGCAGTTGTAGTAATCGACAGTAACGCACCGAATATCTTAGTCGCGTTCAGGGTGGGACATGCTGGAGGCCTATTCATAGGAAACTGCGATGGAGAAACATTTGTAGCCAGTGACTTGCCTGCTATCCTCCCACACACCCAAACCGTAACCTCGCTTGCAGCAGGGGAAGTTGCACTTATTTCACCCGGAGACGCGTCGTACTCTGATTTCGATGGCGTACCAGTAACCAAAACGCCAGAGGTTGTACCATACGACACGGTGTCTGTGGCGCGTGGAGGGTACAAACACTTCATGCTAAAGGAAATCGCAGAGCAACCTCAAGCGATAGTGGCCACACTAAGAGGCCGTGTTTCGTTTAAGCCATGGTCTGTGGCCCTAGAAAACGTACCCTTCTCAAAAACCGAGATAATGAATATCAACCGAGTTATATTTATTGGAATGGGCACTAGCCTTCACGCCTGCCTAATCGCCAGTAGAATGATGGAAGAACTGAGTGGAATACCATCATCAGCAGAGAACGCATCAGAATTCAGATATAGAGACCCAATTATTGACAGCCGTACCCTTGTGGTTTCGGTTGGACAATCCGGTGAGACAGCAGACACACTCTCCGGGATGGAAGAAGCATCTAAAAAAGGAGCGCACACTATAACCGTGTGCAATGCAGAAGGCAGTCAAGCTACCAGAATGGCAGATGGGATTATCTATCTTAAGGCAGGACCAGAGATAGGAGTGGCCTCAACTAAAACATTCATCTGTTCCCTAGAAGCACTTTACATTCTATCGTTATACATTGGATCAACCAGAGGGCACCTATCAGATAATGAACTAGGGTCAAGGATAACCGATCTTACCCGTATTCCTGATCTGCTTGGGGGACTGATACACAACCAAGAACCTTATTCATACCTGTCCGAGTTGTATCATAATAAATCACATTTTCTTTACCTGGGGCGCGGCATTACCTACCCAGTTGCGCTTGAAGGAGCTTTGAAACTCAAAGAGATTTCATATATACACGCTGAAGGCAGTCCAGCTGGGGAAATAAAACACGGACCAATAGCGCTCATAGACGAAAGAATGCCCGTAGTGGCCATAGCCCCTCAAGATAACCTACAAGATAAAATGGCCAACAACATATCTGAAGTTAAAACCAGAGGCGGTACAGTCATCGCAGTTGCTACAGAAGGAGATACTTACATCCCATCTTTAGTGGATCACACGCTTTATATTCCGAAAACGTCATTACTGCTCACTCCTATAGTGGCATCTGTGCCACTACAACTACTCGCGTATCATCTGGCTGTTAGACTTGGACGTGATGTAGATCAACCTAGAAATCTAGCTAAAACCGTCACGGTAGAATAGATTCATGCGCTATCTAAGGATAAAATATTAGCTAGTTTCCATGTTAACAAACAAAATCTTATAACATTTGGAAGCGAAAATGGAAAGTAACATTCGTCGAAGAATTGAAAAAAATGAACACAACCTGTCTCACCTAGCATCCAAATCGGATCAGTCCAAGGGCAGAGATGTCCCTGATGAACCACATCCATTTAGAACTGAATACCAAAGAGACAGAGACAGAATCATCCATAGCAACGCTTTCCGCAGAATGAAACACAAGACCCAGGTTTTTATTGCTCCAACTGGAGATCATTACGTAACCCGACTCACCCATACTCTTGAGGTTACACAGATAAGTCGGACAATAGCTAGAGCGTTAAACCTTAACGAAGACTTGGTTGAAGCCATTGGACTCGGACATGACATAGGTCACACGCCATTCGGACATCTAGGCGAAGAAGAATTAGCTAAACTTAGCCCTAGGGGATTTGAACACGCAAGACAGAGCGTTCGCATCGTTGAGCACTTAGAAAAAAACGGCAAAGGTCTCAACCTAACTCGAGAGGTAAGGGACGGCATGGCCTCCCATTCCAAGCCTCGTGGGGACATTGCCGGAGGACTTCACACCTCCGATCTGACTCTTGAAGCCCAGATATGCCGAATATCTGATGCTGTAGCCTACTTGAATCACGATATAGGAGATGCCGTAAGGGCTGGCATAATTTCTGAAGACCAGCTACCCAAAGAATGTAAACAAATTCTAGGGGAGCGCCACTCAGAACGTATAGACACTATGGTAAGGGATATTGTTGATACTTCGTGGCAAGTAACCACAGCTACTCCAGCCGAAATATCTAAAAACACTGGTATCTCAATGAGTCAACCGGTACGTGATTCTGCTAACGCTCTTAGGGAATTCATGTTCCAAAACGTCTATCTACCGGCAGGTGGAGGAGAAATTGGCAACATAGCAAGATCGGCTGTTAATCTGCTTTTTAACCATTTTTCAGCCCACCCAAACGAGATTCCAGATGAATACCATATAAGAAGAGAATCCCCATCTCAGATGGCAGTGGATTTTGTATCTGGTATGACCGATTATTACGCTCTCAGTACTGCCGAGAGATTAGACCCTAAAAATAATTACAAACTTTTGTTCTGGCCTGATTAACAACACTTCCAAATCTCTTGTAAAACAAAGAGCTAAAGCCCTGTCTTCTAGTATTAGTACTCTGCTACAATCATCTTTGGAACCATGGACAAATAATCGTAACAGGTGAAACTCACTTCATGAGCTTGGTTCAGGATGTAAAGACTCGTATAGATATAGTTGATCTTATATCAGACTACGTCCCGCTACAAAAATCAGGTCGCAATCTGAAGGCCAATTGCCCATTCCATGGTGAACGCACCCCTTCTTTCATAGTTTTCCCAGACAGACAAACCTGGCGTTGCTTTGGAGCTTGCGCTACAGGTGGAGATGTTATCGCTTTTCTAATGCGAGTAGAGAATCAAGATTTCGTTGAGGCCTTGAACACACTGGCACAGCGTGTCGGTGTAGAGATTCCAAGCAGACAGCCTATCGATCAGGAAAACACCATCCATCGCGTCAACAATGACGCAAGAGCATTTTTCGTTGCACAGATGAATTCCGGAATTGGAGACGAGGCCTTAAATTATACAAGCGGCCGCGGTATAGACAAAAGCACTCGCGAACAATTCCATCTCGGCTTCAGTCCAAATAGACAAGACGCGCTTATAAGACACCTTACTCAGATTGGATATAGCGAAGATCAGATGCTGGAATCCGGCCTAGCAATCAGGAGCGGTTCTGGTAAGATGAGAGATCTATTCCGTAATCGTCTTATGTTCCCAATAATGGATACGTCCTCACAATGCGTCGGATTCGGTGCACGATCATTGGATGACTCCACGCCCAAATATATAAACACTCCAAGGACGCCTGTATTCGACAAAAGCAGATTGTTATATGGGCTATCACTTTCACGAGAATCTATCAAAACCACCAGCACAGTAATAGTAGTCGAAGGATATATGGATGTCATCGCGGCACATCAGCACGGATTTCAGAATGTCGTTGCTTCAATGGGGACCGCTCTTACTGAACAACAAGTCGCCTCCATGAAATCCGTAGCCTCCAATTTCATCTTGGCGCTCGACCCAGATAACGCAGGACGTGAGGCCACCATCAGAAGCCTAGAATCATCATGGAAAGTTTTCGAGCGCCGTGCCATAAGATCTGGAGGAAGAAACAGTGTACTTTTCTACGAGCGTCAGCCTCATAACTCTCTCATGGTTGCAACTTTACCCCAAGGTAAAGATCCTGATTCCTTAATCCGACACGACTTAAAAGCTTGGCAGGACATAATTTCTGAAGCGCGTCCGCTTATGGATTATCTCCTGGAAATTGTTTCATCACGCTTCAACCTGTCTAGCCCACAAGGAAAGCTAGAAGCTACAGAGGCTCTGGCTCCATTTGTTACTGCCATGGAAAACCCATATGACAGAGAACACTATTTTCACCTATTAGCCAAAGTACTCGGAGTTAGCCAATCGGCACTAGAAGCAACCATCGGAAGGCCACAGGCAAGACGACCACAAAATAGAATCAGAAATCAACCGAAGCAACAGATTTATCAGGCCGCCATAGATGTTAATCACCGAGATTTGCTCGAGGAATATTGCATATCATTACTGTTAGAATACCCCGACCTAGTGGACCATGGACGCCAGATCCCATCAACTTATTTCGGGCTATCCGAAAACAGGGATATATTTACAAAATGGTCCAGCTGTGATACAATAGACGCCCTCGTGGAGGCGCTGCCTCCAGCCCTTAAAGAGCACGTGAGTCTGATTACATCAATGGAACAGCCGCCACTTGACAAAAAAGAGCGGCAAAATGCCCTTAGTGGAGTCGTAGGGCGACTTAAGGAAAGACTCTTCAAAGAGCAAAATGAAGCCGCTATGGAGAAACTTCAAGAAGCTGACTGGACCGACATGAATAGCCTAGCTTCCTCGCTAGAAGAAGTACAAGAAATAGGAAGTAGCCTGAGGAAACTGTTCTCTGACTCAGAAGTTAACAGCCAATGAACTGCCAGGAAATTCTTACAATAGAAACCCAACCACACCACAAAGCTAAACGCCTCCACCGACCATAAACCATGACACTCTGCCAAGGATGTTGAGATGACACTAGAAGATACCAATGGACAAGTAGATTCGATCGAAGTAGTCCCAGGGGCAGAAATTGACACCCCTAAAAGGCCTTCCACAAGAAAGCGACACCCTAAAACAGCCGAAATACCTACCCCAGCAGAAACAGCCCCACCTAAACGGCCTTCCAACAGGAAGCGAAACGCCGAGATAGACGAAATAATTGCCACTGCATCTGAAACAGTTGGTTCGGATACCATATCACTACCAGCAGATGAACTCACAATGGTGGCAGCTGAAGCTGGAGAAGAAGCAAAACGGATGGTCACAGCCATGTCCGGGCTACAATCTGGAGAAATTGAGGAAAACGGTTCTCAAGCCGTAGTAGACATGAGCTCGAGCAATAGCCTTGATGATTCCGCCTCCGAGGCAGATCCCGAGCCCGAGCCAGAAGCAGAACTGGATATACCGGACATGATAGATGATCCAGTTAGAATGTACCTCCGAGAAATAGGTAGAGTTCACCTTCTAACCGCCAAGGATGAAAGGCGATTGGCTAGAAACATGGAAGTCGGAATACACATTAAGAAGATCCAAGCCGAAATATCAGGCCCTGACGATAGAGGGAGGCCGGGATCCCAATCTGTATTGATACAGATTTTGAGACACATCTGGGAAGCTAACTCACTTGTTGAGGCCATAGGAATATACCTAGAACTAGGCAGCCAACTTACCCTCTCTCAAATCAGATCTCACCCCGATGTTCTGGCTGCAATAGATTTAGGACTTAAACCAGAAATGCTGGAAGAATTAGCAATCAAGCTAGATACAACACCAGAGGACATAGCAAAGCAGATTCAATATCTATCTGCCTACACACGACTCATCCCTCCACAAATCTCGGAAATATTGGATGAAGATACTCCGGTACTCAGACTGACAGACAATATTGGGGACCCGACATTTGCCTTGCTGGCTGAGGCAAACGAAGTGGAAATGCAGGAACATTTCGACGACCTTCTGGGCGAGGGTTCAAGAGCTCAACGCCATTTGGCAGAAGCGAACCTAAGATTAGTAGTTTCGGTATCAAAGAAATACATAGGTCGGGGTATGTCACTTCTAGACCTAGTCCAAGAAGGAAACATAGGGCTCATAAGAGCAGTTGAAAAATTTGACTACCGAAAAGGATACAAATTTAGCACTTACGCCACCTGGTGGATAAGACAAGCAATAACACGCGCTATTGCTGATCAAGCACGAACCATACGCATACCGGTTCATATGGTTGAAACTATAAACAAGCTTATGAGAACAAGCCGAAGGCTAGTACAAGAATTTGGACGCGAACCGACAAGTGAAGAAATTGGCCAAGATATGGAAGTCGCTCCCGAGAAAGTTCGCGAAATACTTAAAATCTCTCAGGAGCCAGTCTCACTGGAAACGCCTATAGGTGAAGAGGACGACAACCACCTAGGAGACTTTATCGAGGATAGAAGCGCTCTTGCACCCGCAGACGCAGCATCATATCAACTGCTAAAGGAACAAGTAGAGGACGTTCTTGAAACCCTTAATCACAGAGAAAGACGCGTACTACAGCTTCGCTTCGGCCTAGACGATGGACGCAGTAGGACACTCGAGGAAGTCGGCAGGGAATTCGGAGTTACTCGGGAGCGCATAAGACAGATTGAAGCTAAGGCCTTAAGAAAGCTGCGACACCCGTCAAGGTCCAGAAAATTAAGAGATTTTCTAGAGTAGGCACCGTCCTATTGATACTATAATCTCCGACCCTACTCCAACGCCGTAGCCAGTCTTGAACTGTAATTTGACTTTGTGTTGATCACATGCTCAAGGACCTGACGGATTGACCATTCTCCATCTACAGACCTATCGATATCCTCATCAGACAGCCCAACTAATAAGGCCTCTAGACGGCCCTCTGCCTCTTGCAGTAACCCAAGGATCAACCTGGCTTCAGTGGACGATTTTCCGATATCCCTAAGTGTTTTTGCCGCATGAACAGTATGCTCAACGTCATGGGCCACTAGCTGATAGAACATTGCCCTTATAGGCATCTCCCGCTGTCCAAAAAGAGCCGTTTCTCCCATACGACTCTCTGGAACTGCATTCACCTGCTGTATCAAGGCATCTTGTTTCTCACGGAGTTCTTTAATTATATTCTGTAAGTCCGACATATAGCCACCTCACCAAAAACTTGTAATTCAACTAACTAACTTATAACTATTTCACGCTCATTCTAGATCAGTTGTTTTGATACTGCAATAAACAGTACATAGCCGACTTTAAACACCTCATTTTCTAACCAATATGCTCCTAATCAGGGCTCATCATAGGCGCTCAAGCAAATCTGCCACTTTGGAACTAATCTCATCTCTTATCCGCCTAACTTCTCCAATGTGCTGACCTTTTGGATCAGCGAGGCCCCAATCTTCCGAGACTATGAACTTAGCCGGGCAAGCTTCATCAATTGAACAACCCATGGTAATGACTTTGTCGCATTCATCTACGATATCTTGAGAAATTAATCTTGGTCGATTTTCCGAAATATCGATACCCACTTCTTTCATGACTTCTACCACAACGGGGTCTATCTCGCTCCCTGGCATGGTCCCCGCAGAATCAGCTTCAATTAGCCGGTTTCCTGAGTGTTCAAGGAACGCCTTAGCCATTTGACTCCGCCCGGAATTATGCACACATACAAATAGTACTTTCTTCATCAGTTCCACCTCTTAACCAAGGATGAGAATTTCAGCCTGCCAAAGCATAGCCGTATGACATTATTACGGAAACTGACTTTTGTGACAAGTTATCTACGAGACGGGGTTTTTACCAACTTGAGATATATTAAAAGTTCCTGCCCGTCCATTAGTAATATTAGTAATGTGCCATTAGTTTTATGTAATCTTTTCTCAACATTATTGATGACGCATATCACACAACTGACATTCAGAACGAATATATGATATAGTTATAGGGCGGAGGCAGGGAATCAGCCCAAAAGGCGTAGCTAAACAACTCACTCATCCATCGCCCCGCACAGGAGAGAACTAAACCAAGTGGACCCAGACCCTCCTAGCGAACAAAGGGGATCTAAACCGAACGCTGGCCCTGGCCCCGAGACAACTGAACAAGGGCAGCGAATATTCTACGGCTGGTGGGTGCTCGCCGCTGCCACACTAGCTAGTACGATTCAGTCGGCTTTGTTCAACGTGGGCGCTCAAGCCCTAGTGCTTCCTCTCATCAGAGAATTCGACTCCACTCGCACTGCAGTTTCAGTCGCGTTCTCTCTCAGGCGCCTAGAAGGCGGCCTTACTGGTCCAATTGAAGGCTACTTGATACACTGGATCGGACCCAGACCATACATGATAGCCGGATGGGTCATATTTGGGTTAGGCCTAGTGGCCATAGGGTTATGCCAAAACATATATCAATTTTACGCTGCATTTCTGCTGGTTACACTTGGCCAAAGCGTAGCCGGTTTCCTACCAATAGTGACAGTCCTCATAAATTGGTTCGATAAATGGCGTGGAAGGGCCATCGCTATCTACCAACTGGGTGGAAGTATTGGAGCCTTGCTGGTTCCAGTCCTATCCTGGTTCATACTCAACGTCGGATGGCGCCAGACAATGATTGTTGTCGGATGCGCCGTTATAGTAATGGGCGTCCCGTTAGCCGCAGCTATGAGGCCGCGACCTGAAGATTACGGGTATCTGCCGGATGGCGCATTACCAAGTCGTCCAATAACCGACGACACCTTAGACAATCCGAACAGTGAAAACAAACCTCAAGACGGAACCCACGCGACCCTAGGTGAAGCACTTAGGAGCAGAAGCTTTTGGTTTCTTGGACTATCTCACTCAGCCGGTATAACCGCTTGGGGCGCACTACAAGTACACCAGATTCCGGCGATGGTAGATATCGGAATAGAGGAGCTTGCGGCAGCTGGCATTCTGTCTTACACACTAGTTATTTCGGCGCTTGGAAGACTAATTGGTGGCTTTCTTGGAGATATTGCAGGCCCCAAAAAGATCACTGCCTTGGCATTCATATGCCAAGGGTTCTCGGTCGTGATACTTGCCTTCGCAACTTCGCTCACACATGTGCTGATTTTCGCCACAATCTTCGGTATAGCGTTCGGCACACGCGGCACACTTATGACAGTGCTCCGCGCCGAAGTTTTTGGAAGAGAGAATTTCTCAAGACTTGCAGGGCTCATGGACCCTCTCAGCAGTGTAACTGTACTTATAAGTCCGATTTTCGCGGGGTTCGTGTTTGATACGGCTGGTTCCTATCAAACAGCCTTCATAGTTTTGGCAGTGGTAAACGCATCCGGAGCTATGTTACTGGCCGGGGTTAAGCTCCCGAATCGCGCAAGTAGCACAGCTGCTTTACCTGATAACTCTAATCAATAGCATGCTTAGCAGGCCCACTCCATTTATGTTTACCGGACATACAGCAAACAGAATTACGGCCTGATATTGTTTAACAGGTCATAAAAATTACCATGCAATGCCTAGATTTATATATGTTGTACCGTGGTAAAACAAAATCTACAAAGCCTAGTTACAAACCAACCAGCAGGTAGAGTAAATGAACGAAAATAACTTTGTGGAACTCAATGGGATACGTATGCACTACAGAGAATGGGGAAACAGTAGTGATCCAGATGTATTACTGATACACGGCTGGACCAGCAACTCGGAGAGTTGGAGTTACATCGCGGAACAAATTCAAGATAAATATCACGTGGTCGCCCCAGATCATCGCGGTCACGGAGCATCCGACAAACCAGTCACCGGGTATAGGTTGAGAGATTTCGTATCAGATATGTGTCAACTCATAGACATACTAGGCCTTAGTAGACCACTAATAGCCGGTAACTCATGGGGTGGATGCATCGGAACCATAATGGCTTCGGATTACCCAAATTCAATATCGAAAGCTGTCCTTGGAGACCCAGTATATTGGAAAATGCTCAACGCATTTGTAACAAGGCTCCCTGGCATATTAGAGAGGCGGCAATCCGCCGATGAGCAATTAGCCCAGGATTTGAACCAGCAGGGAATGCCCAAAGAACAAATTCTAGCTAAAATATCTGGCAGTAACAATTTCTCTCTGGACGCAATAACTCGGCTCCTTTCTGACAACAGAGATTTTGCTTTTACATGCGAGGACTACCTGAAACGAATCCGCATACCAACCCTTATAATAGCAGGAGATGCCGAAGCTGGTGGATATATTCTGCCTGAAGAATTAGACCACTACAGGCGTATAGTTCCTGAGATGGTTAGAATCACTCAATGGCCTGGAATAGGTCATGGAGTGGCATCACAAGAACCGGACAAATACGTCAAAGAGATGCTAAGCTTCTTCCAAGAATGAATTTGTTAGATGGCTTATATTCACTGTAAATTTGAATTATGAAATACGAAATCATATTAAGTATCCACACTAGGGGGTTGAGATGTCAGGACCATTAAGCGGTGTCAAAATCCTGGAATTTAGCCAGATTATCGCGGCTCCATTTTCTGGCATGCTTCTAGCAGATATGGGAGCTGACGTAATTAAGGTAGAACATCCTGATGGTGAACCATGGAGACTTAATCAACAGATAGTGCCTAAAGAAAGCAAATCTTTTATCTCTTTGAATCGTGGGAAAAGAAGCCTTCCATTGGATATGACCCAACCACAAGCCTTGGAGATAGTTCATAAATTACTCCCTGAAATAGACGTTGTCCTAATCAATTACAGGCCTGACGTACCAGAAAAGTTGGGTATAGATTACGAATCCTTAGCTAGTATAAATCCCAAGATAATCTACTGTGAAAACACAGCATATGGCAGACGAGGACCAGAAAGCTTACGCCCTGGATATGACATTATTATCCAAGCTATGAGCGGGCTTATGGCAGCGGACGGCAAGATACAAGACGGCGTACCTCAACAAGTAACAGCAACCGCAGTCGCCGATTTCTCTGCTGGTATGTCAATGGTTTGGGCTATATGCGCAGCACTTTATCACCGCGAGAGGGAAGGTGTAGGCCAAAAGATTGAGGCATCTTTACTCGCCAGTGCGCTAGCAATACAAACAGGTAGGTTCACGGTAGTAGATATGACTGAAGGTGAAACCAGGCAGGAGTTCATAGAAAACATTGGTCATCTCAGGAACGCCGGAGCACCATATGAAGAAACTCATGGACTCCTTGAAGGAATCCGAGCCAGGCCACCTGGAAATATATACTACAACACGTTCCAAACAGCCGATAGTGTGATAGCTGTGGCTTGCTTAAGCAATACACTTAGAAAAAAGATGGCAGATGCACTTGATCTTTACGATATAAGATTCGAGCCAGATTACGACCCACAAAGTGATAAAGCTAAAGAATTCGGTGAAGCGCTGTCTAACAAAGCTAAAGAACTATTCACCTCAAAGACCACCGACGAATGGATTCAAATACTTGATCGCGCCGGAGTGCCATGCGGCCCCGTTAAATTCACAGAAGAGTTGATTCGAGACGAGCAGGTTAAAGCAAATGACCTCGTCGTAGATTTAGACCATCCTAAAGTAGGAAAGATAACAATGGTTGGACCGGCTGTTAGGATGAGCGAAACTCCGCTAGAGGCCAAAAACGCGTCTCCCACCCTTGGCCAGCACACCTCTGAAATTCTTTGCAGCCTAGGTTACGACAATGAGGCCATAAAGCAACTTATCGAAAATGGAATAACGGCATAGCAGTAACCAAACTACAGTCGTTTGACAATCAAGAGTTAAATATATTAACGTGTTCACGATTCAAGCCAACGTAAGCTGGGTTTACTACCAAGACTTACTAAAGGTAACCAAATGAAACATAAGATGATAAGATTCGACTGCCTAAGGTCAGCTTGCGAGCCCTAGCATAACACTACAAACTAAACACCCCACATTTCATTTCCCAGCCCACGGCTGTTAAGCAAGAACTACGAAACCCGTCATCCATTAGAAGCAGCCCCCTAGTACAGTTACACCGACATCTCCCCCGAGATCTCAATCCCGGTTTCATTGATCTAGCACCGTTAAGGTACTCCAATTTCCTATCAGCCATCAGCAAACTGTTATGACAAATATAACCAAAAAAGAAAATAGTATAGTTTGCCAGAACCTCTATAAGGTATTCGGGCAAAATCCTATTCATCTATTGAATTCTCTATCCGATACCGAATCAAGTGGTGAATTTCTTGCCAGGACTGGCGCAGTCATAGCAGTTCGCAATGTCTCGTTCGAGGTCGCGGTTGGCGAGACGTTTGTCATAATGGGCCTCTCTGGCAGCGGCAAATCCACATTGGTGCGCTGCATTAGCCGTCTAATAGAGGCAACAAGTGGAGAGATATGGGTAGACGGTGACCAGGTGAACAGGATGGACCGCAGGGATTTGCAAAATTTCCGGCGACATAAAGTAGCCATGGTGTTCCAACACTTTGGGAATTTGCCCCATAAAAATGTATTAGACAACGTAGCATACGGATTAGAAATCCAGGGACTCGATCGTTCTGTGAGAACAAAGAGAGCCATGGAGACAATAGAGCTTGTTGGACTTGCAGGGCGAGAACATAACTACCCACATGAGCTAAGCGGTGGGATGCAACAAAGAGTTGGCCTAGCGCGTGCGCTTGTAGTGGATCCAGACATTTTATTATTCGATGAACCATTTAGCGCACTGGACCCCCTAATAAGACGCGAGATGCAAGACGAATTGTTGAATCTACAAAAACAGGTTAAAAAAACCATAGTCTTCATTACACACGACATTATAGAGGCGGTTAAACTCGGAGATAGGATAGCTATAATGAAGGATGGAGAGTTCATACAGGTCGGCACTCCATCAGCGGTGATTATGAATCCATCCGATAGTTATGTGAGAGATTTCGTCGAAGATGTGCCCAGATCAAAAGTGCTTAAAGCTTCATCTATAACTACTCCTATAGACACACTCAAGCTCGACCAAATTGATGAATTTAACACATCTAGAGACTTTCGCGAGGACCAATCTCTCATCTGTTTGGTGGACACCAACCACAGACTAGTCGGGGTAACCAGCCGTGATAAGATAGCTATAGCCTCCCAACAAATTAAAAAAGACAGCCTATCTCAGCTAATACTTAATCCAGACTCTTTTTGCCATATTGACGATTCTTTGGAAACGGTGCTACAGAGACTCAGTCGAAACAATGACCAGATTATCGTAGTTGACAATGAAAGACGCGTTGTAGGGAAAATAACAACACGTGACGCGGTGGCGTCTATTGTTCCAAATGCATCCAGTTAGAAACTCGCAGGTATGACTTATAGAATGATTATCCTGAACCTAAGGTCAAATACCAATGCATTGAAAGCAATTATGTCATTCGTGGTCCTTGTTGCAGTGTATGGTGTAGGCTATGTCTTGTTCAAGAAAGATGCTGATTACCAAGTGTCTGAGTTCCCGTATCAAATCGACAAGGAAATTATTGACAAGGCGGGCGACTGGTTGAAAGAAACCGGAGAAAACGCGTCATGGATATTCGACCCGATATCAAACTTCATCAACCTTACGGTATCGGCTATAGAAAACGGACTCACATCATTGCCATGGGTAACAATTATTTTCGTAATTGCCGCTGTAGCACTCAGGTTTTCTGGAGTCAGATTAGCGTTGTTCTGTTCAGCCAGCCTAACTTTTGTCAATCTCATTGGGCTATGGGAGTCACTTCTCATTACCTCCAGTCTTATCATTACATCCGTAACCATATCACTGGGTTTCGGCATTCCCCTTGGTATAGCTGCCGCTTTGAGCAACAGGTTCGAAAGAATCATTAGACCCATTTTGGACGTAATGCAAGTCATGCCATCATTCGTATATTTAATACCCGCATTAATACTATTTGGTGTTGGAAGCGCAGTTTCAGTAGCCCTTACTGTAGTATACTCTGTCCCTCCTGCTATACGGCTTACAAATCTTGGCATACGAGAAGTGCCATATGAAATACTGGAAACCGCCAAATCCTACGGATCTACTCATATTCAAACGTTGCGCCAAATACAAATTCCTTTAGCCAAACCATCGATAATGATGGGCGTAAATCAAACAATCATGATGGCATTAGCTATGGTGATCATAACAGCAGTTGTAGGTTCTAGTGGACTTGGTAAGGACGTATGGTACGCCCTACGTACCATAAACACTGGAAATGGGTTAGAGGCAGGAATAGCGATAGTAATCATTGCAATGGTGCTTGATAGAATAAGCTATGCCCTGACAATCAATAAGCGACTTTCTCAAAGCAGTTCGCCAATTAATTTTCCTTTTGTTAGTTATCTTGGATCATTTTGGGAGAGAGCTATAGGCACAATCCCCAGTAATATTAAGTTTGTAAATAACAGACGGATTGTCTTTTTCTTGTTAACAATCACCATAACCATCGCAGCCAAAGCGTTCCATTTCAGCGAATTTCCGAGTTCTCTGCATTTCAGCTTTGCAGGCCCGGTTAACAGTTTGGTTGATTGGGCTACAGTAAACTTATATTTCATAACCAGCTGGTTACGCGACAGCGTCATAAGAGAGTTCGCACTTGGGCCTATTGATAGTATCTTAACGTCCACTCCCTGGTGGATATTCTTGACCTTCATAGTCGTCTGTGCTTATCTTCGGGGCGGAATCAGTGTTGCAATTTTATCCATCACAGGAACAATCTTCCTTGCCTCTACAGGAATATGGGAAGAAGCAATGGAGACCCTGAGCCAAGTATTGGCCTCAGTCGCAATTGCAGCAATTCTTGGAATATCTATAGGCATGATTGCTTCTCAAAGTAATGCAGTGGCTTCCTCTCTTAGGCCAATACTTGATACAATGCAGACCATGCCGGTATTCGTGTACTTGATACCGGTCATAATGCTTTGGAGCGCGGGACCGATCGCGAGTGTTATAGCCACTGTAATCTATGCAATGCCGCCAGCTATTAGAATGACTGATCTAGGGATCCGCTTGGTTTCGGGTGAATTTATTGAGACAGGTGAGTCTTACGGAGCCAATCGTTGGCAGATACTAAAGGGAATCCAACTCCCTCTAGCAGCACCAACTATAATGCTTGGGGTAAATCAATCAGTAATGATGACCCTTGCGATGGTTATAGTAGGGGGACTTGTAGGCGGTGGGGGCTTGGGTCAAGAGGTTTATGTGGCGACACTATATCTAAGAATGGGCGATGGACTAGTAAGCGGATTCGGGATCGTCTTCATGGCTATGATTCTCGATAGAATCACTCAACCAAAAGGCGCTTATAAGATGGCCTCGGTATGAAACAGAAGGTCGAGTTCGGCTACAGGTTCTACACATATGCTGCAGGTCATGTAGAAACACATACTGCCAAAATAGGAGGTTAGATTTGAGCAGAATATTTGGAATCAGGTATATCTTAGTTTTGGGATTGATCGGCATTCTCACTGCTGCTATTAACATCGGATGTAGCACATTAACCGGTGGTGAAAGTAAAGGCCCGGTAATCTTAGTTGAGCAAGACTGGGATGGGAACCTAGTCACTACTGCCCTAGCAAAGTTGATCTTAGAAGAAGAGATGGATTACACGGTGGAAACTAAATTTGCACCCGCAGATTCTGCGCAGCTATTCGAAGGATTAGCATCTGGGGAAATGCATTGGGTTTGTTGCAATTGGCCAAGCTTCAGTGGGGCTTTACTAGAAGAATATGCAGATACAGGAAAAGTTTCCAGATCTGGACAAACAGGTATCAAAGGTACTAGCCATGTATATGTTCCAAGATATGTTATTGAAGGAGATTCCGAGCGAGGTATCGCTCCAATGGCCCCGGATCTCAAGACTCACAATGATCTAAACAAATACAAGGAATTGTTTGCAACTGCTGATACAAGTCCAAAGGGCAGATTCGTTGACTTTACGCCTGGATGGGATTACAGAAACGAAGAACGCCTTGCAGCACTAGGCATAGACTATGAAGTGGTATTCACTGGATCAGAAGCAGCTAGTTTTGCGGAGCTTGATGCCGCACATAAAAGAGGTGAGCCTATATTACTCGTGATCTGGACACCTCATTGGGCTCCTGTAAAATACGATTTAGTTCCAATCGAATTCCCGCTTCACCCTGATTGTTACCCAGTAACCGAGAAGTTTGACTGCGGATACAATGTTGATGACGTGTACAAGCTGACATGGCCAGGACTTGAAGAAGATATGCCAACGGCTTACCAATTCCTAAAGAACTTCCAGATAACAAATAATCAGCAAACTGCGATGGTCATTGGCAAGACAGATGAAGGCCAGACTGACATAGAGGCAGCGCGGGCATGGAAAGATGCCAACCAGGACGTTTGGAAGGCTTGGATCCCATAACTAAATACAGCAGCTAATACTAGCGCCTACCCGGATCGTATTTGGATGTCTGACACTAGGATTCGGGTAGGTCATAACAAGTATGAATTTGGGGGGTGTTGACGTGCAAAATGCTTCGGATGCTTTCTACAGTAAAAATGCTCAGCGCTATTCGGAAGTCGTGCATGAATATATACAATCTGTATACTCTAACGTCTCCCATCCAGGACTAACAGGCGATCCGGCCGTGCGAGAAAGAATGAAAGAACTCATTCCACCACAATCCACTGGACTAGACGCTGGCTGTGGAGCAGGTGCCCGTGATGTATTCTTGTATTGGCAAGATGGTTACGATATCCGGGGATTCGACGCAGTCCCTGAAAATATTCAGCTAGCCAAGGACATACACCCGGAAATCGCAGATAACCTATGGGTTGGCGACCTTAGCAAGCCTATCAAATATCCAGATGGCCACTTCGATTTCGTCACCTGCAACGCAGTCATCCAACATATACCACCAGAGTTAGTAAAGAGCACAACCATACCAGAATTAACAAGAGTACTTAAACCTGCTGGCATCCTTCAATTGATGTTCAAGGTTGGCGAAGGAATGAAAGAAGTATATGACAAAGATTACGACGCGGCCAGGAGCTTTCAGCTATACAGTGCCACTGATATAGTCCACTTACTGTCCGAATTGAGCATGACTATCATAGAAGAGAAGAATGGCAAGCTTGGAGGGGTAATGTACTTCACAGACACAAAACCGGTCGAGCATTGTCTAATATACGCACAAAAGACAGGTTAACATCCAAGCACGCGGAATAAAGCCAGCAGGTTACAATCGTTCATAGCACCATATCAGGACTTGCCTAACCTATCTATAAGAATTGTAATGACAAATATCCAACAACCCCGCAAGTTAATGGACGTAGATCTCTCGTGGTTAAACTATGTCCTAAATCCAAATCGCCTTCCGCACGTACCGGTCGCGATCAACTACTCAACAGCGATAATTGGAGAAGGCAAAGGTTTTATGAACCAGATTGCCCGCGTTAACATTAAATACGATGTTCAGAACACAACCCTTCCAGCATCTGTGATAATTAAGTTTGCCTCAGAAGACGAATACTTGAAACATATTACTCACACATTTCAAACAGACCAAAGAGAAATCAAGTTCTACGAGACCATTGCGCCCACTGCTATCCTCGACACCCCTCAGGTTTACTTCAGCGATATCGACCAACAAACTGGAACTACCTTGCTTGTCATAGAAGACCTCATAAACTCAAGGCAGGGGGATAGCGTCCAAGGGTGCTCACTGACTGATGCGAGCGTAGCGATTAACCAAATAGCTAGATTCCATTCGTCATGGTGGCAAAATCCGGCATTAATGGAGTTGGATTGGCTACCGCTAAGATGCAACGAAACTGAGCCTTATCACGATATTTATCCCGACGCCTGGGAAGCATTGAAAGTCAAGGCCGGGCAATTTATGACCACACGATTACTCGACTTAGGCCAACTACTAAGAGGCCATATAGAAGAGATAAAGACTCGTCTCACTCAACGCCCGAGGACTATAACGCATGGGGATTATAGGTTAGACAATTTGTTCTTTAGAGATACCGTAAATGAACGACCCTTAGTAGTGTTCGATTGGGAGTACTGTAGTATCGGCAGGGGCACCTTCGACGTCGCGACCTTCATAAACGAGGCTTTTACTCCCAAACTCCGCAGAAACCACGAAATGGAACTGCTAACCATGTATCACGAGCTCCTCATGAAGAACGGGGTTGATGATTACACATTCGAAGAATGCTTGATAGACTATCGAATTTCCATACTAGAAATATTCATATTCTGGGTAGTAGTTGGCGGATACTGCGATTATGAAGACGCCAGAGGAAGCGCCTACCTAGCCAATGCATGTGAAAAATTTAATGCTTCCGTTCATGACCTAGACTGTACCTCACTGCTTTCAACCTAGCCACAACAACACCATTTGTGCATTAATAGCTAGATTGATTACCTAAGATGATTTTGTCCATAATCGACGCGGATTCAGATTAGGACACCACCAATTCAAATCCCCCATTACCCTCATAATGGCTGGGACCATCAGGGCCCTTACCAAAGTAGCATCAATCAATATCGCCAACCCAAGTCCAACTCCGAACATTTTTACTATCACGATATCAGCCAGAGCAAAAGAACCGCACACCAAAATCATTACTAAGGCTGCACTGGTAATAATTCTCCCAGTCCTTTCTAAACCTAATGCAACACTAGCCGTATTGTTTCCGTTTTCGTCATACAGTTCTTTGACCCTGCTGAGTAGGAATACTTCGTAATCCATGCTGATGCCAAAAGTAATACAGAAGAGCACAATTGGCATGATCGCATCTGTGTAGCCCATTGATTCGAAGCCCAGTACACCTTGTAGGTTCCCCTCCTGGAATATGAATACCAAGGCACCATATGTTGCAAAAATACTCAGGCCATTCATAATTACGGCTTTTAACGGCAGTACAATGGACCTAAACAGGCTAAACAGGGCAATATATATAGTGACTAAGACGTATATTATAGCTACAGGGAAAGATCCATAAATTACATCTATGCTATCCATCAAATCAGCGGTCCCACCTGTTACATACATCTTCAGATCGCCCCCAACCGACATTGACCGTATGGACTGGACCAACTCCTTGGTATCATCATGCATGATTTCCTCAGACGGAACCACCTTGATGAAAGTCGCCTTCTCTGAGGAGATTTGCCCTACTGCTCGAGACATTTCAAGGTTTGCTGAATATAGGTTCCCAGAGAAAAGTTCTTGATATTCTTCTAGACTCAAATTTGGAGCTATCGATAATATGCTCTCAGTTCTAATAACCGACGGATGATTTTTTAGCTGCTCAACCAGGTCATAAATTACAGCGATATTCTTTTCCGCCAAAACTCTGGTTTGAGATTTGTATACCACCAATATAGGCGAAGTTTCGCCTGGGCCGATCTCTCGATTGAGTATATCGAACCCTTCTCTCGATTCCACCTCTGGTGGTAGTATGCTAGCCCATGGGGCTCCCAATTTCACCCCAAGAAATGGCACCGCAAGCAGAATCAACAAAGTAGTCAAAGGCACAATCACGCGTATCGGGTTACGCATCACCCAGTTCGCCAAACCACTCCAAAATCCGTGTATACCTACTGATATTTTGACCAATCTCAAAGAATTAACACGATTACCCAGTGTTGCGATAATTGCAGGAAGCAGGCTCATGGCTGCACACAAGGAAAGGACCATAACCGTAACACCGCCAATACCTAGTGACCTTAACATCATAAAATCGAATAAAAGAAGTCCTGACAGGCCCAGAATGGACGTTACAGCTGAAAACAATACCGACTTGCCGGCGGTTGCCATGGTTCTTGCCAGAGCTTCATCTACCGCGTGACCGGAAAATTCCTCTCGAAACCTACTAACAACCAAGAGTGAATAATCCACGGCAACCCCTAGCCCAAGCAAGGTGGCAATGTTCAACACAAAAATAGATATGTCCGTCACCTGAGCAAGTAAATACACTAATGAGGAGGTGATAACAATACTCACAACACCTATAATTACCGGCAATCCTGCTGCTACTACACTTCCGAATACCACAATCAATACAATCAAAATAACAGGGAAAGCTACTGATTCTGCCCGCCTAAGGTCATGTTCACTCACGACGTTCATATCGTAGAATATTGGTATACCACCAGTGGTCCATAGCCCCAGAATATCGGATGTTATTCCTTCTCTTAAACGGGAAACCATATTCATCGCATCGTCTACAGAGACATCCATGTAAACGATTGCATAGATCGTCTGCCCGTCTTCTGAAACCATGAATTGGTCACCTGAGTTATATGGAGTTATGGACATTGTGATAGTCGCCTCTGAATGCATTAGACTGCTCAACACCCGCTCGACCTCGTTCTGGAATACTGGGTCTGAATAAACCAGATCTGGACTATTGAACACCAATGTGATGGAAGACTTAGCGAAACCCAGATCCTGATCCAGGATATCGACTCCTAATTGTGACTCCGTATTTGTCTCACCAAACCCACTGCTTAATTCCGAGGAAACCAACCTACCGAAAGGCAATGATAAGGCCAGTAGTAATATCCATAGGGATATTACCCACCACTTCCACCGGAACATCAATATACCCCAACTATATAGCAATCTTTGATTCTCTCTTAGGAAATGTCATTTCTGTAACTGCTTACCAGCCCCCCGAGACCATGTAGATTCGTTACCAAACCGACATGATGCCGCTATATTAACGCCGGGGGATATGCCGCACAAATTTCGCTCTGAGTGGTTAATACCAAAGAATCCCTGTAAAGTTTGTACCCAAGGACAGATCTGATCCTAGAGCTAATCCTAGGGCAATGCTAAGCAAACCAGCGATTGCAATTACAGTATTACCCACGCTATTTGACCTTGAGGATAAAACAAACGGGATCGACAACAATATCGTCATTATCGCCATGCTAATCATAGTGCCTATAGAGAAAAATACTAGAAATGCTATCCCCGTAGAAAAATCTGGGGTGGCAGCCAATATCCCTACAAGAACAGCCGCACTGCCAGCTAACCCATGTACGACCCCAATCGCATAAGACTTTAGTCTAAAAAATGGAATCAATTCAGGAAATGGACCATGTTTACGGGCTTCGTGCGGACTTTCCTGATTGCCATCATGTCCGTGAGAGCCATGTATATGCTTGTGCAGATCTCTATCATGTTGGTGCTGATGCACATGAAATTCGCCTTTATACATCTTCCAAAACACTTGTAGCCCCAAAAAGACCAACATCAGTGCTACACCAAATTCGAATACCGGTGCTATAGACTCATATAAATCAATTAGGGATTCACGCGCTATTAGTATGAGAATACCCAGTACAAGTAAGGGTGTAGAATGGCCTAATCCCCAAGATACCCCTATCCACAGCCCTTTAAGAACACTGTTGTAATCGCGAGCCATCGTAGATACAGCGACCACATGATCACCGTCAGTAGAATGTCTAAGTCCAATAATCATACCCACAATAATTGCGGATAGCATCCCAGAAAAATGTACCGCTTCATGCTCCATGTAGCACATCCGCCACAATGAAATTACATGGAAAACTATTTATCCTAATCATGTATCCCTTTCAAACACGCCAAAATAAGGGCTTTTTGGATTATGGCATTCCTGACAAACACCGCCTATGGTAAAGTGCTCTAAGTCTGGCTGAAAACCAAAGTTTTCAACTAAACTAGCCCTGAAAACATCAAGATATATCGGGCTTAAATCTGAGGCAGAACCGCACATGCGGCATACCATATGGTGGTGTACTCCAGTTGGATCAGCTAACTCGTAATGCTGTTTATCCCCTATTGAAAGTTCAGTGAGAATGCCCAGTGTCTTAAACAGTCTCACAGTACGGTACACTGTTGCCAAATCAAGGTACGGATATGATCGCTGGGCTTGCCGGAAGATATAATCAACTCCCATATGGGCTTTGCTACCAGCGATAATAGACAGAATCAGGGTCCTCTGTGGAGTCAAGCGATAGCCTCTACTCCTTACCGCTTCAAGTATCTCTACATTTTTTGGCACATCACACCTCTTGCAACCATTTGCAATAACAACTGTATATGAATTGCAAGTATTAGTCTATATATAAATGCACAGACGCCTCAGAAGTTCAAGCACAAGTTCAGAATTAAATGAGCTACAAGTCATTACTTATGCCCTAGATCTATATTGGCTCTATATAAAGCTCCCTTCTAGCAACCATTAATCCTTCCTCTTCAGACACAATTACGGCAAAAGGGATAGTATCTATAAGTAATGCATATTCTTTATCTTTCGGATGAAAATGAGGAAGTGCTGGATCGTCAAATTTCTGGGATTCTCCGCCTGACAGCACCAAGCTTCGAACAGATTCATGGTCTGGCTTACGGCCTTCAAGTCTATTGCGCAGATACAATGCACATTGCTCATCCTCATCTGCTCTAACTGTCCCAGCAACCCCCATGGCAACTATACTAACCAAATCTGGATCATCTCTAAGTATAGATTCTGCAGTTGCTTCAGCCGTCAGAAAAGAAGCGGCATATATCCTATCGGCATTACGCGCTGCGTTTACACCTACAGTGCCTGCTCGAGTTGATTGTATTAGAATTTTGCCGGCCAGATCTGCTTGGGATATTTCGTAAGGCGAATTACCAAAATCAAACCCATCAGGGCGCACCCCCCCAACCTCTCCCATACAAACTGAACCGATACCATCATTCTTAAGATCTAGAGCCTCTTCTATTTCAGAGACAAGGATTATAGCCTCAGCACCGTTGTGCAGGGCTATTGCAGCCGTTGTAAACGCCCTATATACATCTATAATCACGGCAGTTCCTCTAGCCGATGATGCTGCATCTAACAAGCTTCCTATATTTATATTCAACTAGTTACTCCGAGTTAAAATTTCAGTCAATCTAATTTACAACATACATCGCTATAACTCTAGCATGGGGCTCATAGCCATCAAATACCTGCTACATGCCCGCTCGAAAAAACATTCCTACTTCCTACAATATACAATCTACACCCATAATCTCGCATCAGCTTGATATATAACAAATGCAAAAGATAATAACTTTCCTAAAGGAATAATGGTTTAATATGCAATCCGAAGTTAGTGTATGGCCAAGCATTGTATGAAAGCCAGAATATTACCAAGTCTTTCAACAATTACTACCTAAGGCTATAATCAAATGTATGATTCTCACACGCTAGGTGGCGCCTTGGTATAGATTTGCCGCTCTCTAGCGAGGTCGTAACAATTATGTTATATATACATCTGCTTATAGCCTAGTACAACATATCCAGGTTCAAGTAGATACATCACAGAATGGCAAACACAGTAAGAGCCAAAATTCATATATTTTCTACTCGGGAGGACAAAAATGCAGGAATTGGAACCAGTTGAACGAGCTTTAGTTGTTACCCCACATCCGGACGACTCAGAGTTCGGATGCGCAGGAACTACAGCAAGATTAGTGTCTGAAGGTAAAGAAGTGTTCTACGTGGTGGCCACAAGTGGAAACAAGGGTGGGCGCGATAGTAACATGACTGCAGACTATCTTCTATCTACCCGACAAGACGAGCAGAAAAAGGCAGCGGCACTTCTCGGAGTATCAGAGGTGATTTTCCTGGATTTCGGTGATGGTGAACTCGAAGATGACCATGCTTTCAGACGCGAGTTGGTATACCATATACGGCGTCTGAAACCAACAATAGTATTTACAACAGACCCTTTTAGATCATCATTCTATATCCACAGAGATCATCGCATCACAGGCCTAGTGACTATAGACGCTGTCTTCCCGTACGCTAGAGATCGCCTTCATTACCCTGAACACATAGAGATGGGGCTGAGCGGACACAACGTGGATGAGGTATTCTTCTGGGGCTCCGAACAACCCGATATATTCATAGATATCAGCAGCGTAATTGATTTAAAAATCGAGTCGTTGTTGGCACACCGTAGCCAGATACAAGATTGGGTAGATGAAGCCGGTGGTGATGAGGCTTTCGGGAAAAGAATGAAAGATATGGGCCAAAGAAGCAACAGGAAATTCGGTGTATCTTACGAGCATGCTGAAGCTTTCAGGCGATATGGAATGAGGAGAAATACAGAGGATACATAACCCAATGAACCTATATACTTCACGCTTAGTTAAAGACTAAATTACCAACCAACATTAGATATTGGTATAGCTTAAGGTATACACGTATTGTATTGAGGAATGTAAATGTCCTTTATTGTTGAAGTGGCTTCAGCCTGTCGCAAAATGACTTCAATGCCTCAACACTACCTGCCCAATTCATCACTCCGTGTCCGGCCCCACCCACCGTTACCAACTCCGAGTTTCTTATTAAATCAGAAAGTTCCTTGCCCAAATAATAAGGTACCTGCCCGTCAGCATCACCATGAATCACCAAGGTCGGAATTTCTATTTCGTCTAAACGATCAGTTAAATCCGAGTCAATATACGCATATTGATTTCTCAATTCTCCTACCACATATTTGATCTTTGTTCTCTCGTCCAATTTCGAGATCAGAGATTGTACCAACTTGGCTCGTTCAATCATCGCCCCTGCGCGATCTGGGGGTCTCGGCCCAGGCCCACCAGGAGCCATAACTATTTTACCCGGGCCTCTTTGCTCTTGTTCTATCCACTGGTATGCATCTACCGGACCAAGTTCGTTCAAGATTTTCATGCGATTGCGGATCTTTTCTCTTGCTTGAATCCTAGCTTCATGCATCCACATTCGAGATGACGTGTTAGCCAAAACCAGTCCATACAGCCTATCTTGATGGTTCAAGGCGTAGGTTAACGCTACTGGCCCGCCAGCCGAAGATCCTAATACAAATGCCTTATCTATGTTCAAATGATCAAGTAACGATTCCAAATCTTTGGACAAATCATCCAGAGTATAATCAACTTGAGGATATTCTGACTTGCCAGATGACCGCCTGTCATAAGAAATCACTGAGTAGCGATCCGTTAGTGGATCAGCCCAATCTATCAAATCTCTCGTGTACACACTTGAGGAAGCCCCACCATATCCCCCGTGTATGAAAACTATTGGAACACCATTACCTATCGTGTCATAGTGAGTGTTAAATCCGTTTATCTTAGCAACTGGCATAAGAACCTAAACCATACATAAAAGAATTGCAATTGAATGTAGCCACCAAATAACCTCTAATTTGTGATCCATGATATTCCATTCAAAATTACCTTTTGAAACTCAGGAGTTTGGAAACTAAGCCCGTTATGACCCAATAGAATCACAAACACTTTGCCATCGCCATATTTCCTAGTCCACCCTAACGGGAACGTGGCACTTGGCATGTATGTTTCTTTACCTCTCCAAACGTAAGTTCCCTCTTCAGAGGTAGCCGACATTAATACCTGGTTGCCTTTGAGGTATTCAATACCCATATATAGCTCGTCCTGAGTAACGAAATCTGATACACCTTCAACCACAGGGTGGTCATCACCCTGAATGTTGACTGTAAATCCTCCAAATGGTGGATGAAAACTTTTTGTCATATCCCATCCACCTCCGGTAATGTCTCGATATTCTGGCCAGGATTCTTGCCCGCATCCAGATATATGTATGCATATAAAGCCCTTCCCGCCAGAAATGAAACTTTCTATCACATCCCGCTCTGGAAGGGTGAAGGATGTCTCTCCTATTCGAAGAGTGTTGAAAATCAAAACATCAAAATTATCAATGATAGAATCCGCGGTTAGAATTTCTGTAGTCCAATGAACACTCACATCATGGCCGGCGCGTTTCAAGAAACCATCCAATACGGGTGTAGATTCTTCATATGGATGCCGCCCCCCAGAAATAACAAGAAGCCTCATTGAAGCACCTCAGTAATTTGCTGTATAACAATTCATCGAAATATTTTAAGTTGGCCCTTTATCTATATCCACAGAACTTCGGATTCACTGTCTCGCCAGACGAAAAGGCCCCTCCAGCCAAATCTGTCAACCCATCTATAGCGAATCAATTATCGAGTATTCTTCGTGGATTGCTTAAGATTTAGCTACATAGGACCCAATTGACTCATTCACATTGCAAATTGGTGGGCCGTCAGGGATTCGAACCCTGGACACCCTGATTAAAAGTCAGGTGCTCTGCCAAGCTGAGCTAACGGCCCATGTAGGCAGGCCGATTCTATACTAGGTACAAATGATTTTCAACATAAGCTTATGTATTTTCATTCATATCGTCTGCCGTCTTTAAAGAGAATTCTGGGAAAGGCCAATACCGAAGCTTAACTTTCCCGACGATTTCATCGATACTAACATTCCCCCAATGCCTTGAATCGCTACTTCCGTCTCGGTTATCACCTAAAACGAAATAACTGTTGGGTTCTATAAGTGTCGGCTCCATATACGAATTACCGCGTATGCCCAAGTAAGGCTCATCCAGCTCTTCCCCATTAATGAAGACAAACCCGTTTTTGATGGTAAGCATTTCTCCAGGGAGACCTACTACTCTCTTTACAAAATCCCGACTGGGGTCAATCGGGTATTGAAAAACTATTATGTCACCACGACGCGGAGGTTGAAATGGAAACAGAATGCGTTGCTCATCCCAAAAATTAATAAAAGGAACGAGCCTTTCAAGTTTTTTGTTGTCAATGTTAAAGTAAACCAGCTTGTTCACTACAAGCCTATCCTTAGGATACAAGGTACCTTCCATGCTAGATAATTCCACTCTGTAATTGCGAAAGCTAGACTGCAGAAGAAAGAATATTACGAGCGCCAAAGCAATCGTCTCTAAAAGTTCTTTTAACAAATCCTTCATCTTCGCCTCTAGCAAATCCTCGTACCTTAGATAATCAGGTGGGTCATTATAGCGACATAAATGCCCAGTAGTCACCTAGACAGGCATAACTCCGGTCTCCAAAGAATTTTACTTTATATATCTAAATCACAAAACGTGAGGACCCACATCACCAAGTCTATATTATCGAAAGGTCAAATTATGCCTATGCAGCTAGATTATTCGCAGGCATTTCATTATACTCAACGGTAGTCGTCCTAAATGCATGTAACATGCTCGACGGTACTAAGTTCCTGAATGTTCCTGTAGTTACTCTATCGGGAGATTACCGTCGGTCCATGGAACCAACTCAAGGCAATCCAAAAGATAAATACAACACTAGTTAGGAGTCGCTTAGTTATGAGGAAGGTTAGCGGTATCTGCTTTCTTATATCATCCCTGGTCATAGTAACATCGATCGCTTGTACCTCTGTCCCACAAGAAACCTCCGCCCAAAGCGACTCCGTGGAACTTAATTCTGGTACTACATCGCAGACTCGGGTCAACTATTCCGGTTTATCTGGAATTACCAATACCGGACAGTCACAGCAATCAGGAATATGGGTTACCGGTAAAGGTAAAGTCACCCTCGAACCTGACTTGGCTTTGCTAGATATGGGGATTGAAGCGAGGTCGAAGAGCGTTGAACAGGCACGTTATGACGCCGCAACCAGCATGAACAAAATAGTATCCAGCCTTAAAACATCCGGCATAGAAGATAAAGATATTCAAACCCGTTCCTTCAATATTTCACCCCAATATATCTGGGAAGAAGTAGTTGAAGATGGCAGAAGGCGTAGTAAGCAAGTACTGACAGGATACCAAGTAACTCACAATTTGCAGATCAAGATCAGAGATTTAGACGAAGACAGACTTGGAATTGTAATAGACCAATCTGTAGTGGCTGGTGGAGACAATTCCAGGATAAATAGCATTCAATTCACGATAGAGGATTCCTATGCAGCCCAAAATCAGGCTAGGGAATTGGCTATAGAAGATGGTTTGGCAAAGGCTCAGCTATTCGCGGATCGTACTGGGGTAATTAGAGGGACGCTGGTTTTTATAACAGAAAACAACACGACAGGCATAGAGCCAAGGACCAGCGTGGATTTCGCTAGAGCTAGCATGGCTTTAGAAAGCGATACGCACATTAACTCAGGCGAACTGGAAGTACAAGCAGCAGTCCAGATGATATTCAATATAGAAAACTAAGATATATATCGGCTCGTCTGAACACAAATCCGGCTGAACCTAAACAATTCAAGAATACCCAAAGATTGTTTTACAGCGACGTGGTGATTAATTCCAACAAAGCATCAGGACTACGCTAACCTAGCTTCCAATACCTGCTGATCTACACTATTTAGATTGAAGTATTTTGATTCGCTATGATGGAACACCAAGGCGCTTACAGAAGCCTCAGGATCCATCATAAAACCCTCCGTAAGATCTACACCTATTCGCTTGTCCGGCTCTATAAGCCTCCACAACTGCTCTTGGTCTTCTAGCCTTGGACAAGCCGGGTAGCCGAACGAGAACCTTTTACCTTTATAATCCGCCCTAAACAAATCCTGATTTGTTATACCAACCGGATCACCAAATCCCCACATAGACCTGATCCGCTGATGTATTATCTCAGCGAATGCTTCAGCGCCTTCCAAAGCTAGTACCTGCAGTATATGTGCGTTCAGATATTCACCTTCTGCCATCCATTTTTCAGAAAGTTTTCTTACCCCAGGGCCAACATTTGTGACAAAACAACATATATAATCCGGGTTAGTCGCAGAGGCATTCAGGACATAATCCGCCAGGCATAGCCCATCTCCAGATTGCTGCCTGCCAAATTGAAAGCGTTCTATAACAGACTTACCATCAGGCGCAAGGATAACCACATCATCCCCGTCAGATGCGGCCCTGAAAAACTGATACACCGCACTTGCCTTTATATCATTCCTTGCGATTACAACATTCTCAATTTCTTGAACACGATGCTTCAATTCGATTGCCCTAGGATCGCCCATCGCCAACGATTCTTCGAATCTGCCTTTGTAACCAAGATGCCTAGTGTAAAGCATCACCGGGTTTACATACGAGAATATCTCTGATAGGTCATGATCACCTATGACGTGAGACCTAAGGTCTGGTGGTACTGGCGGATTGGAAACAGGCGAAACATTAGACTTGATAGCAAGTTTTTCAACTCTTGATTCAGAAGAGGAGGCCCTCTTTTCATCAGCCCTGGCAATTGATAAGCTCTCTTCCTCTACTCTAACTCTTAGGGACTCCCTAAGAGATGGATCACGGATCTGGTTAGCTAAGAAGAGCCCATCCATGGCGTCCTGAGCATAAGCCACCAAGCCGTCATACTCAGGTGCTATGCGAGTCCTTGTATACCTGTTACTTAGGGCTGCTCCACCAACAAGAATTGGGGCACTTATCCCAGCTATTTTCAAATCTCTAGCAGTTTCCAACATCATCTGTGCAGACTTAACTAATAGCCCAGACAACCCAATAATATCCGGACTATTCTTTCTAAACCCGTCTATTAAATCCTGTGGCGGGACCTTTATCCCAAGGTTAAGCACTTTATAACCGTTATTGGACAATATGATTTCGACAAGATTCTTGCCTATATCATGAACATCGCCTTTAACTGTGGCTAACATCACGGTCCCACGGCTACTCGTTTCACTTTTGTCCATATGCGGCTCAAGGTGCGATACCGCGGCCTTCATAGATTCTGCAGAACTAAGTACCTCAGCCACAATCAATTCATTGCTGGCAAAAAGGCGACCCACCTCATCCATTCCCTTAAGTAGAGGCCCATTTATTATCTCGAGCGGGGTACGATCCTTCAAAGCTTCGTCCAAATCCTCGAGTAGCCCTTCTTTTGTACCCTCTATTACACAACTTGCGATTCTTTCATCCAAAGGCAATAATGCTCGGTCTTCCTGACTACGCTCGACCTTTTTACCTCTAAAGTGATCTGCGAACGCTCCTATTGGATCTTCGCCGCGCCACCATATTAAATCCTCTGCCAGTTGCCTTTCTTCCTGCGATATAGATGCGTAACGTTGGACAAGTTGCGAATTCACTATCGCCATATCAAGCCCGGCCTGAACACAGTGATAAAGAAACACTGAGTTCAAAACTTCACGTCCTAACGGAGGAAGCCCAAATGAAACGTTGGATATCCCCAAAACTGTTTTAGTCTTCGGCAGGTGTTGTTTTATCAGCCGTATTCCTTCTATGGTCTCTAATCCCGACCCTATGTAATTTTCATCCCCTGTAGCGATTGGAAATACAAGTGGATCGAAGATAATATCCTGTGGAAGGACACCATAATCCTCAGTAAGAATCCTGTAGGAACGCTGCGCTATTTCAAGTTTTCTTTCGCGAGTCACGGCTTGAGCTTGAGATTTATCCTCATCTATACACCCCACCACTAATGCCGCCCCGAAACGTTTTGCCAGTGGCACAACAGAACGAAATCTTTCCTCTCCATCTTCCAGATTAATGGAATTTATAATGCATTTACCAGGCGTCAACTTCAATGCTTCAGCTAACACTGCCGCATCAGTTGTATCCAACATTATGCTCACTTTGATTTTCTTGGTGAGGGCCTCAAGAAAACTTATTACATCGGATATCTCGTCTCTATCCGGATCTTGCAAGCATACATCTAATACTTGCGCTCCTCCACGAACCTGGTGCCTCCCAATTTCGGCCATCTCTTCCCATTTGGCCTCCGCAACCAATCGCTTAAATTGTCTACTACCCAAAACATTAGTTCGCTCTCCAACCAATACAGGCCTGTTATCATCCTCAATAGTCAAAGCCTCAAGACCTGACACAAAAGTTTCACTACCAAATACTGGCTGCCTTGGCCTCAATGCGGCAGTTGCCTCAACCAAATGCTTTATATGTTCAGGGGTTGTTCCACAGCATCCCCCAACGACGTTGGCCCATCCGGCTAAACAAAATTCTGTTACCGTAGACGAGAACGTCGAAGGAATTTCATTGTAGTTTCCGTCCTCATCTGGCAGTCCAGCATTAGGTATCACCGCTACTGGAAATCTTGACAGACTTGAAAGTGTTCTCAAGTGGTCCCTCATAAAGGAGGGGCCTGTGGCACAATTCATACCTATCCATAGTAAGTTACGGTGAGCCACGGTAGCGTAGAACGCCTCTATATCCTGCCCACCCAAAGTTGTTCCCATTGCCTCTATCGTACATTGGATCGCCAACGGGATCTCAAAACCAAGATCATCAGACAATCTATCGATCGCAGCAAAGCCTGCTTTTACATTCAAGGCATCTTGAGAGGTTTCCAAAAGAAGAACGTCTGCCCCACCATCTATAAGTCCTTTGGCCTGTACGTAGTAATGATCAGACAGTTCGTCCCAACTCACCCCACCCGTCACAGATATCGACTTAGTAGTAGGACCCATGGAGCCTGCAACAAAAACTGCATCACCAGTGAGACCTTTTTCGTCTGCAACCTCGCGAGCCAACGAAGCGGCCATCTTACTTATCTCGTAAGCCTTTTCGCTAAGCCCATATTCTGCCAACACTAATGGCGTACTCCCAAAAGAATTAGTTTCCAGAATATGGGCGCCCGCCTCCGCATATTGCTGGTGTATAAACCTAATTGCATCAGGATTAGTCAGGTTTAGATTCTCATTGCAGCCCTCGTACTCAGCGCCACCAAAGTCAGTAGCAGTAAGATCCAGCGATTGTATAAATGTACCCATGGCCCCATCAACCACAAGAATACCTTCGCTAATTCTTTGCTTCAGTTGTGATAATCTATCGATATTCATAAGTAACTGCCCTGTAGAATAAGACACCGCAGCCAGCAGGCCAAATTACTTACCCTTCAGTTAGTGAATACTTAGGGCAAGCAAATAAGCCTTGTTATACTCATCGGACATTGGAAGCGAGTGGAGCCTCAACCATGTCACATTAAACAGGCTTCGTTGCGACCACTTTTACGCTGGCAACACTTGGACGTCTGCCCTCTTGGGGCTTGGCTTCGCCCTCCTGGGTTAAGGATATACCAGTGAATCCAGCCCTCGCGAGCCTATCTGTGTACACCCCTTGATCCTCAGCCCCAGCTATACAACAAGCCCATTCATACAGGTCTAGCTCGACTCCATCAGCGTTTTGGCCCAGCGCCATCATGTCAGATATATGTATCCTGCCTCCGGGCGTCAACACCCTGAAAGCTTCCGTAATAACCGCATCTTTATCCGGAGACAAGCAAATCACACAATTCGATATGACAACATCCACGCTCTTATCTGGTAAAGGAATCTTTTCCATTTCCGAATGTATAAATTCCACATTACGCGCGCCGAGGTTCTCAGCATTCTTTCGCGCCAAGGATATCATATCTGCTGTCATGTCTAATCCGATTACGTGACCATCTGCGCCAACCTGCCGGGCAGCAAGAAAGCAATCTATACCACCACCCGAGCCCAGGTCCAAAACTTTTTCACCTAGCTTTAGACCTGCTAAGGCAATCGGATTTCCGCAGCCAGCAGAAGCCGCAATCGCCTCTACTGGTAAACCATCAAGCTCTTTCGAAAGATAAATGTTAGGGTACGGATCCCCACCAGCATCAAGGTCTATTTCACAAAACTCGTCTGTACAGATCGCGTTGTTGTCCTGAATTATTGGGAGTAGAGACGCACTACGAGCCCGCAAAGCATATACTTCTCTAACCTTATTCCTGATGTCGTCATGGTCATTCTTCATGTTGTACTCCTAGGCCAATATTATCTTCTAAAGGTCAAGTATTGCCAATATCACAAGAATTTATCCTTAAGCCATTCTAATGTAGCTTCGATTGCCGTATTTTCGCTTCGAAATCTGTGCCCCACACCTTTCAGGACACGCATCTCCTTAGGCTCGCCTGCTTCCCTGTAAAGGGAATACACATTTTCAAGTGGAACGACATCATCTGAGTCGCCATGCAATAGGAATATTGGCCTAGGTGATATCCGATCTATCCACTTTAGTGGGCTAATCTGCTCCCCTTCCCGTGCCCAGGCATCAACAGATGGCGGAAATTCCTGTTCCCGTATTAAACCCATCAGACGAAGACGTTCTAAAGCTTCTACCGGATTTGAACGCCTGACCATAGAGGCGGGGCTGGCGAATGCAACCAAGCCAGCCACGTCTTGGCTTATGGCAGCCACATAAATTGCTACTGCAGCCCCCAAACTTGATCCAAGCAGTATTATACGATTTCCATCCACTTCCGTTCTTTTGCTCATAACAGATATTACGGACTGAAGGTCGAGCGCCCATCCCAAGTGATGAAAGTTCCCACCGCTGTCACCTGTGCCACGAAAATTAAATATCATTGTGGCAAAGCCTTCCCAGGCACACCATTCTGCAACCTCAGGGTAAGTCAATCCATCTATATCTTCATTCTCTGATTGCCCTTGAACAGATCTCCCGGCAGGCATACCATGACAGATCACCAGTCCAGGACTTACAATTCGCCCTTGAGGTGTGAACAGCGCTGCATCCAGGGATACCCCATTGCTATCTATACTTAATTTTTCATGAGAAACCATTAAGATTTTTGCCTCGTACATCTGTATAACCATCACGAAACTAAATAATCTTACAGGATTGTATCATTAGCTTCAAAGTACCAGGTCATTTAAATAACATTTCCTGGCTTAAGCCACGTGTCGTATAATCTAACATTGTCAGCGAATTTGATTTAAGGAGCAATACAGTGACCACTCAAAATGCTTATCGATTATCAGATAACATACTGCCTACAAGCTACGACATTAGATTAACCCCGAATTTGGATAACTTCACGTTCCTGGGAGAGGAGAGCATTGTGATTAATGTTTCCAAACCCACAGATCGGATCACTGTAAATGCCACTGAACTCGAAATATTGGGAGCACAACTCGCCACAGGAGATGGTGTTACAGTAACCCCTGAAACAATCAACTTAGATGATAACTACGAGACAGCCTCATTCGTGTTCAATCAGCCTATCGAACCAGGAACCATGACACTGAGTATACAGTTCACTGGAACCTTGAACGACCAGCTCCGGGGCTTTTATAGAAGCCATTACACTAACCCGGAAGGGGTACAGCAAACACTTGCCACCACACAATTTGAAGCCACAGACGCTAGGAGGGCCTTCCCTTGCTGGGATGACCCAGCAGTAAAGGCTAAGTTCAAAGTTACATTGGTCATACCTGAAAACTTAGTAGCGATATCCAACACCCCAATCGAAAGCGAAACGCCTGAAGAAAATGGCACAAAGGCAATCCTGTTTGCTGAAACACCCAAAATGTCAACGTACCTCCTAGCCTTCATTGTTGGTGACTTTGCGTCCGTAGAACAAATCGCACCAAACGGCACACTGGTTCGAGTGTGGGCTACCAGGGGGAAAGAAGAACAGGGTCGGTTCGCGATGGAAAATGCAGTAGGACTGCTCAACTACTTCAATTCATATTTCGGAATTCCGTACCCTTTACCTAAGCTTGATCATATTGCAATCCCAGATTTCGCAGCGGGAGCGATGGAAAACTGGGGTGCAATAACTTACAGAGAAACAGCCCTCCTCTACGACCCACAAAACTCGTCTGCAAGCACTCGCCAACGCATCATGGAAGTAGTTTCCCATGAAATGGCACATATGTGGTTCGGTGATCTTGTAACTATGGAATGGTGGGACGATCTTTGGCTAAACGAAAGTTTCGCTTCATGGATGGGCGACAAAGCAGTGGACCATCAGTACCCAGAATGGAATATGTGGACTCAGTTCGTTTTCCAGGACACTAATTCAGGTTTAAGTCTAGATGGCCTCAGGAATTCCCATCCAATAGAAGCTAAAGTTGAGGACCCAGCACAGATTCGCGAGCTTTTTGATGCCATCAGCTACAGCAAGGGTGGAGCCACATTAAGAATGCTTGAGGATTTTCTTGGAGCCGACCTATTCCAGAAAGGCCTTCAGCAATATATATCTGCCAACCAATATGGTAACGCACGCACAGAAGATCTTTGGAAAGCCCTAGACAATGTATCAGGTCAGCCCGTAACAGACATTATGAATACTTGGGTCAAACAAACAGGTTATCCCGTAATTCAGTGCGAGTACCATCAGCACGGTGAACAGTTGCACGTAGAGTTGTCACAAAGTCGCTTTCTATACGATAACCTCCTAGATGAAGGGAATGACAATACTCTTTGGCAGATCCCATTTCGAGTTATTGCACCAGACGCGGCCGGAAGCGCTTCTGGCCTTATGTCATCTAAAGATGATGATTTAACCTTAACAAACCCCAGTGGCAGCAACAGTGATTATTGGATCAAACTAAACGCAGGCCAAACTGGGTTTTACAGAGTAAATTACAGCCCTGAAGGATGGAGCAATCTGCGATCCGCTATAGAGAACCACAAGCTTCCTGCAGTAGATAGGCTTGGGATTCAAAACGACGCCTATGCTCTTGTGCGAGGAGGCTATCTTCCTGCCACGGATTTTCTGTCAATTATAGAAGCCTACAAAAACGAAGTGGATTCGTCTGTCTGGAGCGATCTGGCCACTAATTTGAGAGGCATGGAAAATCTACTGTCTGATGAACCTTGGCTCACACAATTCCGGAACAGTGCAAGGCTTCTGTTCAGTAATATATCCAAAAAAGTTGGCTGGGATCCCTCCCAAAACGAAGGTCACCTAGATTCAATACTAAGGACAGTTGTATTAGGTCAAGCTGGCTCGTACGGCGACTCCGAAGTAATAGGTGAGGCCCAGAAAAAGTTCAGTGAATTTCTTAACGACCCGACGGCAGTACACCCTGACCTGAGAGGTGTCGTATACGGGCTGGTAGCCCAAGAAGGAGATCAAACTGCTTACGACACACTATGGGACCTTGAACGAAATGCAGCTTTACACGAGGAGAGAATGAGGATTTTGGGAGCCCTGACTCGCTTCCAAAACCCAGATTTACTCAGTGACCTACTACGCCGATCTATATCAGAGGACGTCCGGTCACAGGATTCGGTACTAGTTATAGTGTCAGTTGCAGGTAATAGATTAGGGAAATCCTTGGCATGGGATTTTATTAGAGATAACTGGGGAGAACTGGACCGTCGATACGGCCGCGGCGGATTCGCCATTATGCGCCTGGTGGGTATCACTGGCGCATTCACAACATTGGAACGAGCAGACGAGGTCGAATCATTTTTTAAGAATAACCCAGCCCCCTCGGCACAACGAACCATACAGCAGGCATTGGAGCGAATCAGGTTAAACTCTAGATGGCTGGAATTAAACCGCGACGGGCTGAAAGAATGGTTTGACAAGAACACGTACTCATAGGCTTTTCACTATAGTGCCCTTTGATAAAGGGCTAAAGACATGTTATAATTTCTGCACCCTAAACAAGGACGAGCTATGCAAGATTTTGAATATGTAGCACCCAATAACCTTAAGGACGCAGTCGGCCTGATGGCCGAAAAGGGAGACAAAGCCAAGGCGCTAGCAGGAGGAACCGACGTACTGGTTCAACTGCGCGGAGGCCGCTTTCAGATAGAACGCCTAGTAGACGTTAAGAACGTGCCGGAAATGAACGAGCTCTCGTTCTCTGAAACCGACGGACTTACACTGGGAGCTGCTGTTCCCTGTTACCGCGTCTACGAAGACGAATTGATACAGAAAAGGTACCCAATACTAGTGGATTCTTCCACCCTCATAGGCGGCACGCAAATACAAGGACGCGCCGGACTTGGAGGAAACCTTTTCAACTCCTCCCCCAGCGCCGATGGGATACCATCCCTTATTGCACTCGGTGCACAGGCGGTGGTGGCTGGACCAAACGGGCAACGAACAATACCCGTAGATGAGTTCTGCACAGCCCCGGGCAGAAATTCTGTGCAGCCCGGTGAGCTACTAGTGGCGATAAAATTCCCTGCCCCACCAGCCAACTCAGGGGCTAGATTCCTAAGGTTCATCCCCAGAAACGAGATGGACATAGCGGTCGTTAACTGCGCTGCATCTGTTGTACTGGATGATAGTAAAAAAACCATCCAATCAGCCAGGATAGCGCTTGGAGCAGTAGCGCCAACGCCAGTCCTTGCCAAAGAGGCAGGTAACTTGCTAGCAGGTAAGGAAGCAAATGAAGCCTCTATCCTAGAGGCAGCTGAAGCAGCAAAAAGCTCCGCCAGTCCTATAGGAGACATGAGGGGTACCATAAAACAAAGAGTACACCTCGTAGGTATTCTCACTAAGCGAGCCTTGCAGACCGCGATATCAAGAGCGAGGGAAGGATAACACTCATGACAGATAAAGTTCACGTACGCACTACAATTAATGACTCAGATGTTGACTTCCTCTGCGAAAGCCGACAGAGCCTTCTGGAAGTACTCCGCGACGTCGTAGGAATGACCGGTACTAAAGAAGGATGCAATGACGGAAACTGCGGCGCATGCACCGTGGAGTTGGACGGAAGAATAGTCGACTCATGCTGCGTGCTAGGTGTCGAGGCTAACGGCAAGACTATAACTACGATAGAAGGTGTCGCTACTCCAGAAGGACTCCACCCTCTACAACAAGCGTTCCTAGAAGAAGCCGCTCTCCAGTGCGGTATCTGCACACCAGGATTTATCGTTGCCGCCAAGAGCCTGCTCGAAAAGGAGCCTGACGCAGATGAAGAGAGGATAAGGTTCTGGTTGGCCGGAAATCTGTGCCGCTGCACAGGATACGACAAGATAGTAAGAGCAGTACTCAAAGCCGGAGCAGAGCTAAGGAAGAAATAGAAATATGAGCACAACTTACACTAACAAACAATCAGCAGAAACCAGCAAATACAATGTGGTCGGCACCAGACCGATAAGGCACGACGGATACGACAAGGTCACCGGTCGCGCTAGGTTCGGGGCAGATTTGGTCATGGCTGGTCAGTTACACGGCAGAATTCTACGCAGCCCACACGCCCATGCCCGCATACTGTCTATTGACACAAGCAAAGCCGAAGCCCTGGAAGGCGTTATGGCGGTCGCCACTGCCAAGGATTTCCCCGTGATACAAGACCGGATATTGGACTTTGCGGAATCCCAAAGCAGCGTTAGGATGCAGGCTGAAAACCTGCTAGCACACGACAAAGCGCTGTACCAAGGACATGCTATAGCGGCCGTGGCTGCAATCAACCCTCACATAGCAGAGGAAGCCCTTAAGTTAATCGATGTAGAATTCGAGGTATTGCCGTCGGTTATAACCGCGGATGAAGCTATGAAAGAAGATGCCCCTATTCTTCACGATAGTCTTACGACAATGTTCAAAGTAGACCGCTTTGGAGCAGGCGATAACACCGGAGTAAATAGTAATATCGCCTCCCACGTACAGATCACACGTGGAGACATACAACAGGGATTCAAGGAAGCGGATTTAGTAATTGAAAGATCATTCACAACTCAAACCGTGCACCAAGGATACATCGAGCCATTCGCATGTTCCGCACAGTGGTCCACCGATGGCCACCTCACTATATGGTGCAGCACGCAGGCCATATTCGGTATAAGAGGGGCCACATCTGCAATACTGAATATTGCTGAATCCGACATCAAGGTAATACCAATGGAAATAGGCGGCGGATTCGGAGGTAAGTTGACTACCTACCTCGAACCAATCGCGGCAGTTCTAGCTAGAAAGAGCGGACACGCAGTAAAGATGGTCATGAATCGTAAAGAGGTATTCGAGGCAACTGGCCCGACTTCTGGTTCTACCATGAGATGCAAAATTGGAGCTGACAAGAGCGGCCAAATCACTGCTATAGAGCTCTGGATGGCATACGAAGCCGGCGCTTACCCGGGCTCACCTATAGCTGGGGGAGTGTTCACTGCTACCGGACCATACAACATCGAGAACTTCGCGATCGACGGGTTGGACGTGGTAGTTAATAAGCCAAAATCTCAGGCATACCGAGCACCAGGTCAGCCAGCGGCTAACTACGCTGTGGAAACTGTACTGGATGAGATCGCTGAAAAGCTTGGGATCGATCCTCTCGAGTTGCGTATAAAGAATAAGGCTAGCGATGGGGACAGAGCGCCAGCAGGCGTACCTCACACGAGCCTCGGCCTGGATGATCTTCATCAAGCGATGAAGGACCACCCACAATACAAAACACCGTTAACTGGCCCCAACCAAGGCAGGGGCATAGCAATCGGTTACAGGCTGAACGGTGGCGGAAGCGGATCGTCAGCCACAATCAACGTGACCGCAAATGGGACCATACAGCTAATAACTGGGTCTATGGATATTGGAGGAACACGGGCAGCCGTATCAATGCAAGCTGCAGAAATACTCGGCATTTCTGCCGAAGACGTGACCCCCACCGTAGTAGATACAGACTCAGTAGGATGGACCGGTGGGACAGGAGGAAGCAGAATAGCTTTCGACACGGGGCTCGCCGCGATTCGAGCGGCAGAAGAAGTAATCAAGCAAATGAAGATCAGGGCATCCATGGTCTGGGAGGCCAAGCCAGAGGATGTGGAATTTGCTGACGGCGTCTTCACTAGGCTAAGCAACCCAGAGGATAAACTGACCTTCAAACAGCTGGCCGCCAAGAACATGGACACTGGTGGACCAGTAACGTGCTCTGCGTCAGATAGACAAGGCGGAGTAGGCCCTACATTCGCTGGGAATATTGTAGACGTAGAAGTTGATCCAGAAACCGGAAAGGTAGAGGTTCTTCGCGTAACAGCCTTCATGGACGCAGGAACCGCAGTTCACCCCTCGTACGTAGAAGGTCAAATGCAAGGATCAACCGTTCAGGGTATTGGGTGGGCGCTTAACGAGGAGTATTTCTACAATCCTGGCAACTCATTCGCCAACTCCACATTCTTGGATTACCGTATGCCAACCACCCTTGATCTACCCATGATAGACACAGTAATCATTGAGAAACCTAATCCTAGACACCCATTCGGGCTGCGAGGAGTAGGAGAAATCCCGATAGTACCAATAGTGGCGGCGGTAGCAAACGCCGTGTATCACGCGACTGGCACTAGAATGACGGACTTGCCAATGTCACCTGGTAACATACTAGAGACAAAGTGGCAGAACGGATCTGACAAATAGCCGTCGCATGGCAACTGTCTGGATACTTCCAACACTACAGGTGTTTACTGCTGGAAAAGACAAAGTTCTGGCGCACGGCACAACCGTGCGCCAGATCATTGATAGCTTGGATCAACAGCACCCCGGTATCAAGAAAGTTCTCCTTAACGAAGAGGGCAGCCGCGTAAATCCTGGAGTAGCCGTGGTTGTGGATGGCGAAACTAGTAGTCTCGGCCTACTGGAGCAAGTGAAGGAAAACTCCGAGATCCACTTTATACATGCTATAAGCGGAGGATGATCTAAGACTGCAAGTGGTCTAGTAGACTGACCTCCAATAATTGCACACCTCTCAGCCTTCTAGACGCGATAAGCAGAAACGCTAATCTAAAAGCATTCGGCCTATTCTGACTTCAATCTATAAGTAGCCGGCACCTCTTCTACCAATTTGTCTTTAACCAGCTTAGAAAGGTGAGTTCGTACGTTTCCGGCAGCAGCACGGCGTAGTCCCTTCTTTAGATTGCGCGGATATATATCCCTCACCATATCATCCACATCTACTATCCCCTTCTGCAACGCAGCCAACACTTCAGATTCTCTTTGATTACGATGTTTTATATACCATGGTATAAGACGCGAGCCTCTTGGCTTTGGAACAATTGGGCCATGCGCCGGACAAATAATTTCCACCCTAAACGCAGATAGTTTTTCCAAGGATTTCATATAACTGGACAGATCCCGAACCGTCGATGAAGATGCGCCCAGTATAGTATCCCCTGTAAACATGATCCGCTCTCGCGCTAAGTAATAGCAAACGTGATCCTCTTCGTGGCCTGGCGTAAATATTGATCGAAGGACCACGTTTCCTCCGGTGCGTAAACGTTCATTGGCTTTCAATTTGATAACGTTCTGCTCTCCGACCACAGCAGATAGTCGCTTCACAAGTTTCGGGTGACATCGAACCGGGGCATTAACAACCTCGAAAACCCGATCAAGGCCTCCTATATGATCCCCGTGGCCATGAGTGATAGCTATTGCAGTGATTTTAGGACTACCCAATTCCCTGTAAGCATCCAGAATTTGTTTGGTCCAATCCTGATCGTGCTCACCTGTATCCAATATGATCATTTCTTGTGCCGGGTCGCCAACAAAATAAATATTGGAGCCCCCTGGATGCGAAACAGCCGTATCGGCGATGTGAACTGCATGTACACCGGTAGAAACCTCCATGTCAGTACCTCCTAGAACTGCTGTCTATATTGTTATCAGAAACAGATAATTTGTCGATCATTAACTCAGTGGCGCAATATAAGGCGTCGGATTTGAAGCATAGGCGTATCAGGCCTCACCAACTAGCGCAGCAATATTATGATCGCACGCATTCTAGCACATAGCTCTTCTCTCGAATACACCGATATGATTCACGGCTACAAAGCTATATACAAATGCCAGACCTAAAACTGCGGTCATATTCCAGAGCTTCTGATATAATTTACATATCTGAACCTACCGATAACAGTCTGATATACTAGTAGTCGGTTTGGATAAAGTAATGCAAGTAAACCAAATACGCTATGGCTTAAGACATTCGAGGAATGGACCCAAATAAATCCGGGCGCCTGATATGGTTAGTTTCAATACTTCTGGGCTGTTTGATCAGCCTTGCGGTTGGAATGGTTGCATCCAGTCTAATCCTCGGCTCCAGTAAGGATGATTTGCAAAATAAACTCGCGTTATCGCAGGATACTGCTAGTACATTGCAAGCAGATCTGCAAGAACAAACTTCATCTAACGTTGCCTTAACGGCACTTCTTGGTACAGCCGCCCAGAAAGAATCACAACTTGAGGAAGAGATAAATAACTCTAATGATCAACTCGCAGCTACTCAAAATCAATTGGAGCAAATCAAAACTGCTCAAGCCCAACTTGAAGCTCTTCAGCTAGAGACTCAAGAAATCCGGGAACAATACGCGCTCGGATCCGATAAACTTGAAGATCTCAGAACAATAGGAAACCTGGTGGAATCCCATAGACTCCTACTGGTTGAAATCCGAAAGGAACAGCCAAGATCACGAGAGGATGCCCTAAGCCACTGGAGTGCAGTAAGAAAAGTAGCCCTTAAAGCGGATCCTAAGCTGACTTCACCAGCGGACAAAATCATACTCAGAATTGACAATTTCTTCGATTGGACTGAAAGGGAACCAATCTATTCCATGAGCACCTCTGATGGCTACGCAGATGCTTATGCCGAATGGCAAATCATTGACCGGTATACATCCGGCGCTGTAGCCTATGATGAAGCGGTAGCCGATTTCACTAATGAAGCCTTATTGTCAGTCATAAATCAGCTAGATTCCCTAATAGTAAATCTAGAATAACTACAACAATATCAAATGACCATCAATAATTTGGAGCCTGTTTACTAAAATGTTGCAAAATTATCCTAGATTAGCTGCCCTAATTGCCCTCGTAATACTGCTAGTGGTAATGCCAGGGTCTGTGTCCGCAGGAAATGAGCGTCAAGCCGGATTGTCATACCCACAGCCGCTAGGAGGTAGCATAGACGTTCCCTTTATGAAGTATTTATCAGGTTCATCATGGGTTGTAATGAAAGGATTTGATCCTCGCATTAACGATAGTAAGGGACATCCTTTAGCAGACATTCATCCCAGTGAACAGGTCACAGTAAGAGGTATATCCCAACAACCCAGTTCAGCCGGTCAGGGGCCTCTTGTACCTTACAGAAGCCCATCACCTAAATTCAGTAGAAACATATTGGTGACACGAGATTTCAGCGGATACCCCTACCAAACTGAACCAAGCTTGGCAGTAAACCCAAAAGATCCAGAGCAGATCATACTGGGGGTAATAGACTACAGCTTTCCAGGCATAACAACATATAACACAATAGACGGAGGAGCAACCTGGGAAGGACCCTATCAAGTTAAGTATCCTCAGCAGGACTTGGGTGGCTCAGGGGATCCAGTTTTGGCTTTTGACAGACAAGGGACGGCTTACGCGGCATCAATATCTTTCGATGAAGAAGATTTCACCATAGGCAACGCAGTAGGAGCTGCTAGCGTTTCAGCTATACCTGTTTCTAAATCCCAAGATGGAGGAACATCGTGGAGCGAGCCGATAGCGTCAGCACGTAGCCATGTTACAGCAGAAGCCCTACCACAAAATGCTGATGGGGTAGTAACCTATGAACTAGGGCTACCTTTTCTAGATAAGCCTTGGCTTACTATTGGACCTACCATAAACAAGACTGAAGAAGATACAATCTATGTGACCTATACAAAATTCCTCACCCGCATACCAGTATTTTTTCTATTCGGTGTAGAACCATTCCAGCAGGTTCCCGTTACAGAAACCAGTATTGAATTAGTAAGATCTGAAGATGGAGGAAAAACCTGGAGCGAGCCTGTTACAGTCAGTCCAATTGTTTTCAGCTCCCAAGGGGACGACGCCCCCTCAAGAGTAGTCCAAGGGTCTCAGCCTGCTGTGGCTGATGACGGCACACTTTATATTGCATGGCTAGACAGCACGGATGACGATTCTTTTGAGGGAAGGGCTGAGATATATGTTGCAAAATCTGTGGATGGAGGACGAACATTCACAACTGAAAGAGCAGCTGATTTTAATGAACTCAGCTTCAGCCCCAGGAACACCCTTTTCAGGTACTGGGGATCAAGCTTCCCGCAGTTGGACACAGGTCCGAACGGCGAAGTTTACGTGGCTTATACTACAAGGTCACCTGACAAGGCAACAGACGATGGTGACATATGGCTTTCTGCGTCAACAGATAACGGCACTACATGGTCTCGAAAACGCTTAAACGACGACACCACCACCAGACTGCAGTTTTTCCCTGCTATGTCTGTGGATCCCAACGGTGATATACACGTTATGTGGGGGGACATGAGGGATGACCCTGTCGAGGCAAGATACCATATATACTACACGAGTTCCGAAGACAAAGGCACCACATGGATAGAGAATGCAAGAGTCACTGACTTCCCCTCAAACCCAAACTACGCTTTCCCGGGAGGGACTTTCATCGGTGACTATTTCACCATAGAAGCTACCGCAGATGACGTATACATGGCCTGGCCAGATGCTAGGCTCGGAGAGTATGGACCACTTAACCAAAAGATCGCCTTCGCACGCAAAGAACTGATGCCACTACCGTCGATTTTCCTTTCTCCCCCATCTGGACCTGGAGGGAAAGACATTACTGTTCAGGGCTCTAATTTCCAGCCAGACCAAGACGTCTTCTTAGAGATAAGCGGCGCCGTGATTAGTACGGTTAGAAGTGACTCAGAAGGAAGATTCACCGCTAGGGTATTTATACCAATATCTGGAGAAGGGGCTCATGATTTTAGAGCCATAGACGCGTCAGGAAATATTGCGGCAGGATCTTTCTTCATGGACTTCGGATTTGACAATATCCAAGACTCAGTCAACAACATAATCGGCGAGTTAGGCACGCTGACTCAGAGCATAAATGACTCCCCTAATTCGGCCTCAATGTCAGAGTTAAACACTCAATTTCAGGTGATACAAGAAAGACTTGCAGCTCTAGATATCTCCCAAAACAATTCGTCTACCCAATCACCCCTTACCAAATCGGATCCACAGGGATCAAACTGGATGTTAAACACTGCGTTTGTAACCCTCATAGCTTTGATCGGATCCGCCGCTGGATTAATAGCAGGAATGCGAATCCGCAGGAAACAAGATAACCCACAATAACATCTTGCAAGCGTAACAATCTATTACAGGAATACAGATATAGCACACAAGAAAATGATAATACCATCCCCAAACATATGCTTACGATTGTTGTTGGCTCCAGCGATGTTCATGCTTTTGGCAGCATCCTCCCATTCAGAATACAATCCTCCCCACAACCAACCAGGGCCAGCTACGGACGTCATAAACTTCAACGCCTTCGATGTCGATATCGCCTCGAAGGAAATCGAGGCAGGAGCCATAGATTTATACAACTTTAGTCTTAAGACACCTGCCGCTGAAAAGCTTGCAACCAACAACGACATCACAATATACAAGGCACCGGCATCTACAGTATCGATTGTTCTTAACCCTGCACCTGCATTAGAAGGGGACCTAAACCCTCTCGCTATAAAGGGCGTTAGGCAAGCCTTGCAAATCGTGGTCAACAGATCATTCATAGCACAGGAACTATACAAGGGATTCGCTGTGCCGATGATGACGCATGTGAGTCATGCTGATTTTGATTATCTCACTCTATTCAGACTCCTTAAAGAATCCCATATCCGTCACGATCCAGAGCTGGCAAAAGATATGGTATCCAAAGAAATGATTTCCGCAGGGGCTACACTAGAAAATGGCTTTTGGCATTTCAATGACAAGCGGATCGACCTGAAATTCATTGTCCGTACAGAAGATGAGAGATGGGACATCGGAAACACGATCAGATCATCGCTCCAAGACTTAGGATTCTCTGTAGTGATGGTACCTCAACAATTCGGGCCAGCAATCTATACTGTATACGGCACTGATCCCAGGCTATTCCAGTGGCATCTTTACACCGAAGGTTGGGGTAGAGGATCGCCTGAACGATATGATTTCGCTACAATCAACCAGATGTGCGCACCATGGCTGGGCAACATGCCTGGGTGGCAAGAGGTGGGCTTCTGGCAATACGAATCCTCTGAACTGGATGAAATGGGACAACGCCTTTTTACCGGAGATTTCTCTGGCCTGGATGAAAGAAACCAGATCTACTTAGACGCAACAAAATTATGCCTAGATGAGTCGGTCAGAATATGGGTTGTTACCGCGGTTAACAACATCCCCGCTATTTCAAATATGTCCGGCATTACTGAAGACCTAGTATCCGGACCAAAAAGCATTTGGACTCTACGGGAAGCTCATATACCTGGATCAACAGAACAAATTGATGTCGGCAGCCTATGGGTGTGGACTAACAGAACCACCTGGAACCCTATTGGAGGTTTTGGTGATGTATACAGCAATGATATCTGGAACAACCTCCACGATACACCTATAACAACACACCCTTTCACCGGCCTGCCGATGCCATTTAGGTCTAGCTATGAAGTAGAGACTGCAGGACCTACAGATAAGCTCGAGATACCCAATGATGCCTTCACATGGGACGCTGAGAACACCACATGGAAGACAGTGGACACCGGCACCAGATCAACAAGTAAGGTGACTTACGACTATTCAAAATATTTCCAAACCAATTGGCATCACGACCAACCCATTTCCATGGCCGACGTGATATACCCCATCGCACAACTATTTGACATGGTTTACAACACCGACAAATCACAAGTGGAGTTTTCCATTGCTACCACCAGCCAACCATTCACTGACACATTCAAAGCATTCCGCATCACATCCGACAACAAACTTGAGGTCTACGTAGATTTCTGGCATTTCGTAGATGACTATATAGCACAGTACTCTAATATCTCTCCAGTTAGCATGCCATGGGAGATCCTAGCCGCCATGGATGACCTTGTATTCAAGCAAAGGAAGACCGCGTACAGCGATACCACTGCTGCGCGATTTAACGTGCCATGGTTAAGCCTTGTTATGGATAAAGATGCCAGATTGGTAAGGAACACACTTAGGAGCTTCGAAGAGGATGTATTCGTACCCACCAATATATTCAACGCAGGTGGACGAACCTTGGAGGATGCCAGCGGCGCAAGTAGCCGTTACTCTGCGGCCATTGACTGGTTTGCAGATAAGAAGCATATGGTGGTTAGCAACGGTCCATTCTACCTACAGACGTTCGATAGTAGCGCACAATTTGCCCAAATCAAAGCCTACAGAGAACCATCATATCCTTTCCACCCTGGTGATCTGTTTTACGGAGAACCGCAGCCAATAGATTTTGTGGATGTCATAGTACCAACAATACAAGAAGGCTCCGATGTGAATGTATCCATCGAGGTCACTGGGCCTGGCAATCTATCCATCGAATATATACTACAAAATCCTTCGGACGGGCGAATAATTGCGTCTGGGCCTGCAGAGAAAGTATCTGAGGAATTATTCGAGGTATTGATAACATCTAATAAACTAGGCGATGTCACCAGTGACCTATATCACCTGCACCTAGCCGCTTATAGTGATTCACTAGCAACCATGATAGAGCGCAAAGTAGATTTGGATATAACCGCTACAGCTCTTGTAACTCCGATAGATCAAAAACCCACACCAGCTAAACAAGCAAGCAACTTATCCGAACCTACCAAGACAGACACATTTACATTAGAAGAAACCAGTGTCACCACATCTACCTCCGGAATTTTTGATATAGTGATAGTTCTTGTAATTCTAGCTGCCGGAGTAGTTGGGATAATCTTGATTGTAATAGTTATTCAGTCTCGTCGGCCAAAAACTTAGGTATCACCCATAAATCCATCTGATAGACCTCAGATTGCAGGGTTTAACAATTGCTTATTGCTAAGACACTCTGGATAAAGGCCCTTACTTTTATCGGTGTGCTTATTGCCGTTCTCGTGATGGTAGCCGTAACTCTTGGGGCTACAGGCTTTTCCGATCGTATGCTGACAGCGATAGTAAGCGAAGAGATACGCGGTCTTCGCCAAGGGCTAGCGCAAACTATACGAAACGTAGATGACATCGAGGAGACTATAGCTGAACATCGTAGCGAGCTCGAGCAATCCTATGGATTAGATAGAGCTTGGTATTACAGAATCCCTCAAATGATATTCCGGGTTCTACGGTTTGACTTAGGTGAAGCAAGGACCTTGAAGACTGCCGATGGCAGCAATAAGGTTACAGCGTTGATATGGGAAAGGCTCCCTAGAACCATACTGCTTGTGACCACAGCATCTGCGATCACAGCACTATTCGGATTGTTTTTCGGGGTCAAGCTTGCAACACGCGTGGGCTCCAAAATAGACCGTGCTGCCTCCCTTATCTCAGCCACTTCAAATGCCCTCCCAGCTTGGTGGGCCGGGATTCTATTTATATTTGGCACATACATGATACTTTCTGTTTTTGATGTCAGGATATTCCCACCAGGTGGTATGTACAGTGCGCCTCCTCCCTCAGGAACATTACCGCGCCTAGTAGATTTGATGTGGCACGCCACTCTCCCAATTATCACTTTAGTTCTAATATCTGCCGGATCTTGGACATACGTGGTCAGAACAATGGTTATGAATACAGCCCAAGAGGATTTCGTCATCCTTGCCAAGGCCAAAGGGTTATCGGAAACACGCATTATGCGGCACCACATTCTTCGAGTAGCTGCGCCCCCCATATTGACCGGGCTGATATTGGGGCTCGCCTCCTCTGTCGCTGGAGCAATTCTCACTGAAACAGTTTTTAACTGGCCAGGTATGGGACGACTTTACTACGACGCAATTCTTGCAGTAGACGAATCTGTTGTAGTGGCATTAACTTTCATGTTCACTTTGATATACGTGGCAGCAAGATTCTTACTAGACGTTCTATACATAATCGTAGATCCGAGAGTGCGGTACTCATGAATACTGGCCTATCCAACACGATTAAAGAACTCTTTTCATCTACTACCGGGAAAATCGGACTAACCCTTTTTTCTGGTATGGTTGTTATTTCATTCTGGGCAATCCTTTCAAACCCTCTCGATTTCGGGACTACTCTCTGGAATAATCCGCAAGCATGGGCTGACAATCCCAAGAACGTGCCTCCAACATGGAGTAAGATATTCACAAATAGCCCGCCTGTTGATCACATGGTACTAACCTTGTCAGAACCAACTGGCACACTCGAAACCACCCGTGGTATAGAAAAAGAATTCGCCTTCGATATCAACTATTCATTCGACGATCAGCCTAGCTTTACCTCTTTAACAATACAAGATGTGGAATTTGCGGCGAAACCACCAACCTTGGTATTAACAATAGCACGTCCCGACGGTAAAATTCTTAAGGTTTATAGATACGCAGTCCCTGGGGCCCGGGAAGGTGAAGTGCAACCAATGCATCGTCACAGGGACAAGCCATTCAGAATATTCCTTACCGGCGATCCATCAGTAGCAAGCTATTTATCTCAATTCCTTTACAGAGACTTTTCTTTTCGAATATCCGATAAAGAGCTAACAGGCAGAGCAGATGAAATTATCTTCGGAACCCCCAACGAAAACTTGGATGGCAATTTCCTCCCATTAAAAGGTCAGTACACAATCACACTCGTGGCTCGTATGCAGGATTCTGGTGATTCCATAGGAAAAGTGCAGATAGCAATCGGGGGGTCCCACTTTGGGCTGATGGGAACAGATTCCAATGGACGTGATCTAGCAAGAGGACTTATTTTTGGATTTCCGATCGCTCTGATTATTGGCCTTACCACTGCATTAACAGCAACAGCAATCGGCACCTCGATGGGGATCATAAGCGGATATACTGGTGGGAAAACTGACATATGCATACAAAGATTCTGCGATTTGCTTACAAATATACCGCTTCTCCCTATCCTCCTCTTTCTGGCATTTATCCTTGGCCAAAAACTGTGGATAGTTATGCTAGTCCTAGTTATATTTGGTTGGCCTGGTCTTGCAATTGTGATCAGATCAATGGTATTGCAGCTTAGATCAGGGCAATTAGTTGAAGCTACAACTGCCCTAGGGGCTTCTCGATGGAGGATAATGCTCCGCCATATTTTCCCTCAGATCGCCCCATTCGTATTCGCTCAAATGATCTTCTTTACGCCTGCCGCTATTTTGGCTGAAGCAGGTCTTAGCTTCCTAGGTCTTGGAGACCCATCGGTACCAACCTGGGGTCAGATTTTAGATCAAGGCTTCAGAACAGGAGCTGTGTATGTCGGCTACTGGTGGTGGGTACTTCCTCCCGGAATATTAATAGTAATCACGGCACTGACTTTTGTACTAATAGCCATGGCCATGGAAAGTGTGGTAGACCCAAGGTTAAGAGAGATAAGAAATTGAGCCTTATAGAAGTATCTGACTTGCAAATGTATTACGCTTCGCCAACTGGAGATGTCCGGGCGGTAGACGGCGTTTCATTTGCTCTCGAAAAAGGAGAGGCATTAGGTATAGTCGGAGAGTCTGGATCAGGAAAAACCAGCCTTTCTCTTGCGCTTATGAGATTGACCCCTAGAAACGCCACTACCATCCAAGGGACAGTCTCACTCGAAGGGGAAGACCTTACAGCCATGAGTGCCGAGGAATTCCGTCTAAATATAAGGTGGAAACGAATGTCAATGGTATTCCAAGCAGCCATGAACTCGTTGAACCCAGTTATACGAGTAGGCGATCAAGTCAGAGAAACTCTTGCATTGTTGCCTGGATCAAGCAAAACGCAGATAGACAACAAGGTACTCGAGTTATTCGACTTGGTCGGATTATCTAGCGACACTACAACCAGATTCCCCCATGAGTTAAGTGGCGGCATGAGACAAAGGGTTATGATAGCAATGGCATTAGTAATGGACCCTGACCTTGTAATACTTGACGAACCTACATCAGCCCTAGATGTCAGTATCCAAGCCCAAATTATGAACTTGCTTAAGGATTTGAAACGTGATCTTGGAACAGCATTTATATTTGTAACTCACGACATAGCTCTAGCCAGTGATCTGTGCGACAAAATCGCTGTTATGTACGCAGGGAAAATAGCCGAAATTGGGCCAGCAACAGATGTCCTTACAAATCCTAGGCATCCATATACGAACCAACTGCTTGGTAGTATTCCAGGTCTGTACTCCAAAACTGCTCCTGTATTTATAGCCGGAACACCACCTGATCTGGTCAACCCAATAACAGGATGTCAGTTTCGCTTAAGATGCGAATTCGCATTGGACCGCTGCAGCAATGAAATACCGCCATATTTCAAACTCTCCAGATATCACGAGGCAAACTGCTGGATGTTAGAAGGTGCCTCATGAGCACATTGGTAACAATCGAAGACCTTAGAGTTAATTTTCAATCTAGAAAAGGCCTTCTAGGATCTACCATAGTAAAAGCACTGGATGGCGTTTCCGCGACTATTGACAGAGGTGAAACCCTTGCTATCGTAGGAGAATCCGGTAGCGGTAAAACCACTCTTGGAAGAGTAATCCTTCGATTAATCAGGCACACCTCTGGGAATATATTATTTGACGGGAGTAACATAACCAAACTGCCAGAATCCAAACTGAAATCATTCAGGCAGAAGGCTCAGGGAGTTTTTCAGGACCCATACTCCAGCATAGATCCATTCATGAATGTCGCTCAAATCGTTGAGGAGCCATTAGTTATACACGGCCGGGGTAATAGACAGCAGAGACTTGAACGCATTCATACCGCCTTGGATGAAGTTAAGCTCTCACCGTCTGGAGAAATGGTTAGCAAATATCCTCACATGCTTTCTGGAGGTCAACGGCAACGAGTTGGCATTGCCAGAGCACTAGTGATGGAGCCGGAATTTATAGTGGCCGATGAGCCTGTTTCAATGATTGACGCGTCTAACAGGGCAGAAATACTTTATCTTATGCGTGATTTACAGTCCACGCGTGGAATAACATTTCTTTACATCACTCATGACATTGCCACAGCCAGACATTTCTCTGACAGAATCGCAGTAATGTACGCCGGGCGCATAGTCGAAATCGGTCCCTCCAACGTCGTAATCGACAACCCATTACATCCATATACAAAAGCACTCATCGCAGCTGTGCCCGAACCAGACCCGGAGAACAGATTCCGCAGGCGCTCTGTGATTTCAGGCGAACCGCCTAGCAATACTGATCCTCCGACTGGTTGCCGGTTTCATCCTAGGTGCCCTGTAGCAATTGCAGGCAAATGTGAGGCCATAGAACCAGTGCTAACCCTTAAATCAGTGGATCACTCGGCAGCTTGTCATCTGTGGGATAACTAAGTAATGATTAGTGACACAAGAAAAGAGACCTACACATAGATTATCTGTTCATCAACAGAGTTGCGGTATATTCAAAATATCTTGTAATCTCGTAGCGCTCTTCGTCATTGATTTGCATAGAATCCAATGCACTTTTCATATGTGTTATCCACGAATCCCTCTCTGGCTCACCTATTGAAAATTCCATGTGCCTACGCCGCAATCTGGGATGCCCTCTTTCCTGAGAGTAATCCTGTGGACCGCCCCAATATTGCGCCAAAAAAGACGCAAGATGTCTCTTACCAGGTTCCAAGTCCTCTGGATATAGGGGACGCAGCACAAGGTCACTCTCAACCAACTGGTAAAATCTATCCACAAGTTCTATGAAGAACGCCCTTCCACCAACTCTGTGGTATACAGAAGACGCTTCAAAGTCTATATTATGGCCCTCTTGTTTCATGCTATTTCTCTTAGTTAGCAAACTTACTAAATTGAATTATCACAGGAACGTAAGTTCAGGTAAGTGATTTAATTATACACACTACTATATAGTACAATCACTGTTGAGCCTATATTTCATAAGAGTATTGAAACATGGATTTATTTACCGAGATTATAAACTCCGCTCCAAGTGTCTCAGGAACGTCGTTCATAATATTATGCCTAACAAGCTTTTTCACATCTGTGATATCTGCGGCTTTTGGCCTAGGTGGTGGCATAATGCTAGTATCCATTATGGCCACGCTACTCCCTCCGCTTGCTGTTATCCCGGTTCATGCAGTGATACAAATGAACTCTAATTTCTCAAGAGCAGCTATGTTATGGCGACACATCAGCTTCAAATGGATCACACCATTTATCCTGGGTACAATATTGGGGGCTGTAATTGGTGGACAAGTAGTATTTGGGATACCCAAACACTTTCTGCAAGGTATTATAGGCTGCTTCGTACTATATTCCCTATGGGGACCGTCTATGAAAGCCACCAGGGCCTCCCGAACAACTTTTTTCGGCATCGGAGCCTTCGCTTCCTTCGTAACTATGTTTGTAGGTGGGACAGGACCATTGATAGCTCCATTTATCCGAGATAATACTACTGAACGTCGAATGACAGTAGCTACCCACGCTGCCTTTATGTCCTGGCAACACGGAGTCAAGATATTAACATTTGGATTGCTAGGATTTGCATTTGGCCCTTTTATCTACTTGATGATAGGAATGATTATATTGGGAATAATTGGTACATGGTCAGGAAAGGCTATACTGACATGGATGCCAGAAAAGAGATTCCAAATGGCATTCAATACCGTGCTGACTACTCTAGCCCTAAAGCTCCTGTATGACGCTGTAATGAACTGGTTATTTTGACTACTCCACCCTTGCAACAAGTCATGCCCAACAGTTGAAGAGGCTTGCTGTCTCTCGATATTGATCTACTAACTGATGTACCTGGTAAAATTTTTTCTTTATATAGTAAAATGCATGCATAAAATTGGGAGGATTTAAATGAACATCTGTGTCGTGTCAAGCTTTGAAGGAGACTTAGAAGACTACATGTCTATGATGGCTGAATTTCAGGAAGAAATGAAAGAAGCTGTTGAAGATTTTGAGGTCGGCATAGTCGAAACTGGCAAGGAAGGGTTTTGTAAAATCATTACAATGGCAAACGTTATAAATATGGATCGGTTACAGGAACTCATGGCATCACCCAAAATGGTAGAGTGGGACAGAAGCCATAAAAATACAGACATCATCTACTCACTTGAACGAATGAATTAAGAAGTAATCACTCATTGTCGCTCGCCATTGTAGTAGTAACTGTTGTCTTAAAACAAAAGATAAGCCCTCTCGTTAAGTTGAGAGGGCTTATCTTTCAGTCATGAAATAACAACATTTAATTCTAGTAAATCCGATTTAAAAGAAGGCTTGGTCTATAACTGGAGTTATAACAAACTCTCCCGTTTTTTTACACTGCCCAATTGTTTTCTCTACATCCGAGTAATCCCCGGCCTCCAATAAAAGAAAAAAAACATGCTCGGATGGATTAACCTTGAAAAACTTTATATCAACACTGTTCTCTTTAGCTTTTTCTCCTATTTGTCTCCATAATGACAGCTTTTCATCATCTCGATCAGGTGCCCCGAAACAAGTTTCAGCCGAATGCCTATGTTCAATATGATAAAGTGGCAAGTTAATCCTCCATTTAATTAAAATATCCCCGAGATTATAACAATGTTTTTAGCAGTAATTATTCCCCTAGTGTGATAAACCCCCTTTTTATATAGGGTCACACTGTATCAAATTCCATCTCTGGCTTACTCAAAAGGGGGTTTATCTGGTATAGGTAATTTAGATGGCCCGCTCAAATTGATCTGCCTCATGTTATGCAGCTCTGCAAGTTCCGCGAGCATATCTGGCTCTTTTTCTTCTGATGCCGCCGAGTATCGACTATTGTAGCGGTAGAAATGGATATCCAAGAATGGAGTGTAGTAATTCTTAATTGCGTTTAGGTCTTGATCATTGTCTGTATCTATTACTAATAAGCCAGGAGGATCACCTATCGCTCTGCCAACTGGATTGTACCGAGCGATCAACTTAACTCCTTTTTTCTCTAGGAACTCACGAAACCCACTCGCTACTTCATTCAACCTTGGATCCCCATATCCCATCCCATAAGGAGAATTTTCACCAGGCAAAGGTAACTCCCCAGTCAGATACTTGTTGTTCATATATTCCACATACTGTTTGTTCAGAGTTTGAAACCCTATGTATATAGCCATATAGATTGTGCCCTCCTGAATCTGAATCATATTGGAACATAATTATACCGAATCCATCTCAGGGTGTAAGGTTTAGGTATGATATTTCTACGTCATGATAAAATCCTACTATAAAGTCTTCAAAACGTAACGTCCTAAACTCGCTCCATATGAAGTTCGGCACTTCATATGGAGCATGCATAATTTCCAGAAATTGACTGAACCAGTGCTTATGCTACAATTCGTCGGGCGCCCGTCATCTAAGGGCATAAAATTTGAAACAATCAACAAGCATGGAGGGTAGCATATGCGTCCGATCACTGAGGTTGCGGAAGAGTTGGGGCTTGACCGGGAATCGGTAATCCCATATGGCCGCTTCAAGGCAAAGATTGATCTGAGCGCAATCAAAAGAGGTGGTCGCCGCGGCAAGATGATCGTCGTCACTGGGATCACCCCGACCCCGGCAGGAGAAGGCAAAACAATAACCACCATAGGCTTGACCCAAAGCCTCGGACGACTAGGGAAAAAGGTGGTCGCCACTCTACGGGAGCCTTCGCTCGGCCCTATATTTGGAATCAAAGGTGGAGGAACCGGCGGCGGCAAATCGCTGATTCAACCCGCAGATGAGGTGAACATCCATTTCACAGGCGATGCTCATGCAGTCGCCTCCGCCCACAACTTGCTGGCAGCGCTAACTGATAATGCTGCCCAGAGAGGACAGATCTCCGGGTTCCGCCCTCAAGGCATAACTTGGCGTCGTGTACTGGATGTAGAGGACAGGGCTATTCGTTCGATAATCACTGGAGTCGGCGGCGCGAATAACGCCCCTATGCGCGAAACAGGATTCGACATCGTACCCGCATCCGAGATAATGGCTATCCTTGCGCTATCTGTAGATTTAGACAACTTACGAGAGAGAATAAGCCGCATCGTAGTCGGCTACACTGGCGACAACAAACCCGTCACCGCCTCCGACGTCAACGCTGTAGGTTCTATGATGACACTACTTAGATACGCAATCCAGCCCAACCTAGTGCAGACCACAGAAGGTCAGCCAGTTATCGTTCACACTGGGCCATTCGGAAACATAGCTCACGGATGCAGTTCAGTGGTAGGCGACAGACTTGCTCTTGGTTACGCCGATTACGTATTGTCAGAAGCAGGATTCGGGGCGGACCTAGGATTCGAAAAATTCATGCACATAAAGGCTCGCTTCAACAACCTAGAGCCCAGCGCTGCGGTGCTAGTCGCCACTGTGCGGGCA
>CAZNIG010000008.1:0-34993 GCA_964573055.1 uncultured Dehalococcoidia bacterium
TATTGAGATCTACACCGTTTAGAATCTGAACATCTCCGACAGAGGCGCGTAAACCCTTGATTTTAAGCATCTAGTATCTCCAGACGGCAGTTAGCCTACCGTACCCTCGAGGTTCATTTCCAAGAGGCGAGTTGCCTCTACCGCGAACTCTAATGGCAACTGCTTGAAAACTTCTTTGCAGAAACCGTTAATTATCATTGAGTGTGCTTCTTCGGTCGAGATACCTCTTTGGTTGCAGTAGAAGAGTTGTTCTTCGCTTACTTTGGAGGTGAATGCCTCGTGTTCAAGGTGAGCTGTGTTATTGCGTACCTCCACATATGGGGTGGTATGGGCACCGCATTGGTCGCCGAGCAGTAGCGAGTCGCACTGGGTAAAGTTCCATGAGTTATCTGCTTTAGGCATCACTTTTACCAAACCCCTATATGTGTTTTCTGCGCGGCCAGCGGATATTCCTTTTGCTATTATTGTGCTACGGGTGTTTTTGCCCAGATGCGTCATCTTGGTCCCAGTGTCAGCTTGCTGTCGACCTTTGGTTAATGCGACAGAATAAAACTCTCCTATTGAGTTGTCCCCTTGCAAAATTACACTTGGATATTTCCATGTTATTGCTGATCCAGTTTCGACCTGAGTCCAAGATATTTTGGAGTTCTTACCAGCACACTTGCCACGCTTAGTAACGAAATTATAAATACCACCTTTACCGTTTTCGTCTCCCGGATACCAGTTTTGTATCGTAGAGTACTTGATTTCCGAGTTGTCTGTGGCAATTAGTTCTACAACTGCTGCGTGGAGCTGGTTTTCATCTCGCATAGGCGCGCTACATCCCTCCAAGTAGCTGACATAGCTCCCTTCATCGGCAATTATTAAGGTCCTTTCAAATTGCCCAGAGCCTTGAGTGTTTATGCGGAAGTATGTAGTGAGTTCCATTGGACAGCGTACGCCTTTTGGTATGTAACAGAAGGAGCCATCCGAGAAGACAGCGGCATTTAAGGCGGCGTAGAAGTTGTCAGAGTATGGTACCACTGAGCCCAGGTACTTCTTAACTAAGTCTGGATGCTCCTGTATGGCCTCTGACATTGAGCAGAATATTATTCCTTGCTTTGCCAATTCAGCCTTAAAAGTTGTAGCTATAGAAACACTATCGAAAACCGCATCTACTGCCACACCTGCTAGCATTTTTTGCTCTTGCAGAGGTATGCCTAGCTTTTCATAGGTCTTCAGAATCTCAGGATCTACTTCATCCAAACTCTTCAAATCGCTCTTAGGTTTTGGTGCGGCGTAGTAGATAATATTTTGAAAATCTATGGCAGGGTATTGGATATTTGCCCACTCTGGCAATTGCTCCTTTTTAACCATTGTCATAAAGTATTTGTATGCTTTTAGACGCCCTTCGAGCATCCATTCAGGCTCATTTTTCTTTGCGGATATAAATCGTACCGTATCTTCACTTAGTCCGATCGGTGCTAATTCAGATTCAATTTCGGTTACAAACCCGTATTTGTATTCTTGTGCCGCCACGTCTTTGACGACCTTATTGGTAGTGGTCACCAGCAAGCTCCCTTCGTCACATCTGTATCCTAAAGCCAAGCCGAACCGTTTTGTTGGAGATGTTCGGCTTCGAGCTACACATCTGATTCGTGCAGTTAGATTTAGACTAAATAGTCGGATTGTAGATCGATTTAGTAGACAATCATCATAGCATCAGTCGTGACGGGCGTCAACGTTATCCGTTTGATCTATTCTATAGTGGATAGTTTCTTAATGAAGCATTTCGGGTGGGGTGATCATAAACTGAGGCAAAGTTTGGCTATCGCATATCCTTATACACCTGAAATCGTAAACATTCTAGATTGACTTACTCGGATGTGTGCGATATAGTCGCTGAATAATAATCCGTAGGTGATAGTTGTGGAAGTGTCGAGATTTAAGGATCTTCGTAGGGCTTATGGCTTCGATGAGGTTGCGATCGTCCCTGGGGATGTTACGGTAAATCCAGATCAGACTAATATAGACTTCAATATCGGTGAATTCAGGTTCTCCGTGCCGTTCATGGCCTCCTCGCTTGATGCAGTAGCGTCTCCAGATTTTGCCGTTGATTTTGGTAAAAAGGGTGGCTTGGCTGTGATGAATCTGGAAGGAATATATACCAGGTACGATGACCCTAAGGATGTTATCAAGGAGATCATTGACGCCCCGCAGGAAACGGCGACCCAACTCCTCCAGAAAATCTACTCCACTCCGATAAGGGATGAGCTTGTTGGTAGACGGATCGAGCAAATTAAGAGAGGTGGAGTAGCTTGTGCCGTTTCTATAACCCCTGCTCTGACGAAGCGTTTGGCGCCACTTGCTGTGGAAGCAGGTGCTGACATAATAGTTATCCAATCTACTGTGACGACCGCTAGGCATATTTCCAAAAGTGAGCAAGGGCTCGTACTTTCAGATATATGCAGACAAATAGGTGTGCCTATATTGGTCGGTAATACGGTAAGTTACGGCGCTGCACTGGAACTGATGGAAACCGGGATTGAGGGTATATTGGTAGGCGTAGGGCCAGGGGCTATTTGTACTACGCGCGAAGTAGAGGGTATTGGAGTGCCGCAGGTTACAGCTACCATAGATTGTGCTGGTGCACGAGACGAGTACAAACGCCGTACCGGCAGATATGTAAGCTTAATAACCGATGGGGGTATGCGTACTGGCGGGGATATCTGCAAAGCCATCGCCAGTGGAGCTGACGCGGTGATGCTTGGAACCACATTCGCTCAGGCAGATGAGGCGCCAGGTATGGGTTATAATTGGGGCATGGCTAGTTTTCACCCGGCTCTTCCGCGTGGAACTAGGATTAACGTCGGTAATAAAGGCCCCCTCGAACAGATATTATTTGGGCCGACGTCTATGACAGATGGGACAGAAAACTTGGCAGGAGCATTAAGAGCGGCTATGGGTATGTGCGGCGCGTTTGACATAGCTTCGATGCAGCAGGTAGAAATGGTTGTGGCACCTGCTATCAAGACTGAAGGTAAGTATTTTCAACTGGCGGGACGGTGGTAACAGCGACGCATCTACGGCTGTCTTGGTGTCTAATTAACACAGGTCGCGGCTAAAGCGAAAACCACTCCACTTATATGGCTACGCCTCGATCCTACATGTATATAACATTCCATAGCAATCTTGGAATACTACAAAGGAAAGTCTGTGATGAGATCAAGAGATCTTCTGTCCATTGTTGATATTACTCCTGAAGAAGTAAGATATTTAATAGATAGGGCATATGAATTAAAAAGGGAAGTAGTGAGCCCTATTCTGACAGGTAAGTCCATCGCTCTTATTTTCGAGAAACCTTCCCTGAGAACTCGCGTGAGTTTTGACGTGGCGATAAACGAATTAGGTGGCAATGCAGTTTATCTTGGAGGTCAGGAAGTAGGCATAGGTTCGAGAGAGCCTGTCAGAGACATAGCAAAAGTTTTATCTGGGTATGTTAGCGCAATAATAGCGCGGACTTTCTCCCATGACACATTGGATGAATTGGCTGCTGCCGCCTCTATCCCAGTTATCAATGCTTTATCAGATTATGAGCATCCGTGTCAGGCTCTGGCTGACCTGCTTACGATCTATGAGAAGAAGGGTCGTTTAGATGGGGTTAAAATAGCATTCATAGGTGATGGAAACAACGTAGCCAATAGTCTAGCTTTCGCTGCACTCAGTGTCGGTGCAAGTTTCACCATCTCATCGCCTTTAGGGTATGGTCTTTCGCCAAAGGTTCTAGAGCAATGTAATAGATTATCAAGTCTGGGTGGGGGTTCTTTTAATCTGGCAACTAACCCTGATCAAGCCGTAAATGGTGCTGATGTGGTTTACACCGACGTTTGGACTAGTATGGGTCAGGAAAAGGAGGCAAGCGTAAGAAGGAAAGAGTTTGCCTCATATCAGGTGAACGAGGATATGTTATCTAGGGCATCCGAGACAGCTATATTCATGCATCCTTTACCTGCACATCCAGGTGAAGAGGTAAGTGCTGGTTTGTTGGATGATCCTCGGTCTGTCGTGTTTGATCAGGCAGAAAACAGATTGCATGCCCAAAAGGCTATATTAGTCGAGATCTTAAGTTAAGTGCTAGGTAGATATGGCTAAGCCGCTGGTATCCATAGTGGGACGTCCTAATGTGGGGAAATCCACCCTTTTCAATAGGCTTGTTAGGCAGCCTTTAGCGATAGTCTCAGATATACCAGGCACCACACGAGACAGGGTGATAGCTACGGTTTCATGGAAAGACAGTAGCGTAACCTTGGTTGATACTGGTGGCTTGGAGGTCCTTCCGGACTCAGATATGTGGTCTAAAGTGAAGAGACAGGTAGAGCTCGCTCTGGAGAGTGCTGACGTTATTGTTTTCCTTACTGACGTTGTGGATGGAGTAACCCCGTCAGACAGAGAAATTGCGCATATGTTGAGACAAAATGGCAAGCCTCTGATATTGGGTGTCAATAAAGTTGATAATTTTAAGAGAGAACAAGATGCGACAGAATTCTATTCTTTGGGAGTCGGAGATCCAATAACGATAAGTGCTCATCATAATCTTGGTATAGGCGATCTACTAGATAAATTAGACAATATACTGCAAGGTGCTTCCCAGACAGACGAACATGATGATGATGAGTCTATTAAACTCGCAATTTTGGGTAGACCAAACGTCGGTAAATCGCAGTTACTGAACGCGATTTTGGGGGATGAAAGATCTATAGTGTCCGATGTTCCGGGTACTACTAGAGATTCAATAGATACAATCATTTCGGTCGATGGAATACCGGTAACACTTATCGATACTGCAGGAGTCAGGCATAGGGGCCGAATAGACGCCGGTATAGAGAAATATAGCGTTCTGAGGTCTCTACGATCTATAGAAAGAGCAGATGTTTGTTTGCTTGTTACAGATGCTTCTGAACCGGTTACTAGCCAAGATATGCATATAGCTGGATATATCCTAGATGCATATAAGGGTATGGTGGTGATTATAAATAAATGGGATTTAGTAGAAGGAGATACGACCGTTGCGGAGGCCGCTGCTGTTTTACGGAGAAAATTGAAGTTTATGCCATATGTACCTGTTTGCTTCACTTCTGCGCTTTTGGGAACAGGTGTTCAGGCTGTAGTTAGTAAGGCTATGGACGTATATAATGAGGGTGCGAAAGTAGTATCAAAACAAGCGTTGGATAGCGCTTTGGTATCTGCCTTGGCTTCTCATATGCCACCAAGTAAAGGGGGCAAGCTTCTGAGAATTTATAGGATCTCACAAAAAGGAACTAATCCTCCGACATTCGTTTTACCAGTCAACGATCCAACACTAGTTCATTTTTCGTATAAGCGATATCTGGAGAATAGTCTACGGTCAGTATTTGGTTTTCTAGGTAATCCAATAAACTTGGTGTTTTCAAGAAGAAGTGGTAGTCGCAGGTAAATGTCGGCATTTCTATTTATATTGTTCAGTTATATACTCGGGTCTCTCCCGTTTGGGTTGCTTGTAACTAGGCTTACCAAGGATATAGATATAAGAGAACACGGGAGTGGTAATACAGGAATGACTAATGTTCTTAGGTCAGCGGGTATTTGGCCTGCCCTTGTTGTGCTAATCCTCGATGTAGGGAAAGGGTTCTTAGCGGTATTTCTGGCAATCAATGTGTATTCATCGCCAAGTATTGAAGTGTTATCTGGATTGGCTGTGCTGGCTGGACATAATTGGTCTATTTTCATGAAGTTTCAAGGAGGTAAAGGGACGGCCACTGGATTCGGAGTTCTTTTCGGATTATCTCCACTGACTTCTATTGGTGTTTTGGTCATTTGTATTCCAATACTTGTGGTTTTCCGATATGTGTCTTTGGGCTCAATCATTGGGGCAATATCTTCTTTTTGTATAATGTTGATACTCGCATTGTTTGGGACCACGCCCCAGTTGTCAGTGCCTTCTTTAATATACTTGTTGTATCCGTGTTTTGGTGCCCAAATGATCTTGTTCAAGCATAGGGGTAATATCTCACGTTTATTGAACGGAACTGAGCCCAAGTTAGGTGGTACTGCAAAAGCGAGGATCCGCTGAACTGAAGCTTGGAATTGTATACTGGTCATTAATATGAAAAAAGTTTCAATAGTTGGCACCACTAGTTGGGGTACCACTCTAGCAATGGTGTTGGCGCGTAACGGTTTTCAGGTGGTGTTATTGGCTCGAACCAGTGACGAGGCAATGGGTCTGGAACGTGATAAAGAGAACAAGCGGATGTTACCAGGGTATCATTTTCCGGAGAATATTCTCGTTACTGCTTCTAAAGATGAAGCATTATCTGACTCGAGCATGGTAGTGTTTGCTGTGCCGTCAAAGAGCCTACGGGATAATTTACGCAGCTTGTCTTATCAAATTGAATCCGACTCAATGATCGTGAGTGCTACCAAGGGTTTGGAAAAGGGCAGTGCTAAACGTATGAGTCAGATTATGTCAGAAGAGTTGTCGGAGGGTTTGCATGCTAAAATTTGCGTACTTTCTGGCCCAAACTTGGCTAACGAAATAGCTAGTGGGAAGCCTGCCTCTACAGTGATAGCATCTGAGGACGAGGAAGTAGCTATACAAGCTCAAAGTCTCTTCATGTCTACTAAATTCCGAGTATATACCAGTGATGATATGGTAGGGGTGGAACTAGGAGGCTCACTCAAGAATATTATTGCTCTTGGAGCCGGTATTAGTGACGGTCTTAGTTATGGGGACAACGGTAAAGCTGCCTTTATTACTAGAGGGTTAGTCGAAATCACTCGGTTAGGTGTCGCTGCTGGCGCCCATCCAATGACTTTTGCAGGACTAGCTGGGTTAGGTGATCTAATAGCTACATGCGGGAGTCCGTTAAGCCGAAACCGGTATGTTGGGGAGCAGCTAGCTTATGGTAGGCATTTAGACCAAATTTTGTCATCAATGAGGTCCGTAGCAGAAGGAGTAGATACTACAGCTGCCGCTATGTTGCTAGCAACAAAGCTAGGAGTAGATATGCCGTTGATAGATGCGATTCATAGGGTATTGTTCGATGGCCTGGATCCCAAGAAGGTAGTAGGTGAATTAATGACTAGGGCACCTAGTACTGAATGGCGAGGAATTAAGGGTTTGTAGTGACTGGTATTGCTGCAAGCATACTAAATGAAACAGAGGGTTATATTGGCATTAGCGTGAGATATCGTAATTATCATGCAGGTCTCGATGGCGTCCCCGGAATTTCGGATGATCAGATATCTAGTGCATAGGACTGTGCTTTCCAAGCATAGCCGATTTTGTAATTACCTATTCTGGAGTCGATATAAAATAAGATATAATTTAGTGCAATGTTAATTATTAGGAATAGTACCGCCAATTTGGTGGGACTTATGATTAGGGTCGAGTAAATTGTAAATGCAGGTGCATTATTTAACTCGGATTGGGTCTGTCTCTGGGAAGGGTGTGGTGCATGATGTATTCCTATCTTAATCTAAATCGCAGAAGTTAAAGGTGATATGTGCGCTTATGTTTCAGAAGACAGTAACAGATAACGGACTTAGAATTATTACAAGATCTATGCCTCATACTCAGGCAGTTAGTATAACGCTGTATGTTGGTGCGGGCTCTAGGTATGAAACTAAAGATATTGCGGGGATATCCCATTTTGTAGAGCACATGTGCTTCAAGGGTACTCGGAGTCGTCCCACTGCTAAGGAAATCAGCGAAACTATCGAAGGGGTGGGAGGAATATTAAATGCTGCTACTGATCGTGAGCTAACTTTCTATTGGTGTAAGGTCCCCTTACCCCAATTTAGGATAGCTCTAGATGTGTTGGTAGATATGATATTAGAGCCAACTTTTGATCCGGATGAGATTGAGAAAGAGCGGGCAGTCATATTGGAAGAACTCGCTATGACGTATGACGTGCCAAGTTATCGTGCGGATTTGCTCATAGACGAGGTTATGTGGCCTGAGCAGCCTTTGGGTCGTGATGTGGGAGGTACAAGGGATTCAGTATCCAGCATAAATAGAGATATGTTGATAGCTTACAAGAATAATCATTACGTAGCTTCTAATATTGTTGTCAGCATAGCAGGTAATATTGAACACGACGAAGTAGTCGATGCGGTAGAGTTGCTTTTCAAGGGTAAACTTAGTGTCGGGCACCCCACTCAAATGATCAAAGTACAGGACACGCAGACGCATACTAGTATGAAACTAGAAACCCGTAAATCTGAGCAGGCCAATATATGCATAGCTTTCAAGGGGGTGTCTGCAACACATCATGATAGGTATACTTTAGATTTACTTAGTGCGGTGTTGGGAGATGGCATGAGTAGCAGGTTGTTTCTTGAGCTTAGAGAAAAACAGGGCCTGGTTTATGACGTGCATACTACCTCCAGTCATTTGAAGGACTGTGGATCTTTCATAACATATGCTGGAGTAGAGCCAAGCAAGGTTTATAAGGCCATAACTTTGATACTTGAGGAATTCCAGCTGATCAAGAATGGCGTATCTCAACAAGAACTTCACAAGGCTAAAGAATTCTTGAAAGGTAGATTAACTCTTCGTTTGGAGGATAGTCGTGCAATCGCTTCATGGGCAGGAGCTCAGGAGCTTCTTCAAGATCGTATTGTTGACTTGGATGAAGTGTTGAGTGAGGTCGATAAAGTCACGTCAGAGGATATTGAGCGTGTTGCCAAGGAGTTGTTGGTGGCAGATAAGTTAAGTTTGGCTGTGGTAGGGCCTTACAGAAGTGAGCGAAAGTTTCATAAGGCTCTAAAGATCTAAGTTCTATACTTATTCGGGTCTCTGTATTAGTATGAAGAACTCCTGATTACCCTGAGCTCCGGTTATCGGAGATGGTACAAGTCCCAAGAATCTGAACCCGCTATTTATAGACCAATTGATGACGTGTCCTAGAACTTCGGCATGTATCATGGGTTCTCTGACGATTCCTCCTGTTTCTACATCAGATCTCTTTGCTTCGAATTGAGGTTTTATTAGAGCAAGAATTGTCCCTCCATTTTTTAGGTTTGGGTATAAAGACGGTAATATCCTAGTGATAGAAATGAATGAGACATCGACAGTTATCAAATCTACTAGCTGTTCTAGGGCAAAGGGATTTCTTGCATTAATTCGTTCCATTACCGAAACTCGTTTATCATTACGGAGCTTGTAATGGAGTTGCCCATAGCCTACGTCCAACGCATACACGCGACCAGCTCCTGCTTGAAGTAGGCAATCAGTAAACCCTCCGGTTGAGGCTCCTACGTCTAGCACAACCGTGTCTGTTACTTCTATTGAGAAATGGCTTAGGGCATGAGACAGCTTAATACCTCCGCGTCCAACGTATTGTTGATTGGGTTCAATGGTGATATTGGCGTTAGCAGGTGGAATTTGACCAGGGTATAATGCTGCGTGTCCGTCCACTTTGACCTTTCGTGCCATTATGAGTGCCCTGGCTCTATGTATGTCGTGGGCTAGGCCTTGATATACTAGGATATCGGCTAGAGATAAGGGGTGATTTTTCCGCATCTTTGATCCCACTTTAGAAGCTGCTGGTCAATAGCATTACTGTAGTCATTTTGGGGCAGTTGATTTGCTATACGATAGTGGCATCAAGTGAGTGAAGTGGTTCCCTATATAGGATGATCTCGGACTTTGGTTCCTAACAGGGCTCTTTCTGTTATCTAAGAGGGTGGATTTGGATGTGGCTATTTGCCGCTGGTTTTTGTTAGATTGGCCAAGAATTCCTTGTTGCTCTTAGTGTCCACCATCCGTTCCATCACTTTTTCTGTAGCTTCAGTAGACTCCATTGAACCGGATGTAATCATCCCTACCATTCTACGCAGGAGCCATACCTGCTTTAATGTAGCCGCATCTAGGAGAAGTTCCTCTCTGCGCGTTCCGCTTCTTTGAATGTCTATTGCTGGAAACATGCGTCTATCTGCAAGTTTTCTGTCTAAGTGGATTTCCATATTACCAGTACCCTTGAATTCTTCGTAGATTACTTCGTCCATTCGGCTGCCTGTATCTATTAGGCATGCCGCCAAGATGGTCAAGCTCCCGCCGTCTTCTGTGTTTCGGGCTGCTCCAAAGAATCTTTTGGGTGGGTAGAGTGCTACTGGATCCATTCCACCTGATAGTGTTCGTCCGCTGCTGGGTAGCGATAAGTTATAAGCTCTTGTAAGGCGTGTGATGCTGTCAAGTAAGATAACCACGTGCCGTTTAGATTCTACCAACCTTTTGGCTCGCTCTAGAGCCAGATCAGCTACCCGGCAATGGTCCTCTACAGGATCATCAAATGTCGAACTAAATACCTCTCCATCTACCGAACGCTTTACATCTGTGACCTCTTCTGGCCGTTCTCCAATGAGTGCCACCATAAGATTCATATCTGGATAGTTGCTAGTTATGCCCTGAGCGATATGCTTTAGGAGGGTGGTTTTCCCAGCTTTAGGTGGAGAAACTATAAGTCCGCGCTGGCCCCTACCTATCGGAGATAGGAGATCCATCAGTCTGGTCGAGAGGTTTTCCTGGGTAGTCTCTAGGTTAATCTGTTGGTCTGGAAATATGGGCGTAAGCGAGTCGAAGTGTGCTCTATTACGTGCCACATCAGGCTCTAGGCCGTTTGCCCCTTCTACTCTTACTAAGCCGTAGTACTTTTCGTTGTCTTTGGGTGGCCTTACTTGTCCCATGACTTGGTCACCGGTTCTTAAGGCGAACCGCCTGATCTGTGATTGGGATACGTAAACATCGTTAGCACTTGGCTTAAGACTCTGTTGCCGCAGGAAACCATATCCGTCCCCCACTATCTCTAATATGCCAGAAGCCAGGATATAGCCCTGCTGTTCGGCATATGATTGCATCATCCTGAAGACGATCTCTCCTTTTGTCATCGCGGAGAGGCCGTTTTCCAATCCCATCTCTTTCGCCATAGTTACAAGTTGTGTTTTGGTCTTTCCGTCCAGTTCGACGAGATTCATAGTATTCTCCAAGCGAGTTTTAATCTATTGCCACCGTTACATGCCGACCATTTTTGTTCCAGTTGATTTATTTTAGTCGTGGTAGCGGTTGTAACGGTCTTTCTAGGGGTATTGACATTATTAAGCTGCCAATCTGACCAGTCCATGGTGTCAGGTTACAGTAGCGTATGTCTAGTATCTGGCAAGGGCGACCAAGGTTATACTTTTTCTGCCTTATTCCAGTCACGAGAGAATCTTTCTATTCCCACGTCTGTTAGGGAGTGGTCCATCATCTGTGCTAGTACCTTATAGGGTACTGTTGCTATGTGTGCCCCTGCCTTTGCTGCTTCTATGCAGTGAAGCGGGTGTCTTATACTAGCAGCCATCACTTTGCAATCTATATCATATTGACCGAATACGCTTACTATGTCGGCCACCAGTGCCATTCCGTTATGCCCCTCGTCGTCGAGCCTTCCAACGAACGGGCTCACGAAGCTAGACCCGGCTGCTGCTCCTAATATGGCCTGATTTACGGAGAAACACAGCGTTTGGTTTATTTTTATTTCGTCCTTAGCAAGCTTGCTTATTGCCTCAAGGCCATCTAGGCTGCTCGGTATTTTTACCACCACATTTGGGGCCCATCTAGCGATTTCTAGTCCTTCCCTGACCATATCATCGGCATTGGTGCTAAGGACTTCTGCAGATATTGGGCCGTCTACAACTTTGGCGATTTCCCGAACTATATCTCGATAATTAGCTAGATCAACCACGCCTTCTTTGGCTGCGAGGGAAGGGTTTGTGGTTACGCCGCGCAACACGCCTAGCTTGGCGGCATGGTTAATCTCTTCCAGATTAGCAGTGTCAAGGAAGATTTGCATCGTGTGAGCCTCCGTACTATATCATAGAACAAGCGGATACGTCCAATTGTTATTGTAACCTTTGTTTGAGGGACTCTTTTTATCCTTTAGAATAGAATGGTAATGCATGTTGTCCCCCTTCCCTCAATGTGTCTTTTGCAATGCCCACAAAGTCACGGAAAAGAGGATGAGCGTTGTTTGGGCGTGACAAGAATTCAGGATGGAATTGGACTCCCAACATGAACGGGTGGTCTACCAACTCAGAAATCTCGACCAGGTTTCCATCTGGTGACAGTCCACTTGCTATCAGGCCGCCTTCTTGAAGGATTTCTCGGTATGAATTGTTGAATTCAAATCTATGTCTATGTCTTTCTTCTACCCGCTGGGTGCCATATGCGTTAGCGGCCTTAGTATCGTCTACCAATTCGCAAGGATAGATACCAAGGCGCATTGTACCTCCCATAGTGTGGACAGATTGTTGGTCAGTCATAAGGTCTATGACAGGGTGTGGAGTACTTGGGTCGAATTCTGTGGAGTTTGCATTTGGGGAGGAAAGGACGAATCTGGCTAAATCTATAACCATTAGTTGCATACCTAGGCATAAACCTAAATACGGTATTTCGCGCTCCCTAGCGTACCTGGCGGCTTGAATCATTCCTTCGACGCCTCTGGGTCCGAATCCGCCCGGTACAACAATACCACCCACTGAGTTCAAGTATTCTTCTGGTCCGTCTCTCTCGATGTTCTCGGAGTGGATCCACGATATTTCTATTTCCCGGTTGTGGTACAGGCCAGCATGTCTTAGGGCTTCTTTTACAGATATGTAAGAATCGTGTAAGTCCACATACTTTCCAACCACTGCTATTTTGGTGGGATTATCTAATTCTTGCATCCTTTTTACCATGGCTTGCCACTCGTCCAGATTCTTGTTGTATCCGGCTAAGTCAAGAGAATCTACGATCAGATCTCCCAAACCGGATTCCTCTAATATAAGAGGTACTTCGTATACGTTAGATACGGTGGGCATTGGGATAACCCCTTGGTTCTGGACGTCGCAGAATAAAGATATCTTTGCATTGGTCTCTGGCGACAGTGGATGGTCGCTACGGCAAAGTATTGCGTCTGGTTGGATGCCTATACCTCTAAGTTCCTTAACACTGTGCTGAGTCGGTTTTGTTTTTAGTTCACCGGTAGAGGACATGAAGGGAAGGAAAGTTACGTGTATGTAGAACACATTATCTCTTCCGACTTCATTCCTCATCTGGCGTATAGCTTCAAGAAATGGTAGTCCTTCTATGTCTCCAACAGTGCCGCCCACCTCAACCACTATTACTTCTGCCGCGGTTTCTTCTGCAAGAGTCTTTATTCGATCCTTTATCTCGTTGGTGACATGTGGTACTGCCTGAATCGTTCCTCCAAGAAAATCTCCACGCCGTTCCTTTGCGATTACTGAGCTATAAATTTGTCCGGCTGTGACATTTGATAAGCGGGTAAGCTCAACATCTATAAAACGCTCGTAGTGACCTAGGTCTAGATCGGTTTCTGAGCCATCTTTTGTGACAAAAACTTCTCCGTGCTGATATGGAGACATTGTTCCGGGGTCTACATTCAGATATGGATCTAACTTTTGTACTGAAACCGAGATTCCGCGGCTCTTAAGAATTCTTCCTATAGAGGCCACACTTATCCCTTTTCCAACTGAACTTACTACCCCTCCTGTCACAAACACATACTTAGTCATCTTTGTAATTCCTCTAAATTCTGGTGACAAGTTGGCGCAGCTGCCAGCTGTTTAACACCTAGCAGCAGTGAGAAATGTCTAGCATTTGGAACCGAAATTTGTATTTTCAGGCCGTTATGCATGTAGGGAGTCAGTGCGATGTAATCCAACCGGCTAGGATACCTAAGGTGTTTCGTATCATGTTCAATCACAACCAAATCATGCAGTGTTCCATGCGTGTGCTGCAGACCTGCCTTTCTGGGTGGGAGCCACTAGAGGTTTTCTCCGGGATGTCTATAACCCACCAGATATAGCTTCGGAGCTTACATTTAGTCGAGGCGTACCCAGTCGCAGACTATACGATCAAGCCAAGTCCCGGATGCAACTGACTGTCTTCAATTTATTAGAATTGTTGGACTATCTGCGCCTCTTCAGCAGATAATATTTGGATACAAAAGATGTTGTCAAGGGCTTTATCTAAGTAATTGCACTGACATGAAGATTATCAAGAGAGGCATAAAGGTAAATTGTTAATAAGAACGTTCTAGGACGCCTACTTTGCATCTGAATTGATATGCGGGATATCTATAGTAGGTTTAGTATGTAGCTAGACTGGGGTTTTGCGATCAATGCTGACCAATTTTCAGCCTAGATGTTTCTTGGCTTCTTCCCATAGAACCTGCTTTTGGTCTATGTTCTTGTCAACAAAATTTTCCGCTGACTGGTCGCATATAGCCTCCATATAGGTAAACCTAGCATAGAATCTTTCGTTTGCCGCGTGAAGCGAGTGCTCTGCGACGATGTTCATCCAACGACCAAGATTCACGAGTGACATAAATATATCGCCAAGTTCCCATTCTTGCTGTTTCTGGGTTGAGGAGTTTTCTAGCTCTTCTAGCTCCTCTCTGACCTTGTCGATTACCCCGCTCATATCAGTCCAGTCAAATCCAGAGAGGGATGCCCGATCTTGAATTAATTGAGACCGGGCTAGTGCGGGCATTTGTCGAGGAATGTTTCCTAAACGGGATTTGTTACCATCCTCCAGTTGTTTCAAACTCTCCCATCTTGCTGTGACCTCCTCTTTATTTAGAGGTTCTATTTCACCGAATACATGCGGGTGTCGTTTTATCAGTTTAGTTGTGATAGCAGTCAATACATCCTGAGTATTGAATTTCTCATTTCTCTCGGCGATGTCTATATGTAACAGTACCTGCCCTAATATATCTCCGAGCTCCTCGACGATACCCATGTGGTCGTTGTTATCTATAGCATCCATAAGCTCATAACATTCCTCTAGGAGGTTTCGTTTCAAAGAAGCGTGAGTTTGCTCTCTATCCCATGCACAGCCATCTGGCCCCGTGAGCCGAGTAATCAATTGGCCCAAATTCAGGTAATCACAGTCCTTAGTATTCAGATCTGACATGGATAATTCCCCTCTCTAGGATTTAGAACTGAATTATATGTTGGACTTAATCTAGCATCAAGGAAGAGACACAAACAATCAATAAAATAGAGGAGATATCCATTGCCTTTGATACGGGGGCCTTTAGGTTTTTTGTTTGAAATGAATAGGGCTTGGTGGTATTATTAGAACGTATGTTCCATTTGATGGAGGTCACTATGTTAGCCCATAATCAGCTGACCCGTAAGCAGCAGGCTATCTTGGAGTTTATCCGGAATTTCGACCATGATCACAGTTATCCACCAACGATTAGGGACATTCAACGAGGTTGTGGGATCAGTTCCACTTCCGTTGTAGATTACAATCTGCAAATTTTAGAGAGAGATGGGTATATCAAAAGAGACAGAGAAGTATCTAGGGGTATAGAAATAATAGATAAACATATTTTAGAAACTAATGATTTTTCTATACCTATACTAGGATATATTGCCGCAGGTGAGCCAATTCCTGTGCCAGATCAGGAGTATTGGGGAGCAGATGATTCAACTGATAAATTGGACCTTGCTAGCGAATTTGCTGGAGTGACAGGTGGTGTATACGCTTTGAGGGTTAAGGGTACATCTATGATTGATGCTTTGATAGATGATGGTGATATAGTGGTTATCCAATCTAAAGCTGTGGTGGCCAATGGGGATATGGTGGTTGCTTGGTTAAAGCAGCATAAAGAGGTAACTCTTAAGCGGATATATCGAAATGGCAATATCGTTAGGCTGCAACCAGCAAATGCTAGTTTCCCCCCAATATTTGTTGATGCCCAAGACTTAGAACTGCAAGGTAAGGTAATAGGGGTATATAGGCATACGGGTTGAAAAAGTATATGTTGGGATATCAGCAGTACGTGGTAGCAGTGTTTTAAGCGCTTAACTACCTGTTCTAGGGCGCGAGGTATTCCAATATATCGGTGGGGTGGTTATCGGAATCATAATTAGTGTCTCATAAGTGATACAATTAAAATCGACGCTTGAGTCAGTCTGTTTATCGAAAGGAGGACGTAGCTGTGCCAAGAGGTAGGACCTACTGGATGGTCGCAAGCACGTTGGAAAATTTTCGTATAACTCAAAACATGGGCTTCACGTTACAGGGGTTGATGTCTCGTCAGAGGCGTAAAGCGCAAAGGATGGAGCCTGGTGACAGGTTGGTTTACTACATCACCGGGGTTCAGCGCTTTGGTGCCACTGCAACTGTCACCTCTCAGTGTTTTGAGGATCATGATCCTATTTGGAAGAGCACAGGTAAGCCAGACGACTACCCATGGCGGGTTAATGTTGAAGCAAATGCTGTGTTGGAAGATCCTAGTTTTCTTGACGCAAGGGAGATTGGACCAAGAATGGAATATGTTAAGAGATGGCCCCCAGAGTACTGGCCCCTTGCATTTCAGGGGAATTTACACATTCTTCCAAAAAGCGATTTTGAGTTGTTGGAACAAGAGATGACGAAAATAGTAGCTTCTGGACTAAATGGGGCTACGTGATTTAGTTACGAATATTCCTCTAATTGTTGAAGCCCTCAGTCTGAAGCGTTGTATCATCGAAGAATTCTGTTATTTGTTCTATGGTTTCGGAACTAAGGTTTGGCATGTCTGACGCGGATACATATTCCGCCAACTGTTCGGCTGTCGTAATGTTAGGGAGGATAGATGCTACAGGCTGTTCAGATAGGATGAACTTTAACGCTATCTGATCGATTGTTGTGTTCATCTCTTCAGTGACAGTACTGATAAGTCCAATCTTGTCCATTTTGTCCATTCTCATTAACATCTCTTCCAGATCAGAATTGTTATACAAATTATCTCTGACAAGCTCTATGGCAGTATGCGGCACATCTTGATGGATGTAATTAGCCAGATCACGGTAGCGGTTGCTTAGTATTCCTGAGGCATGTGGTTCTCGGCAGAGCACTCCTATTTGTATAGCTGAGGCGGCTTGAATTACGTTTTTGGCAAGTTTCTGGTCCAAAATGTTATATTTAATTTGTATTGAAGCTAATCCATGGTTTGTTATGAGGCCATCCGAATTGCAAGGCCCTAGTACTTCTTGGCTTGGTACATTGCCGTAATATCTTATTTTGCCTTCCTTTACCAGCCTTTCTAATGTTTCAAAAACCTCATCGTTATACATATCTGCTGAGTATGAATTGTGCATCTGATACAAATCTATGTAGTCAGTATTTAGACGCCTAAGACTTTTTTCGCATGCAGATCTAATATAAGGACCAGAGAAGTCATTGATCTGTACCGGGCGTTGAGGACTATCTGCATTTAGCTCTAGGGCATGGCCAAATTTAGTGCTTATTACTATATTATTACGTTCGTGTTTTAATGCCTTGGCAATAAATTCCTCCCCGTATCCACTGCCGTATGTATCAGCAGTGTCGAAGAAGTTTATTCCAAGGTCCAAGGCGCCGTGAACAAGATATATATTGTCTCTCTCATCAATATTCCCCCAGTATGGGGTACTTACAGTCCAAATCCCGAATCCTATTTCGGACATTTTTAGATCTGTATGGCCAAGTGTTCTGTATTTCACGTTCTTGCTTCATTAAGGGGGTCTAGTTGTTAAGCTTTACAATCTTGTTTATATAATGTACCCAGGTCTGTAGATGCACATATACATATACGGGGGCATAGGAGATGCTTTTGTCTTTTCAGAGAACCTTCAAAATTGAATAATTGACAACCGCTATCGTCTAGATTAACCTTCTGAGGCCTAAGAAACGGGCCGCGTATATTGTTGTTCCGATTGTTTCTTTTGATAAGGTGATCAGATGAATTGCCCAAGATGCGACGCATTACTGTCTGGGGATAAGACCAAGAACATACTAGTTGATAGGTGCCCCGAATGCAAAGGGCTCTGGCTTGACTATGATGAACTTGATGAGCTTGAAGATGTGGTTTTGGACGATGATCCCGCGAAGGGTTCATTATTATTTCGATCCTATGAAGGTAGCCTTCAGTGTCCAGTTTGCCAAAACAGCATGGAAATGTTTCATTATCGTGCCTACGATCTGGAGTTGGATATGTGTCCTAATGAACACGGATTCTGGCTCGATGGTGGAGAGGAAAAGCGAGTCTTAGGCATAATGAAGCAGAGGATAAAAGACATTAAACGGTCATCTAGTGCTGAGGAAGAATGGGCTGGTATTCTCAAGAGCTTCAAATCTAAGTCATTCTTAGATAAATTCAGAGGGATGTTTCGCGGGTAAGATTCTCTAAATTTTCTACAGGCCACCGACTATATTCTAGGTTAACTGTGTTACAAGGTGGGTATGGCAGATACTAAGCAGCACCTGGTTCCTTCTGCATAAATGGAGATATAGATCTGATTGTCAGTGACTTTGTGATTAGAAGGTTACCAAGGCAATGTAAATTCGGTCCGTTTGCTCATCTAGGTGAGATACGATCAGAGTTATTCCGAAATCATTATGAGGTAATATCCAGTGCGTAGTACCAAGTTGTTTGGCAAGACCATGCGTGAAGAACCTGCGGAAACGGAATCAGCTAGTCATCGGCTTCTGCTAAAGGCCGGCATGATACGGCAAGTAGCTGCTGGGGTCTATAGCTATCTTCCATTAGCTTGGAGGTCGCTAAGGAAGATAGAGAATATAATTCGCCAGGAAATGGATGCAGCTGATGGTCAAGAAGTGAGAATGCCAGTTTTACATCCTCTAGAATTGTGGGAGGAATCTGGGCGCGCCGCAGCGTTTGGTCAAAACCTGTTCGCCCTTAAAGATCGTCGCCAAAGATCACTGGTAATGGCTCCTACTCATGAAGAAGTTGTTACTAGTCTGATAAATTCCAATGTGCATAGCTATAGAGACCTTCCAAAACGTATCTACCAGATTCAAACTAAATTTCGTGATGAGGCACGTCCTAGAGCGGGACTAATAAGGGTACGAGAGTTCGATATGAAGGATGCCTACAGTTTTGATGTAGATGAGGCTGCTTTGGCAGTTAGCTATAATGCGATGCTTGAGGCCTATGAAAATATATATAGAAGATGTGGTCTGCCTGCGATACGTGCTGAAGCTGATAGTGGAGCAATCGGTGGTAAGGAATCTCATGAATTTATATTACTCACTGAAAGCGGAGAAGATCTTATTTTAATATGTACGAGCTGTGGTTATGCAGCAAATGCGGAAAGAGCTGATAGCAAAAAGCTGGCTGGTCAAGAAGAAGAGCCTGCAAGTAAGAATGAAGTGCATACACCCGGTATCAAGACTATAGAAGACCTCTCGGTATTTCTAAGCATTCCAGAGAGTAAAACCCTGAAAGCCGTAGTATATATGGCCGACGGCAGTCTTGTGTTTACTACAATACGTGGTGATATGGAAGTAAATGAGACAAAATTGAAGAACCTGCTTCACTGCAGTGACCTTAGGTTTGCTACTGACGATGAGGTAAGGTCTGCGGGTATAGTTGCTGGTTCGGCTTCAATGGTTGGCGTAGATGGACTAAAAACAATCGCTGATGATTCAATAAGGTTAGGATATAATTTTGTAGCTGGATCAAACCGACCAGATTTTCACTTCACCAATGTTAATTACCCGCGGGATTTTGTGCCGGATGTTATCGCAGATATCGCACTCACGCGAAGTGGGGATCCGTGTTTGCAGTGTGGAGAGCCGTTGGAAGCTAAGAGAGGTATAGAAATTGGACATATTTTTAAGTTGGGGACTTTCTACACTGATATGTTGGGTGCTACATATTTAGATAGCGAAGGAGTACAGCGGCCTATGATTATGGGGTGCTATGGTATAGGTATAGGCCGGTTATTGGCCGCTGTTTTGGAGCATAATTACGACGATAAAGGGATGGTTTTCCCAACTTCAGTGTCACCCTACCAAGTATATTTGGCTACGCTTAACACGCAGAATTTGGAAGTGGTTCAGGCGGGTGACGATATTTATAGGGCATTAATGCTCTCTGGTATAGAGGTGTTTTATGATGATAGGGATGAAACTGTAGGGGTAAAGCTAAATGATGCGGATCTGTTGGGATTTCCGTTGCGTATAGTAGTTAGTGCACGTAATATTAAGAGTGGAAGTGTGGAGGTAAGCTTTCGTCGTAGTGGAGATGCCCTGATGTTGCCTTTGGAAGAGGTTGTAGTAGAAATTGGGCGTTTACTTGAAGCAGATACGATACAGAGTTGAAGCGAAAATAATAATAAGATTTAGTATGTAATGCAGCTATATTTAAACTAATGCAATAAGGTGAAATTTAGGGATTGACCAAGATTTCCCCAAGGGATAGAATCCCGATGGCATCCCTATAGAAGGTTGAGATTACTAAGTTGTCTGCTCTGACTGAATGGGATAGTGAGGAAGATTCAGACCTGCCACATGAGAAATGTGGCGTGGTAGGGGTGTATGCTCCAGGTGAAGATGTCGCTAGAGTAGCATTCTATGGTTTATTTGCGCTTCAGCATAGAGGGCAAGAGAGTGCTGGCATAGCTGTGAGCGACGGACAAACTATTCGGCTAAGCAAATCCATGGGTCTCGTAACTCAGGCATTTAAGGTGGATGACCTTGAACGATTGAGTGGGGATATAAGTATAGGACATACTCGTTATTCGACGAGTGGTTCAAGCGTTATCGAGAATGCTCAACCTATCGTTGCGCGCGGTCCCCACGGGGAACTGGCATTGGGACATAACGGCAACGTTGTAAATGCCACTGCTCTTAAGCAAGAGTTGGTTGAGTGGGGCTGTGAGATTAGTTCTAGCAGCGATACAGACGTTATAACCCACCTATTGGCTAATGCCCCTGGACGTGATTGGGGCGAACGAGTTCAGTATCTTTTTCGTAGGGTACAAGGCGCATACTCGTTAGTTGTTATGACTAATGAGTCGCTTATCGCTATTCGCGATCCTCTAGGCGTACGCCCATTATGTGTTGGAAAGTTCAAGGGTGGCTGGGTAGTCGCCTCTGAAAGCTGTGCTCTTGACCATTTAGGGGCAGATATGGTTCGGGAAGTTGATCCAGGGGAGGCAATAATAATCGACAACCAGGGCATGCGTACTCTATGTTCTGCTGCCAAGCGACAGCCAGCTCAATGCATATTTGAATTAATATATTTTGCGAGACCTGATAGTGTTGTAGGTGGCAATCTTGTCTACTCTTCTAGACAGGCTATGGGAGCTCAACTGGCAAGGGAGTATCCAGTTGACGCTGATGTTGTGATAGGCATACCAGATTCGGCTACCGCAGCAGCCGTGGGCTATGCACAAGAAGCTGGCATACCATATAGCGAGGGTCTGATAAAGAACCGTTATGTGGGCAGAACTTTTATAGAGCCAGATCAACGAATGAGAGACTTGGGAGTGAAGCTAAAGTTCAATCCATTACCGGCTGTGTTGTCTGGTAAGCGAGTGGTGGTGGTTGATGACAGTATTGTTAGAGGTACTACAACTCCTCACGTGGTAAATCTCGTAAAGTGGGCTGGTGCAGCGGAAGTTCACTTACGTGTGTGTGCTCCTGCAATAAAACACCCTTGTCATCTTGGTATAGACATGGCTAGCTACAATGAACTTATAGCGGCAAATAAGAGTGTTGAAGAAATACGAAGATTTGTGGGTGCAGATTCTCTGGGCTACCTTAGTGTAGATGGCCTCCTCGCTGCAGTGTCCGGCGACCAGGGTTCTTACTGCACAGGTTGCTTTACCGGAAATCACCCAATACCTGTCCAATTGAGAATGGATAAATTTGCTTTGGAAATTCCTAACTAATGGTGCGAAGTTATGACTGGTGACACTTACTTGGCTGCCGGAGTTGATCGGGAAGCTGCTAAGAGAACGAAAGACGCTATAGTATCCCTTGCCTCCGGTACACTTGGGCCGCAGGTTATCGGAGGTATAGGATTCTTTGGGGGTATGTACCAATTAGCAGGCTATAACCAGCCAGTTTTGGTGTCGAGTACAGACTCCGTTGGTACTAAGGTCAAGATAGCTTCCATAATGGAAAAATTCGATACTGTAGGCATGGATCTTGTAAACCACTGTATCAATGATGTATTCACATGTGGGGCAAGACCGCTTTTTTTCCTGGACTATATAGGGGTGAGTCGGTTGGTTCCAGCCAAGGCAGAAGCATTGGTAAAGGGCATGGCTGAGGCCTGTAAAATTGCAGGATGCTCGCTTATAGGAGGCGAAACTGCCGAGTTGCCAGGTGTTTACCCGGATAATGAATTTGACATAGTAGGGTTTGTAGTGGGCGCGGTTGAGAAAGAAAATGTAATTCATGGTAGGGATATTGAACAGGGAGACGCATTGTTGGGGATATCGTCCAATGGTCTACATACCAATGGGTACTCCCTTGCGAGACGAGTGTTTCAGGTAGAAGAGCACCCGGAGGTAGTCAATAAGAAATCAGAGGAACTAGGGAGAACAATAGGTGAGGCGCTTCTAGAGCCTCATCGCAGCTATTATCCGTTGTTGGAGCCAGCATTGCCATTATTGAAAGGCATGGCTCATATTACAGGTGGCGGCTTGTATGAGAATGTACCTAGGGTGCTTCCGGATGGACTTGGTGCCTTGTTTCATACCTCGTCGTGGGATGTTCCGCCGATATTTTCATTGATTCAAAGGGCCGGAAACGTGTCCCGAGAGGAGATGTTCAGAGTGTTTAACATGGGTCTGGGCATGGTACTAGTCTGTGATCCGCAAAATGTTGATGATATTTGCCGGCTTGTTCCAGAAGCTAGGGTTGTTGGTAGTGTGGTAGGAGATGGAGCAGTAACATTCGCGAGGTAATTAGTGAAAGCATTAATAAGTGTATACGATAAAACTGGCGTAATAGAGTTTGCCAGATCACTTCAAAAAGTTGGCATGGATTTGGTTAGTACTGGTGGTACCTATCAAGCATTAAAGGATGCTGGCCTTAAAGTGCAGCAGGTTTCAGATCTGACCGGTTTCCCAGAGATACTGGGCGGGCGGGTGAAAACCCTTCATCCAGTCGTTTATGGTGGCATATTGGCTAGACGTGATCAAGATGATCATATTGAGCAGCTAAGTTCTCTTAACATGGACAGGATAGATTTGGTAGCAGTTAACCTGTATCCATTCGCAGCTACTATTGCTAGGCCAGATGTGACGTTGGAAGATGCCTTGGAAAACATTGACATTGGAGGTCCGACCATGCTTAGGGCTGCTGCCAAGAATTTTCCGTTTGTCAGTGTAGTGGTGGATCCATCTGATTACTCATGGGTAGCCGAAGGATTGATAGCAGGAGATTTGGATCTTGAGCATAGGCGCAAGTTGGCTCAAAAAGCGTTTCAGCATGTGGCTTACTACGATACTATGATAAGTCGCTATCTAGAGGGCAGTGGTGATAAATTTGGCGAGTACATCACTTTAGGGTATGAGAAACTATATGATCTGCGTTACGGAGAAAACCCTCATCAAGAGGCAGCGTTTTACAAGGAAGCAATGCCGTCTATAGGGGTCGCAGGCTCAACGCAACTTCATGGTAAGGAGCTTTCTTACAATAACATTCTTGATGCAGATGCTGCATGGCGCGCCGTTTCAGATTTCTCTGAGCCTGCTGTTGCTGTCATAAAGCATACTAACGCCTGTGGACTTGCTGTACATGAAGATCAGGCACAGGCATATCAGATGGCGTTTGATGGTGATCCCATTTCAGCCTTCGGCGGTATCGTAGCTTTTAACCGTGAGGTGACGGTTGAAACTGCTCAAGCTATGCGGCAAATTTTCTATGAGATAGTTCTAGCTCCAGCATTTAATTCGGATGCACTAGAAATCTTAAAGAAAAAGAAAGATCTTAGAATCTTGGAACTCGGAAATGGCAACGGGGTGGATACGGGGGATCTGGAGGTGCGGCAAGTACTTGGTGGATTGCTAGCTCAGACTCCAGACAAGTTGGACGAGGAACCCGAGAATTGGCAAGTGGTTACTGAGCATAAACCAACGGAACAACAGTGGTCGGATCTAGTGTTTGCCTGGAAAGCCGTGAAACACATAAAATCTAATGCCATAGTTGTAGTCAAAGGCAAGAAGCTTTTGGGGATGGGAGCTGGACAGCCCAATCGCATAACAAGTGTTAACTTGGCCTTAAAAGCAGCCGGTAAAGAGGCTCATGGTTCTATATTAGCGTCAGATGCATTTTTCCCATTTGCAGACGGGGTTGAAGCAGCAGCAGAGGGTGGAATAGGGGTCTTGGTACAGCCGGGTGGGTCGATTCGTGATTCTGAGGTTATAGATGCAGCTAATCGCCTTGGTGTAGCCATGGTGTTTACTGGAGTTCGGCATTTTCGTCACTGATTTAATAATTGCAAGTTCAGCGTAGAATGTTAATAGGCTTTCGTTATGTCAATATCTGTCGACGTAGTTATTCCAGTTCTCAATGAAGAAAAAGCTTTGCCTAGGTGTATAGCTAATCTCCGGCAATTTCTGGACACTCATATTGAATATCCTTGCCGTATTGTAATTGTTGATAATGGGTCTACGGATAATACTCCGGCCATTGCCGAGAATTTGACCCAGCAATATAGTGAAGTGTCTTGGATTCATTTGGATATCAGGGGTAGGGGTCGTGCCTTGAGAAAGGCATGGCTAGACAGTGAAGCGGAGATCTTGACATATATGGACGTGGATCTGTCTACCAGCCTGGATGCATTCCCAGCTTTGGTAAAGGCCATCGCAGAAGAAAGATATGACATTGCCACGGGCTCTCGACTCATGAAAGGGTCAAAAGTTACCAGAATCTTGAAAAGAGAAATTACTTCGCGCTCATATAATATGATTATTAAAATTGCTTTCTGGAACAAGTTCTCCGATGCGCAGTGTGGTTTCAAGGCTATAAGCCGGAAGGCAGCCGATTTCTTGGTTCCTAGGATAAAGGATCAGGGATGGTTTTTTGATACCGAATTACTTCTTTTGGCTGAGAAGGGCGGGTTCAAGATCAAAGATATACCAGTTGAATGGGTGGACGATCCAGATAGTCGAGTCAACATAGCTAAGACTGCGAGAGACGATTTGTTGGGTTTATGGAGGCTTCGATTCGGCGGTATATCTAAGGCACTAAGCGCAACGTTTATTCCAGATTAATTGCTGGAATGCGGAGATAAGAGTTGGCCAAGTAGACATAATAAGCCGAGTGTAGCTCAATGTCGACAGCGTGAAATTTCCTCTGCTTTGGACCCTGAAAGCACGATAGCCTTATACTACTTGTACCAAGTGGTTCGAGGGGTCAATTACGGACGTTGAAACTCAGATATTCCCCGTATTAGGCCGATTTGGCCGGTTCGCATAACTTCCGATATACCGTAAGGCTCAAGGATTCGTATTAGAGAGGTTATTTTGTGGCCATCGCCAGTGACCTCTATGATTACTGAATCTGTCGATACATCTACCACATGTGATCGGAATGTCTCTGCCAATTGAAGTACTTCAGGCCGCGTTGAAGTGGAGGTGGTTATTTTAATTAATGCCAGTTCACGCGATACCACATCTTCTCTGGATATATCTGAGACCTTGATAACATCTACAAGCTTATCGAGTTGCTTGATAACCTGATCAACCTCTTCGTTAGTGCCTTCTACTACGAAGGTCATCCTAGAGAAGCCCTCAGTCTCGCTGCGGCCCACGGCCAAGCTGGCCAGGTTGAACCCACGTCGTCGGAAGGTGCTTGATACTCTGTTGAGTACTCCAGGCTTATCTTGTACCAAGGCAACTAGGGTATGCTGCTCTGTGCTTATGGTTTTGCTCCTTCTGGCAAAGGTTCCTCTATAAGTTCGGCCGTGCTTTTTCCTGCAGGAATCATTGGGTATACGTTCTCTTCGGCTTCGACCATGAAATCGATAACAACTGGTCCAGGATGATCCATGGCTTCCCGTATTGCTTGTTGAGATTCCGCCCTGTCTGTTACACGAATGCCGCGTATGCCGAAAGCATCCGCGAGCTTCACGAAATCAGGATTGCCAGTGTAATGGGTGGCGAAGTAATCCTTTTCGTAGAATATCTCTTGCCATTGCCTGACCATGCCTAGAAAATTATTATTAAATATAGCGAATTTCACAGGAATATTGTTTTCGACTATTGTTGCTAGTTCAGACATGGTCATCTGGAATCCTCCGTCGCCTGCAATAGACCAAACCACTCTATCAGGTCTACCTAGCTGGGCTCCCATCGCCGCGGGTACCTCGTAACCCATAGATCCCAATCCTCCAGACGTTATGAAGGAGTTGTGTTCTTTACAGGCGTAGTGCTGGGCCGCCCACATCTGGTGCTGTCCTACTCCAGTGACGATTATCGCTTTCCCATCAGTTACTTCGCATAGGTCTTGAACCACGTGTTGTGGGAGGAGTTTGTTGCTTTCACGTAGCCGAAGTGAAGGGTGTTGGCTCTTAAGTTCATCGATACGTCGGAGCCATTCAACATGTGTTTTGGGCTGTACCAAGGGGTTTAGGTGTTTGAATACTGCCTTCAGATCGCCAATCACCTCGACATCGGTTGCTACGTTCTTGTTCATTTCCGATGGCTCTATGTCAATATGGATGATCTTAGCATTCGGGGCAAATGAGGCTACATCTCCGGTTATACGGTCATCGAATCGCATACCTAGGCCGATTACCAAATCAGCTTCGTCTATGGCGAGGCTCGCGTAGGCGACTCCATGCATCCCTGGCATTCCAACGAACAATACATGGGCATCAGGGAATGAACTGCGCCCAAGAAGTGTGGTAATAACTGGGATCTGAGCTTTCTCAGCCAGAGTCGTGAGTTCGGAGTATGTTCTGGATATAATTACGCCGTGGCCCGCGAGGATCAATGGCCTTTTTGACTCAGATATAAGGTTGGCCGCTTTTTGTACTTGGAGTTGGTCAACCTCAGTATCAGTTATATAGCCAGGTAGGTTAACAGTCTCAGGGTAGTTGAATTCAGTCTCTTCTGTGAATACATCTTTAGGGATATCTATTAGGACTGGCCCAGGCCGTCCGGTATTTGCTATATGGAAAGCCTCTTTTATCGTCGAGGCAATTTGATCCGCGCTTGTGACTAAGTAGTTATGTTTGGTTATTGGCAGGCTAATTCCCGCTATGTCGGTTTCCTGAAAAGCGTCTTTTCCTATTGCTGCTCGGCCAACCTGGCCGGTTATGGCAACCATTGGGACGCAATCCATTTGTGCTGTTGCAAGTCCAGTAATTAGGTTGGTAGCACCCGGTCCAGACGTGGCCATGCAAACTCCCACTTTACCAGTTATTCTTGCGTAACCATCCGCAGCCATTGACGCGCCTTGCTCATGCCTGGTCAGTATATGCCTTAGCTCAGGGTAACCTGATAATGTCTGATACAGCGGGAGAATAGCCCCACCCGGAATTCCGAATATTACGTCTACGCCTTCTAATATGAGGCTCTCACAAACTATCTGTCCGCCTGTCTTTTTCATTTTGTCCTACCTCCGGTTTGCCCCGTAAAAACAAAAATATCCCGTCCCAAGGGACGGGAGAAACTCCCGCGGTACCACCCTAATTCCCCGATTGTTTTCAGGGCACCTTTATCGGGTGCTATGCACCCAAGCCCATGTTAACGAGGGACCTGCTCGTCCAGTTCTACTTGCCCAAGTGTAATCTGGGCTTTCTTCTGGCGGCTCAGGAGCTACGTTCGGAGGGTTCTCCGTGTCTGCTTCCACCGTTCCAGACTCGCTGTTCGGAGTGTGCTCTCCTACTCCTCTCCGTCTTTGCCTTTAGCCTCGCCCAGCGGTGCGGGCGATTTCACGAGATGCTATCATAGGCGGATATGAGTGTCAACATGTGCATCTATGTTATTGTTGTAAACTATTAACCGTCAATATAATAGAACAATAGTCCTGCAAAGTTGGAGACAATGGTAGAACGTAATCATAACTTAAGATATTCACCAACCGACCTAGACCGTAAATGGCAGGAGCGGTGGAGGAGGGACTCTCTCTATAAAGTAGTAGATGATGATGAGCGACCCAAGTGGTATGAGCTTACTATGTATCCCTACCCCTCTGGCGATTTGCATATTGGACACTGGTATGCAATGGCTCCTGCGGATGCTCATGCAAGGTTCCGTCGTATGCAAGGATACAATGTATTGCACCCCATGGGATTCGATGCCTTCGGTCTCCCTGCTGAAAATGCTGCCATAAAACGGAACATACACCCTTACAAATGGACAATGGGTAACATAGAGAATATGCGACCACAGCTTAACTCAATGGGCACTATATATGATTGGGACCGTGAAATTATCTGCGCCTTACCAGAGTATTACAGGTGGAACCAATGGTTTTTCCTACAGTTCTACAACGCTGGGCTTGCCTACCGTGCCAAGGCACCAGCAAACTGGTGTCCGTCGTGTCAAACTGTTCTTGCGAATGAGCAGGTTGTGGATGGTAAGTGTGAACGCTGTGATTCTATAGTATCTCGCCGAGACTTAGAGCAATGGTTTCTGGGCATTACCAAATATGCCGAGGAACTTTTGGACTACTCTGGCCTCTTGGACTGGCCAGAGAGAATTAAATCCATGCAAAGCAATTGGATTGGCCGTAGTGAAGGTGTGGATATCAGTTTTGATATTAGCGAGTATGACCTGGATGAGGAATTTCGCACATTCACCACTCGTATAGACACCATTTATGGTGTTACGTTCGTTGTTATGGCTCCAGAGCATCCATTGGTGGATAAACTTACCACTGATGAACGACGATCAGCGGTGGAGGCCTATATTGAACTGGCTCGTCTCCAGACTGAGGTAGAACGTCTTTCCACAGAAAGGGAGAAGACGGGGGTGTTTATCGGATCCTATGCCACTAATCATTTAAATGGAGAACGGGTTCCGATATTTATAGCCGACTATGCCTTGCTAACCTATGGCACGGGTATTGTTATGGGCGTCCCTGCTCATGATCAGCGAGATTTCGATTTTGCAAAAAAATATGATTTGGAAATTCGAACAGTCATAGCTTCGCCCGGATGGGCAGGAGGCCAATTAGAGCAAGCTCAAGTTGAAGAAGGAATCCATGTTAACTCTGGCCCATTCGACGGCCTTGGTTCCGGAGAAGGAAAAGAGCGTATTGCTGATCATATAGAGGCGAATGGCTTGGGCCACCGTACAGTGTCTTATAGATTGCGTGACTGGCTGATTTCTAGGCAACGGTATTGGGGCACCCCAATACCGATATTGTATTGTGGTAATTGCGGTGTGGTTCCGGTCCCAGAACAAGACCTACCTGTACTTCTGCCAGAGGATGCACAGTTTAGGCCAAGCGGAGAGTCTCCTCTTAGATTTCACTCAGGGTTTCTGAACGTTGATTGCCCTAGTTGTCACGGTCCTGCTTTGAGAGAGACCGATACCATGGACACATTTGTGGATTCTTCTTGGTATCATCTGCGTTATACAAGCCCTCACTTTGATCAAGGTCCGTTCGATCCAGTTGCTGCTAAAGAATGGCTTCCAGTTGATCAGTACACCGGTGGAGCCGAGCACGCTGTGATGCACCTGCTGTATGCGCGGTTTTTTAATAAGGCTCTGAGAGACATTGGTCTAGTGGAATATGACGAACCGTATCTTAGGCTATTTAACCAAGGGATTATAATTGCGGATCATCATAAAATGAGCAAATCTCGTGGTAATGTAATCACTCCAGATCCATACGTTAAGGATCTGGGTGCAGATGTTGTGCGTGCCTATCTAATGTTTCTAGGGCCATGGGAACAGGGAGGTGACTGGTCAGATTCTGGAATAAATGGTATGGCTCGTTGGTTTAATAGAGTATGGGACTTGGCTTATCATGACCCGACGCTCTTAGACAACGGCACTGTTGATGATAAGGCTGTAAGTTCGTTACTAAGGGTGACCCACAAAACAATTCAGAGGGTCGAAAATGACTTAGAGAGATTCAAGTTTAACACGGCTCTAGCCGCGTTGATGGAGTTTACAAATCATCTTGGCAAAACTTGGGAAGAAGGTGTAGTGGACTCCAATAATTGGCGTGAGTCTATAAAGAACCTTTTGCTTCTGCTTGCGCCAATAGCTCCTCATGTTACTGAGGAATTGTGGGAGCATATTGGGCAGTTGTATAGCATACACAACCAACTCTTGCCACTATGGGATGCCGAGCTTGCTCAGGATGAAGAGATAACCCTAGTAGTGCAGGTCAATGGGAAGGTAAGAGATAGATTACAGGTTCACGCTGATATAGATGAAGAGGAAGCCAGCGTCTTGGCTTTACAAAGCAAGAAAGTTGAACCGTATCTTCAGGGAGGTAGCGCTCCAAAAGTAATATACGTACCCGGTAGGCTAGTTAATCTGGTGATTCAATGAATAGATTCGGATCTATTAGCAAATAGTTCGACAAGGCGCGTATAGACTTGTAAACTACGGTCGCTCACACCTGTGAGATTGAAGGAGGTTAGATTATGGCAACTGTGTACTATGAAAATGATGCGGATATATCGGTTCTGGAAAACAGAACAGTGGGTGTTATTGGGTATGGCAGTCAAGGTCATGCGCACGCCTTAAGTCTAAGAGACAGCGGGATAAGCGTGTTAGTAGGGCTTTATCAAGGAAGCTCGAGTTGGGAGAAGGCTGAGGGTGAAGGGTTAACCGTTGCTACAGTTGATGAAGTTGCACAGCAGGCCGATATGATGATGATGCTTGTTCCAGATCATTTGCAGGCAAGAATATATAGGGAGTCTATCCAACCACACATGAAGAGTGGGAAAACTCTCATGTTCGCACACGGCTTCAATATTCACTATGGGCAAATTGCCCCTCCAGAAAACGTGGATGTATCCATGATTGCTCCCAAGGCACCTGGACACCGAGTCAGAGAAATATTTACTCAAGGGGCTGGTGTGCCAGGCCTACTGGCCATTCATCAAGATCCTTCAGGAAATGCTGTACAGGACGCACTGGCGTATGCCAAGGGAATTGGCTGTACAAGAGCTGGAGTATTAGATACTACATTTAAGGAAGAAACAGAGACAGACCTGTTTGGTGAGCAGGTTGTTCTATGTGGGGGTGTGACTGGTCTTATAAAGGCAGCTTTCGAGACATTGGTTGAGGCGGGATATCAGCCGGAATCCGCATATTTCGAATGTCTTCACGAGCTAAAGCTAATAGTTGATCTTATATATCAGGGTGGACTAGAGTATATGAGATATTCGGTCAGCGATACCGCTGAATATGGAGATTACTCTCGTGGGCCTAGAGTGGTTGATCCAAGGGTGAAGGATAATATGAGGGCTATTCTAAGTGAGATTCAAGATGGATCCTTTGCCAGGGAATGGATAGCAGAGAATGATGAGGGAAGGCCACGCTTCGATTCTCTACGCCGGGAGGACTTAGAGCACCCTATTGAAAAAGTCGGAAAAACTCTCAGGGATATGATGGGCTTCCTAAAATAAACCTGATTTGCTACAATGTGCGCACCGATTCTAATGAATATTCTTTATCAAGAGGTACCAAGCGTGGTTCGCCAACAGGAACGGCTTATGGCAATGGTCGTTTCGGCGGACTGCGTTACCCTTTAGAGCTCTCCTCCTCTCTAGGTTTTATCGCGATTAATCGCAAGCCCCATACCTTATCTTGAGATTCAAAAATGTCTTTGATCTGTAGCCTTTGGGCATCAGATTTCGGGGAGATTGCAAAGGAGACTCCGATATGCAACAAAATGACAGTGTAATAATATTTGATACCACACTGAGAGATGGCGAGCAGGCTGCTGGTGCAGCTATGACCTTGGATGAGAAACTTGAAATAGCCAGACAACTTGAAAGGGTCAGGGTAGATGTTATAGAGGCAGGATTCGCGGCTAGTTCTCCTGGGGATTTCTTGGCCGTACAGTCAATTGCACGAGAGATTCGAAAACCCATAATTGCTTCTTTGACACACGCTAATCTTGATGCCGTGGATAGTGCTGCCGAAGCCCTGAAAGACGCATCTAGGCCGAGAATTCATGTTTTTATATCTAGTTCTGACATTCATATCATGCATCAACTTAGGAAGAATCGTGATGAGGTGATAAATATGGCTATAGCAGCTGTTGCACGTGCTAAGTCATACTATGACGATGTGGAATTTTCGCCTATGGATGCGACTAGAACGCAGCCTGAATTTCTTTATACTCTTCTGACTGAGGCTATAAAGGCTGGAGCCACTACTGTAAACGTGCCAGATACCGTCGGGTATACGATTCCTGAGGAATTTGCTGGCCTGTTGGAGGGTATAAAGAGGAACGTTCCTAATATCGAACAGGCTGTTCTATCTGTTCACTGTCATAATGACTTAGGGTTATCTGTGTCAAACAGCCTTGCGGCTGTAAAGGCTGGAGCAAGACAAGTTGAGGGTTGCATTAATGGCTTGGGAGAAAGAGCCGGCAACACTTCCCTAGAAGAAGTAATCATGGGGTTAGTTACCAGGAAAGACTTTTTCGGAGTAACTGTGGGTGTCGATACCACACAACTCTATAGGGCAAGTCGTCTGGTAAGCGATATAACGGGTTTTTCTGTCCAGCCGAATAAAGCTGTTGTAGGCCAGAATGCTTTTCGTCATGCTTCTGGGATACACCAGGATGGTGTGATAAAAGAGAGAAGTACCTACGAGATAATGGATCCTAGATCTATTGGCATACCAGGTAGTTCCTTGGTGCTAGGCAAGCTCAGCGGAAGGGCTGGGCTAAGGGCGAGATTGGAAGAATTGGGGTATAGTTTAAGCCAAGATGAGCTCAATCAAGTTTTTGAAGCATTTAAAGAACTTGCTGATAAAAAGCGAGAGGTTACAGCTTTAGACTTGGAAGCTCTTATGAGTGATAAGCGTAGGTCTGACGATGAACTTTATAAGCTGGAGCATGTTCAGGTTTCTTGTGGTGACCATGACATACCCACTGCTACAGTTCGTTTGACAGATCCTACGGGCAACGTACTAACAGATGCTGCCATAGGTACAGGCCCGGTTGATGCTGTCTGCCTTGCGATTGATAGGATTCTACAGGTTCCGAACACTCTAGTTGAACTATCAATAGGATCTGTCACAGAAGGCACTGACGCGATAGGAGATGTTACCATACGCTTGGAAAAAGAAGGCAAGATTTACACTGGTAGAGGATCATCTACTGACATACTTGTTGCAAGTGCAAAGGCGTATCTCAACGCCCTGAACAAGTTGATGGCCATTGGGCGTACCGCGTCCGTTTCTAGTACGTAGTAGTCATAGCACGGGCCATTTAGTCAGCTAGGCCGTCAGATAATTAAGGAGAAGTCGATGTCCAAAACTATGTTCGATAAGATATGGGACAGTCATGTAGTCCATCAGGAACCGGGAAAACCCACATTGCTTTATGTAGACCTACATTTAGTACATGAAGTGACCTCGCCTCAGGCTTTTGAAGGTCTAAGGCTGGCAGGCCGTGGCGTACGTAGGCCAGACCTCACTGTTGGAACCGTGGATCATAATGTCCCAACAACTGATAGATCTGTACCGATATCAGATGAAATTTCCCGTAAACAGATAGAGACTCTGAACGCTAATGCTAAGGAATTTGGTATTAAGTATTTTGATATGTTCAGTACAGGCCAAGGTATTGTGCACGTGATAGGGCCAGAACAGGGATATACCCAGCCAGGTAAGACTATAGTCTGCGGAGATAGCCACACCTCAACTCACGGTGCATTTGGCGCATTTGCACTAGGGATCGGCACGTCTGAAGTTGAGCACGTGCTTGCCACTCAGTGCCTATTGCAACAAAAGCCCAAGAATATGGAAATCAGGATAAACGGCTTGTTGCCTTTCGGAGTTACAGCAAAAGACTTGATTCTTGCAATTATCGGGCAGATAGGTGTTGGGGGTGGAGTCGGTCACGTAATAGAGTACACCGGAGAAGCAATAAGGTCCTTATCTATGGCTGGTCGTATGACGGTTTGTAATATGTCAATTGAAGGCGGAGCTAGAGCTGGTATGATTGCTCCTGATGAGACTACATTCGACTATATGCGAGGTAGGCCGAACGTACCCCAGGGTCTAGACTTTGACAAAGCTACGGAAATTTGGAAGGAGCTAGCATCTGATCCGGGAGCTCACTTCGATAAGTTGGTGGAGGTGGATGCTAAATCTCTTACCCCGTTCGTTAGTTGGGGAACCAATCCTGGTATGGTGGCATCTGTGGCTGGTCATGTACCACATCCTGGTTCGTTCGGTACATCTAGTGAACAGGCCGCTGCGGCAAGGGCTCTTGAATATATGGACCTTAGGCCTAACACACCTATTCAGGATATTTCGTTAGACAAAGTGTTTATAGGATCATGTACAAATTCAAGGCTTGAGGATCTGCGATCGGCGGCAGAAGTGGTGAAAGGCCGAAAAGTAAACTCGTCCGTGCATGCTATGGTCGTACCAGGCTCGTTTACAGTGAAAGTCCAAGCTGAGAAAGAGGGACTGGATAGTATATTCAGGGATGCCGGTTTCGAATGGCGTGAGGCGGGCTGTTCCATGTGTCTTGGTATGAACCCTGATATACTAAAGCCTGGTGAGAGGGCAGCTTCCACTTCTAACAGGAACTTTGAAGGTCGTCAAGGACCAGGCGGTAGAACGCATCTGGTTGGTCCAGAAATGGCCGCAGCTGCCGCGATTGCTGGGCACTTTGTTGATATTAGAGATTGGAAATAGTCACGTGTTGTACCTTGGTCAACTAAAAACCACAGGGTACCCTAAAAAATAGGAGAGGTCTTTTATGAAGCCCTTTATAAAATTAAATGGCGTAGTGGCAAGCTTAGATAGAGAGAACGTGGACACAGATCAGATAATTCCTGCAGTTCACCTTAAAAGGATAGAACGTAGCGGGTTTGGTCAGTTTCTATTCTCGCAGCCAGGATGGAGGTTTCTGCCAGATGGACAACCTGATCCTGAATTCGAACTAAACAAGCCGAGTTATCAGGGCGCCAGTGTACTGATTGCAGGGCGGAATTTCGGTAGTGGTTCGTCTCGAGAACACGCTCCATGGGCCTTG
>CAZNIG010000009.1:0-90573 GCA_964573055.1 uncultured Dehalococcoidia bacterium
CTCCCGATGAAATGTACGGTAAGATAATGTCAATTTCAGATTCGGTTATGATGGACTATTTCGAATTATTAACTGACATCCCCGATACAGACATAAATGAAATGAAAAAGGCTTTAGCCTCCGAGTCAGTCAACCCTATGGAGTTAAAAAAGAAGTTAGCAAGTGAAATAGTACTACAATATTACGACAAGAAAGCCGCGATTGAGTCCCAGTCAGGTTTTGAAAGTGTGGTCCAGAGAGGTGAAATCCCAGCAGAGGCAATAACCCAGATACCAGCGCCGATGCAAGTTGACACAGGCGAGAAGGTCGACTTGGTTCAATTCCTTGTAGACCTGAAACTTAGTAAAAGCACTAGCGAAGCTAAACGTCTTCTTGAACAAAAAGCCATCAAAATTGACGGAAGCACTCTGGAGGAGCGTTACTGCCCCCTATACACTGGATCATTGATCCAAGCTGGCAAGCGGCGCTTCTTCAGAATAGTAAGTCCAAAAACTTTGTAATTACATTATCTCCAACGGCTAAGATCAGACTACTCCACAAACTAAATCGTCAGTCAATCTGAAATTGGCCAGAAAATTGCTGTAAAAAATTTGGGATAAGCGATTTGGTGTGGTAAAATTCACGAGGTCTTCAGAAGGTCAATGCTGAGTGGACCAAATCCCATGACACGCCAAACGCTTGTATAGTTTTTCTAGTAAGGCTCCGAAAGCAAGAATGAAGTCTGGGAATTGAAACGCCGAAGCTACCCTGTCTGGCGCGCATTTTTTACAAAGTGCCTACCAATAATTGAAGATTGTTAGTAAATCGGGAGTTTGGAGGATGTTAGATGAACCTACGTATACCTGGCCCAACGCCATGTCCGGATTATGTACTAGAAGCCATGACAAAACAGATGATAAATCACCGCGGCCCAGAATTTCGAGACATGATTTTTCGAGTTACCGATAACCTCAAGAAAGTGTTCCGTACAGAAAATGACCTGCTAATCCTAACAGGTTCTGGCACTGGTGGTATGGAAGCCGCTATTGTTAACGTGCTTTCCCCAGGCGAAAAGGTTCTCAGCGTTTCCGTAGGTGTATTTGGTGATAGATTCGCGCAAATCGCAGAAATTCACGGGGCAGATGTAATACGCCTCCCATTTACGTGGGGGACTGCTGCAACTTCCGACGCCATAGACACAGCGCTAAAAGAAAACCAAGATATAAAAGCCGTACTCATCACTCACAACGAGACCTCAACGGCAGTTACTAATGATATGGCTTCAATAAGCAAAGTAGTCAAGGGTCACGGAAAGTTACTAATCGTAGACGCTATTAGTAGCTTGTCTTCATTACCCTTCTACACAGATGACTGGGGCTGCGACGTAGTAATAAGTGGCTCTCAGAAGGGATATATGGTACCTCCCGGATTGGCATTTGTTAGCGTCAGCAAAGAAGCTTGGGACGCCTTTAATAAAGCCACTATGCCGCGCTTCTATTGGGATTTCGGTAGAGCCAAAACATACTATGAACGTGGCCAAAACCCTTGGACGCCGGCCGTCAGTATAATATACGGCCTAGATGTAGCACTTGAGGCGATGTTGGATCAAGGAATGGACAGCATATACCAACACCATGCCAGAATGGGCAGCGTAGCTAGAGAAGGCATCAAACAACTTGGGCTTCAATTGTTCGCGGATGAAGGATGTGCCTCCAACACAGTTACAGCAATCACTATGCCAGAAGGTATAGACGGAAGAGAATTGAGCCGAGAGGTACAAAACAATCACGAGGTCGTCCTCGCAGGAGGACAGGGAAGCCTTGAAGGTAAAATAGTCCGAATAGGTCATTTGGGCTACGTATCAGAAAAAGAAGTGGTTGAATCAGTAGATGCGATAGGACAAGTTCTTCCTAAAATGGCCGCAAAAATATAGCGACCTACCGTAAGCATAAACATAAAATAGAACTCCACCATCGCCATAAGGAGAGTAATGGCAAGAATCCTTATCTCAGATCCGTTGGCAAACGAAGGCATTGAATTGCTGAAGGCCCACGGTGATGTAGACGTCAAGCTGGGAATGACACCGGCAGAACTAATCAGCATAATACCCGAATACGACGCACTGGTGGTGCGTAGTGAGACCAAGGTAACACCGGATGTTATTGATGCAGGTACAGCTTTATCGGTTATAGGAAGGGCTGGCGTTGGCGTAGACAACATTGACCTGGAAGTTGCTACCCGAAGAGGCATCGCTGTGGTAAATGCACCTACTGGCAACACCTTAGCAGCGGCTGAGCACACAATAGCAATGATGTTGTCTCTAGCCAGAAATATCCCACAAGCCAACTCGTCTCTCAAGAGCGGACAGTGGACTCGCAGTGCTTTCACTGGAGTCGAGGTGAGTAATAAGACGCTTGGAGTTATCGGGTTAGGAAAGGTCGGCGCAGAAGTGGCAAAAAGAGCCATTGGCCTCCAGATGCGAGTTTTGGGCTACGACCCATTCGTATCACGAGACCACGCCAAATCCTTAGGCATAGATCTTGCTCCACTAGCCCAGATTTTTCAAGAATCTGATTTTATATGCTTGCACACTCCTCTTACAGACACAACACGCGGCCTAATCGGCGAAAAAGAAATATCCACAATGAAACCCACTGCGAGAATTCTAAACACCGCTAGGGGGGAATTGGTTGACGAAAAGGCGCTCCTTAAGGCTGTTGAAGAAGGCCGAATAGCCGGAGCAGCACTCGATGAGTTCTCAGAGGAACCTCCTACAAATAACCCACTTCTAGATAACCCGAAAATAATAGTGACCCCACATCTCGGCGCATCGACTCAAGAAGCACAAGCGGCAGTCGCCAAAGAAGTGGCTGAACAGGTTATATCCGTTCTTAAAGGCGATGGGGCAATATATACAGTCAATGCACCTTTTGTTCTCCCAGAAACCCAGACCATCCTAGCTCCATACATAGAGGCAGCATCGTATGCTGGACGACTTGCTTCCCAACTGGCTGAAGGACAGCTAATGGCAATAAGCCTCCTATATAATGGGGAAATTGCGACATACGATACAAATATTCTAAAGGCTGCGGCACTTATGGGATTGCTAGGACCAGTTAGTGATGAGCAAGTAAACCTTGTAAACGCCAGTGTGATAGCAGATCAACGTGGCCTAAGGCTTACGGAACAAAAAGGACCAGCGGTGGAAAAATACGGAAATTTAATCACTATAGAAGTCACCACATCCGAAGGTACAACTGTAGTTTCAGGAGCCCATATGCGGGACCAGACCCGCATCGTCCAAGTCGACAACTACTGGATCGACATTGTAGCTGACACTGGTTACATGCTCTTCACAGACCACCAAGACAGGCCTGGTATGATAGGATCTGTGGGCACCATAATGGGTGAACAAGATATCAATATAGGTTTCATGGAAGTAGGCCGAAAGGAACCTAGAGGCCGGGCTACAATGATATTGGGGCTTGATGATCCGATGCCAGAACAAGTTCTGGACGAGATAAGAGCCTTACCAAATGTGTACCAAGTGAAATTAGTACAACTCTAAGTACAAAATACCCTGCTCTCCCACACCCTATAAACAACTTTCGGCTAATTGAAGGTCTAGGTTGATTTACCATATCAATGGCTTAGACTATAATTCGCTAGGGTTACATATTCACTTAATATACTAGGAGGGCCATATGACACAGCGTATTGGAATAATCGGTTCGGGAATAATGGGAGCTGGTATAGCTCAAATCGCCGCTCAAAATGGTTATGAAATCATCCTAGTGGACGTAGGACAAGATCAGCTAGACAGGGCCGTACAAAGGATAACCGCGGGGCTCGAACGCGGTGTCCAAAGAGGATTTGTCGAAGAATCCGTAAAAGATGCCGCCATCAAGAATATCCAAACCACCCTAAATCTGGAAGAAGGTGCCCAAGCTCCACTCATAATTGAAAACATATGGGAGGAACAGGGGCCCAAAGAAGAGCTTCTCAAAAAGCTCGACCAGCTAGCACCCGCTGAATCTATACTGGCATCCAACACCTCCACTATTCCAATCACTGAACTGGCTACGGCCACCAATCGGCCAGAAAAGGTTATAGGAATGCACTTCTTCAACCCACCGTATGCTATGAACCTAGTTGAGGTAGTCAAAGGCTATCACACAAGCGAGGAGACAATTCAGTCTATAGTGCAAATAACAGAATCTCTGGGGAAACGTCCTGTAATAATGACAGACTCAGCGGGCTTTGTAGTCAATAGACTTATTGCTCCATTCTTAAACGAAGCCACCTTCTTACTACAAGAAGGAGTCGCCACTAAAGAAGATATAGATGAGTGCGTCCGTTCAGGCCTTAATCATCCCATGGGACCATTCCAACTAATGGATTTGGTAGGACTAGACATTACACTCCACGAAATCTCTTCCGTATTCGCCCGAACCGGAGATTCCAAGTATCGGCCCAGTCAGTTGCTAAAGCGAATGGTTGCAGCTGGACAATTGGGTCGAAAAACAGGAAAAGGCTGGTATGAATATTAAAAGCATCAAGTCTAGCTCCTATAGTCCTGCACCATAATCAGCAGATTAATGAGGACATAATAGTAAGTTTGATGAAAATGCTGTAAGAGCAGGAGGGTAATATGCCAGATCAGATCTCCACTGCAACCGTCAGTTTCAAATCTAACGGTGATATCGCAAACGGATATCTAGCTTATCCAACTGACAAGGTCCAAAGCCCAGCCATCATTGTCATTCAAGAATGGTGGGGTGTAGATGAGCATATTAAAGACATCACCGAAAGATTAGCTAGGTTAGGCTTCGCAGCTCTAGCACCTGACCTATACCACGGCCAAATTACATCCGAACCAGATGAAGCCAGAAAACTGGCCATGAGCCTTGAATATGACAAAGCTGCCAAAGAAATAGATGGTGCTGCCCATTGGCTCACACAACAGCCATTCGCGGCTGGGCCGCATTTTGGCTGCATAGGCTTCTGTATGGGAGGTGGTTTGGCCTTAACTACAGCTATCCGAAATGATAGCGTTGCTGCAACGATAGTTTATTATGGCGGCCTTCCCAACCCAGCATCTAGACTGGAATCTATCCACTCGCCCGTCTTAGCATTCTACGGTGAAGGTGAGTCTGAAAGGGCTAACCAACTCCAAGAAACTCTGATCAACCACAACAAACCTATTGAACTCCACATATACGAGAAGGCTGCGCACGGGTTTTTCAATGACACCAACAAAAGCGGCTATGATATCAAGGCAGCAAGCGACTCATGGCCACGCGCTATCGCATTCTTCAGGACATTGATAACAAACTGACAAGATAAATGCCATTGGCTCTACCTGCCAGCAAGCATGCTAGCAAACAAAAAATAAACCACCTAATAGCTTGGATATAATCTTAGTCTAGAAATTACATTTCGGGTCACCGTAAAAGGAGTGGATTAAATATGATAGGCAATCAAGTGATATCTGAAATTATGAAACTCGAAGGAACGGAATACCTGTTCTGCTATCCTGCTAACACGCTGATAGAAAGCGCTGCAATAGCGGGTATCAAGCCGATAATGTCACGAACTGAAAGAACCACGGTAAACATGGCTGACGGATACTCGCGTGTAAGTAATGGCCACAAAATTGGCGTGGTAGTTACTCAGTCTGGCCCAGGGGTTGAAAATGCATTTTCCGGGGTGGCTCACGCATACGCGGAGTCAACACCAATACTAGTAATTCCTGGTGGTACAGCGCGATCAAAATCTGGCCAACCACCAGACTTTGATGCTATATCAGCCTACAGAAGCGTAACAAAATGGGCTTCACTAGTGAACCAAGTCGACCGAATCCCAGAAATGATGCGGCGAGCATATACCTTTCTAAGATCTGGCAGGCTAGGACCAGTTATGCTACAAGTACCTGCTGACGTTTCTCAAGAAAGTATAGGCGGGACTGCCCTCAATTATAGAGCCGTTAAGGGATTTAAAAGTGCTGGTGACCAAGCAGATGTCTCGGCTGCAATGCAAGCATTGCTCGCAGCCAAGAATCCCATAATATACGCTGGCCAGGGAGTGCTTTGGGCGGAAGCATCTACCGAACTAGTAGAATTCGCTGAATTGCTAGACATACCCGTGATGACAACAAACACTGGCAAGAGTTCTTTCCCAGAAAATCATGCTTTATCGCTAGGAACCGGGGCAAGTACTATGACTAAGATGGTCAGACACTTCCTAGACAAAGCTGATTTAGTATTAGGTATAGGGTGCAGCTTCACTACCAATCTTGCTTCAGTAGGGATTCCGCCAGGAAAAACATTGATTCAATGCACAATTGACGAGAAAGACCTGAATAAAGAACAGCAAATAGATCACGCAATAATTGGTGATGCTCGTCTAGTCCTCCGACAACTCATCTCTGAAGCTAAAACCCAGGCTAGTAACGAAAAACTCAACGGTAATAAATCGAAAGCAGAAGAGGTTAAAACAATTAAAGAAGAGTGGCTATCTGAATGGATGCCACTCCTAACATCCGATGAAGTACCCATTAACCCTTACAGAGTAATCTGGGATATTATGCAAGCAGTGGATAGGTCCAACACGATTGTGACACATGACTCCGGACATCCAAGAGACCAGACAATCCCCTTCTATGAAACGATATGCCCCAGAGGCTACCTAGGTTGGGGTAACTCATCTCAGCTTGGATATAGCCTAGGACTAGCTATGGGGGCTAAACTTGGAGACCCTGACAAACTAGTGATAAACATAATGGGAGATGCAGCTATAGGTATGGCCGGCATGGATATAGAGACCGCTGTCAGGCTGAAGATACCTATATTGACTATAGTACTAAACAACCACGTACTCAGCGGGTATTCCAAAAATTACCCTATTGCCACTGAGCGTTTTGGCTTTACAAACCTCTATGGTAACTACTCCGATCTGGCGAAAGCACTGGGAGCCCATGCTGAACGGGTCGAGGTGCCTCAGGAAATAATCCCAGCTATTAATCGTGCACTAGAAGCTATGGACACAGGATGCCCTGCACTTATAGAAATTATGACTAAAGAAGAAAACAGACTTTCAAGATATCCTGCTTCCTAGGATGGCATATTATCTCAACTTTTATAGCGTTGGATATAAGCCTTCTATCACTCTACTGAATTCTGCACCTTGATATAATTCTGACTAAACCTGAATTAAGCCAATGTTAGAACCGCTACACCAGCCACAACCATAGAAGTCGAGAGCAGTTTCAACGGCAAAGTTTCTCTAGTAAAAGGCTCATCCAAAAATCTCAACACTGGTATGCTCAAAATGCCAGTTATAGCTAATACAAAAAGCGGACGAACAGAAATAAGAGTTGAGGCCAATGAAACTGGCCCTAGGTAAAGTGCCCCCAACATCGCTAATATGGCTACAGGTGCCACCACTATTTCAGCTATGACGAAAACCCTAACGCAAGCCATATTAGATGCGAGACGCCTTACTTGACTGACAACTCCAGCCTGATAACCTGCTACAAATAGTACCAAGCCTAAGCACACAGCTCTCATTGCAAATAAATCCCAAAACTCTATCCCATCCAAGGCGTATTTATATGTCACGTTTGCGATAGCATTCAACACACTACCAAGTAATACCAAAAGATAAACGAAAGCCTTGCTAGTGCTGGTGGTCTGCTGCCCAGGGCTAGTCGTAATTAGCCCTGCTCCAACCACGGTAATGAATATAGCACCCCACTGAAAAGCCGAAAGATTTTCTCCTAAGAATATCGAAGCCATAATAGCCACAAATACTGGATAAGTATGCGCAATTGGAATAACCCGCGATACCTCCAGACGGCTAAAACCATAGAACATCAACATCGTCCCCAAACCCCAGGATAAGCCTGAACTCATACCAATCAGCAACATTGCCAAACTTGGGCTTGAGTCCCATGGATCGATCACTAATATCAAAGCCGCCATCAGAAACTGTAGTAACCCTACCAAGAAACAGAAAACCCTAACTGGCATGTATGCAGCCAGGAGTTTCTTATCAAGAACTGCAACTATAGCAAACAGGAACGCGCTAAGCAGCGATACCGATACCCAATCCAAAGTAATTCTCCGTACATCTGCATTCTTGTAATGATAAGAGAGATATTACCACTGTTGATATAGAAATAACGAACCAGTTATGCTGTATTTCACAAATTAAGAGAAAATATTGACCAAAATATATTTTCATAAATGGTCAAAGAGGGGATAATTTATGCAGATAAACACTACAGCGACCCTAATACAGATACAGGGTCATAAGCAAAAGAGCTTAACCAAAATACGAACGAGATAGAGGAGGCATATCATGTCCTACGACATAACTGTTGTAATTGACGACCTACCTGGTACCTTGGCTAAAGTAGGAGAGGTGTTAGGCAACGCAGGAGTTAACATAGAAGGATACTGTTCTTTCCCATCTGGAGGCAAAAGCTATCTGCATGTCCTTCTAGATGAAGTCACAGACGCTCGGCGCGTGTTAGCAGAGAACGGCATAGAAATAGCTGAAGAACGGGAAGTGATTACCCTTGACATGGAAGATCTCCCTGGAGAAATGGGTAGGAAAGCGAGACTCGTCGCAGACGCTGGCATCAATATCCATATGGTCTACATGGGAACAAATTCAAGACTGGTAATAGTAGCCTATGATCTTGACAATGCCAAAGCAGCGTTAGGGGTTTAGAGCGACTGCCTGACCTGGTTAGGTCAAAAGTATACCGCCCTATATTTATGGCTGCCCGGCCTGGATTCGAACCAGGGGCAGGGGATTCAAAGTCCCCTGTGCTACCGCTGCACCACCGGGCAAAGGCCACCAAAGAATCGAAAGCCATTGTAATACTGTAGATGGCATAGGTCAAAACCAAACTCGTATTTTGTTTATCACTCCTAATTGACACCTAATATAATAGAGATTTATAATCTGAACGATTAGATATGCCTAAAAGAACGTATCAACCAAAAGTTAGACGAAGAAAGCGATCTCACGGGTTCTTCGCCCGAATGCAAACCAGAGGCGGACAAAACGTGCTAAGACGGCGAAGATTCAGAGGTCGGGAAAAGCTTACTGTCTAAAAGCCGACACGCAACAGCTCTCCGAGCCAGCGCTTGGTTCTATGCAAAAGGATCTACGCCTCAGGAAATCACGCGACTTTTCGAATGTACATAGATTTGGAACGTCGTGGGCCAATGACCTCCTAGTTCTGAGAGTTGTCTCTAATGGAACTAGTGACAGAAGCCGGTTCGGCTTCTCGGTCGGCAAAAGGACTGGTAACGCTGTAGTTAGGAACAAAACCAAGCGACGACTCAGAGAAATAATGAGAACATCGCACATCCAAGGTGGGTTGGACGTGGTCATCATAGCAAGAGCAAAATCCGGATCTTCTAGCTACAAAGAAATTGAAAAGTCAGCAATGAGCCTTCTTGGCAGGGCGAACCTCCTGTCACATATGCCAGGCACTGAGATTAAACCCTAATGAATAAAATAGCGCTAGCAACGATTAAAATATACCAAATCGCTGTATCGCCGTATCTCCCATCATTTTGCCGATACCAACCAAGTTGTTCGCACTACGCGCATGAAGCGCTTTCTAGATACGGAATACGCCGAGGATCGATGATGACTCTAGGTAGATTAATTAGATGTAGCCCGTTCGGGCACATGGGTGCAGACCCTGTCCCGTAGCTACTCATATCGGAAGGATACGCCAAAAGTGAAATTGCATGCGGTTCGATGGATGGTTGCATTGTTGCTCGCTGCGATCATTTTCCCGGCATGTGGCATGGAAAACTTCAGGGCTACATCCGGTTGGTCTGGACCAATAATATCTGGCGACACCTTATACGTAGGTTCATTGGATGCCAAGCTATTGGCATTACATAAAGACACCGGACAACTTTTATGGCAGTTTCCTAATGGCGACGAGCCGGAACTTCAAGGAATATACGGGGCTCCTGCCATAAAAGACGACTCAGTATTCATCGGAGCATATGGATCATCTGACGGTAAGCTCAACGGGACGCTGTACTCCATAAATACCGCGACACAACGTCAGAACTGGAGATTTGAAACCGAAGGCACTATAGTAGGATCTCCTGTTGTTCACGAAGATACGGTAGTTATAGGATCATCTGACGGAAACCTTTATGCCATAGATGCCAAGAACGGTACCGAGAAATGGAGATTCACAACCGGCGATAGCATATGGTCCACCCCGGCCATACACGAAGATATCGTATATTTCGGATCCTTAGACCATACCGTATACGCGGTTTCCCTTTCTAATCAAAATAACAGATCGCAAGGTCAAGAAATCTGGAGATTCTTGACCGGCGGGGCGGTCGCATCCACACCTCTCGTAAGCAATGGCCAAATATACATCGGATCATTCGATAGACACTTCTACGCTCTAAAGGCCAGTACTGGCCAACAAGCTTGGGTTAAGCCATTCGAAGCACAAAACTGGTTTTGGACAAAAGCAGTAGCCTCACCCGACGAATCTACAATATTTGTAGGATCATTAGATGGCTACCTATATGCACTAAACTCTGCTACAGGGGCCCAGGTATGGCCAATTCCTTTCAACACAGAGAGTCCTATCATGTCGAGTCCCGCCGTTATCCCAGAGGGCATTGTAGTGGCCAATGACGAAGGGGAAATACATCTGATACGTGCTCAAGACGGACGAGAAATACGCTCATTCTCAGCCAAAGATCGTATTCGCGCCCCGATCGCAGCTTCTGAGTCAATGGTATACTTCAGTGCTATGAATCATACTATACGAGCCGCAAGCCTTAAAGACGGCTTCTGGACCGAGATATGGTGCCGCGAAACCAAGGGAGCTACCCAACCATGTCAGTAATCGCTACTCATACGATTACATGGTTTCCCAATATGAATAACACGTTCGAAAATGGCGCAAGATATCAGGTTAGATGCCTAAAATTTAGACGGCGAGGTGCATGACCTTGGAGTTCCTGGGATTTATTTGGAACCAGGTAATACTGGGACCTATGATAAACAGCCTAATACTGCTGTACGCTGTCCTATTCTCCAATTTTGGAATCAGTATACTTGTCTTCACTGTATTGATTAGAGTGGTGACATTGCCACTCACTCTCAGACAAATCAGGATGACAAAGAAAATGTCCACCGTCCAACCTCTAATTAAAGATCTCCAACAAAAATACGCCAACGACAAGTCTCGCATCTCTCAAGAAACAATGCGTATATACAAGGAAAATGGCATCAACCCGCTTGGGTGCCTTGGGCCCATGTTTATTCAAATGCCCGTATGGATTGGATTATATCAGGCAATAATCCAAACCCTACCAGCCAATCCAGATTCTCTGGTAGGCCTATCGCAAAAGCTCTATCCATGGCTACCACTAGTTAATAAGGTTGTTCCATTAGATAGCAGTATGCTTTGGTTGGACCTAGCTCAACCAGATAGAACGCCTGTTTTACCAGTTCTCGTAGGAGTATCTATGTGGGCCGTCCAGAAGATGTCCATGATGCCATCTACTGACCCCAGACAACAGCAAACAGCCAACATGATGCTCTGGATGATGCCAATGATGCTCATGTTCTTCTCGTTTCAGCTACCCAGTGGATTATCCTTATACTGGGTTGCCTCAAACTTGATCCAGATGGGTATACAGTACTTTATTACAGGCTGGGGAAATCTGCTGCCCACTCCTAAGGCTGTTCAGGATCAAAAGGGCCCAGAAAACCAGTCAGTGAAGGAGATAGACCAAGATGAACACGAATCTCGAGGTAACCGGAAGAACGGTAGAGGAAGCTATAGAAATCGCCCTAGGCCAGCTCGGCGTAGAGAAAGACCAGGTAGAAATAGACGTACTTAGCCAGGGTAAAGGCGGTATTCTTGGCTTTGGAGCAGAGCCAGCAAGGATAAAGGTAACCCTATCCGCGCTGCCACAAGATCTGGAAAAAGCAGCCAAGATAGCACTAGACAATTTGCTACGCTCCATGGGTGTTTCTGCATTAGCTACAGTAAGATCGTCATCAAGCTCGGAGGGTATCGTGGAGATGGATATCGAAGGAGAGGATTCTGGCCTGCTAATTGGAAGGCGAGGAGAAACTCTTAGGGCCTTGCAATTCATGGTAAACCTCATCATCGGTAGAAGAGATCAAGGGCGCGTAATCTTGGACGTAGAAGGGTATAGGGAAAGACGATACGCCTCCCTTAGAGCTCTCGCAGGGCGTGTGGCAGATCGTGTAGCATCCACCAAACAATCGATCACTCTTGAGCCTATGTCTGCAAACGAACGTAGAGCGATTCACATGGCCCTGGAGGGCAATACTAGGGTAACAACAGAAAGCGCTGGCCTAGGAGAGAGCCGGAAGGTAACCATATTCCCTAGCCAAAGCTAAGGCACTAAATCCATAGAGGTTCACAGGCCCCTATTATAAGTTCTATGCTTCTACCCTAATCGTCTGATTTCTCCCAGATAGCCTCGAGTACACGCCCGGGGTTCATCGGGAGTTCCCTAATACGTACACCTATGGCTCGGTAGACTGCATTTGCCATGGCTGCAAGTGGTGGCACGATAGGTACTTCCCCAACCCCTCTTGCTCCATAAGGATGTCCTGGGTTAGCGACCTCAACTAAAATAGTATCTATCATAGGCAAATCCAGCGAAGTTGGCATACGATAGTCCAGGAAAGACGCATTTGCCAAAGTGCCTTTGTCATTGTAGAAATACTCTTCATTTAAAGCCCACCCCACGCCCTGAGCAACCGCACCCTGAATTTGTCCTTCTACATAACTGGGGTGTATTGCCTTCCCTACATCCTGTATGGCTGTGTATCGAAGAACATCAACCTTACCAGTCTCTACATCCACCTCCACATCAACAATATGGTGAGCGAAAGCGGCTCCAACACCCCTGGGAGAAACGGTACCATTTCCAACAAGAGGACCACCGGTTTCCATCAAACGTCCAGCCAATTCCTTAAAGGTGATTTGTTGTTCTGGATTGTCTTTGCGAGTAAACGTTCCAGATTCAAATTCAACCTCATCTATGGAAGTTTCCCAAAGCTTAGCCACTCTGTCCTTCATTTGACCGACAACGTCTTGAGCAGCTTCGTATGCGGCCCAACCACTAGCAAAAGCTGTCCGACTACCGCCAGTTACAGCCGTATAACCAACAGAGCCTGTATCAGCCACTACCGGGTGAACTTGCTCTGCTGAGAGGCCTAGTACTTCTGCGGCCTGCATAGCTATCGCGGCTCTGGTACCACCAATATCAACTGACCCTTCAACCAAATTAACAGTACCATCCGGATTGACAGCTATATTGCAACTAGATTGCATCCCTCCATTGAACCAGAATCCCGAGGATACACCCCTGCCTCTGTGCTTACCAGTTAGAGGTGTTTTGTAATGTGGGCTAGTCACAGCCGCGTCAATTACTTCTAGGTTGCCTGTTTTACCGAAAGGATTTCCGGTAACTTGCCTATCCCCTTCTTTAGAGGCATTCATTCGTTTGAACTCAAGTGGATCTATGCCTAATTGCTCACATATTTCATCCACCACAACCTCCACGGCAAATGTGGCCTGAGGAGCTCCTGGTGCTCTGTAAGCAGACGTCTTAGGCTTATTCACTACCACATCGTACGCATCCACCAAGGCATTCTCAATGTTATACGTTGCAAACATACACATTGCGCCTGCGGTAACCGGGGATCCAGGATACCCTCCAGCTTCGAAAGCAAGGTATGCCTGTGCGGCTACTAGTTGACCATCGTTCTTGGCTCCCATCTTTACCCACGTGTAGGTACCTGACCCGGGACCAGTCGACTCCAGAACCTCTGCCCTGCTCATAGCCATCTTAACCGGACGCCCCGCCTTTTTCGACAAGATCGCAGCAACTGGTTCCATATATATAGGTATCTTCCCACCAAACCCCCCACCAATCTCCATAGGTACCACCTTCACCTGAGAGATTGGTACCCCGATGATAGCAGCTGTGTTCTGTCTGACTCCAAAGTGACCCTGTGTGCTTGCCCAGATGGTAACATCACCATCCGCGCCCCACATAGCTGCAGCGCTTTGAGGTTCAATATAACCCTGATGAACGGTTTTAGAGGTAAATTCCCGTTCAATTATCACGTCAGACCCTTCGAATCCTTGTTCCACATCTCCTATATTGAACCTAGTATGTGTGGCTACGTTGCTAACCTTACCGGTATCTTCTCCCAAGGATTTAGTAGTCAAAGAGTCATGTAGAATAGGGGACCCTTCTTTCATGGCATCCCTTGCATCCATTACATGCGGCAATACCTGGTATTCAACCTCTATCAGCGCTATCGCTTCTTCGGCAACATGAGGATTATCTGCTGCTACTGCTGCGATTGCATGGCCCTTATACAGAGCCTTGTCTCTGGCGAGTATATTGGAGGAGATGAATTTCATATTCACCATCGGCCCCTCGCCAAGTGATACAGGCTGGTCAGGCGGCTCAGGTAAATCCTTGCTAGTGACAACAGCTCTGACCCCAGGATAGCTCGCTGCTTTCTCAGTGTTAATCGACTTTATAACCGCATGAGCATGTGGGCTACGTAACACCTTCGCGTGCAAGACACCCGTCGATTGATAGTCAGCTCCATACTTGGCCTGTCCTGTAACTTTTTCAACACCGTCGTGCCGTATCGGCCGTGTGCCAACCACCTTTAATCCAGTATTTGTAGCCATGTTTCACTTTCCTCCTGTAGAATCTCTGCAGACCTATATAGATTACAAACTTATTTACCTGTAAGAATCCCTAAGGAGTTTATTCCACTCTTCATGCAAGCTGATTTTAACATACTTAGTCGACAAATTTAGTAGGGATTTGAACTAAAGACCGTCCTATATTCGCTGGCATTAGTTTATGGTTGAAATATGCACGGTACAATTACAAAACCCTATAGCAGATTCCCCAGCGTTTTAGGTTCTCGTCGTTCAACTTCCTCCTGCTGGTCCAAAGAGAATGTCGCCATACCACCGTTCTCTATTGCAACCATCATCTCAGCTATTTCTATCCCCTGACCTTCTTCTCCGACTATCTGAGTAGTTGCCGCCGGCACATCGGTGAACAGGAACCTGAATTCTCGGCCACCCACCAAGAGGTTCTCTGCCTCTACTACCAGCCCAGAAGCTTTAGCATCAACTACGACCACAGTGAACCTGTGGGCAGGAGGCGCATCAGGATCAGTAACAGCAAGCGTGAGTACAAGGTCTGGCGGCAACAAGCTTGTTATCTGATCCTTTCGCCCATTAATAAGAAATTCATCCCCATCCCTAACTGCCGAAGTTTCATTCGCACTAAGATCCGACCCATGCCCTAACTCATTGAAAGCATGAACCATCGTGAGCTCGCCCCGTAACAACGAAGCTAACAGTGTTGTCTTTTGCTCCTCAGTGCCATATGCACGTATCGCTGCGGCATGCATCAGAGATACACCTAGGGTTGGTAGCGAGCGGCGTCTTAATTCTTCTTCGATGATCCTGGCGTGATTCCTAGTCAATCCTCCACCCCCATACTCAACAGGCCAATCTGGGGCAATCCATCCCTTAGCGCCAAGCTTCTTCTTGAACTGAACAGCCCATTCCTTCAGGGCTGGCGACAGAGGCTCGCCTCTCCCTGGCATCCTTATATCATCTGGGATAACAGCGTTGTCATCCATCCAGTCTTCAACAACCAAACGAAACTCACCGATACGAGTGTACTGCCGGGGATCTTCTGGTGGAGTAGTCATTTTCCTTTGCCTCCAGCCTGGGGGATAGACTTCGTGGTACCTTCGCTGGGTAGGTCCGCTGCACCTTTAAATATGACGTTAGTCAGGTCTTTCTGGATACAGTGTTCGGCCTCAGCACATTATGTATTTTCTCAGCTGCAGGATAGCATCCGCGCACATTACGGTCAACCTTATCAAATGTTCATCCCGCTCACATTCAGTGCCTGAGACTAAAGATGGCAATTAGCTACAACCTTTTCCGCGTCTGTTACGGAACACATCAATAAAACATATAAGCCAGGCCAATTGCTTGTGTAATTATTTTATAGGACATGTAACTCGCCAGAGGAGATTTATGTTAATCTAGTGCAATGCTACTATCGCATTGATGACCCTTAGGCTACGACTAATATCCATACTCTAAGAGATATACTAAAAGCATAGGCTTCTTTCAATTTCTAATGACACAAAATCAAATAGAAGGATTACGATTACCACTAATCGAAAACGAGGAAGTCATTCTGAGTTTCGGTGAGCGCGGCGGACTTAAGGATGGAGTAGCAGGAGAAAGCAATAAAATAGTCCTCACAAGCCACCGTGTAATACACGCATCAAAAAAAGGAAGAACCTCCTCAATGAGCGTTCTGGCTTTAGACGACATCAAACTGGCAGAAATAAATCACATTTCCAGGGGTATAATGCCATTCCTAAGAATTGCCATACTCTTTGCGGGAGCATGGGCAGCTCTGGCCACATTAACACATCCCATAGTCTCAATCGCTCTCGCAGCAGCAATGACTATCACCGGTGCCTATCAACTTTTAGCTCATATCTCCTTGTCCAAGCAGGGTTCGATTACCCTACGTGCAGGACAAGATATAGTAGTGTTGCTCTACAGTGGAAACAAAACAAGCCAAGCCCATTCATTTGTAAAACGGTTTTTCGAGGCTAAGGCCTCATACAGCAATCAGCTATCACCATTGACGAAACCTGCAGCAACTCAACCTGAGGTGCCTGAAAGCGAATTGACAACCTCCTCATATCATGGACCCACCGATGTAGAAAAGCTAACCCCCCGAAATGAACCTATCCATTTAGATTCATCAGCAGCGCTACCTCAACCTGGGATCAGTGGAGCGACTGAGGTATCCAGTGAATCTGAATCAAATAAATCGGAATAACATGGAAACGAATCACTGCGGAGAAAGAACATTCGAATCAGTCTAGGGCTGAACTCCAACTAAGTAGGAAAGCTCAACCGAGTTGCAAACCCGGATAAACATCCAGTTCCCACGATGAGGGTCCACTAACAGCAGTTTGAAAGTGAGCACATCCTGCTATCATAGCGCCGTTATCTGTGCAGAGAATAGGGGATGGTATAAATAACGGCAATGTTGATCTTTCTTTAAACATTGCCCTTAATTGGCTGTTCGCTGCTACCCCTCCACCCAGCATAATCCCACGCGCCCCAAATTTCTTAGCAGCGCTGATTGTCTTAACAGTCATAACATCAGCAACAGACAGTTGAAAAGCGGCAGCTAGTTCAGTCACAATCTTTACATCTGGACTAATACCTTCTTCTTGCGGGTATATACCCAAATCCATAGCCTTATGCAAGATAGCTGTCTTCAACCCACTAAAACTGAAATCATGTGTACCCCTGAGCCAAGCTCTAGGCAAAACCTCTTGATATTCAGCTCCTTCTGACGCTCGCTGCACTGCAGGACCACCCGGAAATCCAAGGCCCAGAACTCTTGCTGCTTTATCGAAAGCCTCTCCAGCAGCATCATCTCTAGTCCTGCCTAGCAGCACATACTCTCCATGCCCTTCCATCATAACCAAATCTGTATGACCACCTGAAGCAATAAGGCAAAGCAGTGGAAAGCCTACCTCGGCTTCAGGATCTCTACCTTCAAGCCAGTTAGCGTAAATATGGCCTTCAAGGTGATTAATGCCAATCAGTGGCTTGTCTTTTGCAAATGCCAGAGCCTTAGATACATTTACTCCAACAAGTAACGCTCCAGCAAGACCTGGGCCGTTCGTGACTGCTACTGTGTCAATTTCCTCCCACGTCAATTGGCCTTGTATCAACACTGAATCGATGGTCGGTATCATTTCCAACATATGTTGGCGAGAAGCTAGCTCAGGTACTATGCCTCCGTACCGAGCGTGCATTTCCACCTGAGACGCGATTACGTTTGAAATAACACGACGGCCATCTTCAACTACAGCGACGGCAGTTTCGTCGCAAGAGGTTTCCACACCAAGTATCTTCATGAGAATCGAATAATAGTGTACGCGCCATAAGGCGGTCAACTATAGAGTATTCGCACATCCATATAATCCGTTACAACCTATACGGTCCTACTTGAAGACCCCTACCAAGTTGACCAAGACAAACTGGTGGCCTTGAATCCAATTAGGATAGTAGAAAATCTGGTATGTGGGACTTATTCTCCTCCAAACACGCGTCGTGGTACATTTACCATCATAGAATTAATTTGCTCTTCTGTTACTCCAAGATCCCTTAGTCTAGGGAGAACATTTCTGCTTATAAAAGAGATATCATCTGGATTATAAGCTCTACGCTCCACTTCACGTTCTGGTAGGTTAAGTCCATTTATCACGCAATCATGTGACATCGTAACCTGACCAGAAAATCCAAGGTCTACTAACTGTTTGACTACCTCAGTCCGCTGTTCCCAATTTAGGCCACCATTCCGACCTCCAGGATATCTGTCCATACCCACAAAACAGCCTTTTCCCAATAACCCTGTGAGGTATTCAATGTTATCAGTATCATTACTGTGCCCGATATAAACGCGGTTGAGTGGGACTCCTTCATCCTGAAATATTTCCACCTGCCTATCACCTGCCCGTGCTTGAGCGGCCGTATGAGTCGATATAGGAACACCTGTGTGATTAGAAGCTCTGGCAGCGGCTCTAAGCACCAACTCATTCGCTGGGGTCAGCCCATCATCTGTCATATGCTCCAAATCAGTCGCCACCTTGATAATCCCTGCTCTAACGCCGGTGTTTTCGATACCGACTTCTATATCTCTGATAAATGCTCTGGCGAGTTGGTCTGGCGTGACGCCGATACCTATAGCACGCGGGATGTCTCTCCATATACCTGTGCAAACAATTATATTGACTTCCGAACGCTCAGCCACCTCACGAATTACTATCATATCCCGCCCAAGATCCATGGTAGTAACATCTACGCACGACTTGACGCCCTCTGCTGCTGCGTTCTTCATAACCTCTATACCTCTTGCTATCGCCTCTTCACGATTTACGAGCTCGGGAAAGGCGTGAGGTATACCCGCTGAAGTATTAAGTATGTGCTCATGCATCAAGGTAAAGCCAAGGTCATTGACGTCCACTGAGCCAAGTACTGTCATTACATTCGTCATACGTAGCCTCCAACAGTTTTTAGGTTCTCGCTGACAGAGTATCAGCATCAGCAGATAAGAACAATCTGCATACCACGCTCGAAACCCCTATAGATTACTAGCTCCCAAATAAACGGGCACTCTAAAAGGTGAGCCGGGAGCTTCCTTGCTTACAATACGGCCCCAAGAATCTTTGCCAGAATCCAAGCGAGTATCAGACAAAACGGGTATGTTATCAACCAAGCTGCGAAAATGCCTCGAATCACACCGAAGCTCACAGCAGAGGTCCCTCGCGTTGAACCCACACCAATAATCGCGCTACTGGAGGTATGTGTGGTACTGACAGGCAATCCAATATTAGAAGCAGCCTCGATAACAGCAGAAGCCGCCATGTTCGCAGTAAACCCACTAACAGGATTCAATCTCGTGATTTTATTGCCCAAGGTATTTATAACCCGCCACCCACCTAGTGCAGTTCCGATTCCGATCGCGATGCCGGCACTCGCCTGCATCCAGGATTCCACAACAACATCGCTTGAGTAGTATACGGCCCAACCTAGTGCCATTATTCCTACCGCATTCTGAGCATCATTCTTTCCATGGGTATATGCCAACAATGCTGCAGAAAGTATCTGAAACTTTCCAAACACAGAATTAGCAGTTGAAAGAGTCCAATTCCGTAGCGCCCACGAAAATATAACCATTACCACAAAAGCACCAGCAAATCCTAATAGAGGAGAGAACGCCAAAGCCATAAGGACTTTGAACATGACCGTTTCGTTGATTTTATCCCAGCCTGCAGTGGCGATACCAGCACCTAACACACCAGCTACCAGAGAGTGACTAACACTGACAGGGAAACCGAACCTGGTAGCAAATATAACCCATGTTACAGCGGAGAGTATCGCAGCCATCACTGCTGTCTGAGTCATGAAATCCGGATCAACAATTCCTTTTCCAATAGTCTTGGCTACAGCAGTGCCAGTAAGGGCACCTAAAAGGTTCATTGCCCCGCCCATTATCACAGCAGCTGTAGGGGAAAGAACACGCGTCGCCACAATAGTAGCAAGCGCATTAGCAGCATCATTCAGGCCATTACCATACGCATAGGAAAGTGCTAAGCCTATCGTGATAATAAGTAGTATTTGACTCTGATCAGGCATGTTTTATCACTATCCCCTCTAAAATTGATGCTATTTCCTCACACCTGTCAGTAGCCCCCTCCAACTGCCCATAAACCTCTTTCCATTTTATGATATCAATTGCGGTGTATGACTCGAAAAGTTCTCCCATTGCTCTGCTTGTAACCCTATCGGCTTCATTCTCTAGTGTATTAAGCTGATCCTTGAGATCCAGAAGCTCCTTTAGCTTAGACCCCCTGCTACCCAATACACTCATCGCTTTATCCAAAGTTTCAGCAGACCTAACGATTATCCGGCTGAGTTCTCTAGCACTTTCAGTCGGAGTATCAATATGATATTCGGTCATGTAGCGGGCTGCCTCCTCAATACAATCCAATACGTCATCTAAGCGCTCACCCACTAGAGCTATATCTTCTCTGTCCAAAGGCGTAATAAATGTTTTGTGCAGCTGAGTCATTATGCGATGAATGATACCATCGCCAACTTCCTCTAAGCGCCTGATCTCTTCCACTTTAGCCTGAACGTCCTCATAGTTCTCCATAAGATCGAGTAACTTAGCTGCCGTAACCTTCAGGTTAGCTGAGCTTTCCCTTAGCATTATAAAAAAACTGTCTTCGCGTGGCAGTATCGAAAATCCCATGTACTCTCCTAACATCTAACCAAGAATTAAATCTCCCCAGCCGACCTTGACCAGGAGTCTTCTAGCACAATGATACACATCAATCTTCAGGATAAGTTTAACGGAGTTTTAACGTTTAGTTAAAGCTTTTGTGTTGGAGTTCACCGATGCCTGCAGGAAAAGAATAGTAAAAATATGTGAAGGATGGCGATAAAGTTCAGATGAATAATAATAACGAAAAGCGTAAGTGAAATGCTTCAGTAACCCTCTGACAGGGCAAGATACAATACCCTATCCCTACCATCCGCGTTAACTTGAATATCATAATATTACTCTAGGTAACTAGGTGAGTAGAGAAAAATAAAATGTACTACCTTCCCCCTTGATACTCCGCACCCACAGTGAGCCCCCATGAGCTTGAATAATGTGCTTGGCTATAGAAAGACCCAATCCAGTCCCATCGTACTTCCTTGAGTTATCAACTCTATAGAACCGTTCAAATATCTGCTCCTGGTTATCTTCCTCAATCCCAATACCAGTATCAGCTATTCCCACAAGTATCTCACTACCCATAAATTTCGATGACATTGTTACTGCCCCATCTGGAAAAGTAAATTTCAGGGCATTGTCAATCAGGTTTACTAGGACCTGCCTAATCTTCTCCTTCTCACCTTTAACTTCTGGAAGGTCTTCTAATACCGTAGTCAGTATTATATTATTTGATTCGGCAATTGTAGCGAACCCTTCCTTAACCTCATTCATCAATCCATTCAAATCAAACGGTCTTATATCAAGTCTAACTTGACCGCTGTCCAAAATCGAAAGTTGTAATAACTCGTCCACAATACTGTTCATTCGCCTTATTTCCGCATGGATGCGAGAAACAAATTCACGAGCTACAAGTGGATCGTCTAGTGCACCGCCTTCAAGAGTCTCAGTCATCGCTTTGATAGATGTTATTGGACTTCGAAGTTCGTGCGACACATTGCTAACAAATTGTTTTCTAGTGTTATCAACTTGTCGTATTCGTGTAAGGTCATGAAGTGTTAGTAGTATTCCATCTTCACCTTCACCAGATAATAAAGGAGTAGCTACAGACCCAAAGTATCTACGCGGCTGCATCAATTCCACTTCTGAATACTGCTGCTCATTAGTCTCGGAAGCTCGAAATATCAGGTTTTGGAGCTCTTCATCTTTGACTACCTCCATAAATCTGTTCCCCACAGAATTCGTACCAGAAATGCCAAGCAGTTCCTGAGCAGCCGGATTGATGAGTTCTATCAAGCCTTCCCCTCTTCTTAAATAAAACCGCCTCCTGATAACTACCACGCCATCAGCCATAGTATCTAGAACAGTGCTCAACTTATTTCTTTCTTCGGAAAGGTCTCCGATCATGCCTCTCAAAGCTTCCGACATACGATTAAATGCATCAGCTAGATCTTGTGTTTCATCTGAAGCCAAGGCTTCCACAGGCGTACTACCAAGATCCCCTCCAGCGAGACGCTTAGCAGCATTGGTCATTGAACGAACTGACCGTGACGTGCGTCTAGCAAGGTAGTAGCCCAATAACGTAGAAAGGCTTGTCACAATTGCTATGGCAAAAGCAATTTGTGCAAGAATATTATTGACACTGCTCGTAATATCGGCCGCAGGAATGCCAATCCGAGCAATGCCAACAAGTATTTCATCGACTTCAACTCGAACAGCTGTATAGCGAAATTCCTTACCTATTGTTTCACTGAATCTAGTGGAATGCCCGACTCTGCTGGTAATAGCAGTTTTAATTTCTGGTCGGGTAATATGGTTATCCATAATACTCGAGTCCTGTCCAGTATCGTCCAGAACCGTGCCATCAACAGAGACTATCGTCACACGAGCATCTATTATCTCGCCGATACGTCCAGTAATTTCTCTTAGCTCCGATTCATCCAGTTGATCCACAAAATACGGACGAATCGACTCGACAAGCACCTCAGATTGCTTGGTCATACGATCTCTCAGATTTGAGTCATAGTAACCGCTGAGGAAATTTACCAGGTAAAAGCTCAAAGCCGCCATAGAAACCACTATGAGGATAGTATATGCCAGCACAATCCGCCATTGTAGTGTATTAAAGACAGTCATTCTTCGAAACGGTATCCAATACCCCTTATGGTTATAATTCTCTTGGGATCACTTGGATCGACCTCAATTTTCTCGCGCAACCAACGTATATGTACGTCTACGGTACGAATGTCACCAATATAATCATGTCCCCACAGTTCCGTCAGGATTTGATCCCTGGTAAAAGCCCGCCCTTCATTAGATACCAGGAGAACCAACAGAGCGAATTCTCGTGGCTTGAGATCCAAAAATTGGTCATCTATAGTAGCCTGGTGACGAACCAAATCTAGGCCCAGATTACCCGCCTTTAGATATGAGAACGCCTCAGCCTGCCGCTTCTGGCTAGTCAAGTCGGATCGTCTTAACAGTGCTCTGACCCTTGCCAGTAGTTCTCTCATGCTAAAAGGTTTTGAAACGTAGTCATCGGCCCCAAGTTCCAGACCAACCACACGATCTGTTTCCTCGCCTCTTGCTGTAAGCATAATAATTGGGGTATCAGTTTCTCGCCTAAGCAGTTGGCATACCTGAAACCCATCTAGTTTTGGCAGCATGATATCCAGTATCACCAAATCTGGGTTAGCTGTACGAGCAAGATCGAGACCCATTTCCCCATCCGCTGCTGCAACAACTTCATATCCCTCTTTGGTCAGATTGTATCTAACCGCCTCAAGGATATTATCTTCATCTTCGACTACCAGAACCGTTTTTCCTGACACTATAGCTCCTGACATCAGCCTTCTCGAATTATACAATTACCTGATACTATATCATCCCAAGTTCCGTTCATGAATCAATACAATTGACCCTACAACACCAATATGATACTAATCCACCGTAAGACATACCATATAATTTACTATTCGCATGCTGGACTGAGTTTTAGCCTTGGGATTAAATTCGCTGATACTGCAATGCTCGATACCTAAAACTGTCTCCTAATACGTAACCATGAAAGGACATCTTATGCTTCTCGATGGTAAGGTTGCTCTCATTACAGGAGCTAGCAGGGGAATCGGAAGAGCAATTGCCAAATCCCTTGCAAAAGAAGGCGCCATAGTAGCCGTAGGTACTCGAACTCGCGAATCTTATCAAAAAGTAGTATCGGAGATAACGTCTGCCGGTGGTCAAGCCCACGGGTTACTTATCGATGTCACCGAATCCTCTCAGGTGGATGAATCGGTAGCGCAAACTATTAACAAATTGGGTCAAATAGATATCCTAGTCAATAGCGCCGGAATTATCGTTTACGATACTCCCACCTGGCAAACCACAATTGAGCAGTGGGATAGCATGATGGCTGTCAACCTACGCGGCACTTTCCTGACATGCAGGGCTATATCACCTCATATGATCGAACAAGGTAGTGGGATAATAATAAATATCGGATCATCGTCTGGACGATTTGCTGATGACACATTCGGCCCATATAGTGCCAGCAAATGGGGAGTCCTGGGATACACTGCTTCACTCGCACATTCACTGAGGCCGCATGGTGTACGTGTAAATGGTATTAACCCCGGATACGTAGATTCGGACATGACAAGAATGATCAACCCCGCAGGTGATCCCGCATGGAGTACAGTTGAAGAGATAGCTGAAGTCGCCTTGTTCCTTGCAGGTCGGGCTCCCAGAGATATGACCGGTCAGTTCATAGATGTCTTCGGTTCTCAAGTCGGTCCATGACCCGAGTATTTGGATCTCTAAATCTGGCTTCCTATGTAAGGTACTTTATCTAATCTGATAGAAGCTACTACGGCTGTCGCTGCTACTGGCAAAAGAGCCATCAACCATATACCAACTGTAAACGATCCAGTAATGCCTTGAGAAACGGCCAAAGGCAAAGGTCCCAAGGCCGATGCGGTGATCATTACCATAGTTGCGGATCCTTGAATCCTACCCAACCTATATCTCCCATATAGATGAGCCCATATTACGCTGGTAACAATACGCCCCATCCCATTACTGGATCCTAGAATGGCAGCATATAACAAAGCACCAGTGTACGATCCTATAAATAATACACATATAGTTCCAATTAACAAAACGAACATCTGAAGAAAAAATAACTCCTTTGGGCCGACCCGATCTGCTATAACGCCTGCTACCAAAGAAGCCAATATGGAGGCGATGGAAAGTGGTACAAAAACTCCTGCGGCTAATGAGTACGAAAGGCCTCTCTCAGCAAATATAGCTACCTGATGGAAAATCAGGGCAGTTGACACAAAGGGCGAAGTGCAAAGAGGTATAGCTAACGCCCAAAACATTGGCGATGTTAAAACTTTCCGCTTATCTTCTTCGTATATTGACCCTTCGGCTTCTTCTTCCGGTGGATGATCAGCTCCATCCGGATAAAGACCCATATCTTCAGGCATATTGCGCAGTATGAGCGCTGTGGCTGGCACTACCATAACCCATATCAAAACCCCGAGATATGCGTACGCCTCACGCCAACCAACTGATTCCACAAGTGTTCTGGAAAGCACCGGTAACGATGCCATGGCAACAGAAAATCCCAAGCCCATTACCGCCATTGCTCGACCCCGCATAGTTACGAACCATTGTGCGGTTACCAAGGTGGCATTAATTGGCAATGATCCTTGGCCCAAGGCACGAAGTGCCGCAAAAGCAGCAAAAAAAGACCATCCACCAACTGCAAAGGACATCCCAAAGCACGCAATAGTTAAACACGTCGCTGCCAATATTATCATCAGGCGTGGTCCGTACCTGTCCGCCATCCGACTAACCACCATGACCATAGCGGCGCTTAGCCCTGTGCCTACGGCGTACAAAGTAGAAAGATGAGTCCTAGAAAAACCAGTGTCTTCAATCATGTGGTCCAGAAAAACCGAGAAGGTATAAGACTGCCCAGGACCAGATCCGAAGGCGACTAACGCTCCAACTCCAACAATTGCCCATCCGTAGAAAGGCTTACCAAAATTTAAACGCATCTGTATATCGAACGGATATTATATCCATTTACCCACAATCAACTTTTCTATCAGTAAAACAGGCAATCAAATCCCCCAAAATCTCTTACTCTATAAACCACACAAAGGCGACTGTAGTGTGGAATCTGCTTTATCCGCCTTTTCTAGCAAGTGAAATTCCTTAAAAGTGGGCTGAACATGGCGTGAATAAAACAACCGACACTCCTACTTATTCCCTGTACAAACGATTACCAACTTCTAATCCGCTGGAGTGAGTTTCAAATGTTTCGGAGGTTCATCCGGAAGTTGCCAGACAATTTCCTCATGGTCCCAAGCCTTGTGGTAGGCGTTAGCACTAGCAATGCCAATATTATAGGCACGCTCAAATGCTACCCAGTCACGCTCTTGTATAGCGCTTTCTATTGCCTTAAAAGGGCCATTGATAAAAGCTTCCACATGGGTGTTGTACTTAGGCCGAGTGATCATACCTATCTTGAGTGCCTTGATTACCTCAGACGCCTGAAGTGCCGCCAGTTTCCAGTTCTCCGCTTTGGCAGCGTAATACAATATCCAATAACGGTCGCTCAACTCAGCCATCAGTCTAGCCAGACCTGGCTGTATCTCACCCAACTGATCTATGGTTATATCAGTATGTGGAGTATGGGCCACTTGTTGTTCTTTTCGCGTCATACCAATTCCCCCGTATAGACATATTAGCTACTAAGAAACAAATAATCTACGTCTTAAACACAATCTCTCGCTAACCTACTAACATCAAGGCCAGAGAATACTACAAGTTGTCAGTACAACAATAGTCACAAAGGTATTACCACAAAGAACTTCCACACCATGCCAAAAGACCAAACTAAAGGCTAGCCAGAACATATTTTTTCAGATACGATTTGAGGGCAGCGGAGGGGTGGCCGAGAGGACGATGGCGGCGGTCTTGAAAACCGCTATACCTTCACGGGTATCGTGGGTTCGAATCCCACTCCCTCCGCCAGTTCTAGATACAAATATGGTTTGGACATAATTGTAATTAATAAAGTGCACGGGCAAATGCCGTCATCATTAAAGACTTTTCCAGACTGGAGTTAGCCACTCCAGGCGAGATTCGACCCTGCCTCTTACTATATCTTTATAAAGTTGCCTGACATGTTTGGTAGTTCTACCAATACGACCTGATCCAACACGATATTTATCAACTGACACAACAGGTTCTATCTCGGCATATGTCCCGCAAAGAAAGACTTCGTCTGCCACATACAATTCTGTACGGTCAACTTCCCGCTCTTCCACCGTCATGCCAAGGTCTTCTTGAAAAAGTTCGATCACTGTTTCCCTAGTGATTCCTTCAAGTATGCCAGCCGTGACTGGAGGAGTAATAGCCACGCCATTCCTAATCAGGAATATACAAGCATAAGCTCCTTCAGCCACCTTTCCCTGAGCATTAAGAATTATTCCAGCATCATATCCGTTGATATGTGCCTCTGTAGAAACTAATCTGCTATTTTGATAGTTCGCTATACCTTTGGCCCGAGGAGGCATAACATTATCAGATATCCGCGCCCAACTACTTACGCAACAGCGACTACCGCGGTTAAGTTCAAGGTTAGAAGGGTTACTATGTCCTGTTATATATATCTCCACAGGTAATTGATATGCTGCTCTGTACCCAGGAACAGATCCGCTGAAATAGGCAAACGGTGAAATATAGGTATCACATGCAGATTGGTTAGCTCTGAGGAGTTGAATTATGGCGTTTTCTAACTCTTGCGAGGAGTAAGGGCTAGACATACGCATGAGCTTCATGGAATCCCACAGTCGCTTCAAATGGGCTTCCAACCGGAATATATACAGTTGATTCATTTCTTCGTTCCAATAAGCCCTAATACCCTCAAAAACCGCTGATATAGCCGTCCATGACATCGCGGTCACATGAACTGTTGCGTCATCCCAAGGCATAATACTTCCCCCACTCCAAATATACTCTGGCATCAGAACCTCTGCAGGCTCTGCTAATTTATCCAGTCCAGATTTCTTAAATGTCATTCTCATAACTCCTTACAGGACTTCGAATTGCGCTTACGAATTTCGGTTGTACCCAAAGCCAAATTACGCCCAGGAAAGCAGATTTAGTCGAAGCCATCCATCGGGCTACCTAATCTTGAGTATTTTCGAGATTTATCTAATACTAAGCCTGTAGTTATTTGTGTGTCTACAAGACTGATAGATTTCAATTCGGTACCGTAAGCTCAAAATATCAACTAAGACATGATCCATTGAAAATAGCACTCATGAGTATTCGACAATATGCCCCATGTGTAAATAAGCTATAATTTCATAATTAAGCATCCTAGAGAAAACATTGCTGAGGAGTTAGAGCCACACAAATGGGACCCCATATCATACCTAACCTTACATCCGAAAAAGCAAGCGAGATATGCATGAAAGAGTGCTTGGCCCTGTGCTGCCGAGGCCCATTGATATTACCGCTGGCAGATACAGAGATATCCACATTCCGCGAACATGCAGACAAGCTACAAGTAGAAATATCGATAACAATGGGCTATACGGGAGGTTGGATAAAGTTCTCAGACCACCCTGGGGATCTGTGCCCTATGTTGGACCAAGACACATTCGCCTGTCGCATCTACGAACAGAGACCCCAAAGATGTCGGGATTTCCCTGACAAACTCACCCCTGGCTGCGCTATATCTGGAGGTTGATCCACAGCTGACGGCTTCAGCAGTGTGAGATAGGCTAATATTGTAGCGATCGCTACTGGAGGTCCACATCTAGTTTTGATCGGCCGACCTGATCTAGCCTCCGATCTGATACATCTCGACTTTCCTTCGGGAAAACTCAGTCAATGAGGACCTTATGTCTGAGTATCTATCCGACCTCTGTTGCCACACATTAGTCATAATTTGTTCTAATTCAGCATCACTAGCGCCTGAACGCATAGGAGTTCGTAGATCGCGTCCGTCTTCAGCGAATAAACATGTGAACAATTTGCCGTCAGTTGATAGCCTAGCCCTAGTACAGTCACTACAAAAAGTCTGTGTTACTGATGATATAAACCCTATCTCGCCACTTCCGTCCAAATACCGATATCGATCTGCTACTTCTCCCTGATAATTCTTGTTGACCGGCTCCAACGGGATCTCTCTATGTATTCGCTCTACTAAATCCAAAGATGGCACTACCTGATCCAGTTTCCAACCATTTATGTTACCAACATCCATATATTCTATGAATCTTACGATCACACCTGTTCCACGAAAATGCCTGGCAATATCTAGTACATTATGGTCGTTGACCCCCTTCTGAACCACCGTGTTTACCTTTATCGGATCAAGGCCAACCTCGCGAGCTTTTTCTATGGCGTTAAGTACTTTTTCAACTCCAAAGCCACGTCCATTCATTTCCCCAAAAATACGATCGTCCAAGCTATCCAAACTCACTGTGATTCTTTGAAGCCCTGCATCTTTAAGAGACTGCGCATTTTGAGCCAAAAGATATCCGTTAGTAGTCAGCGTTAAGTCGTCAATTCCTTCAACATTGCCAAGCTTAGATATAAGGTTTTCTACGCCGCTCCGGACCAATGGTTCTCCTCCAGTTATTCGTATCTTATTGGTACCAAGCTTCGCGAATATCCGAACAAGTCGTTCTATCTCTTCAAAGCTTAAGAGCTCTTCCCTAGGAAGGAATTGGTATCTTTCTCCAAATACTTCGGCTGGCATGCAATACGGGCAACGGAAGTTACATCTATCCGTAACCGAAACCCTTAAATCTTTCATTAGCCTACCAAGTAGATCTTTGACCATATCACTATTTCATTTACGTTAGTCTATGTTCTAGCCCTTTTGGTTTCTGTTTACAGCTCACATTTTTATGAGCTTCGGGGCCCAAGACTGAGAACTTATTCTTTTCTATACGCCTCTTTCTTGAAGAATTCAATTACCCTACGAGCTGCTATGCCCCTATGACTTACATGATTTTTTTCATCTAAGTCCAACTCCGCCATGTGCCTACCAAGCGATGGAATATAAAATATTGGGTCGTAACCAAACCCCTTAGTGCCATGAGGTTCAAGCGATATAATGCCGTCGCATTTGCCCTCGAAAATCTCTACCCCGCCTCCTCCTGGTTCGGCAATAGCTATAACTGACCTGAAAGTTGCCCTTCTTCTAGCCCAGTCGACATCATTGAGCTTATTCAACAAATATTTTACCATTTGCTCGGAAGTAGCATTCAGTCCAGCATACCTAGCAGAAAATATACCTGGCGCTCCGCCTAGTGCATCTACCTCTAAGCCTGAATCATCTGACAATGCACGTAATCCACTCGCAGCGGCGAACGCCACCGCCTTAAGTTTAGCATTTTCCTCAAACGTCGTCCCGGTTTCCTCAACATCCAGAACCACACCCTCATCTTCAGGAGTAGTTATGGCGAGGGGTATCCCCTCAAGAAGATGTACCAGTTCTCGGATTTTACCTGCGTTATTAGTAGCCAGCAGAAGCCGCGTTTTAGTCATGCACCTAATACCACGGCCGAGCTATACGTTAGAGAGTTCCTTTTCCATGGAGGCTACATATGATCCTTGACGCGCAGCGCTGGTAAGCTTAGCCCTATGATAGAAGGCCTGCATGGCTTTTTCCGTGTTTTCAGTCAAACCGCTCCATGCTTTTTGTGGCGCAGCTTGTAGTCCTCGCCCGAAGGAGAAGCTTAGCTGCCACGGAGCACCGACCTTTGCAGCCAATTGATTTATCGAGTTAAGATTAACGGTCGCTTCCTCATCACTCTGCCCTCCAGACAGAAACACTATGCCAGGAACTGCAGCTGGGACGGATCGCTTGAAGCATGCTATAGTCTTCTCTGCAACTTCATCTGAGCTAGCCCGATTACTAGACGTGCTTCCCGAAAGAACCATACTAGGCTTCAGAAGCATTCCCTCCAAACTTACCTTTTGTCTTACAAGTTCAGCGAATACCGACCTTAATGTAGCTTCGTTTACTTCGAAAGCTTTGTCGATGCTGTGACCTCCGTCCATAAGCACCTCTGGCTCAACAATCGGGACCAAACCCGCCTCCTGACTCAAAGCCGCGTACCTAGCCAGGCCTTGAGCGGCCAGATCTATGCAGTACTGAGTCGGAATACCATCCCCTATTGTTATAACCGCCCTCCATTTAGTAAAGCGTGCGCCGATCTCCGCGTATTCCTTGCACCTATCCCTGAGCCCATCAAGCCCCTCTGTCATTAACTCACCTGATGCCTCTGGGATAGGCTGAGTGCCTTTATCAACCTTTATTCCTGGAATAATCCCTTGATCAGTAAGAACTTGCACAAGTGGTGTCCCATCTGCGCCATTTTGCCGGATTGTCTCATCAAACAAGATAATACCGCTGATATATTCACTTGCGCCCTTGGTTCTAAAGAGCAATTCCCTGTAGTTCCGTCTATTGTCTTCTGTAGATTCGACATTAATTGCATCGAACCGCCGCTTAATCGTACCTGAACTTTCATCAGCGGCGAGGATTCCTTTTCCCGGGGCTACTAGGGCCTGGGCAGTACTAACTAACTTATCTATGTCCATACCATGCTCCTTACTAACTCTAGCGGATATATAAGATCTGATCTAGCCACCAGTTATAGTCGCTACGGCCTGCTCAACCACATCCTTGTTACCCAATATAAGAGGAGTTCTCTCGTGAAGTTCTTTAGGCTGTATATCCAAGATACGCCTTAAACCGGTGGAGGCACTACCGCCAGCCTGCTCTGCCACATACCCAAGAGGATTAGCCTCGTACATCAATCGAAGTCTTCCTCCGGGCCTACTCGCGTCGGCCGGATATAGGAATATGCCTCCCTTGAGAAGATTCCTATGAAAATCTGCAACCAAGGAACCTACATATCTAAGTGACAAGGAGTCCCTAAGGTTACTTATTGCCTTCTGAGTAGGCGCGTCTAGGCCTTTGAAGTTACCTTCATTAGTGCTGTAATAGGGACAGTCACTTGGTATTCTTATGTTCGGATGTGTTATAGCGAACTCCCCGGTTTCCGGATCCAATGTGAAACCATTAACATCATCATTGGCAGCCACGACAAGTACCGTACTAGATCCGTATACTACGTATGCAGCTGCCACCTGCTCGTTACCAGGCCTAAGGAGGGAATTCTCATCAACAACACCTGTCATATCTCGACGCCATATCCCGAATATGGATCCTATACTAACCGCCACATCGATATTCGAAGAGCCGTCCAAGGGATCCATCAGCACCATATATGCATGTTGGCTACCAGAACCCGCGATTACTGGTTTTTCTATTTCTTCGCAGCCAATTACCGCCACCCTGCCACTATCAGTTAGAGTCTCTACGAAGATATTTGAGCTGGCCTCATCCAACCGTTGGACTATCTCACCGTGTACGTTACTTTCACCAGTAGTACCCAGAACATCAGCCAAAGAGGCTGCTTGAACCTGTCCATGTACCTGATGTGCCCCTTTTGCTATAGCCTCGATAACGGATCCCATACCATCAAATTTCGGGTCATCCGAGTAAGCCGAGGCAACAAACTCACTGAGGGTCTGTCTAGATTTAGACACTGCCAACCACCCCCTATTTACGTAGCTGAGGTCTGCGTTCCTTGGCGTCCACTGGGAATGGATGCCGTGACTGTGTAAGATTTTAACGTGGAGCCAGATAGGTGTCAATGAATTGACAAAACCGGATATTGCTATATACAATTTCCAAGCCATCGACTGCAAATAAGCAGCGGTGAGCCTAAAGGTAGCTCACAGCCAGAGCCGCGGGGATCAATGAGACCACGACGGCAACCTCAGAAGCCCTTAAGAGAAAACACTAAGACCTCCCCAAAAGGTTGGGGTAGGTCTTTATTTTTTGGGTGCCTCAATGAATAATTCCATCACAGATGTGCTTGGCATAAAGGTTGGCCATTATACCAACTCTCAGGCAGCAACCGGATGCACTGTTGTGCTCTGTGAAGACGGGGCTGTACCTGGCGTAGATGTAAGAGGCTCGGCTCCAGGCACTCGCGAAACTGACCTCATGCGCACAGGGAACTTAGTTCAAGAAGTTCATGGTATAGCGCTCAGTGGGGGAAGCGCCTTTGGTCTGGATTCTGCATCTGGAGTAATGCGATATCTAGAGGAAAGAGAAATCGGATTTCGCATTGGGCCTGGAGTAGTACCGATTGTTCCCGCTGCGATAATTTTTGACCTCGGACTAATAGATCATAAGATAAGGCCAGGCGCAGACGAAGGCTACCAAGCATGCTTGGAGGCCACAGCAGGATTCATAGAGGAAGGTAGCGTAGGAGCAGGAACAGGAGCGACAGTGGGCAAGGTACTTGGAAAATCCAATGCTACTAAAGGCGGTATAGGGACAGCAAGCGTACAGCTCGGCAATATAACTATAGGGGCAATAGCAGTAGTTAATGCGTTCGGGGATGTTATAGATCCTGATGATGGCAAGGTTCTGGCTGGCCCACGAGATGAAAAATCCAAGTCTTTCTTAAGAACAGAGGAGATCCTTGGATCCTCAAATAATCGAACTGAGCAACAAGGCGGACCCAGCAACACCACCTTGGCTATAGTCGCCACTGATGCACGCCTCAACAAAGAACAGGCTAATAAACTAGCGCAGGTTGGTCAGGATGGATTGGCTATTGCTGTACGGCCTTGCCACTCTATGGGAGACGGAGATGTAGTCTTCGCTCTAGCTACCGGCAAGAGCGAAGACGAGATTGATATGAGGCAATTGTGCTCATTTACTTCACAAATTGTAGCCAAAGCTATAGTTCGCGGGGCCATTATGGCCAAAGGGCTAGGTGGGGTGCCATCTGCTAAGGAGTTCTCTCTGCTGTCCTGACAGCTACAGCCAAATCATTTCTCAATCATCTTATATATAAACAACAAAACAAAAGGAATAGCTGTGCAGAATAGGGCAATGAAAATAGGCTTCATAGGAGCAGGCAGGATCGCCACCACACTTGCCTTAGGCTTGGCCAAATGTGGCTACCATATCGCAGCAATAGCAAGCCGCACACACCAATCTGCGCAACTCCTAGCTGAGACTATACAAGGTGGTTGCCAAGCCAAAGAAGACTACTTAGATATCGTTCGCCATTGTGATTTTGTTTTTATTACCACTCCTGATGATTCTATAGAAGCTGTGGTAGAGCAAATACATTGGCAAGAAGGGATGTCTGTTGTGCATTGCTCAGGAGCAAAAACTTCCGATATATTGAAAAAAGCCAAGAACGACGGAGCACGCACTGGTTCATTTCATCCTATGCAGACCTTCCCCAAGACAAGTAGTGGCGATAATGAATTATCTGGGATCAGCTTCGCCCTAGAGGGCGATAGACCAGTACTAAATCAGCTTAAGGATATGGCCTCAAATTTGGGCGGCTGGTCTATGGAAGTATCTCCTGAACACCGCGCTATCTATCATGTATCCGGGTTCCTAGCATGCGGAGCAGTAACCACCCTCATTAACCAAGCCTCGGGTCTGTGGGAGATCTTAGGGTACAAAAGAGAATACGGACTCAAAGTATTGCTCCCTCTACTAAAAAGTACAGTTTCAAGTATTGAAAATCAGGGAATAGCTGATTCTTTAACTGGCCCAATATCGCGAGGGGACATAAGCACAGTTGAGAAACACATAGAAGCGCTTCAAGAAAATGCAAAATCAATTCTGCCGCTGTACAAGAGTCTTGCTTCTGGGGCTTTGGCAATAGCTAGTCAAAGTAACGATATCAACCAGTCGTCAAAAAAGTCATTGATGACACTGCTTGACGATCATATTTAGTGAATTACAAAGGAACAATCCATATAAACGCCAAACAGTACCAGCTAACTAGGAGGCACAATATGCGAGTATCTATAGAAGACGTCAAGAAAATGAAAGAGCTTGGGGATAAGATCCCTATGATAACTGCATATGACTACACATCGGCAAGGATTGTTGACGAATCTGGTATTCCTATCATACTTGTCGGCGATAGCCTAGGGCAGGTTGTACTAGGCTACGACTCAACAATACCAGTTACAATGGACGAAATGATACACCACACGAGAGCTGTGACCAAAGGCACGAAGAATGCCTTGGTGGTCGGCGATATGCCCTTCATGTCATACCAAGCCAGTGCTTCAGAAGCGATGCACAACGCTGCTCGATTTCTACAAGAAGGCGGAGCTCAGACAATTAAGTTAGAGGGGGGTGTTTCAATCGCCCCAACAGTGGAGCGCCTAGTGTCCGCCGGAATACCAGTTATGGGCCATATAGGACTAACCCCACAATCCGTTCACCAACTAGGAGGCTACAAGGTTCAAGGTAAAACACTTAAGGCGGCCGTCAAGCTAATGGAAGATGCCAGATCACTTGAAGAAAGCGGAGCTTTTGCCATAGTCTTAGAGTGCGTCCCTAGCTCCCTAGCTCTGCTTATAACGGAACGAGTGTCTATCCCCACAATCGGCATAGGGGCAGGAGGAGGATGCGATGGGCAAGTCCAAGTTTTCCACGATATGCTTGGCCTTTACACAGAGTTCACGCCTAAACACACAAGGAAATTCGCAAGCTTGGCAGATAATATATCGGTTGCTCTAGCAAAATACTCTCAGGAAGTAAAAAGCCAGACATTTCCAACCCAAGAGCATAGTTATCAACTGAAACAAGAAGTACTCTCTGAATTACAGTCGCAAGTAATTTAACCACATGAAAATAGTACGCGATGTATCCGAGATGAGATCTATGCAATCTCAATTTACTCGGCCTATAGGCTTAGTGCCTACTATGGGCGCCCTACATCTCGGACACCTCTCCTTAGTTGAGCGAGCGCGCCAAGAAAACTCCTGCATTGTGGTCAGTATCTTTGTAAACCCGACTCAATTCGGACCAAAAGAAGACTATCTTACATATCCTAGGGACATTGATAAGGATTTAGCTCTACTCGATGACCACAAAGTAGATATTTTGTTCGCTCCAGACCCAACCGGATTATATCCAGATGGATTTGATACATGGATTGACATAGGGCGGATCGCTAATAGGCTTGAAGGCTCATCGCGACCTGGGCATTTCAGAGGTGTAGCGACTATAGTAACGAAGCTATTCGGAATAGTGAAGCCAGATAAAGCTTATTTTGGTCAAAAAGACGCTCAGCAAGTTAGAATAATAGAGCGAATTAACACGGACCTGAACCTCGGCGTAGAAGTGGTCGCCATGCCCACTGTCCGTGAAGAAGACGGTTTGGCGATGAGTAGTCGCAACGTGCATCTAGATAACAAGCAACGGCAGGCAGCCGTGGTGCTCTATGGTGCTCTCAGAGCAGCTAAGAAAATGCACGAACGGGGACACAACCAGGCATCCGCTATTAAGCAGGCGATGGATTCCTATATAAAAGGGGAACCACTTGCCACGGTGGATTATATCAGCGTAGCAGATCCATTTGACCTCACAGAAGTTAAAACAATACATGGGAGTGCTCTAGTTTCTCTGGCAGTACGTATTGGAAGCACGCGCCTGATAGACAACATAACACTACACAACCCACATAAGTAAAAACCCCCTATTAACCCGCGAGTTCAACATCTGGTAAATGCGCCGATTTGCTTTATCAAGTCTATTAGCAGAAACAATAATTGATGATAGTATAGTGGTAGAGGACTGCTCGCTGGATGTGATAGCTGACCCTAAATGAGTTATATACTACTCCAACCGCTAAGAAATCCGCCGATTAGTCCCCCTAGAGTGAGGTACGGGTCCAAAACAAACAACTATACCAGAACATACCAGATTCCTGACGGCGACTAATATTAGGAGTTAGACTTGAGGATACTTGTTACTAACGATGATGGTATTCATTCACCTGGTTTAAGGGCGTTGTCAGACGCTTTAAGTCAAGTAGGGGAAGTCACAGTAGTAGCACCTGACAGAGAACAGAGTGGCGTAGGAACTGCGATCACACTCAGCCAACCGGTAAGAGTCATGGCTACCCCACACATTTTCCCAAATATAAAGGCCTACGCTGTGGAGGGTACTCCGGCGGACAGTGCAATACTTGGACTAGAAACCTTGATAGAGGAACCTGTCGATATGGTGGTATCAGGAATTAACCAAGGTGCTAACATGGGCAATGATATTTTCATATCAGGAACCGTGGGGGCAGCGCTTCAGGGCTACTTCAGAGGCATACCAGCAATAGCGATATCTGTAGCCGCACTTAAAGATGTCCATTTCACAGCTGCCGCACTAGTAGCAAGAAACTTGGCAATTGGAGTCGAAAATGGACTAATATCTGCTCCTATATTCCTAAATGTAAACGTTCCCAATGTACCCATAGAAAAAATTAAGGGTGTGTCTCTTACCCATCTAGGTAGGCGCACTTATATGGATGTCGTAAAACACGGTAATGACGGCCGCCGAGATTATTATTGGATCAGCCGAGAGAAACCTGGTTGGATACTAGAAAGAGGTCTAGACAACTGGGTTGTCAGGCGACGCCGAATATCCATTACCCCCATAACAACAGATTTAACACAAGGCTATATATCCAAAGGGCTGCGATCCTTATCTAGAACTATACGCCAAGGTTTTCGCACATAGAGTAGTTCGAGCTCCACGAGTCAACAAACAGCCTAATAAAATACTATGGTGAAACCAAATTCGTATGTAACCGTAACCGTGGATACAAGATCTTAACTCCAGATAAAAATCTACATATTGCGACTGATTAGGCTTGTGCCATCCACTTGTTTACCGTAATATTAGTCGGGTTAAGTTGTGAGAACCAGCAGGAGGATCCATGCCCAAAATTCGCATAGGCCATAGCCCGGACGCGGACGATGCTTTCATGTACTACGCCATTGCCCACGGCAAAGTTAAGGTGGGCGAATACGAAGTAGAGCACGTTCTAGAAGACATCGAAAGTCTAAACTTGAGAGCTGTCAAAGGAGAGCTAGAGGGAACTGCTATATCTGCAGGCGCCTATCCGACGGTAGAAGACAAATACCGTATCATGCGCGTCGGAGCCTCTATAGGTCGAAACTACGGCCCGTTGGTAGTAGCTAAATCTGATCGAGGGAACATCCCCCTCGATGGGTCACGGATAGCCATACCAGGAAAGTACACCACAGCATATCTGCTGCTCCGAATATATGCTAACGGATTCGAACCAGTCCCAATGGACTTTGACGTTATTATACCTGCTGTACAAGAAGGAAAGGTGGATGCCGGCCTGCTTATACACGAAGGGCAGGTGACCTATCAAGATGAAGGCTTAATAAAGCTCCTAGATGTTGGCGAGGCCTGGGGGCAAGACACAGGTCTACCAATTCCTTTAGGCCTGGATATGGTAAGGCGTGATTTAGGTGAGGAAATGGCACAATTGATGGCGGAAACACTCAAGGAAAGCATTCAATATGCCTTTGATCACGAAGACGAAGCCTTAGACTACGCCATACAATTTAGCCGAGGAACAGAAAGAGAAATATGTAGGCAATTCGTTCGCATGTATGTAAACGAGGACACGCTAGATATGGGCGAAGAAGGCCGTCTCGCACTGGAAACACTATACACACGAGCAAAAGCCATGGGGGTAATAAACGAGATACCAAAGCTAGATCTCGTCTAGCACCGATTGGCCCAAGACTTATACTTTCAGAAGAAACTGGTGGATCATATCAGTTCAGAAAAACGTGTACCTTGTGAAGAGAATCTATTCCATACTACCTTTCTGACATCACAAGGCTGGGTTGGCTTGTTGGGATCAAGTATAGGGGTAAGGCGGTTGACGCTCCCACAAACATCTGAACTACAGGCATTGTTTGACCTAGACCCTTATGGAAGGGTTAAGAATTCGACTTACAAACAACACACCACTCTAGAGCTACCGCTGAGAATTCAAAAATACATGGATGGAGAAGCCATCTTATTCCCTGACTCACTAGATCTTGTTGGCACCTCATTCCAGATAGCTGTATGGAATATAGCCAGAAGGATTCCTTTGGGAGAAACTCGAAGTTATTCATATATCGCGAAACAAATTGGCAGCCCTAAAGCAGCTAGGGCAGTAGGCCAGGCCATGAAGGCCAATCCTGTGCCATTGATAATCCCTTGCCATAGGGTTATAGGCTCAGATGGAGCAATTGGTGGATTTAGCGGAACCACAAGAATTGCTCTCAAAGAGATATTACTACAACAAGAGCAAACTGTTGTAAAAACCTTTGGTTAAAAGGTGAAAGAGAAAATCCTAGCGAAACCTGCCATCACTAATTCAAGCGATCCTTATGGATACTTATCCCGAGCTTTGGATAATAATGGTTGACTGGTCAGCTGAAGGTAGTTAAAATGCGCGGGTCGGAGCCCCAAATGTTTCATTACAATCACCTGCACATTACGTCATAGACCTACAGGAATCCTTAAACATGCGAATCGGAATCATATCTGATACACATAACCCATCCGTAGGAAAAGAACCTCCACCAGAGGTGGCCAAAGCATTCTCGGGTGTAGACCTAATTCTTCATGCCGGAGACATCTACCAGCCTACATGCTTGGATTGGCTGGAACGCATAGCTCCGGTAAAGGCCGTAGAACTAGGGTCAGAGGCCCATTTCAGCAACGATCCACGAGTCGAAGAGATGCAGGTTTTTGAACTTGAAGGATATACGTTCGGTATGATCCACGATCTTATGCTACCAGGGATGAGCACAGAGGTATTACCTGGAGTGATAGAAAGCAGGTTTCCATCTTCAATTAGCCTGGCCGACTCGGTTAGTGAGGTCTTTAGCGCCCCTGTAGACACTGTTATATTCGGCCACACTCACTACGCTGTAGCGGAAGAACACCAAGGGATATTACTGGTAAATCCAGGTAGCCCGTCACTCCCGCGTATGCTAAGAAAGCTTGGCCAGGTTGCAATATTAGAGGTGTCTAACGGAAAACGCGATGCCAAGATTATAGAACTATCTAACTATAGTTGATTTCCAAATTATGCCGACGATATATTGATCAATAGGATACCCAATAACCCGACCTGCACACTTTGACGATAGCGCAACGATACAAATACTTAATTACTTAATGCACAATATATTCACAGCTTAGACACCTTCCAATCAGGGTATACTGTGGTGAGTCTTCCAAATATCAATAAACACGCTATAAATAGCTAAACCGCTAAGAAGGCTAGGAGGTAATTGTGCGAATTGGCCTAATCTCAGACACACACATTCCGGGTGGAGCTGCGGAAATTCCAGAAGCAGTATCCAATGTATTTTCAGGAGTAGATCTCATTCTTCACTCTGGCAATATCTACAAGCCCGATATACTCGATCAACTCGAGACAATTGCTCCTGTAAAGGCGGCCGGCAGCGTGGACAGAGATCACCAATGCAGGGACGATCCCAGGGTAGAAGAAAAGCAAATCCTGAATATAGAAGGCCATAGTATCGGAGTAGTTCATGATTTGATTTTGCCAGGATGGGGAGGAGACGTATATCCGGGTTCAATTGAGGCATATTTGTCGGATATATCGATACCAGCCGTAATGGAGGAAATTTTCGGAACTGCTGTCGATATCGTTATATTTGGCCATTCGTGTAGGGTAACTATCGAAGAGCATGGCGAAGTTCTACTTATAAATCCAGGGAGCCCAACCCTTCGTAATCAGCTAAGAATGATAGGCCATGTGGCTATTCTGGACTTAAAGCCAGGAGAACGTCACGTACAATCTATTGACCTATCTGCCTAGCCGAGCATCTACTGTTGCTTACAAACAAGGATAACCATATTGTCCCAAATAGTACATAACAGTTCTCGAATATAAGAAACAGGACCTAAAACAAAGGATATGCCGAACCACGCGGTTAAGGTAAGCAAAATTTGTCCCGCAAATTCCGCAGTGGGCCTGACAGTAACCTACCCGTGACCTAACTAATGCCCGGCGCCACCCAGGAAAAGCGTTGATAGCTCCGTAAAGGTCAACTAAGAACTTCTAGGTGCACACCAGATTCACCGACAATATCTACCAATTCCTCATGGAGGTTTTCCCAGTATTCGATAGATACTGAAGGCAACTCTCCTGTGACAAGTTTGCCATCTGTCTTTATCCTCAAAAACACTGGACTTGTCCCAGGATGATTCATAAGCAATTTCATAACCTCACGAAGCAGATGCTCATCCTTGCCAGGATCGTTAGATTCCTCCAGAGAAACCCAAAGTTTCTCGGTGCTCACTCGATTTCTGCCATTCATTCGTACCTTGTCATCATCTACGCCAGTGTTGTCCACTGGAATTATTTCAGCACTATCCCTCTTAGAAGATAGGTCTTCATTACTAATCATATCCGCCTCAATTTCTGGTATCACATATGGTTTAACTTCATCACATGCTATTGATATTTCCTCGTTTCTCAATCTAACCTTCCCTCTGATCCATAGCAGAGATCCATCAAGCCACAGATCATGGGTGTCCTGATAAACCTTTGGCCAGACCATCACATCAACACTTCCACCCAAGAGATCCAATACCGCTGCAGCGAATGGTTTGCCATCTCGTGTAGTCAGGGAACGAACTGAAGAAACCTGACCAACAATAAGTAACTGCTGATCCACCATATCCAGGTCAATCGAATCACGAGATATTACCGCATTATTGGGAACATTGTACGCAAGAGCACTTAGTGGCGTTTCCGAAACAAATGTCCCCAAAAGTTCCTTTTCCCAAGCAAGCCTTTCCTGCTGTTTCACCTCTCCATACTCCAGTGTAAGCGAGTTGACACTAGCGGGAACGTCATCGCCAAAAAGATCAAACATGTTTGTCTGGCCAGACTCACGTAGGCCGACTTCAATTTGAGATAAGTTCATTATCCTCTCAACACTAGCCAGAAGAGAACCTCTGTGCCCAACACTATCAAACCCACCGACTTTCATTAGGCTCTCCATTGCCCTTCTGTTGATGCTCCTCAGATCAGCCCTTCTACATAAATCTTCTACCGTAGTGTATGGGCCATTATCTTTACGTTCTCGTACCAAAGGTTCCACTGCGGTATATCCAACATTTTTTACCGCTGCAAGCCCGAAACGAATAGCCGGCTTACCATCAGCACCTATATCAACAGAAAATTCACTATCGCTCCGATTCACATCCGGTAGAAGCACTTGAACTCCTAAACGTAAACATTCGGTAACGGCACTGGATATTTTTTCGCCTTGCCCAGCATTGGCATTCATCACTGAAGCCATATATTCTTCTGGGTAATTTGATTTCAAATAGGCCGTCCAGTAGGCTATCAAAGCGTAGCATACGCTATGCGCTTTGTTAAAAGCATACCCAGCAAACGGCTCTATCAGCTGGAAAACTTCCTCTGCGAGTTCCCTTGTGAATCCCTTAGACAAAGCTCCTTCAATAAATTTCTCCCCTTCATGCTGCATTACCTCAGGAATTTTCTTACCCATTGCCTTACGAACGACATCTGCTTCACCCAAGGAATAGCCAGCAAATGCCTGAGCGATCAACAAAACCTGATCTTGATACACTATTACCCCATACGTCTCCTCTAGAATATCCTGCAACATAGAATGTGGATATCTTATTGGTATTTCTCCATGCTTGGCCCTGATGAAAGTATCTATATGCTCCATTGGACCAGGACGATACAGCGCTATCATGGCAGCTACATCTCCTAAAGAAGATGGCTTTAACTTTTGGATATAACGGCGCATACCCGAACTTTCAAGTTGGAAAACACCTGTCGTCTCTCCTGAAGATAGAAGGTCGAATGTCCTGCGATCATCGAGTGGAATCTTAGACAAGTCTATTGAAACCCCACGCCGTTGAGCTATCATCTGTCTGGCTTTTTCCACTATGGTAAAGTTGGTCAACCCCAGAAGATCCATCTTCAGAAGGCCTAATTTTGCAATAGGTTCCATTGGAAACTGCGTCATAGCCATGTCCTCAGAGTCACCTTTAATAGGACGCTGAAGTGGCACGGATTCAACTAGTGGTTCCTTTGAGATCACTAATGCAGCAGCGTGTGTACTGGCATGGCGAGCAACTCCCTCAAGGCGACGAGCTTTATCCATCAAGTTTTTTAGTGAAGCATCTGATTGATAAATCTCCTTCAGCTCTGGATTTACTCGAAGTGCTTCCTCTATGGAATTCACTTTCGAGGGCACAAGATTAACGATCCGGTCCACATCCGAGTAAGCCATACCAAGTGCTCTGCCGGTGTCCCGCAGCGCAGCTCTTGCCCCAAGTGTGCCGAAAGTGATTATTTGTGCCACGTGATCTCCACCGTATTTTCGCCTAACGTAAGCTATTACTTCATCACGTCGGTCGTCTTGAAAATCCATGTCTATGTCTGGCATCTCCCGACGTTCTAGGTTCAAAAACCGCTCAAAAACCAGGCGATATTGAAGTGGATCTATATCAGTAACCCCAAGGCAATAGAGCACTAGACTGGCAGCAGCGCTCCCTCGAACTCCAAACAAAATATTGCTCTTACGAGCGAATGCTGCTATATCCCAGACAACGAGCATATAGTTATCAAACTGTGTTCTAGAGATTACATCAAGTTCATATGAGAGTCTGCTACTTACCTCTGCAGACGGCTCGCCGTAGTGCCTTCTTATACCTTCTTCACAAAGCAGCTTCAGGTACTCTGCCGCCGTCAAGCTATCAGGAGGTGTATATTCTGGCAGCCGCATCTGACTAAAATCTATCTCTATTTCACAAAGGTCAGCTATCTTCTGTGTGTTGGCTACAGCTTCCGGGATATCTGAGAATAGCTCCTCCATCTCTTCCGAGGTTTTCAGGTAATATGAGTCATCTGACATCTTCAGTCTATTCTCATCCTGAATATTTGCATTGGTCTGTATACAAAGCAAGATATCCTGTATCGAGGCATCTTCCTGATATATATAGTGGCTATCGTTAGTAGCGACGACAGGTACCCCAGTCTCATAACTAAGCTCAATAAGTACCTTATTCAGTTTCTCTAGATCCGGAATATTTGGATGACGTTGAAGCTCGAGGTAAAACGCTGTGAATGTGTCCTTATACCATTCTATCGCCTGCCTAGCCTCTTCGAGTTTTCCGTCAAGCACCAGTCGCGGTATTTCAGCATTCAAACATCCAGAAAGTGCTATGAGACCATTAGAATGGGCTCTAAGTAATTCTTTATCTACGCGAGGTTTATAATAAAAGCCTTCCAGATGACTCTTGGAAGATAGCTTCAGCAAGTTATTATATCCCTCACTGTTTTGAGCCAAGAGTACCAAATGGTATGGGCTTTTATCCATGGCACCTTTACTATGCCGACTACTCTGGGCAACGTAAGCCTCCAGACCAATGATTGGCTTTATACCAGCTTCCCTGCACTCAGTATAAAATTCTATCGCCCCATAGAGACCACCATGGTCAGTAATTGCCAGAGCGTCCATACCAAGATCACGCGCTCTGTGGACCATAGCACCTATCCTACTAAGTCCATCCAGCAAGCTGTACTCGGTATGATTATGCAAATGCGTAAACATGGCGCCCTCTAGAAGAAGTTGCAGAAATTATAGCACCGCAGGTATTCAACAAGCCAAGATAGCGGGGACACATTTTGAACCGAAATCCAGCAATACCCGGTATTCCAATTAATCATCACGTATCCCTGTTTCAGGTATCAACAGACCAGCTATTGCCAAGCTCCAACCAAAAACAGCAAAAATAGCCAGGCCCGGCATCAGGCTCCCAGTAAGATCAGAAACAGCTCCAACCAAAGGTGGAGAAACGAAGCCTGCCACTCCACCGATACTCATCAGGCATGCAAGAATAACTGCCACTTGACGAGGATCTCCTGTGTGCAATTCCATAGCGACAGTGACTAGAGCAGGAACATAAAACCAACATGCGAACCCCAAAAAAACCACTGCAATATACGGAGGCAGCAGATCTACCAGCAATAAAGAAGCTAATGCCGCAAATCCTGCGATCATGCCTGGCAATATTAGGAATGGCCTTCTAAGCTTGAACCATATGGGTAGTACACTTGCTAGTATCAAAGCCACGAAACCTGAAATTGATAACAACCCCATTAGAGTCCCGCCATCAGATAACCCCATCCCATGTTCTCTATAATAGAATGTAGGTAACCATGCCTGTGATACACTAAGGAGTGCTAATGGGCCTGCATCGGCTATCCCCACAAGTATAGTGTTACGGCTCCGTAGTACACCCCAAACGCTTCCATTAATAGACTGTCCGCTTATATTATCTCCAACTTGGATTGTTCTGGCTTTACCAAAACTTAACCACATCATCACCCCAAAGGCTGAGACACCTCCAAAGACACTTAAAGCCATCTCCCAACCAACGGCCTCGGATAATTGGACTATCGTCATATTAGAAACGACCACCCCCAAGCTAGCACATAGCATGAATACTCCATTAACCATTGGAAGTTCCCTAGAATTAAACCACTGCATCAACAATGGCCCGACAGCCGGCCACATTAAAACCATCCCTACTCCGTAGATCGCTCTAAGAGAAAGAACTAGAAAAAAACTTTCCGCGACAATGAAAGTCAGCAATGTTGCAGATCCAGTTACAGCTGCCAAGGTTATGAGCCTCTTCAACCCAATACGACCGACCAGCGTACTCGCAGGGACAGCAAATGGGATTTGGACGAGGAATATTACACTACTGAGAAGACCTGCCATACTGTTACTGGTGCCATATTGGTCAATAATCATTGGTACTATAGGACCAGTGGCAAACATATTAACGCTCATCGAAAATGCCAGAAACCCAAGCAAGCCAGCAATAACAAAACGATATCTGCTAGCTTTCTGACAACGTGTATCTGCTAAATTGAGCATAAAGATATAACTACGCGGAAAGTCATAGGGGATTACCTGGATATAACATGAGGTTCAGACAACAGAAGACCAGATATACTAAATAGTACAACTACATATCTTTATATACTGGCTGTCGCTTTTCAAGAAACGAGCGTACCGCTTCCATTCTGTCTTGACTACCTGTTGCCGGGCCATTAGCGGAATGTTCCTTCGGCAATATCGTATACAACTCTTCTTCATGCTCGTTTATGAGTCGCTTGATGGACCTAACAGCAATAGGTGGATTGGATGCTATAGTCTCAGCCAGATTTAGAGCTTCTCCCATAAGACTTTCTGATGGAACCACCATGTTTACTAATCCTTTTTCCAAAGCCCAATTGGCGTCGTATATATTACCCGTAAGCGCCATTTCTTTAGCTATGCCGTAGCCCACTAGTTTAGGCAAGGTGTAAGAGGAAGCCGTATCAGGTACAAGGGATCGCTTGACGAATAGGCAGGAGAACTTGGCATCTTCTGAGGCTATACGTATATCACTAGCAAGCGATATAGCGAGGCCCGCGCCCGCAGCTATTCCATTAACAGCCGATATAACCGGTTGTGGGATAATGCGGAGATGCGGCCCTAATTCAGTAGTCGATGGCCCTCTCAGTTCATCACCCGGCTCCACCACACCCTCTAAGCTTTGAAGTTGGCCACGTACATCTGCTCCAGAGCAGAAACCTCTGCCCTCACCTGTAATCACAAGCACGCGCAGGTTCTTATCATCTCCGATTTCGTCGAGAGCCTCGTGAAACTGAACGACGAGATCCCGATTCAAAGCATTCAACTTATCGGGGCGGTTGAGCGTTAGTATTGCCACGTAGCCAGACCGCTCAAGCTTGAGAAGGCTATAGTCGGATTCAGACATATCAACGGCACCTCCCCAAGATGGCAGTTATTTCGAAGGCAGCTAACACCAGACCTAGAACAGCCAGTCAAAGAACCACGGCGCCGGGCATACTGCCTAAACGCCGTGGATATTAGTTACTAAGGCAATACCACTAAACAATCATTTTCAAGCAAGGCAAGATGCCAAAACCAGACCTCACGGAGATATTAGCCCTGTCAGATCTGGGAAAATGATTTATGTGTTTGTTATGATGCTTTGCCAACGCGGAACATTTTGGTGCCGCAAGTCGGGCATACACCCTGGGTAGCTGGCCGCCCATTTTTCATGGAAATTGATTGGGTATCTTTCATTTCTCGTTGTGATCGGCACTTGACACAATAACCCTGCACAGGTCACCTCCGTGTTTACTTTGGGGACATTCTACACTAAAAAAAGCGCTCCGTCATGTCAATTCCTTAGAAATTAGATCTATTTCAGTGCGGACAATAGAACATGATGATATTGAAGTAACCCAATATTATTCTTTAGTGACATTTTGTTAGAGCACCATATACGTAGTATTGGCACCTTATCGTAGAACGATCAGTGCATTACTTTGTCTGCAGGAACCATCAAGTGATAAGAACCAAGTCAAGATTCCTGAATAGAAAATCCAAGTTTCTCTAATTCTGAACTTAACGTTTTTGCCCACTCCTCTATAGGGACAGACACAGGCACCACTATTTCTATAACATCAGCCTCTAACTTAAAGACCTTGCCAGGGTCTTCCTTGCCCAACTCCACGGATACACTTTCGCGGTCAATACCCATCGAATCAGTAACATCAAATATTACTCCCATGTCATACATACTTATTATATCTTCAGTCATATTACCTCAGGGAATTAGCAGGATTTATAAACTCTAGCCATTTTATCTGAGCTTATCTATGTCCACAAAGTGGCGGCAACCTCTATCACTACGCCATGCGATAGTTTATCATGTCTCGAAAGATACTGGTCGAGGGTAATTGGAACTTTCACGCTAATCAGGCTAATAAGTGCAACACACGAAGTACCTCCAAATTGAACGCGGATTTCCAGATTAGACAGAAACGAAAAACCGTTTAACCCTCCAGGCATCTACCGTAACCCAAATTCCAACAATAGAAAATCCGGACTAGTACTGGGGTGCCACAGTGAACATCGGATACCTACATTCCATAGGCGGAGCGAGTGGCGACATGCTGCTGGGAGCCCTCATAGATTCAGGACTCGCACTGCACGAGTTGGTGGACACGCTACAGAAGTTACCATTGGAGGGTTACTCAATAACGAGCCGACAAGAGCAGCGAGGTCACATACGTGGTACACATGTGACAGTCGACATAGACTCAGAAAAAGGGGCTGGGTACTCAATCCAAGACTTCATAGAGATAATCGAAGACAGTTCTCTTCAGGTTTCCATAAAATCCAAGGCGAAAGAAATATTGAACCGCATCGAATTAGCAGAGTACCGTGTTCACGGCGAAGGCCATCCACTAAAGGAGCTGGGGGACATAGACACAATAATAGACGTAGTAGGAGTGGTATCTGGCCTCGAAGCACTAGGTATAGACCGACTCTATTGCTCCCCGCTTCCATCTGGATGGGGAGTAACATCCTCAAGAGAAGGGCCCTTAACAGTGCCGGCACCAGCAACTATGGAGTTACTGGTGATGGCTAAGGCACTGATAGCACCACCAAAAGGCCCTTACTCTCAGGCAGGAGAATTAGTAACCCCTACTGGAGCCGCTATAATCACAACTTTGGCGTCCTTCGATCCCCCTCCGATGATTATCGAGGCCGTAGGTCACGGTATAGGCACTAAAGATATGCCAACAATACCCAACGTACTAAGTCTATGGATAGGAAGTGCTAAAACTGCGCCCTCCATGACCAACTTATCCCTACTCGAAACCAATGTAGACGACTCAACACCAGAGATTATGGGATACCTACAGGAATCTCTGTTGACTCATGGAGCTTTGGATGTATGGTTTACTCCTATTCAGATGAAAAAGAATAGGCCAGCCGTGGCCCTGAGTGTCCTCTGCTATCCAGACATGGAAGCCATTCTCACAAAAATAATACTCGCGGAGAGTTCAACCCTGGGCGTACGAATAAACTCCTTGAGACGCTTCGAATCTGAGCGCGAAGTGATTACTGTGGAAACAGAGTTGGGTCCAGCTAGGGTAAAACTGAAGAAGACTGACGCTAAAGTCACGAGTATCTCACCTGAATTCGAGGATTGTAAAGAAATATCCATAAAGACCGGTATACCGCTACAAGAAGTATTTCGTATAATCGAAAACGAGGCTAGGAAAAGCTTGGAAATGTAGCCACACAGATAGCTTGGTAACCATTGATCTCTTAACCTTTGTTATATACAGGAACACTATGTTATTCTTGGTGTCTGCGGGGTTCAGACTTGGATAGCCCCTAAGGAGGTAAACATTGATGACATTATCCCCGGAAGATCTCAGTAGCACAGGTGCATGGCGGGAAACTGCCGCAGAGTTTATAGCCACGCTCTGCTTCGTATTTATTGGAGCTGGCTCAGTAGTCAGTGTAGGTATATTCCTAGGATCTGAAGAGACCGTGACTGCCTCTACTATAGTGGTGATCGCATTAGCTCACGCCCTAGCTATAGCAGTGTTGGTTTCTGCCACAGCAAGAATATCCGGAGGCCATCTCAATCCGGCAGTAACCTTTACAGCTATCCTGACCAAAAGAATTGGCATATCAAAAGGCGGAATGTACATTATCGCCCAATTATCTGGCGCAATCATTGGAGCTCTACTAGTTAGTATCGTAGCTCCCACCGGCACAGAAAGTGGTCTTGGCTCGCATGGCTTAGGAGATGGCGTCAGCACTAGCATGGGGTTGATCACAGAAATAATCCTAACATTCATCCTGGTCTTCGTAATCTACGGCACAGCAATGGATCCCAAGGGGCCATCACACCTAGCACCGTTTGCGATTGGCATGGCCGTCCTGATATGCATATTCGCAGGCTTGCCACTCACAGGAGCATCGATGAACCCCGCAAGAACTCTTGGACCTGCATTAGTCACGGGAGAGTGGCTAAATCACTGGATATACTGGGTAGGCCCTCTCATTGGCGGATCAATTGCAGCCCTAGTTTATGACAAGATATTCTTGAAGCACGGAGATTAATCTGATGAGTGGTGCCCCTGGCGGGACTCGAACCCACGCGCCTGGCTTCGGAGGCCAGCGCTCTATCCTCTGAGCTACAGGGGCGGCGTTATTTGAAACACCTATAAAAACCGGCTATCTGGAATCTAGTGAGCACTAGCATAACAGAATTCTATGATAGCCGTGGTAACTAGACTCAATTACTTCCAGTCTATGCGCACTGTCTAAGCGTAAGCGGGTGAACTTGATAAACCAATGTTCGGCAAGCATAATCCGTCCGGGCTAGCCTCATCGTCTCCGCCTCCCTGAGCCACCTTTCGAAAATGCCGGTACAAGTATAATTGGGGCCATAAGCGTTGTAATTACGGTCATCATGATTGCAACACCAAATATATCTGGGCCAATTATTCCACGAGATAAGCCAACCCCAGCAATTATAAGTGCCACTTCTCCTCTTGGTAACATGCCTATACCAATTCTCCAAGCCCCCACTTTGTTGAATCCCACCAACATCGCCGGCAAGCCGCAGCCTAACACCTTGCTCAAAATCGCCAATACCGAAACCACGGTGCCAAATACAACCACCCCGCTCATAGCCGATAAATCCACCATCATTCCCATGACTACAAAAAATATTGGGACCAAGCCATGATATAAACCCATCATGGCCTCCTCAATATTACGCGCTAAGGAGGTACCGGATAAGGACAATCCTATGGTGTAGGCACCAATAATCATAGCTAAACCAAAACTTTCTGCTAAGCCTGCCGCCAAGAATGCCAAGGCCAAAGCCAGACAGATAGAGCCACCTGAAACCCTGAAAGATCCAATAGCACTAGAGATGTACTTGGAACCCATAATACCCACGAACATGAGCACTAGCCAAAAACCAACGGCCTTAGCACCGACTATAGCAATACCCGAAGCAGACACATCGGCACTAGGCAAGGCAAGCCCGGCAACTACTGTAAGCACAAGGATACCTAGAACATCATCTACTACTGCAGCTGCCAACACTGTCACACCTTCTGGAGAGTCCAGTTTCTGCTGATCCCCTAGAACCCTGGCAGTGATACCTACGGATGTGGCAGTCATAACTGCGCCCATAAAAAGGGCAGAATAAAGAAGGGGATCCCCTTCTAAGCCGCCGGGTTTAAGCAATAAGGTAGCACCCGCACCAAAAACAAACGGGAATAAAATACCCCCAAGAGCCACTACAGATGCTGGGGCAGCAAACTTTGCAAATTGCTTGAGATCTGTCTCGAGACCAGCCACAAAAAGAAGCACCACGGCAGCTATCTGTGAAACTGAAAAAAGCTCTATCGAAACCGGAATAGCTGATGCCGCATGGCCAGAAGGCGAGTGCAATGCAAATAGTGGTTCCACTCCGCCGATAGCGATTCCACCTAATGCGAATGGTCCTATAGCTATGCCAGCACTAAGTTCTCCAAGAACTGCCGGAATCTTCAGGTATCTCTGGCAAATCTCTCCACCTAGCTTAGCAGCAATCAGAATTATAGAAAGCTGCAACACTAAGCGTGTCACCATGTGAGTGAAGTCATTTTCCATTTACGTACAAGCTCCGAACTACCTGGATGCCGATGCCATGTTGCTACAGCAAAGGCAGATTATACCAGAGGTTTCCACTCACATCCCGTAATTCATTGCTTTTTTTACCCATTTTTGGGCATTTTATGGGAATTCACGGCAATTGTCCGAATTTAACAGCCATGACAGCCATTAAACAATAGGTTTTATCGCCCCTGCAACCAACTCTCTAAATCTGGCTAAAGGGTTGACACGCACAAAGTTAGTGAATATGATTAGCCGAGTTGCTACTCGCAAGCTGCGTCTAAGCAACACGGGTCAACTCAAGCGATCAATGTAGCAGGATAGAAAGGGGGCCAGCATGAAGGGTCTATTATCCATAAGGGGTACGCTAGTCGCAATGCTACTCTTGGTAGTGGCACTGGGCGCGGGCACAGCCCAAGCCGGGCCGCAAGAGGCAGCTTCGTCTCAGGTTTCGTTCGAAAGACAAGACGGAGCCACTATAGTCGGAAGTAGCATTTGCACAGAGAATGACACCGCATTCACAGTCTACGGCTCAGGTTGGGGCCCAGGCGAGTTGATTTTGCTCTCGGTAGTACGAGGCGCATACGACTCCTTAATCTGGTACGCAGGCCCAGTTAACGACGCAGGAGCAATCGAACTGGAAGTGAATATCAGAGACAAGGCCAATAAGAAGGGCGCCAAGGTAAGATACCCCGGGGCTGGCTTGTACACCCTGGAAGCGCTTGGCACAACAGGTCGACTAACCTCGACCCCAGTAGTCTTCGCTGAAGACAAGTGCAACGCCGAAGCGGAAGTTGCTGCTTCCTAAGTCTGCTACTCAAACTCACGCAGAGTTAAAAAAGAAGAGGCGGTGATATGTATCACCGCCTCTTCTTTGTCTGGCCTACCAACTATATATACCCTCTAACCTAGGGTAAGTCTTCGAACCTGAACCTTCTTTATTCTCCGCCCCAAAGTAGATATCACCTTTATGGTCAACTGCCCCACAGTGATCTCCTCACCCGGTGCCGGGATTTTCCCCATCTGCTGATATAACAATCCTCCCAATGTATCAAACCCTTCACCCTCTAGCTCTAAATCAAAAACATGATTGAGTTCTTCTAGAGACACACGTGCATCCATTAAGAATGCATCATCTTCAATCATCTCTATCATACTCTCCGGTATATCGAACTCATCTTCTATTTCCCCGACTATTTCTTCAAGAAGATCCTCAATAGTTACCAACCCAGACGTGCCACCATACTCATCCACCACGACTGCCATGTGAACATGCATCTCTTGAAAATCCCTTAGTAATTCATCTAGTCTCTTGGCATCTGGAATAAAGAGTGGCGGCCTGGCTATATCTGCAATCTCTACTATAGAACTACTATCTGATAAATACTTCAATAGATCCTTTGAATGTACCACGCCTACAATATTATCTATATTATGATCGTATATTGGTATCCTACTATGCCCTGTCTCCGACATAAACTCTGCAACCTTAAGAAGTGGGGTCGAGTTATCCACTGCCACTATATCAGCACGTGGCACCATTACTTCATGTACTGTAGTTTCATCCAGTTTGAGAATTGATGAAATCATCTTACGCTCATGTGGGGCCAGAACCTCTTCATCATTATTTGAATTAGCGTCTAATGACAGCCCTTGAGTATCAGTGATACTCTTTCCAAAGCCCGCGTCGCTAGATTCTAGAACCATTCCTGCAGAATCTGATCCTGTAACAAGTCTTTCTAATTTCGAGATTGGCTTTAACAACATCAACACCGGGCACAACAAGGCAACAGACACCCTCGCTCCCATCCAAAACCTATTAGCAAAAGCAGAGCAAGTAGCACCAGTAACCAGCAGAATCAGAAACAAAGAACAAGCGATAATCATCAGACCAGAAACGTCAGAGCCGTCAAAGTGAGACCATCCCATCCAATATGGAATAGAGATAGCCCCCAGCATAACTATTACCGTGACAAGAACGACTTTCAATGTTGAGCGCAAGAATCCGTCAATCAGAAGAGAAGACATGGGACCCCGAAATTCATCGGAGTAGCTCGAGCGTGGAAGCCGTGCGAGATAGCCATCCAACACAGACAACTGTAAAAACAAGACCAGAGATATAATCAGAACTATTGCTATAACAGGACTATCGGGATCCAATAATTACCACCCCCAAACGATAAGAAAGCTAAATACAAAATTTAATCGACAGATTTCAATCTTTATTGGTTATATAAAAAGGCTACTTCTCCTTCTTCTGACCCTTCCTATTTTTCACGGGCCTAGCTGGTACACCGACCACTTGTGCCCCTGCAGGAACGTCTTTATTGACCACAGATCCAGCCCCAGTACTTGCTCCCGCTCCTACGCGAATCGGAGCAACTAGCATAGAGTCACTCCCTATAAACGCACCATCCTCGATAATAGTCTCATTCTTATTATCTCCGTCAAAATTGCACGTAACAGTACCAGCTCCAATATTTACTTCAGCTCCAACCCAAGCATCTCCAATGTAGCTAAAGTGCCCCATCATGGTCCCACGTCCGAGCCGACTCTTTTTAACCTCTGAAAAGTTGCCTATGTGTACGTCGCGTTCTATGTGACTTCCAGCACGCAAATGGCTAAATGGTCCTATTTCAACGTTTTCCTCTAAGATAGCATCGTCCAAAACAGACTGAATTATTCGACAGCCATCCGCCACGCAGGAGTCTTTTACTATTGATCCGGGTCCTATTTCACATCCTCGTCCAATCTTACTATTCCCACTCACGAAAGTGTTAGGGTAGATAGTGGTATCTGGTTGGATATCTACCGATATATCTATGTATGCAGGCTCGATTATGGTGACACCTTCCAGAAGCCATTTCCTATTCACTCGATAACGTATCGCTTCTCTAGCCATAGCCAGATCAACTCCATCATTCACCCCTAACCCTTCCGCCGGATCATCCAATTCAACTTCCTCTATGTCACACCCACTAGAATAAGCCAAGCCAATTACATCTGTCAGATAGATCTCGCCAGTCGATGACCAAGAGATACTATCCAGAATAGACCACAACCAAGGCAGCTTAAAGCAATATACGCCAACATTAGCCTGATATGGTGTTACAAGTTCCCTGCTGTTTAGTTCCTTTTCCTCTACTATAGAAGCCACCTTGCCATACTTATCCCGCATTACATGGCCAAGACCGCTGGAGTAGGGTATATCAGAAGTCAACACTGTAACATGAGACTGGGTCGCTTCGTGAGCAGATTTAAGTTTCTCTAGCGTACCTAACGTCACCAATGGAGCATCGCCATTGATAACAAGAATATTCCCTTCGTAGCCATCAAGCGAATGCTTTGCTTGATACACCGCATGGCCAGTACCGAGCGGTTCTCGCTGTTCAACAAAAGCTGTCTCAGAACCCAGCGTTCTACGAATGCCAGGAGAGTCTGGAGGTATGACAGCTAGGACACCCTCGAATCCAGACATATTAAGCGTGTCGGATACTAAGCCCACCATTTCTCGTCCGGCTAGAGTCTGCAGCACTTTAGGCGTACTGGACTTCATCCGAGTGCCTTTTCCAGCAGCCAATATTATTGCCAACCAGTTGTCCACTTTGTCACCAACAAAAAAGGCAGCCCCTCTGTTGCGCAAGCGCAAAACCGAGGACTACCTTAACCATAGAGTTTAAGCAGGGCTCCATTCCGCCGCGATAATATCAGTAGGAGAATTATACTGTCAAGAACTACTTAGACTTAGTGCTTAGCCTTATCCGAAACGAAATCCCACATCCCGCAGTACCAATAATATAAACAACGCTACCAAATCAGATGGCCAACCAACGAACAAGAACTCTGTTTAGACAATTAACATTCCTGCTTATTCTTAGTTAGCAATTAGAAATAGTTTCAACATATAGCAAATTCTTTCCGCTGTATGACAAAACAAAGCTAGTAAAATCAAAACTAATCTTGGCAATAATACGATGGACAATACCAATTGAATCTATCAAAGCCGTTTATTGACGACCAATATTCGGACGGTATAATACCACCACGAGCTCGCTAGAGGTTGTAAGGGGGTGACAAGTGCGATTAGTAATGTTTCAAAACTCAGTAACTACCAATGACCACCGGAATCGCCCAGGCCTACTTACTGAGAACGGGGTTGTTGATCTATCTGACATAGTTCGACATCTAGACAACTATTCGCCTCAGACTTTGATGGCTGACATCATAGACAACTTTGACCTCCTTAGGGATGAAATCGAGCTCAAAGGAAGAACCTCAGATGCCATCCCACTCCTAAACGTAAAGCTTAGGCCGCCCTTGGCAAGACCTGGTAAAATTATGTGCTGCATAGGTAACTACTGGGAGCATATGCAACGAGATCCTCGACCACTAAATTTCTTCCTCAAAAACCCAGATGCCGTAGTGGGACATGGGGACACGATAATCCTGCCGAAAGTAACAGACCCATATGTGTTTCACCATGAGGCAGAGTTGGCAATTGTGTTAAAGGGGCCTGAGAAAGAACTTTCCAGAGCCGATTATAAGAAAGCTATCTTCGGATATACGTGCATAATAGATGTATCGGCTAGAGCCCAAGGTAGATCTACATGGAGACAAGGAAGTTGGATGGGAAAATCGTTCGATACATTTGCTCCTATAGGGCCCTGTATACTAACCTCTGATGAGATTGAGGATCCTAATGATTTGGAAGTGCGTTTTTGGAATTCCGGAGAGTTGTATCACCAATATAACACCAATGACATGGAACACAGAGTACCTGAAATAATCGAGTTTGTTACAAGCATAATGACCGTAAACACTGGAGATGTGATTGCATGCGGAACTAACCACGAAGGATTGGGCCCACTTCAAGACGGAGACATTGCAGAAATTGAAATCCAACAAATCGGCCGCATGGCACTCCAGGTAACCGACCCCTTGAAAAGAACCTGGGAGAGAGGAATTTACGTAGGGCCCAACTCCACCGCACCTGCAGCCAGGCAAGATTCAACATAGAAACGCCATAAAGCATCTACGGTCACACCAATGCATTGAGGAATACACTTGCCCATATATCTCATGAATTTTATTAGCCTATAATGATCACCACCGCTGTATTGCAATCATATATAGATATATAATAACCAAGGATTCGAAAATCTGCTCGTAGGATGTGTGAATATGGATGACTCTCATTACAAGGAAAAGCTGACCCCTACTCAATACGCGGTAACAAGAGAAAAGGCGACAGAGCCACCATTTTCAGGCGAGTACTGGGACACCAAATCCGCTGGAACCTACGTTTGTGTGTGCTGCGAAGCAGAACTTTTCCCGTCTTCTACCAAGTTTGACTCTGGTACAGGATGGCCTAGTTTTTGGGCACCAGTCGAAAATGCGAATCTTGAAACTGAGACCGATAACACCTTCGGAATGACTAGGACAGAAGTTACTTGCGGAAAATGCGGCTCACACATCGGCCACATTTTCCCAGACGGCCCTGCTCCGACTGGACTCAGATACTGCGCGAATTCCGCGTCGCTTCATTTAAAAAAGGGGGAATCTTTCTAGAACCCTATACTACTTTTACCCTGAAAAGTTCTAGCAAGATTGATTTGACCCAAATGATTGCTGCCGTGCACTATGACAACTTGTCCTAGTGCCTGAATTCTGGAAATCTCCCCATGTGGATGAACTCTTACCTCAGCACTAAGGTAGTCATCTTTCATATTACCTATCCGCGACTCAACGGCTACCGCAACATCTCGAATATAACCAGCCAACACCATCGGCTCTGGAAACCTTAGCGAGTATGCTACATCCGGTTCCATATCAGTTCCCTGATCGACCTTAGGTAAATTCCAAGCTTCATGCAGTCCTTTTCGTAACCATATGGGTTGTTCACGATCAAAAGCAAAGTGCACTATATTATCTGATGTCCTTGCTATATGCCAAGCTTCGAATGCTATATGATTGGCATTACCATGTACTCTATGGTGTAACTCTTCCAAACTAAGGTCTTCTACAGACATCGCGACTGAATTCAACATGTCCTTGACAAGAAATGCTAGAAATTTACCAGTACTCTCGATATCTGACAATTTTTCCCCTATAGAATTGAAAACACTATTAGCGTTGGATCAAGACGTTAATGGTCTAAAGCCTAAGTCACCACATTATACAATCACTATGCCTAGATATTACACCCATGGTAAGATCACCAACATGAAAAATGTAAAAGCATTAATCTTCGATGTCTTCGGGACTGTGGTAGATTGGCGTACATCCGTCATAGACGAATGCCTCGAGCTAGCTAAAGCCAATAACATACATGCAGACTGGGGCCAATTCGCAGATGCATGGAGAGCGAAGTATGGCCCATTCATGAACAAAGTGCGCACTAAAGAGCTACCATGGACCAATCTAGATCGCCTACATAGGATGGCTCTTGACGAACTACTATCTGAATTTCATATCAACACCTTAAGCGAAGACGATAAGCATCAACTGAACCTTTGCTGGCACAGACTGCATCCATGGCCGGATTCGGTGTCAGGCCTAACACAACTCAAGAAACATTTTCTAATTGCACCACTATCCAACGGTAACCTAGCGCTGCTGACCAACATGGCCAAAAACGCAGGGCTACCTTGGGATTGCATACTATCTGCAGAATTGGCCAAAGCTTACAAACCAGATCCTGATGTTTACAAAATGGCAGTAAATTTGCTCGGTTTACAACCTAACCAAGTTGTTATGGTAGCAGCACACCAGGGTGACCTTAGAGCAGCAAAGAAAATAGGGCTCAAAACGGCGTTCATACCACGACCACTTGAACACGGCCCACAAAGCAATCCTGATCTTAAACCAGATCCAGATTTCGACATTGTTGCCTCAAGCTTAGATGATTTAGCAAAAAAAATGGCATCCCAATTCACACATACACAGGGTAGTAATGCAACGTCGATATAAACAGCCTCAAGTTCGCATTTTTTGATTGGCAAAGGATAGCTATGCAATTCGTTAGAATGTACACAGGACCCGACGGAGAGTCTCATTTCGAAGAATTGGATGTGGGCTTACGACCCTCACAGGAAAATCACCGTACTGAGATGAAGAGCGCTAAGGGTATACAATTCTTGTACCAGCCTCCCGGATTCCAAATTGACATGCACCCAGCACCTAGGCGCCAATACGTAATCACGCTGCAAGGAGAAACAGAGATAATTCTTGGCGACGGCACCAGCAGGATATTTGGTACAGGGGATGTCCTTCTAGCAGAAGATCTGACTGGTAGGGGCCATATTACTCGCACTGTAGGCAATGTGGCGCGCATTTGTGCCCAAATACCACTGGAAGGATAACAATGCCATCCGTCTATACCTATCCGAATGGCCCTATCAACCAACCGCACTGAAACCTTATTTATCAGCCATACTACGCTAAAACAGTCTTACAAGACCATGTGACTCATCATACTAGAACAAGCTAGCCATTGAGATACATTTCAGATACAATGGCCGACGATGGAGAGGTGGCCGAGAGGCTTATGGCGCCGTTCTCGAAAAGCGGTTCCCGCTAATACCGGGACGTGGGTTCAAATCCCACCCTCTCCGCAGGAGTACTCGCCTGACCATCAATGAACATCCTTAACGGAGAGGTGCTGGAGCGGCCGAACAGGCGCGACTGGAAATCGCGTAGGGGAGCAATCCTCTCATGGGTTCAAATCCCATCCTCTCCGCCATAAAACGTGTAATTAAGAAAGCAGGCCACCCCATGAAGCTCGGTATCATATCCGACACACACATACCAGGAGGAGCTCCTGAAGTGCCGACGCAAGTCATAAAAGCCTTCAAGGGAGTAGATCTTATCCTCCATGCCGGGAATATTTATACTAGCGATGTCCTTGACTGGCTGGAGCAAATAGCGCCCGTAAAGGCAGTAGGAAGTATGGACGGAGACCGTAGAGAACACCCCCTAGGATTCAACATGGAAGGCCATGGAGATCCAAGAATTGACAAGCAGCAAATACTCAACATTGAGGGTCATACCATAGGCTTAGTAAACAACCTTGAGATGCGAGGAATGAGCGATGAGGTCAAACCAGGGTTCATAGGATCACAAACCTTCCAACGCAAATCGTTAACTGAGATGGTTCACGAATTTTTCGGCCAACCTGTTAACATCGTGGTATTTGGACGGACACACCACTCAATGATTGAAGAACACGAGAAAATACTCTTTTTAAACCCTGGAAGCCCGACGCTACCCAAGAATTTGATCCAGCTCGGTTCCGTGGCAATTCTTGACTTGACTTCCAAAACCAAATCCGCCACACTAATTGAACTATCAGAGTTGGCCTAGAATTGGGTCAGTTCTAAGCAGTTCATAGGCTGTAAGTTGAACACGCGGGCACACACAGATATGTTACTGGCTAGTACCAACAAAAGCCCTTGACGGTTTGGCGCACTCCACAATAGACGCGGCCACCTATGTGCTAATTCGTTAAACAACAGCAAAACCTGAATTTCCGTCCTGTTTTTGAAACAATCCCATACCCCGATCTGGAGAAGGTTCTTCGATGGAAAATTTGCGACCCCTGACAGCCTATTGCTTACTAAACCTGCTAGGGTTGTTAGTGCTCGTCGGATGCACAATAGACAGTGTAGAGACTGATAACGCGAATTTACCACATCTATATGATGATTCCAAAAGCCTGAGGGTCGCCACCACGACCAGTTTGTACGATACTGGGCTTTGGGATCAAATTGAACATATATTTGAGAATCAATATAAGTTGGACGTTGAATTCATAACTGGAGGTAGCGGCAAGGCGATTCAACTTGGCGAAAGTGGAGACACGGACATGATAACCATCCACGACTACTCCAGAGAGCAGGCTTTCATATCGAACGGCTATGGCAATTCACGAGAGCCATTCGCCTACAATTACTTCTTGATAATCGGACCCGAAGAAGATCCTGCAATGATCAGACATATGGACGCAGTATCGGCTTTTACCAAGATAATCGAAAAGGGCAAGGAAAACCCAGGCTCTGTCAGATTCGCCTCAAGGGGAGATGAATCAGGGACTCACTCTCGTGAAATGCTGCTCTGGGAAAAGGCGGGCCAAAAATATGATGATGTAAGAAATTCTGGAAGGTGGTACATTGAAGCTGGTTCTGGTATGGGCGCACTGCTAATACTTAGCAACGATGAGTCGGCATATACACTTACCGACATTGGCACGTATTTGGTGTATAAAGATAAATTGGAGTTAGTACCGTTAGTAAGTATAGGCGAGGATTTACTAAACATCTACTCAGCTATCGCGGTAAATTCCACCAGGCATCCAAACGTGAAAACAAACTTGTCAGAGATATTCATAGAGTTTCTCCTATCAGATGAGACACAAAGATTGATCGCATCATTTGGTATCGACGAATATGGAACTTCAATATTTAGCCCAGTGGCTGGCCTGAGTGACAAATGATCAGTATTTTTGACCCGAAATTAGAATGGCTAATAGCTAACAAATCAAACCCAGAGTTTAGTAAATGGATCTCCTGCTAGATAGCTTATCAACTGCGCTAAGATTGATAATTACTGGAGACCGTGATGTATTAAGCATTACGGCTACAACACTATTTATTTCAATAATTTCTATAACTACCTCTTCTATGATCTTCATTCCAATTGGAAGTTATATTTACTTCCACGAGTTTCCAGGTAAAAGTGCTCTTATAACATTAATTCAAACTCTATACAGCCTACCAACCGTTTTCGTGGGGCTAATGGTATTTCTGGTTTTCTCAAATGAAGGCCCTTTGGGAGACACTAGGATTCTCTTCTCTAAAGCCGCTATCATTATTGGTCACATCATACTGATATCACCAATAATCACCGGGCTAACAATATCCGCATTAAAAAGCGTACCGGCCGAGATTCGTGATACAGCTGTTTCGATGGGTGCAAACAGAATACAAACCATTCTAGCCATGATCAGGGAAGCAAGATATGGCATATCTACCGCCATAATATTGGGCTTCGGCCGAGCTATCTCGGAAATTGGTCTAGCCATAATAGTAGGCGGGAACATACGATACAATACCAGAACGTTGACTACCGCAATGTCGCTAGAGACATCAAACGGCAATTTCGAGTTGTCAATGGCTTTAGGAATCATACTTGTATCTCTTTCTCTAGGCGTAAACATCTTGGTTGGATTACTAAGGGAACGGTACTAGGTTATGGTAACAATAAATAATCTTCATATGCTTTACGGTAAGACATCTGTACTCACTAATATCAACCTTGAGGCACCCAAGCAAAGTGTGACGGCAATTATTGGCCCAAGCGGGTCTGGCAAAACCACCCTTCTTCGTTTGATTAACCTACTAGAGCACCCAACTTCAGGAACGATATCTTTTGATGGCATAGCCAATATGTCTTCATTAAAAAACCCCCTAGAGTTAAGAAGAAGAATGGCGATGGTATTTCAGAAGCCCGTATTATTCAAGGGTAATGTTTACTACAATGTAGCTTATGGATTGAAGGTTCGAAATACTGAGCAATCGATAGTCGCTAGCTTGGTGCAACAAGCTCTTGAAATGGTAGGGCTGGAAGGATACGAAAAACGTGATCCACTAACCCTATCTGGAGGAGAAGTACAGCGGGTAGCCCTAGCCAGAGCCATTGTTACCAAACCCGAACTTCTATTACTAGATGAACCGACCGCCAACCTGGACCCAGTATCTACCACAATGGTAGAAACTATATTCTCACGGGTAATCGGTGAAATGGGGACCACGGTAATAATATCTACGCATGACATGTCTCAAGGACAAAGAATGGCCAATCAAGTGGGAGTGCTTGTCGGCGGGGAGATCCTGCACATAGGAAATCCTCTCGAGGTTTTTAATATGCCGAAAGATTTGCAAGTAGCGCAATTCGTCGGTATTGAAAACATGCTGCGAGGTACCATAACTGCTAACCGAGATGGCATTGTAAACGTCGAAGTTGGCGATTGGCTGCTAGAAGGTATATCTAATCTCGACGTTGGAACTAATGTGACAGCTTGTATCAGACCAGAAGCGATTACATTGAGTACAGAGCAAACCTCGACAAGCGCAAGAAATTCATTTTACGGGGCCATAAATGCTATAACAGCGTCTGGCCCAGTTACTCATGTAAACATAGATTGCGGCATACCTATACTCGCAACAGTTACAAGTAAATCATCTGATGAAATGAACCTAGCGGAGGGAACCCTAGTATCCGCCATTTTTAAAGCTACCGCGGTTCATATTTTGCCTAACTGATCGCATGGGAAAACAACTTTAGTTACACCCTAAGATACTGTAAGCGTGCCCATCACTTATTCCACGTTATAGCTCTGCGGATAGACCTCTAGTTTTAGGAAATATACGTGTCAGTCACGCGTTATCTAAGTATTCGTCTTTAGGGCGCACGTTATACGATGTAGCCCCACCAACTAAACTCTCAGCAGCCGCCCTGGCTGTATCCAATGATGTAAAGCAAGGAATGCGTCTCTCAACCGCTGCTCTCCGGATCTGAAATCCGTCTTGCATAGGCGTACGCTCCCCCGTGTCTGTATTCACGATAGCATCAACAGTTCCATCCGCGATTACATCAACGACGTTCGGATGGCCTTCGCTAAGTTTCTTCGTTATCATAGTAACAGGAAGGCCCAACCCTTTTACCATGGCAGCGGTACCTTCAGTCGCATATAATTCACACCCAGCACCAGCAAGTTCTCGTATAAGCGGCACTGATTCAAGTTTGTCATTATCAGCAATACTCAGAAGAACCGAGCCATTCGGTCGAAATGTCATACCACCAGCTATGAGTGCCTTTGCAAAGGCGCTTTTAAAATCCACATCTATACCCATTACCTCGCCAGTCGATTTCATTTCCGGGCCAAGATACGTGTCTACACCGGCCAACTTCGACATAGAAAATACCGGGGCTTTTACACCAACCAATCTTTGGCGCTTCCAGAGGCCTCCTGCATAACCCATATCAAGAAGAGTCCTGCCAAGCATTACCTTGGTAGCCAAATTTACCATCGGCACGCCAGTGACTTTAGACAGGAATGGGACAGTACGGCTGGCCCTAGGGTTCACTTCAAGTACATAAACTGCACTCTCTATGTGTTCTCGATGTTCAGTTAAGCTACGATAGGGACTGCCGCCTACTATCACATATTGGATGTTCATCAGGCCACGGACATCCAAGGCTAATGCAATTCTGGTGGTGTAATCTACAAAAGATTCCACTTCCGATTCACTAAGGTTGATGCCAGGATAAATAGCCATGGAGTCGCCACTATGCACTCCGGCCCTTTCAACATGCTCCATTATTCCTGGTATTAAGACGGTTTCACCGTCACAGATCGCATCAAGCTCTACTTCACGGCCACTAAGATATTTGTCTATCAAAATAGTTCGCCCTGCTGCTATTTCGGTAGCAGCATTCACATAACGTATAAGCTCTGTTGGATTCTGGACGATCTCCATAGCTCGTCCACCAAGAACATAGCTGGGTCTTACCAATACCGGATACCCTATTCTATCAGCCACTTCCAGTGCTTCTTGAAGGGATGTTATTCCTGCCCCAGGGGGCTGAGGTATTCCCAGTCCACCCAAGAATTCCTCAAAACGCCCTCTATCAGAAGCTATATCAATAGCATCAGCTGTAGACCCTAGTATAGGCATAAAAGCCTGATCCAATACCTGGGAGATATTAATTGCTGTTTGCCCTCCGAATTGCACCATAGATGGAGGATAAGTTGTACCTTCCTCGCTGGCTAAACCTTCATTCTCTAATATATCCTGAATACTCTCTTCATCTAATGGTTCAAAATAAAGCCGATCACTTATATCAAAATCGGTAGATACTGTCTCGGGATTGGAGTTAGCCATTATGCTTTTGACTCCCTCCTCTTGCAACGCCCATGCAGCATGAACTGAGCAGTAATCAAACTCTATCCCCTGACCAATCCGAATCGGACCACTCCCCACCACTAGTGCCTTCGTACCATCAAGAGGATCGGCTTCATTTTCTTCCTCATAGGTACTATAAAAATAAGGAGTGGCCGCTTCAAACTCTGCAGCGCATGTATCAACCATTTTATAAACAGGTTTTATGTCCAAGCTTTTTCTTAATTGCCTTACTTGATGCGGCAATTTATCTGCAAGCATCCCGATATGTCGGTCAGATAGTCCTAAACGTTTTGCGCTTAGTAGTAACTTGGGTGACAGGTCTTCTTTAAGGAGCCTACGCTCCATATTTACTATGTTATCCAACCTGTACAAGAACCACGGATCAATCCCAGTATGAACCGATATCTCCTCTGCAGTAGCACCACGCCTCAAGGCTGCCATAATTGCCCATAACCTGATATCAGTCGGATACAGTGGCAGTGTATCAAGTATGAGATCTGAATCATCTGGCCAGCTTGAATCTTCCCATAATATGCTATGAGTACCCATCTCTAACGAACGCACTGCCTTCTGAAATGCCGCCTCGAACGATCTATCTATTGCCATAACCTCTCCAGTTGCCTTCATTTGTGTACCTATTGTCCTGTCCCCAGTAGCAAACTTATCGAAAGGCCATCGAGGAATCTTCACAACACAATAGTCTAGAGCCGGCTCGAAAGCGGCCATAGAGGTCTGGGTAACGGCATTGGATATCTGGTCAAGACGCTTACCAACAGCTATTTTAGCGGCCACTCTAGCTATTGGGTATCCGGTAGCTTTACTGGCTAATGCAGAGCTACGACTAACCCTAGGGTTGACTTCTATAACATAGTAAGGGCTGTCGGCCTGCCAATTGCCCGGTAAAGTTTCCTCGACCATCCTATGAGGTCTAAGCCCAAACTGTATGTTACATCCCCCTTCTATCCCAAGAGACCGTATGATATCCAAGCTAGCAGTTCTCAGCATTTGGTATTCTTTATCAGTAAGAGTCTGACTGGGAGCAACTACTATACTGTCTCCAGTGTGAACTCCCATGGGATCCAGATTTTCCATATTGCATACTGTTATACAATTATCAGCCGCATCCCTTATGACCTCGTACTCTACTTCTTTCCAACCTACAAGGGATCTCTCCAAAAGGATCTGGCTAATAGGACTAGCTTCCAAGCCACCCTTAGACAAGTCTTGTAATTCGTCCCAATTGTTCGCGATCCCACCACCAGTTCCTCCCAATGTATAAGCCGGTCTGACTACCAAAGGCAGACCAATCTTTTTGGCAATCCTTGTAACATCATCCATAGTATTTGCTATAGCGCTGGGAGGTGTGGGTTGCCCAATTTTGACAAGCAAATCTCTAAATAATTCTCTATCCTCTGCGCAGCGAATAGTCTCGAGAGGAGTGCCGAGTAGACTAACATTATACTTATCTAGCACCCCGGCATCAGCAAGCGATACTGCCAAATTCAGCCCTGTTTGCCCACCCAAAGTTGGAAGCAGACCTTCAGGACGCTCTCGTTCAATTATCCTAGTAAGAACTTCTACAGTAAGCGGCTCTATGTAAACAATATCGGCGATACCCTCATCAGTCATTATTGTCGCTGGATTCGAGTTAGCCAAAACTGTAGTAATCCCTTCCTCGCGCAAAGATTTACATGCCTGAGTCCCGGCATAGTCAAACTCAGCGGCCTGACCGATCACTATAGGCCCAGACCCTATTACTAGAACCTTATTAATTCCATCACCCATCTATTATTCCATTCACCTAAAGTTTATTTGTTACTAACTTGATTACCTGACCATCTCCAAAAACCTCTCAAATATGTATACGTTATCACGCGGGCCGGGTGAGGCTTCGGAATGATATTGTATGCTTAGGAGCCTCAGGTCTTCCTGACGCAGGCCTTCCACCGTACCATCATTGAGATTCAGGTGACTGACTTCTACTCCCGCTGGAAGGCTACCTTGATCCACTGCGTAGCCATGATTCTGTGCGGTTATATGGACTCTACCAGTAACTACATCCTTGACTGGATGATTAGCCCCTCTGTGACCAAACTTTAGCTTGTAGGTACGGCCGCCCAAAGCCCTTGCAATCACCTGATGCCCCAGACAAATACCTAACAGTGGCATCTTGCCGATTAGGCCAGATGCCGTGTCAACCACATAGTCTAGTTGAGCAGGATCCCCAGGGCCCGGAGATATTACGATACCATCTGCACCGTACGCTAAAATATCCTTAGCCGACGCTCTAGCCGGCACTGCCACCACTCGGCACTTCATGGACTGCAGTATGCGAAGTATATTATATTTTACTCCAAGATCACTCACCAATATCAGCGGCCGTAGGTCTCCAGCGTCTGACTTGCCCCATTGATAGCTATCTTCAGTGCTGACTTTAGAGACGTAATCCACCGAGTCATAACTAGGTATCTGACGGAGTTGATGCAATGCCTTATCGTACGACAAAGAACCGGTAATCATTCCCATCATCACGCCAGACATGCGTATTTTACGAGTAATAGCCCTAGTATCAACTCCAGATATCCCAGTAATGCCTTTAGATTCGAGATACTCGTGAAGAGTGGTATTAGACATAGAATGGCTTGGTCTTAGACAATGCTCACGGACCACAAATCCTGCCACTTGTATATCCCGAGATTCCAGGTCATTGTCATTAATGCCATAGTTACCTATTATTGGATACGTGGGAACCACTATTTGCCCCCCATAAGAAGGGTCTGTTAACATTTCCTGATAACCTGTCATACCAGTATTAAATACAACCTCGCCAAAAGAGTCCGCCTCGGCGCCAAACATCTCACCTTGATAGCACGATCCATCTTCTAAAACCAGAAGGCCTTCTCTAAACAAACTTCACCGCCTCATCTCTATAAATCAAACGTCCATCCACGAATGTAGCCACTACCTTGCCAGTCAACAAAGACCCATCAATTGGAGTGTTCTTACCTTTGGATGAGAAGTTATTAGAATCCACCACCCATTTTCTACCAAGATCTAGTACAGTGATATCTGCAGGTACTCCAATCTTCAAAGAGGCTGGAAATTCCTTTGGTCGCTTCAAAATATTTGACGGTCCAACTGTAAGTCGTCGTATAAGAGTAGAGAGATCGATTCGGCCAGAGTGTACCAGACCCATCAGGGATCCCAATGCTGTTTCCAGCCCGCTTATGCCCATAGCAGCCTCTCGGAACTCAACACGTTTGTCACTAAATGTGTGGGGAGCGTGGTCAGTTGCCACACAATCTATAGTCCCATCTTTGAGACCCTCTATTAGAGCCTCAACGTCGTCTCTAGCCCTTAATGGCGGGTTTACCTTGGCATTAGTGTTATAACCATGGTAGCTCTGAGATCTGTAACTCGATTCAGGACTATCACCGGTAATCGCCCACTCATCTGTGATGGTAAGGTGATGGGGTGTGACTTCCGCTGTAATAGAAACGCCACGATCTTTTGCTTTTCTGACCAAATCCACAGATCCAGAGGTGCTCAAATGAGCTAGATGCAGCCAAGCCCCTGTAGATTCTGCAATCTCTATATCCCTAGATACCATATTGGTTTCAGCATCTGTAGATATTCCTGGTAGCCCCAACATATCAGCGACAGGGCCTTCGTTCATCACACCTGTCATCGAGATTTGCAAATCTTCGCAATGGTTTATCACTGGCAAGCCAAGCTGGTTTGCACTTGTCAGGGCCATACGCATTAAATCGTCATCCCACACCGGGCTTCCGTCGTCACTGAACCCTATTACGCCAGAATCAGATAATCTACGCATATCTACTAAAGCGGTACCACTGCGTCCTAATGTCACGCAAGCAATCAGAAGTACTTTTACTAGAGCTTCCTTCCGAATTATGTCTTGTAACGACCCCACCAAGCCAGCATTATCTATTGGGGGTATGGTGTTAGGCATGGCACATACGGTCGTGAACCCACCTTTTGCAGCAGCTGTTGTGCCAGTTGCAACCGTTTCCTTAATCTCTTGGCCAGGCTCACGAAGGTGGCAATGGAGATCTATAAAACCCGGGCACACTACCAATCCTGATGCATCAAGAATCTGATCGCCAGAAAAGGGTTCTATGTCAACGCCCAGCGCGTCTACCACACTATTATTGAGCCGGATATCGGCAATACTATTAAGGCCTTGCAGTGGATCAACTATTCTACCTGATTTGATCAGTAGGCTCATTGAGATAGGCCTGACACAAGAGTCAGCCAGCTTTTCCTTGGACCAGCTTCCTTGTTTTGATATTTATCCCATTTCTCCGAGGCCCTCCTGAATCCTGAAGCACGGGCGTGCGAGCTAGATTTAAAAAATCTTACATTTTCAGGTCGCACAGGTGGTAGAAATCTATCTAGCAGTTTTGATGAATAGTAGTAGTGTGTATCTGCATTACCGGCAAGCTTAGCAAGAGTTTCATGGTCACAATGTAGGCATCTCAGCCTATAATCAGTGTCTTTTACAATCTCATACTTAACTTTAGCGAATTGTCTCTCCTTATTTGTAATGCATGTCTCATTTTCACATTCAAATGAATTATCAGTATATTTTAAGCCATCGTTTCTAGAGATATCAGGCTTCTTAGGAGGCCCGTCCTTTCCTTCGCCAAGTCCCAGCACATGCCACAATAATGCCATCCTAATTGGAATACCCAAAGCGGCCTGCTGAAAATAAAGACTCCTAGGATCTTCGTCCACGTCTGGGCTCAGCTCATCCACTCGAGGCAAAGGATGAAGGATTGAGATGTTCTTAAATCGGCTATCTTTAAGTGTGTCGGCACGTAACGTTGGATATCCCAGAGCCCTCCCAGATTTATCAGCGCTTCTTTCTTTCTGTTTTCTGGTGATATATATGGCAAGAGCTTCGTCATTACGAACACGAAATTCCCTAGCAGTACCCTCCAGTGACGTCATAGCCAATTGGTGTGGCTCACCAGGTGTAACGTATATAGCGTCCACTGTCCCGGATTCGCTGCTGGTCTGTCGATTATCAAAGAGAGCGCTTAGAAATCCCAAGCTTTCCCTCTGAATTTGAGCGTGATATTCCTGCTCTAGCCTGCGAAGTACGTAGCTGGGTATCTGATTACCATCTCCCGGCACAAAAATCACATTTGCACCAAAACGAGCTAAAGCAAATGCCAAAGAGTGTGTCGTCCTACCATGCTGCAAATCTCCACAAATAGCAACTTTAAGACCCCTGAGGCTCCCATGATGTGAGCGGAGAGTATATAAATCGCAGAGTGTTTGGGTCGGATGTTCGTGACTACCGTCCCCAGCATTGATCACAGGTACTGGTGAATACTCAGATGCTAGCTTCGCTGCACCTTCCCAAATATGCCTAACTATTAGGACGTCTGCATAGGAACCTATGACTCTCACAGTATCTGCCAATGACTCACCTTTAATTACTGAGGAAGCATTTACATCCCATGTAGATATCACACCTCCACCCAACCTCTGTGTAGCAGCTTCAAAAGACAACCTAGTCCTTGTACTCGGCTCGTAAAAAAGAGTGGCAGCTATTTTCTCACTGCCCTTGCCAGAGTATTCGAGGCTTCCTGACCTAATTTGATCTGCCGTTTCAAACACTGACTCAATATCGTCTATAGACAGATCATCTATTGATATGATGCTCCTACCCCCCATTTGGCTCATTATATCTATTTACCAACTACTAAATAATTCATTAAATCGCTTTCGACCTATACACTTTATTTACACACCATCCTATTGAATTAAATATCTCTAAGCATGACTGAATCTCTGTCATCTATCTCAGCAAGCTGTACCTCAACATGTTCATCCATAGACGTAGGGACATTTTTCCCAACATAATCCGCCCTGATAGGCAGTTCTCGATGGCCTCTATCCACCAAAATCGCAAGTTGAATTGAACGAGGTCTACCCAGATCCATAAGGGCATCCATGGCCGCACGTATACTCCTTCCGGTAAAGAGAACGTCATCCACAAGCACAACTTTCTTATCTTCAATAACAAAAGGTATATTAGTAACACGATTCGATAATAAATCTTGGCTAGGAGAATCATCCCGGTAGAGGCCGATATCCAAAGCCCCAACCTGCAGATCTTCATCCTCAAATTCTCGAATTCTTTCTACTATACGCCGCGCAAGTGGAACACCCCGGGTATGCATGCCCACAACGACCAGATCACTCGCACCACGATTTCTCTCTAGTATCTCATGAGCAATGCGCGTGAGTGCTCGCCTGATATCCTCTTGGGACATTAGCAACTTTTTTGACATCAAAAAAACCTCCCGCCTAGCTGGCAAGAGGTTTCATATTTTACTAGCAGCTATCGGCCTTGAAGTGGATTTCCCTCTCCCCTTGCCAGCCTCTCCGGACTGATTTAAAGGACTCCACTCTCACCGTGTCATCGTGTGACGGCCGAGCCATTGGCCTGATGTTAGCACCTCAGAGGCTATAAGGCAAGAGATGATATTTGCCTAATTCATACTACCCAGCCTCATTAGAGAAGTCTGGAATATGTGTAAGAGAACTAGTATAGTGTTGACAACTACTGAGGCCCTCCCTAAAATCCTATTCATAACAATCCAAATCCATCAATGAGAGACATATATTAAGCATGCTTAGAATTAGACTGCGCAGAGTAGGTGCCAAGAAGAAGCCGAGTTACAGAATAGTAGTAGCCGACTCGCGAGCCCCAAGAGACGGGGCATTCGTTGACCAAGTAGGACAATACAACCCGCTTACCGACCCTCCTACTGTAACCCTAGAGGAGGAAAAGGTAGTCAAGTGGCTAAGTAACGGAGCAAAGCCGTCCGAACCGGTAGGAAGGATACTCAAAAAGAGCGGTCTAATTGAGTAAACACCCGATGAAAGAGCTTATAGAACACATCGCTAAGTCACTAGCCAACAGCCCAGATGAGGTAAAGGTAGAGCTTGAGGAAGATGAAGAGGGACACGTAACCATTAAGCTGGAGGTGGCTGAAGATGACAAGGGAAAGATAATAGGAAGACAGGGACGAGTAGCCCAAGCGATGAGAGTTCTCCTCAGAGTCAGAGCTGTAAAGGAAGACGTTAGAGCAAATCTAGAAATAGTTTAGTCGCGTGGCTTCTACCGACATTGATCCTGCGTCAAATCCATCACCCCTCACATGATCACCTCAAGAAGAAGATGAGTCAAGGGACATTGGAACCTCAGATCTCAAAGAAGCCTGCTGGCATGGCCACAGTTGGCATAATTCTTGGGCCATGGGGAAACAAGGGAGAAGCCAAGGTTCTGCCCCAAACTGACAACCCGGACAGATTCTCGATCGGGCAAACTATACTCGCTGATGGGAAGCCGCTCACGGTAAAAAATAGCCGATGGCATAAAGGATTCCTGTTAATCAAATTTGAAGAACTAGCTAGCAGGGAACACATCGCGCAGATCTACAAGGCATCGCTACAGGTTGACTTAGAAAGTGTACCCCCACTGGCACGCGACAACTACTACCATTTCCAGATTCTAGACTTACAAGTATACACGTCAAACAGAGAATACCTGGGTGATATAGTAGAGATCCTGCAGACTGGCGGTAATGATGTGTACGTAGTTCGCTCCAATGCTAAAGATATTCTTGTTCCCGCTATAGCTAATGTTATAGTCTCTATTGACTTAGACAATGCCGAAATGATTATTGACCCACCCGATGGTTTGCTTTAAATCCCTAGATCTCACAGACTGAATAAGTTGGCCTTCGGCTAAAAACCTGTACAAACACCCCTCAGTCCAATATCTTTGACCTACACCAACTACAGTGATAATATTCGTTGAAACGAAACCCCCTTTGAATATCGATTAAGGTGATATATGTCCGGTCACTCTAAATGGTCAACCATAAAGCATCAAAAAGGTGTCACAGACGCCAGACGTGGCCAACTGTTTACTAAACTTGCGAGAGAGATTACGGTGGCAGCACGGCAAGGAGGCGACAACCCAGACATGAACGTGCGCCTTCGACTAGCTGTGCAAAAGGCAAGAGATAACAACATGCCCTTGGATAATATAGAGAGAGCTACCAAAAGAGGTGCAGGGGGCGGCGAAGGTGCTAATGACGCCCTTGAAGAAGCGACGTATGAGGGGTATCGGCCTGGGGGAGTAGCCATAATGCTTCACCCCTTGTCAGACAACCGTAACCGCACTGTCTCAGAAGTACGATCAACTTTCTCGAAGGGCGGGGGAAGCTTGGGGGAAAACGGATGCGTATCATGGAACTTTTTACCTCAAGGGGTCGTAACCGCCGAAGTAAACCCGGATGAGGGTGAGGAAGTAGCGTTAGTTGCAATTGACGCTGGAGCTGAAGATTTCAAGCTTGAAGAATCTTATCTAGAGATATATGCGATCCCAGAGAATTTTGACTTGCTTCGTTCAGCCATGGAAGAAAGAGGGGTCAAGATCAACACCGCAGAACTCTCCATGGTACCCAAAAGTACGGTTTCCGTGGACCAAAAAACCGCTGAGCAGACACTCAAGCTTCTAGATAAACTAGAAGAACTCGACGACGTCCAGAAAGTCTATACTAACGCTGACTTCCCAGACGACGTTCTAGAGCAATACAAAGCTTAGGTAGAGTCAGGGTACTATTCACCACCAATTCAATCGCCCAGAAATTTCTTCAGCGTATTCCACAACCTAGCTCTCGAAACTGTTAGGAACCTACTATGACCGACCAAGCAAACTGGGCCAACAGGTACGACTGGTTGTACTCCTGGAGACAAGCAGATATACCTTTCTACATAGAAGAAGCCCAAAAATCTGGTGGACCCGTCCTAGAATTGGGGTGCGGAACCGGGAGAATTAGCATACCAATAGCTAAAGCTGGAATAGAGGTTGTAGGAATAGATATATCAAAACCAATGCTAGATCTAGCGCGCAGTAAGGCTAAGAAAGCTGGCCTCTCGAAATCTGAGATGAGCTTCCTTATTGGAGACATGAGAGAGTTCTCATTAGGAAGAACCTTCCCAGTTATCATAGTGCCTTTTCGAAGTTTTTTGGCTCTTCTCAATGTGCCAGACCAAAGAAGTTGTTTGGAGTCCATAAAATATCACCTAGCTCCAGAGGGCTTATTGATACTGGACATTTTCCCACCTGACCTAGATACACTTACGGAAGCGAGCGCAACTGCAGCCCATGCGTGGGATGTCACACACCCCAATACCGGAAATCGTCTAATAGTGTGGGATCAAAGTACCTTCGACAACCACAACCAAGTTATCGATGCACGCATGATAATAGACGAGGTATCACAATCCGGGCAAGTGTTGAGTCGCGTCTATGAAGATTTCCAGATAAGATATATACATCGCTTTGAAGTGCAGCACCTTCTTCAATTATGCGGCCTTCGAATTTTGGCTGAGTATGGGGACTTTGACTACAGCCCACTTGAGTCTTCGAGCTCAGAAATGGTGATTATAGCAACAAACACTTGAAATTTATCCTACATGGAACAAGGCACCAAACTCCCACTAACACAACGGGATTTTCTCTACCGCAAAGATTCTAGCAGGATATAGTGAAAAACCATCATGTGCCGATAAGTAATTTTAATTGGTAGACTAACATGACTAGTTTTCAAATCGTATCTGATTATAAGCCAACCGGTGATCAGCCTAATGCCGTAGATCTGCTTTGCCAGGGCATTCAGGACGGATATGGCCTGCAAACCCTGCTTGGTGTGACAGGCAGCGGCAAAACTTTCACTATGGCTAATATAATCGAGCGAGTACAAAAGCCTACCCTTGTAATCGCGCACAACAAAACCTTAGCCGCTCAACTAGCAACCGAATTCAAGGAATTCTTCCCTTACAACGCTGTAGAGTATTTTGTTTCATATTACGATTACTATCAGCCTGAAGCCTATGTCCCAAGAACAGACACATACATCGAAAAAGATGCCGATATAAATGACGAAATAGACAAGCTAAGACACTCTGCCACCAGGGCTCTTCTCACCCGACGCGACGTACTGATAGTTGCATCTGTTTCGTGTATTTATGGCCTTGGGGCACCAGATGAATACCAAGGTTTCGTAGCTCACGTTAAAAGAGGAACTCAACAAAACCTGGGCAAATTGATTAAACTTCTAGTAGACCAGCAATACGAAAGAAACAATATGGACCTCTCTAGAGGGAAATTTCGTGTTCGTGGAGATACACTAGAAATCCTTCCTGCGTATGAAGAGATAGCACTTCAGATCCAATTTTGGGGAGATGAAGTGGAACGAATATTGGAAGTAGACCCCCTTACTGGCGAAATCTTGGGCGAACGAGACTCCGTGGAAATATACCCTGCCAAGCACTTTGTTACATCACAAGACAAACTTAAATCTGCAGTCCAAGATATAAGAACAGAGCTTCATGACAGAATTAATTGGTTCAGAGATCGTGGCAAGCTGTTAGAGGCCCAAAGACTGGAAAATCGTACTCTTTATGACATGGAAATGTTACAAGAAGCCGGATATTGCTCCGGCGTAGAAAACTATTCACGTCACTTAGGGCGACGCGCTCCTGGAAGCACCCCTTGGTGTCTACTAGATTATTTCCCTAAAGACTACCTAATATTCATAGACGAGAGTCACATGACAATTCCGCAATTAAATGGTATGTACCACGGGGATATGGCTAGAAAAAGCACTCTGGTTGATTATGGCTTCCGCTTGCCTTCGGCACTCGACAACCGCCCCCTGAGTTTTGGAGAGTTCCAACAGCATATAAACCAGATTATATTCGTCTCAGCCACTCCCGGTCGGCACGAACAACAAAACAGCCAAAACGTTGTGGAACAGATAATTCGCCCGACCGGCCTTCTAGACCCAACCATAGAAGTCAAGCCAACTCATGGCCAGATAGATGACCTCTTGGCAACGATACGTCAAAGGATAAATAAGGGTGAACGATGCTTAGTGACCACGCTTACCAAGAGAATGGCCGAAGAACTGGCCGAATACCTTAAGGAACTAGATATCAAAACCCATTACTTGCACTCTGAGGTGGACACCTTGGAAAGAAGTGAGATTCTTCGCGATCTACGTCTAGGTATCTACGATGTTGTAGTGGGCATAAACCTGCTTAGGGAGGGGCTAGACCTTCCAGAAGTAAGCTTAGTAGCTATATTGGACGCTGACAAGGAAGGATACCTTAGATCTGCTTCGTCATTAGTTCAAACCATAGGTAGGGCAGCCAGACACTCTGATGGCCACGTGATAATGTACGCGGACGTACATACTGATTCTATGCTACAAGCTATCAATGAAACCTACAGAAGAAGAGACATCCAAGCAGAATATAACACCAAGCATGGTATAACACCGCAGGGAATACATAAGAACATAAGAGACATCACCGAACGAATAAAAAGAACCACCAGCACTCCCACAACACAGCAAACACACCAAGATTTGCCAAAGAGCGACATACTCAAAGTAGTTAAGGATCTGGAGCACCAAATGAAACAAGCTTCGAAGTCACTTGAATTCGAGAAGGCTGCGCTACTTAGGGACGAAATTAAAGAACTACGTAAAGTACTCGCCTCCGGGAAAGAACCTAATAACGGCATCAGTTTAGTTAGCGGAGATCTATAGAATACGATAGCCAGTAGAAACCATCTAGTTGTCCAAATAAGTATCGTAAGGCGCATATAATGGGTACAATGAAATTGGAAGTTATTAAATTAGGCGAACGATAACCTCGTCAATATTTGTTAAAAACTATCACTGGACCCGCACAAAGGATTGGCCCATTGTCAAACGATCAGGAATTGGCGCATTCTCTGTCGTCAGGTGGCCTTATCAGGCTGCTCTCTAGTTTAATAAGCATATCGCTGGTCGCCGCGAGCATAATTGTTGTAATAGAATCACGCGAATACAACCAGCCCCTCCTACAAATGCCGGCCGCGATAATCACCTTGCTTTTAGCTCCACTTGCGCTATATGCAAGTTCCCATGCACTTACTGGGCACCGATTCCTCGCGTCCACTTACTGGAGTATATGCGTTATTTTGCTCGTGTCCATGCCATTTCTTGAGGTACTCCCAGTAAGGTACGAAACCGAGACATTGCTAATACTTAAAACAATTGCTCCACCCATTTGGCCGTACTCAATAGCAATTCCACTTCTAGTTTTCCTAATATTCGAAATCTCCATACCTATGAAAAAGCCCAACGTGACGTCAAGCTATTTTGTTTTGATTAGTCTAATCGCTCCGGCTATGTTACTGTTTTTCTCCAACGCTTTACTAAGTGAAATAACAAACAATTCATCTCTAATATTAGATTTCCAACTCCTAGCACTAGCATTCACTATTCCGATAGGCTTAAGCGCACTTATGGCAATCGCCTCAGTGCTGTCTAGAAGGCATATGGCGGCATTCGGAATAATGCTCCTTCTTCTCACTGGTTTAAGCATAGAGTGGATATCAACCTGGTCTTATGACGGACCTCATTTCCTATCATCAGCCGCCCGAATGTGGTTTCCAGGATTCCCTCTATTACCAGTTTTGGCAGGTACTATACCTGGTATTTTAGCCAGCCTAGCGGCTATGCTGGCGGCAAGAGAAACATACTTGAAACCCAAGGACTATGTTTTATCTGAGACTGCCGAAGCGGATGTCCGGAGTTTACAGTGATTATACTTTCTAGACGAACCTTCGCTGTGATAGCGGTCGCAATCGCAACCATGATCCTAGCCCTAGGAACGGGGTTCCAGATTTATTTCCATATATGCTACCTAACTATCCTAGTATTACTGTTCAGCTTCATATGGTCTTTCGTCAATCTACGCTGGATTAGCTTAACAATCCACAGAAGTTACCAATCCCTTCGGGTAGGTAATTACTTACAAAGCAATATAACTATAGAAAACTCAGGCCCACTCCCTGCATTCGGATTAGAGATAAATGAACTTTCAGAGATACCCGGCCATACTTCGGCAACAGTCGTTAACGTGTCCCCATACCAAAAACTGCAGATGACAATTAATGTCCCCCTCAACAAACGAGGCATTTACCAAGTCTTTGAACCGAGTATAACCAGTACAGATCCATTCGGAATATATAGACTCCGTTACCAAAACCGCCGATCAGAAGAATTGGTAATTTTCCCCAAAGTTGTAGAAATACCTGTACCTTCCTTGGGTGAAGGCGAAATATCCGGAGAAGGAGGAATCCATCGTAGTACCCCTGATGCTACTAGTTCGGTGGCTACTATAAGAGAGTACCAACCAGGTGAAAGCTACAAGTTTATCCATTGGCCCTCCACTGCACGAAGCAACTCCCTAATGCTAAAGCAATTTGACACAGGTATGGAAGATATAACATGGATCCTCCTTGATCTAAATAAAAACGCACATTCTGGATGGGATATAGAGAACACTGAGGAATACTCCATAACAGCGGCTGCTTCAATTGCCAAAGCATACTCATCAATCGGATGGTCTGTCGGTTTAATGGCTCACGGAAAGAGGCAGCATATATTGCCCCCACACCAAGGAGTTTACGGCCTAGAACAGATAATGACAGCATTGACAGAGGCCAGATCGGAAGGGGAAGTACTATTCGAGGATCTGCTATACCAATGGAGATCCCAAACTTTATCTCAGGCTACTTCGATAAATATTATTACTCCATCAACAGAAATTGGCTGGAGCGTTCTTTTGGAATCACTTGTTTCACAAGGCCTACAAGCGTCGGCTATAATCGTAGATTCCGGGTCATTCGGCGGCAGGTCAAATCACGAGTTAGTAATACGGCGCCTACAAAGAAAATATATACGCACCTACATGCTAAGGTATGGAGAAGATATTAAGCAATCACTAATAGAACCGATGAGATTAGCAGACGAAAGATCTGAGACAATACCAGGGCCTAGCAATTCTGTGCAATATCCTGCAAGAACCAAAGAGAAAACATGATTGGAAAAAATTTTCTGCAGACATTACCAAATTTGCTCGGGGTGACATTCTGGCTTCAGTTAGCCTTACTCATAATAGCCGTTCGTTCAGTAGAGTCGGCCAACTGGGTAGAAACCCCTCCGTTGATTCTTGTCGTATTACCAGCAACGTTGATAGCTGCAATATTCGCAAGAAGACCCCTACAAAATGTCCAGCATATCCTGGCAATACTTCTAGGACTACTCGCAGCTTATTTGTCAGGCATATATCTAACCCAATCAGACAGCTTAATTCTTGGAATCTCGGAATTCCATTCAAGACTATCGACTTGGTGGGTTGCTGTTACTGGGGAGGATTCAACTACCGACTTGCTGCCATTGTCCGTTCTACTCGTAACCATCACTTGGCTGGCTGCCTATTTCACGGCATGGTTAATCTTCAAATACAAGAACGTATGGCTAACGCTTATACCCATAGTAGGCGGTACCATCATAAATCTTACTTACCTGCCAGAGCGCTTTCTCGGTTATCTTCTCGCCATATTGTTCGTAGGTCTACTATTAATTGTTCATATAACATCAAAAAGACGTCGGGAGAAGCTAGAGATAACCGGAACCAAATACCCTAAATCAATCCATCGGCTATCTATCACACACGGTCTATCACTTGGCGTGGTTATACTTTTGCTAACAGCCTTAATGCCAAGCCTAGAATCTTCAAACCCTCCATTGAAATGGCTATTTAAACCCATGGACCGCTCCATAGAAAACATCAGAGTTGATTTGCATAGAATATTTGCAGCTGTACCAGGCCACCACCTAGCCTCTCTACGTTTTTTTGGACCAGTACTGCCCCTTATGCGGCCTGTCCCGACAGCAGAAGATATTGTGCTTCAATCAGATTCTGATTTCCCGTTATACTGGCCAGCAATAAGGTATGACCAGTACACCTCCAAAGCTTGGAAGGTCACTGACATGGAATCCAAGCCCATTATAGCGGTAACAGAAGGATCCGATGACGAAGATGAGGGTGGAGAAGGGATTCGAACCGCTAATTCTATCGACTACAAAGTAGGCATGTTTGTGCATTCCCCATACCTACTAATCAGTGGGCAACCGTCACAAATAGATCCGCAAGCGTCCCAGCAATATTTACCACCAAAGAAATTTACACTAAATGTGCCTAGTAAAGAACCCATACAAGGCATTCCAAATGACATACTCGGATCAGTCAACCTACTGCTAGCCAATATATCTTTAGCCGATAACGGCAATTTTGCGATTAGCAATATTCCATCTGACTTATCAATAACTAAGATAACGCACCAGTCTAAAACTGGTCGGAAATCTACGTCAAAACTAAATCCTTTGTCACCCAGCTATAGAACAGAGTTAAGAAAAGCCATACAAAAACCGGAGGAAATTACTAAGCTGGAAATACAACGCTCTATTGAAGATAACCCAGCTGTAACCTACTCTTCAGTGGAAGCCACAACTGAATACCGAGTTGTAGCTGAACTAAACATGGCAAGTGAATCGACACTACGGGACTCAGGAGACTATTATCCCCCAGATATACTATACCGTTACTTGGGGGTACCTAGGTCGCTACCAGATAGGATATACAAACTATCTAGAGACATCACCATTAACACTACTAATAACTATGATAAATCTGTTGCCATAGAAACTTTTTTGAGAACACTCCAACACACTACCGTCTCCAATATCATACCTCATGACTCTGATACCATAGACCACTTCCTCTTTCAAGCCGGAGAAGGCTATAGCGATTACTTTGCCTCGTCTATGGCGGTAATGCTAAGAACGCTTGGCATTCCGACGCGACTGGTTCTAGGATTTGGACCAGGATTACCCAATACTGAAAAAGCTGGTTTCATAGTTCGAGATTTAGATAGCCATTCGTGGCCAGAAGTATACTTTCCTGATATAGGGTGGATACCATTCGAGCCAACCCCTATATATCCTCTAAGACCTCGAGGCAACGACTTAGAAGCTTTTGGCGTTGGATACTTTGGTATGGGCGAAAACCTAATAGAGGAACCTGGCCCTGATCCAGGCCCGATAGAACCAGAAGAACAGCAGGAAGAACGAAATGACTTCGGAGGACCTCTCCCTGATGGCTTAGGCCCAAGAGCAGCTCCCATAACCCATTTTGGTACCCCATTAGGATTAGGAGGTATCCTATTCGTTACGTTATTCATACTTGGAATAGTAATTGCACGCGCTGTGTGGCTACATTATTTCGGCAGGCTTGATAGCCCTGAAAGTGCCTATCTAAAGCTACATCACCTTACCAAATTCCTAGGTATAGGCGTCCCGGATTCCAAAACCCCATACGAATTCGACCGAGATCTCTCTAGGCTAGTCCCGGAAGCAAAGCTTCACGTAGGTATGATCTGTGAAACTTTTGTACGGCACCGCTATGGCCGTATAACCCCGACACACACAGAGCAATTAATGTTGAACAGATCCTGGGAACATGTCAAAGAGGCACTTCTATCTCACATAAAAACTGGGCGAGATGTACCTGTGTATACCACACAATCAAGCTAATTTATTTAGGCTATAATATTCACAACCTTCGTGTTAAACTCTAGACGCTCAGGAACACCTCAGATTAGGGGATCACATTGAATCAACTCAGCGAAGCCACCGAAATAGCTCAAAAACTGTTAAACAATATTGGTCTAGCCATATTGGGTAAAGAGAGAGTGATAGAACTGAGTCTCATATCACTAATGGCTAAGGGCCATCTTTTAATTGAAGATATGCCCGGACTCGGCAAAACTACGCTGGCTAGAGCAATAGCCATATCTACTGGTTGCAGCTTCAAACGAATCCAATTCGTCCCAGACATTCTCCCAAGTGACATTACTGGCGTGAACATCTATAGTCAAAAGACTGGAGAGTTCGAATTCAAGCCTGGGCCAATTATGGCTCAAGTAGTTTTGGCAGACGAAATTAACCGGGCCCCGTCGAAAACACAAGCCGCCTTACTGGAAGTCATGGAAGAACACCAAACCACGGTGGATGGGGTCACTTACCAGATGTCCGAGCCCTTCTTCCTGATAGCTACAATGAATCCGATAGAGTATCACGGAATCTTTCCCCTGCCGGAGGCGCAAGTTGACCGATTTATGATGAGAGTGAGTTTGGGTTATGCCACTCCGGACCAAGAACTCGCTATCATTGAACGACAACAAACTCAACACCCTCTGGAAGGCGTATTTCCAGTCACTACACCAGAACAATTAATCTTCTTGCAGGACGAGGTAAAAGAAGTGTACGTTGACCCGCTTGTAAGACAATATATCGTTTCTATCAGTCAGGCATCTCGGCAACACTCAGAAATCGCACTTGGGATATCTCACAGAGGATCCCTGGCAATGTTCAGAACATCCCAGGCTCTCGCCTTAACACGTCGGAGAGAGTTCGTTGTGCCTGACGACATCAAGGAATTAGCGTCTAGCGTACTTGCTCACCGCATTATCCTTACACCAGAGGCTAGGGCCAGAGGTTTAAATGGAGAGAAGGTTATAACCGGTATTATAGACAACCTTCCAGTACCCGGAGTCTCTGGATAGACATCCTATCCAATATAACCTGGGTATTGAAGCATACCACCTAAAATTGCTAACAACACTGTATTGCAATGACAAACATTGCGGCCAATGTCCATTCAGTCACACTGCCATTATGTGATAGCCTGCATCCACCGGTATAACTGTACCCGTTATACCGCTAGACAAGTCACTGCAAAGAAACAGCGCAGCTTTACCCACTTCTTCGTGAGTTATATTGCGTTTTAGGGGAGCCTTTTCCGCATGAATTTTCCTCATATCTGGAAACCCACCAATCCCGCGTGAAGCCAAGGTCTCAAGCGGGCCTGCAGATATAGCATTTATCCTTATCCCTTCCTTGCCATACTCTTCTGCGAGTTGACGAACTTCGTTTTCTAATGCTGCCTTTGCGGTACCCATTACGTTATAGCCTGGGAACACCCTCTCAGAAGCCTGAAACGTCATAGTAACCACACTTCCATTTTCATTCATCAATGGGGCAGAGTATCTGGTTACTGCTATCAACGAATACGCACTTATATCCAAAGACATTAAGAAGCTATCCCGTGCAATCTTGGAAAAACCCCCTTTTAAATCTTCCCTGTTGGCATACGCAATACTATGGATAACAAAATCCAGCCCACCAAGTTCGGTCTTTATCTGTTCAAAAGCAGAATCTAACGACTCGTCGCTACTCACATCACATTCTAGCAGGGATATTCTATCCATCGAGCCAGTAAGCTTAGAAACCCTCTCTCCTAGTCTCTCATTCTGGTAGGTAACTACCAAGGAGGAACCAGCCTCATGAAGGGTACGAGCAATAGCCCACGCTATACTAAATTCATTAGCGACTCCGAATACTACCCCTCTCTTACTCTCCATCCCTAATGAGTACATAAACACACCACCATTCTTCAAGTTCGATCAGCCTGAACCAGAATACCAGATTTCGGGCTACATTGGAAAACCCGGAACATAAAATTACCTATCCTATACATGGTTAAATGAGTCATGTATGCTAAAGCACGTGAATGCAATCGATATACTTACGACGTTCATTGCCGCAATGACTCCAATAGGAGAATTAAGGCTTGCCATCCCTCTAGCAATCTATGCACGTGAAGTACCATGGTACATAGCTCTACCCGTAGCAATTGTAGGCAATATGATTCCTGTTTTAATACTGATCCCCTCTCTTAATCGTATCTCGAAAATATTGCTCAGCTTCCGTAATCCAGCCGGTTCTTTACTTGAATGGCAAACCAAGCGACTGCAAAGCGCGCATTCTTTGCGCTTCCAAAAGTATGGTGCCATGGCACTAATAATACTTGTAGCTATACCCTTACCGATGACAGGAGCATGGACAGGATCCCTAGCCGCCTGGGTATTTCAAATCCCGCCTATACAGGCCATAATACTTATAGGTCTTGGAGTATTTATAGCAGGTATTATAGTCACAATACTTACTCTCAGCGGAATTGAGATTAGCTCTATTACATTAGGTGGTTGAATAATCAGTACCTAATGTCTTGGCAGTCTGCTCATCAGTTGATAGAATGGGCCAGCATACCTAATACGCCCCAGTAGCTCAAAGGATAGAGCAACGGGTTTCTACCCCGTAGGTTGCGGGTTCGAGTCCTGCCTGGGGTACCACTATGGAGCAGACAACAATCACTGACAAGCGCCTATAAACCAAACCTATCTGAACCAATAGTCAGTAGCTAATTAAGTTACATTCAAGATTAATGTCCAGCTTCGCCCCAAACAGTAGGTTCTTCCCAACCAATCACCTGGCGATCTCTCAAATCTTGTATGCTGTCATCTGAGTAGCCTATCTCTCTCATGAGGCTCTCAGTATGTTGGCCTCTTAGCGGACCAGGGCCAACCCTACTGGGTGTTCTAGAAAGACCTACAACAGGTCCATAACGCCAGTATGATCCTATTCGCAATCCCTGAACAGGCCGTATGAACTCATTTTCCTCAATATGTGAATCTTGAGAGAAGAAATGGAACATGCCACTATCTTCTGCTTCTACGCAAGCTACATTTACGGCTGAAAGGATGGTTTCCCAATCACGAGCGGCCCGGCTGATAAAGATTCTTTTGAGTTCATCAGACAGGTCTTGATTGTTTGCCCACCTAGCTTCGGAAGTTGAAAATCTTATATCCTGTATTAAATCCTTACGCCCTATACCTTCGCACAGGTTTTGCCATTCATCTTCGAACCTACAGGCTAAGAATGCCCAGCCCGATTGAGTTTCGTATAATCTGTTGAGGGCATCAGTACCATGACCTTCCCTGTCTGGCACTTGACGATCTGGCTTCGTATCATAATCGAAAAAATCATCCGCATTCGCATAAGCATTAGCCCCTAGCATGGTGGACAAAATATACTGAGGTACGCCGTGGCGCTCTCTAGCGTATAGACCCAAAAGGACTCCCGCTGATATAACCATAGAGGAATTAGGATCTGGATTGGTCTCGTTAGCCCTAGAGAGACGCCTCGCAGTTTCGTTTATTTCTTCTTTGTTCATAGGCTCTCTATCAGACGGGAGCCCAGCTTGTCCCATTTGGTTCCTCGCCCCTCCAATAACCGCCCCGCCTATGGGATGCATTGCAGGACGGTGCGAGTGAGGACCTGAATCACCATACCCACCGGCATAAATGTAAACTATCTTCGGGTTAATCTCGCGTACTTGATCGTATCCAATGCCAAGACGTTCCGGTGCTCCTGGTCGCATATTATGTACCAACATATCTGCCTTAACTACCAACTTGCGGAATATTTCCTTTCCTTCTGGTGTTTGTAAGTTTATGGATATATTCTCAGCTCCAGCTTGTGTACGATTCGCCCCTAAACCGTCAAAATTACGCCTAGTTGTATCGCCTTCTAGGGTTTCAATCCGAATAACTCTTACCCCTAACTCGTATGTCAAAGATGTCGCAAGCGGCCCGGCTATTACAGTTGATAGATCCAGTAAAGTAAATCCGGATAGCGGATGATTTGGCAAGCCTCCTTCGACATTAGCATACGATCTACCTTCCACACGATCTCCTAAACTATCAAGAATCTCTGATGTATGCTCTCCAATCCTAGGTGCAGGGCCCTGTATGCGTCCTGGGGTTTTATCCATTCTTACTAAAACGCCCAATTGACGCATAATTCCCAATTCAGGATCTTCAACATCTACCACATGCTTGTTATGAAGGACTTGTGGGTGTTGCATCCCTTGCTGTGTAGTTAAATAAGGCTCTGCCGCTACGTTAGCAGTTTGATTCACGAATATGTCCATCCATTCATCCATGGTTTTCTCAAGTCCGCGTTCTACAATAATAGATCGCAGATCTTCCCGATCATCAGGCATAAGAGTTGGCGCTTTTTCAAATCTCTCGTCCTTAAGTACATCACCTAATCCCATTGCCTCCATCGAGGCCCTAAAAAGCCTTGGGATAAGATTGGCCATCTGTATCCATTGACCATCCTTGGTTCTAATAGGCTGATATCCTATACCCGGGAGTCTATCAGGATTAGATTGAGGATCATCTTGAAACATATCAGGGAATTTAATCATCATTTGCCATATAAGCCAATTATTTATATCGTACGGGCTTATACCTTGTATAAGACTAGTGTCTACCTTCTGACCAATGCCAGTCTTATCTCTGACTATTAAAGCAGCTACTATACCTCGTATCGCCGCCATCGCCGTACCGTGACTAGCAATCTGTACAGCCCCGTAGTGAGGCCCAGAACGCCGCGTTTGTCCGGTAAATACCGTGTATCTCCCCGCTTTGGCTGCCACAATCCCCTCATACGGTTTGTATTTGGCATATCTACCCTTTGGACCAAAGGCAGTTATTGAGCAGTAAACCAAATCTGCCCTAGATGCTGACATTTCGCCGTATCCTATACCCAAGGAATCTGCTTCACCAGGAGAAAAACTTTCCACCAAAACGTCAGATTTCTTTATAAGGCTTCGTGCAGTATGCAAACCTTCTTCTGTTTCCATATCCAATACCAAGCTCTTCTTGCCTCTGTTCCAAAGAGAAGATTGTGGAAATGCACGATACGGATCGCCAGTCGGTGGTTCAACCTTTATAACCTCAGCTCCAAAGTCTGAAAGAACCATAGTAGCTATTGATCCGGGCCAGCCAGTCGAAAAGTCTACGATAGTCATGCCTTCAAGTATTTCAGTCATGGCCCCTCCTAGCAGCAATATTAGCCGACCTCTAGACTATTTTACCGCGATGATTGTGCGATGCAATATACATCTTCGAATAGTATAATTAACTGAGGGTGTGGATCGATTGCCCACTATACTGATGTAAGGAGATAGAAATGTTCAAGAGCATCCGCTATTTTGCTATAGCCGTTAAAGACCTAGAGGAATCAATCGAGAGGTTTGGGAAACTATACGGACTGCAACCAATGAAAGAACCCAGTATGGGCCAATGGGGGTTCAGAAGTGTCATGCTAGCCTCAGAAGGTGAAAGAATGATCGAGTTGATGTCTCCTCCAGAAGATTCAGACAGCGCCTTAGGGAGATTCATGAAAGAACGAGCTATCCCATCCAATCCTAATGGCGAAGGATTATATCTGATAGCCGTCACTGTGGATGACATCGAGGCTACGATCAAACAGATTGAGAGCGCTGGTGGACGACTTATTCGGAACAAGGACAACCCAAACACATGCTGGGTGCATCCGACAACCAGTAATTTTACGTTTTTTGAGCTTACCCAGGAGTCCTCAGACTAACGACAACCAAAGTACTACGATCCTTAATCTAAAAAGTAGACAGGGTTAACGAGATCTAACCCATGTATACCATAGGAGTATACGCAACGGTCATTAATATTGGATGGTAATAGTAGGCTATAGTGAAGTATTTATACGATCAAAAAATCCTTCAGCCCACTTATTTTTGATGACCGTTGCTATATCCAACGGTCTCTGTACAGGTACATCGTGTACAGAGTCCTCCATCCAAATTACACAAGAACCACCTATAGTAGCCAGAGCAAATGCTATCTGATCCTCTTTTTTGCAGTTATCCCCTGCCGTCGAGGCGTCTCTTCCGCCCATCCTAGTTGGAATAAATAAAACCGGACATTTAACCTTGCGGTAAAGAGAAGAAATTTTCTGGTCCCATAAAGCCCGAACTATCGACATGTGGTTCTCGATAGACAATCTAGGAACAACAGTCAGATCGCTCTGAATTTCGAAATTAGCCTTCAGAAACCCGTCAAGACCCTCTCCCCATAGTGTTCCCATATCTGTATCGCGAACTAATTTTATCAATTCCTCCCAAGTAAGCCGCATTGAAGCAAAATGCGGCGGAGTAAGGCTAATCCTAGTTCTGTCCCAACTAGCCCCTGGGACAGATGAAGGCTCAATCATCCCACCATCTATACATACTAGACCAGATAATATGTCAGGATAATCAACTGCCACTTGTACTCCAACATTACCGCCCCAAGAGTGACCCACCAACAAGGGCTTATCTATCCCAAGGGTTCGGATAAACATCTCAACGTCTTTTGCCACAGAACCGAAGCTATAATCCAAATCAGGTTTGGCGCTGGAGCCATGGCCACGCTGGTCCAAAGCCAAAACTCGAAACGAGTGAGCCAAATAATAAGCCGCAGGACCCCAAAACCTGGCGTTAGATGCCAGACCATGAAGTAATATCAAATCTGGCCCATCACCACCATAGTCTATGAAATGAAACTCCAACTGGTTCAGTTTTACGTAACGACGTTTTCCATATGGTCTACTGGATTCCATTTAAGGACCCCGCATTTCTGATCTAAGCTATCTAACGCGCGGTTAATACCCTTAATACCAACTCCAATAAGATATTTCAGAAGGAAATTGAGTCGCGTTAAATGACCCTAATGGAGCCAACAATTGCACCTCGTATTGTGACGCCTACGCGAAGCTGTCCAAGCCTACTATATCCACCTACCCTCGCCAGTTTTTTGTTGACTTAGTAACTGTATAGCATCCCAACGCTGACTGGATGCCTTCACTATGGAGTCAGTATCTTCAGGGAGTATATAACCGTCGTCCACTAATATGGATATAGCTGCCCTAACCTTGGTTAAATAGTCCCTTTTTGAAGAATACCTTTCAGCAATGGACGGTCGGGGATCACCTGAGCTTTGGCGTTCATGCAAGGCACGTGCGAATGGCACTGAAGCTCCTTGAAGAGGTATGAAATGTCCAGCGCCATCCTCTTCCCGATGGCGCATCGTCCAACCAGTGTGAGTCGCCAGGGGTACACTAACATCAGGTAGCTTAACCCCGGCAACTTCATTACCATCCCGATCAACCGCAGATACTAATGTAACGTATGGTTCCCCTTCTCTCGGTGGATAATTTGCGACCCCGTCACCTATCGAATCCCCATAATCAAGTCTGACACGAACAGGTAACGCCACAGGAAATCCCATACCCGGAATACTAGTGAAAGTTGATTGCAAAGATTCCCTCGACACAGCTGTACCATCTGAAATGCGAGGGATGCAACTATCAGGTGGCTCAATACCGTGTCTAACCCATGCATCAAGGTTAACCAACGCACCCCTTAGCAGAGGCCTGTAATCTACGATATTCGACCAATGATGTTGGCGAGGGCCATCACCAGGCTTATTTGTAAGAGGCACAGACCCTGATCCATGCTTTGTACCAGCCATATTATAGACACGCACGCTTCCAGGTAGTTCCAAATCATATGTGCAAGTAGAATCCATATGGGCTAAAACAGCATCACTCCACCAATGTTCAACTGCAGAATTTGTAGCAATAATCTTTGGCACGGCACCCTTAGCTTCAAGCCGCTTTAGCAAACCATCTGACTCTCCTGTAGTAGGGTCCATCTGCTCCGTATAAGAAACGGCCCGTCTATTCCCTACATTGCGTAAATGGTTACTGGATGGCTGCCCAAACCTAATATTAAATTCTCCAAATCTTGAGCTTGCGGTATGAGGCAATGCCCCATCATATACCAAGCGCCCTTCCTCATCCAAATTTAATCCCAGATATAGGAATTCCCTGAGAAAACGTCCGGTTTGAGATGAACCATGGGCATATGCCCTGTCTATGGTATCAGCACACGGATTCCCGTCTTCAGCAGATCCGTATTTAAAAAAACTCGCACAATCCCGTACCGCCAAGAAACCCAACCCTATAACTGGTGCGCCAACAGTATTGTATATAATTTCGTATACCTTCCCAGCCTGAAAACCATCTTTCTTACATATATAATTCTGGTCTTCGACAACAGCTCCATCTATCCACCGCCCAAACGACCATAGATCCTTGGAGACGATAATAGGCGGACCCTCAGGCCAATCTCTCTCTACCAAAACGGACAATGGATCTCCGGTATCATAGACTGGAAGAGGTTGATGGCCCCTATCCGAAAGAAGCAATTCATTTGTTGTGGAGTTAATGTTGAACTGCTGGTAGGCCTGTCCAGTTAGTCGAGAGCCCTCTTCACCCAAGGCTTCTGGCACATGAAGCCTTATCCCTCCGGCAGGAACATCTGTTTGCCAACCACAGAAAACCACCGTGAAGCCGTTTCTCATTAAGAATCCGTTACCAAGGTCTGGCTCCTGAGTTGGCCAGACATTAGGCGCATCGTTAAATATCAATGAACTTCTGCCACCTCGATTCACGATGCTCAATAGAAGGCTAGAGTTTGGTTTGGGATTTATTGGCCTAAGCAACTGGATATCTGAGGCGAATTGAACCTTACCATTTTCTGCTGTCAACGCGATATTTAGATCAGTCACAAGCTCGTTATCTGGATGTTTCGGATCTATTTCGTAATGCAGTGTCCCCTCGATAAATTCATACTGACCCGCTTCACCAAAAGATAGCCCATCCGCTAGAATGCTTCGGGATTTTATATCAAACAGCGTGACAGCCATGCTTCTCTCCTCTTAAATCTAATGGATTTCCCACCCTTATGCCTTCGCTAACCTTGTCGCCACATAGCTAAAAGAATTAGCAATTCTTGCAATTGCTGTTACATCTATAGCCTCAGGCCATCGGTCTGACTCTATATGAAATAGCGCATTACCACCAACCATAGATACCAAACGCCCACCTTGAGCAGCTACAGCCTGAGATTCCCCACCTACTATTGTGCCCTGCGGCGCAACATCAGGCTCCGGATATACTTCGAAAGTGCTTAGTGCGGCTTTAACATAAGTTGCCAGGTATTCATGGGTGGCAGAAAAACGCACCCTAGACTCCTGAGCAGCTCCAATATTTGCTCCAAAATGAATCCAATTAGAAGCATACTTCACAAACCCAGACCGTTTGGATAGAAAAGGCTCTATACCATACATGCCCAGCTCATGGGCACTTGTTGATAGAAATATCACATCCCTATCTGATTCGGTCTGGCTCATAGTCCGCATAACCTCCAGCCAACATGCTAGACCTCCTCCTCTCTCACCTGCACACTGCCACCATCCACTTCTAGGGGTCATTACGACTAGTGGCGCCAGAGTAGAATCTAGCCCCTTTTTGCGTCCTACTATATTGAATGATTCTGAATCCTTGCGC
>CAZNIG010000010.1:0-48703 GCA_964573055.1 uncultured Dehalococcoidia bacterium
TCCTGAGTGTATTTCGGATGTAGTTGCTGCTGCGGATAGTGATGGTTCCACGGAATATATAGCCAAAGTCATCGGAGAAGCTGCTAGTGGAAGCAAGTGGGCAGTAGGGACTGAAATAAGCATGGTCAACCGCCTAGCGCAAGAGCATCCAGATAAGCTGATATTCTGCTTGGACTCTGTGGTTTGCCCATGCTCCACGATGTATCGCACCCACCCCGCGTACCTTCTGGCGGCGATGGATAATCTCATTAACGGTGAAGTAGTGAACCAGATTCGTGTTGACGAAGACACCTCATTTCATGCAAGAGTGGCACTGCAGAGGATGTTGCTTGAAATATAAAGCCAAGGTGGCTTTTCATGTCACGCTGGAAGCCGGGTTGGTTGATTTGCGCTTATAGTTGGAGCAGGGAGCGGGTTACCTCAAGTAGTGCGCTGGGTCTGCCCAAGCTCATAAATGACTGAAACTAGTTACTTTACAACTCTGGAATGTCATCAATGTTTAACTTTACAACATCTATATGGTCAACATTAGAACAGGCCATAGCCGAAGACATTGGCTCCGGAGATGTTACCACCAACGCGCTGATTGCGCCTGATTTGAAAACCAAGGCGGCTATTATAGCAAAGTCTGACGGGGTTATAGCGGGGCTAGAGGTAGCCTTAAGCGTGTTCGAACTGGTTGACCCTTCATTAGAATCGGTCGTTCTAGTACAGGACGGCTCGATGGTAGCTCCTGGTGAATTGGTTGGGCAAGTCAGTGGTAGTACGTCCAGTATACTCAGGGCTGAGAGAGTTGCCCTAAATTTTCTGCAGCGTCTCAGCGGCATAGCTACTATGACTTCGCTCTACGTACAGGCCGTGGCTGGCACAAAGGCGAGGATAATAGATACCCGCAAAACGATTCCAGGTTTACGAGAGTTAGAAAAATATGCTATACGCGTTGGCGGTGGTTTTAATCACAGGTTTAACTTATCAGACGGCATTCTTATAAAAGATAACCACATATTGGCTCTGCGCGAGTCGGGATTTACTATTTCAAACATAATAAAGCTAGCTAGGGATAGATCTCCTCATACTCTAAAAGTGGAAATAGAAGTTGAGTCTATTGATGAGGCAAAAGAGGCGTTGGAAGGAGGGGCCGACGTTATACTTCTGGACAACATGACTTCAAGTGTTATGAAGGATGTGGTCGATCTCGTGAATGGGCGTTGTATTTTGGAGGCTTCTGGTGGGGTTAACCTAAATACAGTGGCGGATATAGCTAAAACTGGTGTTAATCTTATATCCGTAGGCGCACTTACGCACTCGGTCAAAGCTATGGATATTAGCTTAGATATTTACAACAGACTTTAGTACTTCTCGAATGGCCCCGTGAATCATTTCTGGTGCCATACTGGTCAGCAGCGTCAGGGACGTGTTGCATCTACCTCGCTTGGTTTAACCCTCTACCAGGCTTAGGTTGACAAAATTTCCTATAGCACATAGACTAGTCTATCTGCACTATGGGTGCGGCTCGGTTATTTTTTTGTCTAATAGCGAGGAGATATACTGCCTATGCCAACGGTGAATCAGCTTGTGCGTAAACCCAGGGTCGGGACTACTAAAAAGACCAAGGCCCCAGCGCTTAGGTTCGGGTTCAACGCGTTAAAAAACAAGATGAAAAGAAATGCTGGCTCACCTCAGAAGAGGGGGGTATGCGTACAAGTAAGAACCGTGACTCCCAAAAAACCGAACTCCGCCTTGAGGAAGGTAGCTAGGGTGCGTCTGGCTAATGGTATGGAGGTGACCGCTTACATACCAGGAGAGGGCCACACCTTGCAGGAGCACTCCGTGGTCTTGATACGCGGTGGTAGAGTGAGGGATCTTCCGGGAGTTAGGTACCACATCGTCAGAGGAGTTCTTGACTGCATGGGCGTTGTGGATCGTAAACAAGGGCGGAGTAAGTATGGAACTAAACAAACAGCGAGAGTTGGGTAGGTAAAAGGATATGGCTCGGAGAAGGCGACCAGAAAAACGAGATATAGACCCGGATCCCAAGTACAACAGCCTTCAGTTGGCCAGTTTTATTAACCGGCTTATGACTAGGGGCAAGAAGACAGTTGCCCAGCGAATTGTATACGACGCATTTGAAATCCTGGAGAAAGAGGGCTCTTCCGATCCACTTGACACTTTCAGCCAGGCGATAAGAAACGCCACTCCACTTCTTGAAGTTAAGCCACGACGTGTTGGCGGAGCCACTTATCAGGTGCCGATAGAGGTAAGGAGTAGCCGCCAAATCGCGTTGTCTATGAGGTGGATACTAAGGGCTAGTCGGGCGAGAACAGGTCGTCCTATGGCAGAAAGGCTAGCTCTGGAATTGCAAGAGGCTTCTAGGGGTCAGGGAGCGGCAGTAAGAAGAAGAGAGGATCTCCATCGAATGGCAGAAGCTAATAGGGCTTTTGTGCATTACAGATGGTGATATCGGTCTAGAGTACATCGGTCGGGTTTCTATTGGACTTGAATGGAGAGTTTCCCTTTGGATCATATAAGAAACATAGGTTTTATAGCGCACATAGATGCCGGAAAAACAACGGTCACGGAAAGAGTCCTGTTTTTTACTGGCCGAACTCATAAATTGGGCGAAGTGCATGACGGAAATGCAGTTATGGACTGGATGGCTCAGGAGCGTGAGCGAGGTATAACTATCACTGCTGCGGCCACGACCTGCGAATGGAATGATTACAAAATAAACATCATAGATACGCCTGGGCACGTGGACTTCACTGCAGAGGTGGAAAGAAGCCTGAGGGTCTTGGATGGAGGGGTGGTCGTATTCGACTCTGTTGCAGGTGTGCAGCCTCAATCAGAGACGGTATGGCGGCAAGCAGATAAGTATAAAGTTCCAAGGATTTGCTTTGTAAACAAGATGGACCGGGTGGGGGCGAATTTCCAGCGCACGGTAGATATGATAGCCGATAGGTTTAATGCCAACCCAGTTCCGATACAATTACCTGTGGGTCAGGAGAGTGAGTTTACAGGGGTGGTGGATCTACTTGAAGAAAAGGCGTTGATATTCTCCGACAGCGGAGAGACAGCTCCACAAGAGGGGCCTGTACCAGCAGAAATGCAAGAAGATACCCGCAACTACCGGGCTCGCTTAGTAGAAAAGATAGCTGAAACGGATGATGTGTTGATGGGTAAGTACCTGGATGAAGAGGGTATATCGATTGACGAATTGAGGCAAGCTCTTCGTAGGGCCACAATTAGGAATGATATAGTGCCTGTCCTGTGCGGTACTGCATTGAAGAACAAGGGTATCCATCCACTGCTAGATGCTATAGGAAGCTACCTGCCTTCACCAATGGACGTTCCTGAAATGAAAGGGATTCATCCAAAGACTGGTGAAGAGGTATCAAGGGCTGCTTCGGGCGACTCTTCCTTCTCTGCGCTAGCTTTTAAAGTTATGGCCGACCCTCACGTTGGACGCCTTGTATACCTTAGGGTGTATTCGGGGCAGGTAAAATCTGGTAGTCCTGTTTATAACTCATCCAAAGGTCAGAGGGAGAGGATGGGTAGGTTGCTGTATATGAGTGCTAACAAGAGAGAAGAGACGGAATCTACATCGGCTGGAGATATAATTGCTGCAGTGGGATTGAAGAACACCTTCACTGGAGACACCATATGCGTTGAAACTGCTCCGGTAATCTTGGAAACGATTAAGTTCCCTGAGCCGGTGGTATCCGTTGCAATAGAACCGAAAACCAGAATGGACCAAGAGAGACTTGTAGACTCACTTGTTAAACTCGCAGAAGAAGATCCCACGTTCAGAGTGAAAGTCGATGATGAAACGGGTCAGACGATTATGGCTGGTATGGGTGAGCTGCACCTTGAGGTGCTTGTTGAGCGACTTCGCGCTGAGTTTCAGGTGGGGGCAAATATAGGTCGCCCTAGGGTATCTTACCGTGAGCGCATAACCGAGCATGCCAAGGCCGAAGGTAGATTTATAAGGCAGACTGGTGGTCACGGGCAGTTCGGTCAGGTCTGGTTAGACTTAGAACCCCAGGAGCCTGGAACGGGCATCAAGTTTGAGAATCGCATCGTTGGGGGTGCGGTTCCAAGAGAATATATACCGGCTGTTGAAAAGGGAGTTAGGGAAGCGCTTGAAACGGGAGTACTTGCCGGATTTCCTGTAATAGATCTGAAAGTCTCGTTAGTGGATGGGCGCTACCATCCAGTGGACTCATCAGAGTTAGCGTTTAAGATGGCGGGGTCTATGGGGGTTAAAGAAGGGGTGAGGAAGGGTAAGCCGGTCTTACTGGAGCCAGTCATGTTGATCGAGGTAGTTACTCCAGGAGAGTTCCTCGGAGAGGTGCTGGGTGACTTAGGTGGACGGAGATCAAGGATTCGAGAGCTTGTCGGTGAGGAAGCGTTACAAACCGTAAGGGCTTACGTCCCGCTATCTGAAACATTTGGTTACACCACGGCCTTGCGTTCTCTAACGCAAGGTAGGGCGAGTCACTCAATGGAGTTTGGTCACTACGAGGATGTACCTCAGAATATAGCTCAGGAATTGGCCAAGGTGTAGGTGTAAGATATGCCGCAACAAAAAATCAGAATCGTTCTAAGGGGTTATGATCATAAGATCGTAGATGTCTCGGCTAGGCAGATAGTCGAAGAAGCTGAGCGTACCGGAGCGGGAGTGGCTGGACCGGTGCCGCTGCCTACCTCCATTAAAAGATTCTGCGTGATACGATCGCCGCACGTAGATAAGGACTCGAGGGAACATTTCGAATTGCGGTCGCATAAGCGACTGATTGACATACTGGATCCAAGTTCAAAAACAATAGATGCCCTCACGCGGCTTACCGTGCCTGCGGGTGTGGATATCTCAATAAAGTTATAGGGTAATTTTGAAGAACATACTTGGCAGAAAACAAGGTATGACCCGTATCTTCTCTGATGAGGGGAAAGTGGAGGCCGTAACGGTAATATCGGCTGGGCCTTGCGCGGTTACACAGGTTAAAACCAACCAACGGGATGGGTACCAAGCCGTGCAACTTGGATATGAGGAGTCTAAGAGGCTCAGCAAGCCAAGGGTGGGGCACCTTAAGAGAGGGGCTCCGTTCAGGCACCTCAGGGAATTTCGCTTAGAGGATTTAGGGGATGCTCAGGTGGGACAAACCGTCGATGTGAGCGCCTTCTCTCCTGGCGATTTTGTGAATGTTACTGGCTTCTCGAAAGGCAGGGGTTTCGCTGGTGGTATGAAGAGGCATAACTTCAGGGGTGGACCCAAAACACACGGTCAATCAGATAGGTGGAGGGCACCCGGCTCGATAGGGGCTGGGACAACCCCCGGGAGGGTTTTTAAGGGTACCCCTATGGCTGGTCATATGGGCAACCGCAGAGTGACTGTTGCTAAACTAGAGGTACTACAGGTAAACATCGAGAGGAACCTTCTACTGGTCAAAGGTGCTGTGCCTGGTGCCAAGAACGGGATTGTTGTTGTAAGAGAATCGGGGAAGAAGGCCTAGGCATGCAAATAACCGTCCGAAATTTATCCGGAGATAATGTGGATACCATAACCGTTTCCGATAACTTGTTTGACGTTCCGATGAACCAGGCATTGGTACATCAGGTGGCCGTTGCTCACATGGCAAATGCGCGTCAGGGCACCTCGTCAACGAAAACTAGGGGTAAGGTTTCTGGTGGAGGAGCTAAGCCGTGGCGACAGAAGCACACAGGCAGGGCTCGCCAGGGAAGTAGAACAGCTCCACATTGGAGGGGTGGTGGCGTCGTCTTTGGGCCTCACCCGCGTGACTACTCTCAGAAAATACCCAAAAAAATGAACCGTGGCGCGATACGTTGCGTGCTCTCTGAAAAGAGTAGGCTTGATAAGTTGATTGTACTTGATGGCTTCAGTATTAGCTCAGGGAAAACCCGCGAGGTGGTCAGTCTACTCTCAGTCTTGGGCGTATCGAGCCCTGTTCTGCTGGTAACAGATGTCCCGCAATCTGACCTAATACTCGCTGCAAGGAATATACAAAGGGTTACTACTCTTCCGGCGGCTCAAATTAACGTACTGGATCTCCTTAATCACGATCGACTTGTAATGACTGTGGATGCTATACGGAAGGCAGAGGCTCTATGGTCCCCAGGCGGGATTGCCGGTGATGCCGCAGCAGCAGATAACGTGAAGGAGGGCGTCAGTTAAAGTGCCAGGTATGCATATATTCGAGGTGCTTCGGCGCCCACTGATAACTGAAAAAAGCACCCTGCTTCAGGATGGGCATAATAAATACGCGTTTGAGGTAGACACCAGGGCTAATAAAGCAATGGTAAAAGCGGCCGTAGAGACCGTGTTTGATGTACAGGTAGCCTCAGTGAATATCTCTACTGTAAAAGGTAAAAAGAAGAGATTTGGGCGCAGAGAATCTCAGCGGCCGTCTTGGAAGAAGGCAATAGTTAGCTTGAAGCCAGGTGGCAATATTCAAATATTCGAGGGAGCGTAAATGCCACTCAAGAATCCTAAACCAACATCTCCGGGCAGGCGAGCTCAGGTTCTGCCGTCATTCCAGGAGATCACCAAGAGCAAGCCAGAGAAATCCCTGCTTGCGCCTCTTCATAAGAAGGCGGGTAGGAACTCTCAGGGAAGGCTTACTGTCAGGCACCGTGGTGGTGGCTCTAAGAGGCGATACAGGATAATAGACTTTAAAAGGGATAAATCTGGAGTGCCGGGTAAAGTGGTGGCGGTCGAGTATGATCCTAATCGATCTGCTCGTATCGCGCTTATACATTATGCCGACGGAGATAAAAGGTATAACCTTGCACCAAATGGCTTGGCGGTCGGTACGGTAATATCGGCCGGCCCAGACGCTGAGATTAAGGTTGGTAACGCCCTGCCACTTAGGTTGATACCAACCGGTAACCCAGTCCATAACGTAGAGATGCATCCAGGCAAGGGTGGGCAGTTGGTACGTGGCGCCGGTACTTCTGCGCAGGTGCTTGCAAGGGAGGAAGACTTCGTCCTTCTTAGGATGCCGTCTGGAGAAGTTCGTAGGATAAATGGCAATTGCACTGCTACGATTGGTCAGCTAGGGAATGTGGATCACAAGAACGAGAAATTGGGTAAAGCCGGACGAAGCCGCCACATAGGTCGTAGGCCGCAGGTGAGAGGATCTGCTATGAGCCCTAGGGACCACCCGCATGGAGGTGGTGAGGGGCGCTCTGGTATAGGAATGCCGGGGCCGAAGACGCCGTGGGGTAAGCCGGCGCTGGGTTACAAGACGCGTACGCGCAAGCCGGCTCGCGGTGTGATTATCAGGAGAAGAAAGTAGTGATGGCAGCCTTGGAAGGCCATATTAGAAAGGGGGCATCGGGTGTCTAGATCTATAAAAAAGGGACCCTACGTGCATCCCAAGTTGATTAAAAAGGTCGAGGCACTTAGGAGGAGTGGTGGTAACGCGGTCATAAAGACTTGGTCCAGGGCGTCAATGATAATGCCGGAAATGGTTGGTCTTACTATAGGGGTTCATGATGGGCGGAGGCATATTCCGATATTCTGCACGGAAAACATGGTGGGCCATAGGTTGGGTGAATTTGCTCCTACTCGCACCTTCAGGGGGCATATATCTAGGTCGGAACGAACAAGTCAGGTCAGGCGAGGGTAGATATATGGCTGTAAAAGCTGTAGCAAAGAATATTGGCATGTCACCGAAGAAGATGCGCAGGATACTAAGTACCGTTCGTGGTAAGAAGGTTGAAGTTGCGCTGGAGATACTTAGGTTCCTGCCAAGTCCTGCTGCTAAAGCAGTGGCCAAGGTGGTTAAGTCAGCTGCCAACAACGCGGAAAACAACAATATGATGGCCCAAGGGGACTTGAAAATAGTTGCCATAAAGGCCGATCACGGCGTTACTATGCGTAGGTTCAGGGCTAGGGCTCGCGGTCGGGCGAGTCGCATATTGAAAAAGAGTAGTCATGTCACAGTGCTAGTAGATGAGGAGGAACAATCCTAGATGGGCCAGAAGACACATCCGGTTGGGTTTCGCCTCGGTATAATCAAAGATTGGCAGTCAAAGTGGTACGCCAATAAAGCATCCGAATACAGGGGGTTGCTGCAGGAGGATCTTAGTATTCGTGGTGCGATTATGTCTAAATTAACAGAAGCAGCCATATCTAGGGTAGAGTTGGAAAGAAGTACCCATGAACTGGTGGTTACTATCCACTCCGCTCGCCCAGGAATAGTTATTGGAAGAGGCGGGCAAAGGGTTGAGGAGATTCGCCAGAGCATTGAATCACTTACTGGTAGACGCTCAAGACTTAATGTTGTGGAAATCCGACAACCTGAACTTGATGCACAGCTTGTTTCGGCAAGTATTGCTGAGCAGCTGGGCAGGAGGGTCGCATTCAGGCGTGCAATGTTCCAGGCAGTAAATCGCGCTATGCAATCAGGCGCCCTCGGGGTGAAGATCATTTGCTCTGGGCGACTGGGTGGTATAGAGATCGCTCGTAAAGAGAAAGTCATGCAGGGTAGGGTGCCTTTGCATACCATACGAGCTGATATTGACTATGGCTTGGCAGAAGCCAAGACTGTTATGGGTCGGATTGGTATCAAGGTGTGGATATATAAGGGCGATATATTGCCTAAGCCTAAGGAGGTTGAGGAGGCGGAGGACTCTGAAAATATGAAGCTCATAGAGGTCACCGTTGGTGCCCTAGAAGAACTCTCGGGGGAGGCTGGAGATGTTCCAACCGAAGAGAACCAAGTTTCGTAAAATGCACAGGGGGCGCCGGACTGGAATGGCGCATGGAGGTAGCCAAGTCAACTTTGGGGACTTTGGCTTGAAGGCCACGTCGGTCGCTTGGGTGACCTCGAGGCAGATAGAAGCCGCCCGAAGGACAATTACAAGGCACTTTAGAAGGGGCGGTCAGGTGTGGATAAGGATATTCCCGGACAAGCCTGTAACAGCCAAACCTGCAGAAACGCGGCAGGGAAGTGGGAAGGGTGCGGTAGACTACTGGGTGGCAGTCGTAAAACCTGGGAGAATAATATTCGAGGTGTCGGGAGTGAGGCAGGAGCAAGCCAAGGAAGCATTGCGGCTGGCCTCTCAGAAACTCCCGTTGAGCACTTCGTTTGTGTCTAGGGCTGACCTTCAGGAAAGTGCATAGTAAAAGAGGAAAACAGTAGGATACAGAACGTGGATATATTACAAATACGAAATCTAAGCGACGACCAGTTATACTCCCAGTTGGACACTTCCTTCAGGGAACTTATGAACCTGCGTTTTCGTGCCAGTACCAGACAATTGGATAACCCTAGAGAGTTAGGGAGAACCAGGAAGATTATCGCCAGAGTAAAGACCGTGATGCGTCAGAGAGGTCTTAGGGAGAAGTAATATGCCTAGTGGGTTGAGGAAAACTAGGGTTGGACGCGTAGTGCAAGATCGTATGGATAAGACGGTAGTAGTTGCTGTCGATTGGAGTCAGCCGCATCCGCTCTACAGAAAGAAAGTTAAGAGGGTTTCGAAGTTCCACGCTCATGATGCTGAAAACAGAGCCTCTGTGGGGGACGTGGTTAGGCTGATTGAAACCCGCCCGTTGTCTAAAACAAAGCGATGGAGAGTTGCCGAAATCTTAGAAGTCGCTGACACAGTAGGCGCAAATACTGGTGAGGGCCTGGTCGACGCTGAGGAAACAGAGGGTGAAGTTTCTGATGGAGGGGTCGCATGATCCAGAAATTCTCCAGGCTGAAGGTGGCCGACAATTCTGGAGCCAAGGTTATCATGTGTATCAACGTGCTTGGTGGCACCCGCAGGCGTTATGCTAGGGTGGGGGATGTGATAGTTGCATCGGTTAAAGAGGCCGCTCCGGCAGCAGCGGTTAAAAAGGGTGAGGTGGTTCGAGCAGTTATAGTGCGTACGGCTGCACCTCATAGGAGACCGGATGGATCGTATATCAGGTTCGATGAAAACGCTGCCGTTGTTCTCACCGAAGCACTTAATCCTCGCGGAACACGGATATTCGGACCAGTAGCGAGAGAGCTTAGGGACAAGGCATTTATGCGTATAGTCTCTCTTGCCCCGGAGGTGTTGTGAGCGCTATTAGAAAAGAAGATACCGTTGAAATTATAGCTGGTAAGGATAAAGGTAAACGAGGAAAAGTCCAGCAAGTATTGACCAAGGATCGCAAACTGATGGTCGAAGGAGCCAATATAATCAAGCGGCATACCAGACCAAATCCGCAGATTAGGCAGGCCGGAATAGTTCAGAAAGAGTCCCCGCTTAGCTTGTCTAAGGTAATGCTGGTGTGTAGTCATTGTGATAAGGCTGTGAAGGTCGGGCGTAGTTTTCTGGAAGATGGAAAAAAAGTTAGGGTGTGCCGGTCTTGTAAGGAAGTAATAGATTAGATCTGGGATTAAATCTACTTTTAGTTGAGAGTAATACTAATGATTTCGAGGTTAGAGTCTTGATAGATGCAGATTTGTTAGCTGACGACGATATCGCCTCGTCTGAGTCTGGCCCTGTAGACACGGCCGGGCAAGATGACTCCAAAAGCAAGTCCAGCCGCAGCAGCGGGACTAAGAGGGCGCCCAAGGCTGCTTCGAGCAAATCCAGAGCGACAGCGAAAGCACCAACAAGCGCTAAGCCGCGTAGGTCTACTAAGAAACCTGCTGATACCGAGGAGCCGGCTAGTGACAAGCCGGAGCCTAGGAGGGTGCCGGGTCTATTGCTGAGGTACAGAGCAGATATGAAAGAGGCGTTGCGTAGCAGATTTAGTTACCAGAACGTCATGCAGATACCACAGGTTAAGAAGGTGGTGATCAATGTGGGTCTTGGAGAAAATAAGACAAATCCAAGGGCTATGGAGAGTGCGACCCGAGACCTTACTATGATAGCTGGCCAAAAACCGGTTACTACTCGGGCTCGTAGGTCGATAGCCGGCTTCAAATTGCGTGAGGGTGACCCAATAGGAGTGGCTGTAACTCTTCGCGGTAGGCGTATGTACGACTTCTTGGACAGGTTGTTTAACGCAGCATTGCCTAGGATACGGGACTTCCGCGGAGTCTCACGTGGGGCATTTGACGGCAGTGGAAACTACTCTCTGGGTATCAGGGAGCAGATTATCTTCCCTGAGATCGACTACAACCAGATCGACAGAATTCGTAGTTTTCAAGTGACTATGGTCACCTCGGCTGGCACAGATGAAGAAGGAGCCGCTCTCTTGGAACTTATGGGAATGCCATTTGTTAGAGAAGGGACTCCGGGTAGATAAAGGAAAGCTAACATGAGGAAGGTTTAAGTGGCTAAAACATCTAAAATAGCAAAATGGAAGAAGCCGCAGAAATACTCGGTCAGGGAGCATAACAGGTGCAATCTCTGTGGGAGGCCGCGAGCATATATAAGACATTTTGGTCTTTGTAGAATATGTTTCCGCACCCTAGCTTTAAGGGGTGAAATTACTGGAATCAGGAAGGCAAGCTGGTAGCGCCAAATGAATAATACAGATCCAATAGCTGATATGTTAACCCGGATAAGAAACGCTGTAGCGGTTCACCATGAATCTGTCTTGATACCAGGGTCGAAGGAAAAAATTGCTCTGGCTGGCATAATGAAAAGCGAAGGCTTCATATCCAACTATGAGGTACTTCGCAATGGACCAAGAAGCGCCATCAGGATTCGCCTGAAATACAGTGATGGTAGCAATCCTGCCATAAAGGGTCTTAAGCGCGTTAGTAAGCCAGGGTTAAGGGCATATGTTGGGAAGAAGAATATTCCTCGTCCATATGGCGGTATGGGAATATCAATCGTCTCGACGTCTCAGGGAGTTATGACCGGCTCGAATGCCTTCAGGTTGGGAATAGGGGGTGAGCTAATATGTTATTTATGGTGATGCTATGTCGAGAGTAGGTAGACTTCCGATTACGCTACCGGCAGGTGTGGACGTAAAAATCGAGGAAAGCACTGTCGTTGTAAGTGGCAAGTTGGGTACCCTTACCCAGGACTACAACTCAGATATCTCCATCGTGCAGGATAGTGATGTAGTCAGAGTTGCTAGGCCTTCTGATAACCGCGAGCATCGGGCATTGCATGGCTTGACTAGGGCCCTTCTGGCCAACATGGTCGTTGGGGTTAGTGAGGGTTATCGTAGGACACTGGAGCTTGTAGGTGCTGGGTACAGAGCTCAGCAATCGGATGAGAAAATAATACTGCAGGTAGGATACAGCCACAATGTGGAAATATCTCCTCCAAACGCTGTTACACTGACCGTCGAAGGTAACAACAGGGTTCACGTAGAGGGTATAGATAAACAGGCTGTAGGTGAAATGGCAGCCAAAATCAGGCGTGTTCGGAAGCCGAATGCCTACACCGGTAAGGGCATAAGGTATGCTGGTGAGAGGGTTCGCTTGAAGCCTGGCAAGGCAGCTGGAAGGAAGGCTTAGACGTGCCGAGTGTTAGCAATACTATGGTTATGAGAGTTGTTAGGCATAGGCGAGTTCGGCGTAAGGTACACGGTACCGCCTCACGCCCAAGGCTGGCCGTGTTCCGCAGTCTCAAGCATATATACGCCCAGGTTATAGACGACTCGTCTGGTCACACACTGGCCTCTGCATCCAGTAAGGATCCAGAGGTTACAGGTGAGTCTGCTGGTAAGAACAAGACTGGCGTGTCTGGAGATGTTGGTAGTCTTGTCTCAAAAAGGGCAAAGGAAAAAGGGATTGGTACCGTTGTATTTGACACTGGTGGGTTCAAATATCACGGTCGTGTCAAGGCCTTGGCAGAAGCTGCTAGAAAGGGAGGGTTGGAGTTCTAATGGCTACGCAAGCTTTTCAGAATCAGAGGCTCGACCAGGGTGAAGGCGGCTTAATGGAAAGGGTCGTCAAGATTAGGCGTGTAACCAAGGTTGTAAAGGGAGGGCGACGTAGAGGCTTCAGTGTGATGGTTGTAGTGGGCGACGGACAGGGCCGAGTGGGGGTGGGGTTAGGAAAGGCATATGCTGTGCCAGATGCAGTAAGAAAAGGTGTGGCTGCTGCGACCAAGAGCATGGTTGCCGTGTCGCTTAAGGGAACTACCATTCCGCATCAGGTTACCTCCAGATACTGTGCGTCAAGGGTGTTGTTAAAGCCTGCTTCGGCAGGTACTGGTGTCATAGCTGGCGGGGCAGTTAGGGCCGTGGTTGAGTTGGCTGGCATAAGAGATATACTCACTAAATCTCTGGGTAGCGCCAACTCCATTAACGTGGTACAAGCCACATTAAAAGGTCTGACTGAGTTGAGAGACCCTGCTGTCGAGATAGCAAAAAGGAAGGGTGAGCCAGGCGCATCTACTGACGTTTCCTAGGTAGGTCAGTATTGATGGACTGGTATAGGTGAAGAGGGCTATGGGTAAACTAATAATTCACTGGAAGAAGAGTGCTATTGGTCATCCAAAGGATCAAGGCCTAACAATTAAGGCGCTGGGGCTAAAGAGGCTAAACCATAGCGTAGAGAGAGAAGACACTCCGTCGATACGCGGTATGGTTCACAAAGTCAGGCACCTTGTACAAGTGGAACAGGGGGAATCATGAGGTTAGATCAGTTGAGATCCCCCACCGGAGCGCGCCGCCTACGTAAGCGGGTAGGGAGAGGTAACGCGAGTGGTCAGGGGACGTATGCCGGTCGAGGAATGAAGGGAATGAAAGCTAGATCTGGGGGTGGTGTGCGGCCAAGCTTCGAGGGTGGGCAGAACCCTTTAGTTAAAAGCCTACCTACCATGCGTGGATTTACCAACATATTCAGGGAACAATTTGTTGCAGTTAATCTTGACTCACTTGCCTCGCGTTTTACGTCCGGGTCGGAAGTGGATCCAGGTGTGTTAAAGGCAGTCCGTCTTGTTAATGGCTCTGGTGTAAAAATAAAGATACTCGGGAGGGGTGATCTTCAAGTACCGATAACAGTCAAAGCTCATCGTTTCTCGGACCAGGCTAGAGATAAGATAGAGAAGGCCGGCGGAAAGGCAGTGGAGATCTAGTATGGTGCGTCAGTCTCAGGCAGCTAGAGGTGGGGAGGGAGGTCCTCCGCGTCTGCTTCAGGCCGTTGTAGATGCTATGAAGGTACCTGACCTAAGGGCTAAATTGCTGTTCGTATTCGCGATGTTAATGGTCTTCAGGTTTCTCGCTCAAGTGCCGGTTCCAGGCGTGGAAAGAGAGGCTCTCGCGGATTTCTTCCGCCAGAACGACCTTTTTGGGTTTCTTGATGTATTTAGTGGAGGCGCTCTTCGTAGCCTAAGCGTGGTATCGCTGGGAGTGTTTCCTTATATCACGGCGTCAATCATCATGCAGCTTATGGTGCCTGTTTTCCCACAGCTTAGAGATTTAAGCAAGGAAGGGGAAGCGGGTCGCCAAAAAATCAACCAAATAACCCACTATCTGATGATACCTATAGCAGCCCTCCAAGGTTTTGGGCAGTTGACGTTGCTCGAGAGGGGGGGGGCTATAAGAGGGTTTGGCCTTACAGGTGACTTAGTTCTCCCAACCCTTGCTGTAATATTGTCTCTTGTAGCCGGGTCTACATTCTTGGTTTGGATAGGAGAGTTGATTACGGAGAAGGGTATTGGTAACGGTATATCTATCATCATCTTTGGTGGTATCGTAGCAACACTCCCTCAGATGATAGGGCAAGGGTTCCTCGAAAGCGACAATATGATTGGCCTGATACTACTTGTAGCAATCGGCGTCCTGATGGTTTATCTGATTGTTCTGTTTACAGAGGCTGAGCGGCGTATTGCTGTTCAGTATGGGCGATCAGTGTTTCGAGGTGGACGTATGTATAGGCAGGGTGGGTCGACCCATTTACCGATTAAAGTTAACTCGGCTGGTATGATCCCTTTGATATTCGCCTTTTCCTTAATGATTTTCCCGGGTGTTATGGCCAGTTACTTCATAGACCCTGTTAGTACCTCGTTCATTAGCATGGCAGCTGACTTTGTTCAGCGATTGTTTGATCCGACTGGTTTTTTCTACTACTTGTTCGCTTTTATTTTGACGGTGATGTTTACTTTCTTCTATGCTTTGATTGTATTCAGGCAGCAGAACTTGGCTGAAAGCCTGCAGCGAAATGGAGGCTTTATACCTGGGATTAGGCCGGGTAGATCGACAGAGGAATATTTAAATCGAATCATAATCCGCGTCACGTGGGGTGGGGCACTGTTCTTGGGTTTAGTGGCGGTAATACCGTTTTTTGTCACGACGATCACTGACATACGAGCATTGCAGCTGCCTTCCATAAGCCTGCTTATAATGGTGGGAGTCGCGCTTGATACCATGAGGCAGTTGGAGGCGCAATTGTTGATGCGAAATTATGAAGGTTTCATAAGATAGGAGAAGGCAGTTGCGTATCGTTTTACTTGGTCCCCCTGGAGCTGGCAAAGGTACACAGGCAGTGAATCTGTCTGAAAATCTGGGTGTAGTGCATATATCCTCCGGCGACTTGCTTAGAAAGCACCAGGCAGAAGGTACGGACCTTGGTAACAAAGCTAAAGGCTATATGCAGCAAGGGCTTCTGGTTCCGGATGAGGTGATCATAGGTATGATAGAGGATCAGATATCGGCCCCGGACGCCGAAAACGGATACGTGTTGGACGGATTTCCTCGCACTCTGGAGCAAGCAAGGGCCCTGGAAGCAGCCCTAGCCAGGCAAGGTCAGCGAATCGACCATGTGTTAAACATTCAGGTTTCGAGTCAGGAATTGATCGGTCGCCTTGGAGGGCGGTGGATCTGCAGAGACTGCCAAAGGCCATATCACGAGAATAACTCTCCTCCGAGGGAGGAAGGGCAGTGTGATGAATGCCAGGGAGCATTGTACCAACGAGAAGATGATAAGTCTGAGGCTGTAGAAAAGCGCATACAGGTGTATGGAGATCAGACCTATCCGCTTATACAGTACTACAAAGATAAAGGTCAGTTGAGGGAAGTAAATGGCGAGGGTGATATACAGGTGGTTAGGGGGTTGTTAGTTGATGCGCTTTCCTGAAGGTAAAACTAATGGATAAAGAAACGATGTTCTCTGGGATGCCGGTAAGAGATAGGGGTGTAACCCTTAAATCTCCAAGAGAGATGGAGCATATGAGAGGAGCTGGAAGAGTAGTGGCTAGCGCCATTAGTGCTCTGGTAGACTCTATGCGGCCTGGTATGAAAACCAGGGATCTGGATGATATCGCGGCGGAAAAAATACTAGAGATGGGCGCCAAGCCATCGTTCAAGGGGTATTTGGGTTTCCCTGCGACAATCTGTGTGTCGATCAACGAAGAGATAGTACATGGTATACCTGGAGACAGGGTTATTCAGGACGGGGATCTCGTGAGTGTAGACGTAGGAGCTATAGTTGGAGGCTTTCATGGTGATGCGGCTGTGACCGTGGGTGTGGGGAAGGTTTCGCCTGGAAACGCAGCGCTAATAGACACTACAAGGCGTGCGTTGGAGATCGGTATCTCTGCCGCAACAGATGGAGCTAGGGTGGGGGACGTATCATGGGCAATCCAGTCGTTCGTAGAATCTCAAGGTTACTCTGTTGTAAGGGAGTATGTCGGCCACGGAGTTGGCCGGGCTCTACACGAAGAGCCTCAGATTCCCAACTTTGGCCATCCTGGTAAGGGTCCATTGTTGCGAGCAGGTATGGTGATAGCTATAGAGCCTATGGTGAATATTGGTTCTTGGGAAACCCGAGTGCTTTCAGATGATTGGACAGTTGTGACAGGTGATAATAGCCTGTCTGCGCACTTTGAGAATACCCTAGCCATCACTAAAGGTGAAGCTGAGGTTCTAACAAAGTTATGATTTGTCTGGTATGATGAGGGGGAATATAAAATAAAATGCCTAAGAAGCCTGGCCTAGAAGTCGAAGGAACCGTTGCGCAGTCGCTCCCGAACGCTATGTTCTGGGTTGATTTGGCCAACGGCTATCGGGTGTTGGCTCATGCTTCTGGTAAAATTAGGGTTCATTTTATAAGAGTGTTGCCAGGGGATAAGGTACTTGTTGAACTATCCCCATACGATCTTAGTCGCGGTAGGATAACCTATCGTTTCAAGTGATGGAGTTGGTATGAAAGTCCGAGCGTCAGTAAAGAGAAGATGTGATAAGTGCAAGATGATAAGAAGGCATCGTGTACTAAGGGTAATTTGCGAAAACGCTAAGCATCGCCAAAGACAAGGTTAGCGTTGAGGAGAGAAAATGGCTAGAGTTGCTGGTGTAGACATACCAGATGGCAGTAGGTTGGATCACTCGCTGCGCCGAATATATGGCGTAGGGCCTGTAGTGGCGCGAGATGTAGCAATAAAGGCGGCTATAGACGGGAACCCGCGAGTGAGAGATCTCACCGAAGCGGAATTGACGCGCATACGTGAGATAGTAGACCGCGACTACCAGGTCGAAGGAGATCTCCGTCGGGAGGTCAATGGGAATATTCGTAGGCTTATAGATATCGGTACGTATCGTGGCATGCGACATAGGAGAGGTCTTCCACTTAGAGGGCAACAAACTCGTACCAATGCTAGGACTAAGCGAGGGGGTCGCAAAACCGTTGCTGGACGTCGTAGAGCTGGCGGGAGGTAAGGAGTTAGTATGACTACTAGAAGGAGACCAAGAGGCAGGAGAAGAGAGAAGAAGTTCATCCCTCAGGGGAAGGTCTTCATACAATCTACATTCAACAACACGATAATTAGCCTGACTGATTTGCAGGGGAATGTAATATCGTGGGGGAGTTCTGGAACAGCCAGCTTTAAGGGGTCCAGAAAAGGTACAGCTTTCGCCGCACAAAGAGCCGCGGAAGGAGCTGCTAGGAGGGCCATGGAGCATGGTATGAGGAACGTGGATGTGTATATTAAGGGTCCAGGGGCTGGTAGGGAAGTGGCAATCCGGTCGTTGCAAGCGGTCGGGCTATATGTCTCTAGTATTAGGGATGTCACTCCAATACCACACAATGGGTGCCGACCTCCGAAAGGGAGACGGGTATAAGGCCAAAGTGGTTTCTGCCAAACAACCCTAAATCAATGGGTAATTGGCGGGATAGAGATTAGAGGGAGATAGTATGGCTAGGTACACAGATTCTGTTTGTAGGCTCTGCCGCCGCGCGGGAGTGAAGCTCTTCCTAAAGGGAGAACGCTGTTACACCCCGAGGTGCGCAGTGGAACGGCGTAGAAAGCCACCAGGAAACCAGCCCTTGAGAAGACGTAGGCCTTCCGACTGGGGAACCCAGTTGCGAGAAAAGCAGAAGACGCGTCAGATGTATGGAGTACTTGAAAAACAATTCAGAAAGTACTTCGCCGAAGCCCAGCGCGTCCCAGGAACCACCGGGCCACTATTGCTCCAGTTCTTGGAGGAGCGTCTAGACAACGTTGCTTACAGGCTGAACTTCGCGGATTCTCGCAGTCAAGCTAGGCAGATTGTTAGGCATGGACATATCACCGTCAATGGGCGAAAGGTAGATATTCCATCTTATCGTGTCAAGGTTGATGATGTCGTAGGTTGGAAAGAGACCAGTAAGGAGACAGGGATATTCGCTCAAATGAGTGAAGATATACCTAGGAGGCCAGTGCCTGAATGGCTGACTCTTGATGCGGAGAAAATGCTTGGCCAAGTTACCGCCAAGCCAGAACCATCAGAAAGCGATATTGGAATAGAAGTTAGGCTGGTAGTAGAACACTACTCCAGATAACTAGAGGAGTACTCTTATGGTGCAAGGTGGAGTCGTGCAGGAAGAGGTGCGAAAGCCGGAAATCAGGGTTCTTGAGGTTGAGGGCGATTATGGTAGGTTTGCGGTGGAACCTTTGGAGCCTGGATATGGTATAACGCTGGGAAACCCGATGCGAAGGGTGCTTCTCACGTCGATACCAGGTACGGCTGTAACCTGGATCAAAATAGAGGGAACGCTTCACGAGTTCTCTACTATACCTCATATGAAAGAGGACGTCAGCGAATTTCTGCTTAATATTAAGGCAATTCGACTGAAGGCTCTTTCGGAGAGGCCAGGTAAACTTAGGCTTGATATATCTAGGGAAGGAAGGGTCAGTGCCGGAGACATAATTGTCTCTTCGGACTTCGAGATTGTTAACCCTGATCTCCACTTAGCTACACTTGAGGCTGGTTCAGACGAACTGTCGGTCGAGTTTAACGTTGAGCAAGGGAAGGGATACGTCCCAGCTGGTGGTTCAGATGGCCTTCCTATGGGTGTGCTCCCGGTCGACGCTATATTCAGCCCGGTTCGTAAGGTGAACTATGTGGTTGAGAACACTCGTGTAGGGCAAATTACGAACTACGAGCGGCTTGTTTTGGATGTGTGGACAGATGGTACAGCAAGCCCTGTCGATGTCGTTAAACAAGGGGCCGAGGTTCTATTGGAGCAGTTGTTCCTTTTCGCGAATGCACACAAAGCAGGCGAGGGTACTCCAGAGCGGCCTTCATTCTCTCAGACGATTCCCATGGAGCATTACAACACCCCAGTTGAAAAATTAGAGTTGTCCTCTCGTACCCTTAATTGTCTAAAGAGAACCAATCTTAACACCGTGGGGCAGGTTTTGGAGGTGTCTAAGGTCGATTTGCTAGCGATAAGGAACTTTGGTAAGAAATCCTTGTACGAATTATATGACAAGTTGGTTGATTATGGATTCATATCAGCGACAACTGATGAAAATGGTGAATTGGCAGAGGATGCGGAGTTCGAAGATGATCTGATTGGAGCTCAACTTACCGATTCTGAAGAGGCGGAAGAGGTGGGGGCATGAAACATGGAGTATCAGGGCGCAAACTTAGTCGTCCTACATCTCAAAGACTTTTGATGTATAGAACACAAGTCGCCGATCTTATCAGGCACGAGCATATAAAAACGACCGAAGCCAAAGCTCGGGAATTGAGAGGTTTGGCTGAGAAGGTAATTACACTTGGCAAAAAGGGAACACTTCACGACCGAAGAAGAGCGCTTGCCTTCATTACGGATGAGCGTATGATCAAGAAGGTATTTGAAGAATTGGCTCCGAGGTACTCTGATAGGCCGGGAGGCTATACTAGGATTGTAAAGATGGAACCTAGAAAAGGAGATGCCGCACCTATGGCACTCTTGGAGTTCGTACCGTGAGTCTTTACGGGAGCGTTAGGCCATCGGATAGGAACGAAACTTTAAGGCGCATAGCTATGCTGGTGCATTACGATGGGACAAGGTATTTTGGGTTCCAGGCCCAAAATGACCTGCCGACAGTTCAGGTCGCTATAGAAAATGCGATTGACCAGCTTACAGGGGAACGCAGGCGTGTACAAGGGGCAGGACGCACTGATGCTGGGGTCCATTCGTCTGGGCAAGTGATAGCGTTCGACACATGGAGTTCGTATAGCACTTCTGTGTTTCTCAAGGCGACTAACCGATATCTTCCTGAGGATATCCGAGTCCATCAAGTTTCGGAAGTAGATATACGATTCGATCCACGGAGACACGCTACTAGAAGAAGTTACAGTTATCATATAATTAACCAAGAAATAGATTCGCCGCTAAGGAACAGGTATACTCACGTTGTGAAGAAGCCTATGGATATCACTGCGATGAAAGATGCAGCCGCACACATAGAAGGAGATATCGAATGCGCTCCATTTTCTGGTAGGCTTGGCCACAGGGAAGGGCGGAGCCGGAGAAGGATATCTCTGTGCTCTGTGACAAGGAGTGGGTCATCAGTGACTATAGATATGGCCGCTGATGGGTTTTTGCCACAACAGGTCAGGCGTACAGTGGGCGCACTGGTAGAAATTGGTGTGGGAACAATGTCCATGGAAGAATTTCATACTAAAATGAAGTCTTGTGCTCAAGGTGCCTTCAGACTAGTGTTGCCGGCGAAAGGCTTAGAGTTGACGGCTGTAGAATATCTGATCTCGCCTTTCGAATCTGTGGGTAATTTACAGTCAATAGGATCTTACGTTGAGGTGGGAGCGATATGAAGACTTTCTCTACTAGGCCGTCTGATATACGACCTAAGTGGCATGTAATTGATGCAGACGGACGCACATTGGGGCGACTAGCCACCGAGGTATCCATCTTGCTTCAGGGTAAACATAAGCCGGTGTATGCAAGGCATCTTCTAACCGGAGACTACGTGATAATTATAAATGCGGCAAAAATAAACGTAACGGGTAAAAAAATGTCGCAGAAACTCTATAGGCGGCATAGTCATTATCCCAGTGGCCTCACTGAGACTCCATTGTGGCGGCTTCAGCAGAAATTCCCGGATCGTGTTATACGGGCGGCTGTAAAAGGCATGCTACCCAGTACCACGTTGGGTCGGCATATGTTGCGTAGGCTCAAGGTTTATGCTGGGGATAACCACCCGCATCAGGCGCAGGTTGATGCTCCCAGCTCTGAAGTGAAGACAAAAGTTATAACTGAGAATACGAAACCAGCGAGATCGCGTGGGACTAAGCCCAAAGTAGAAGAGAATTTGATACTAACTGACAATGATCAAGCAACAGGTATTGTAGGGCAGGCAGTAGGTGAGAATGGTCAGGACGGGGAATCCTTGAGCACTCAAGGGCGGGAGCCTGATGTACAAAATGAGGTTGAAGACGTGACTACGGAATCCCAAGTAGTAGATGACGGGGAGGGCAAAGATGGCTGAAGAGCGCTACTTTCACGGCACAGGTAAAAGAAAAACATCTGTCGCTCAGGTAAGGCTATATCCGGGACGCGGCGAGTTTCTAATAGGTGGGAAATCCTTAGAGGAAGCCTTTCCATGGCCAGCATGGCAATCGACCATTATGGATCCCTTCAATGCAACTAGCACGCAGGGCAAGTTCAGGATCGTAGCGAAGATTCATGGCGGAGGAGTGAGTAGCCAGGCTGGAGCACTAAGGCATGGTATAGCAAGGGCGCTACTTGCATCTGACGAAAATTTACGACTAGCTCTGAAGCAAAGACATCTTCTTACTCGGGATTCGAGGATAAAGGAGAGCAAGAAGTACGGCCTTAAGCGGGCTCGTAGAGCTCCTCAATACACCAAGCGATAGTAGCCCATTAGGCTGCCGATCCTGCCAGACCGTAGTAGTGGTTCCGAAGTTGCTATGTGGTGCCGCGCGCATGATAGCTACCCATTACTACCGAAAAGGCTTCTGGATATAGGCCACGAATGAATATGGATCGCTAGATTACTTGACAAAGATTTCACGCTTGGCGATTATTGGATCTGGTCTGGTTTTGCTGGAGGGGTTTCGGCAAATGCTTGCGAGAATTAAAAGTCCATTAACTTTGATATGCTCTGTGCTGGCACTATTTGTTGGTTTGGTTGGCGTGACAAATGCTCAGACGAATCATGGTCTGCTTATCCACATAGATGGTCCGATAAGCCCAATTACCGCGAATTTTCTCGACGAGGCATTGGCAGAAGCCAGTGAAAACGGATCGGAGTTGATTGTGATCCGTTTAAATACTCCTGGTGGGCTCCTATCTTCAACTAGGGAGATGGTCGGAGCCCTGCTTGAGTCAGAGGTTCCGTCTGCCGTTTACGTTGCTCCGAGTGGCGCGAGGGCGGGGTCTGCCGGCACATTCATTACTGCAGCCGCCAATTTTGCAGTCATGGCACCCGGTACAAATATTGGCGCTGCTAGTCCGGTAGGTTCGAGTGGACAGGAATTGACCGGAACATTGGCTAGTAAATTGACTGAGGATGCGGCCGCCCTTATGAGAGACATAGCTGAGACGCGGCACAGAAATATCGACGAATTGGAATCCACGGTAACGAAGGCCACTTCGTATTCTTCCAGCGAAGCAGTGAATCTAGGGATAGTGGACTTTGTTGCCAAGGATCTTGATGATTTGATTGCAAGGCTTGATGGTAGAACTGCTGAAACCGGCGGAAACTTCAAAACTTTAGATACAGACAATATTTCCATTCGTGAATTGAAACTTGGCTTGGTTCAAAAATTCCTAATGGTTTTATCTGATCCAAATATCGCATTTCTTTTGCTGTCGCTAGGTGGTCTGGGTTTGGCCATAGAGGTGATGAATCCGGGCTTGATTGTGCCTGGCGTCGCAGGAGCTATTTGTTTGCTTCTAGCTTACTTAGTTCTTGGGACAATGCCGGTTAACTGGGTCGCTGCAGCGTTTATTCTTTTAGGGATCGTACTAGTTGTCCTAGAGGTTCAAGTGGCAGGATTCGGGGCACTTGGTTTAGGTGGCATTATAAGTTTAGTTTTAGGCGGGCTGTTGCTTTTCCATTCTTTTGATGGTCCGAGCCCGACCATGGACAGTGTAAATGTTAGCTGGTGGCTGTTGGCTCTAGTGGTCTCTACCTTGTTGTTGTTGGTAGGACTTTTGTTGCATATGATGGTTCAGTCTAGGCAGAAAACAAAATCCAGACTGGAACAAGTCATGGGTAAGTTAGGCATAGTTACGTCACCAATTGCGGTCGTGGGAGTCGTACAGATGGAAAGCGAAAGATGGACAGCAATTACTGGAGATAGGGAGTTGATTAACCGAGGTGAAATTGTTGAGGTGGTTGGCCTACAAGGATTGTCACTCAAGGTTATTAAGGCAACCAAGGAAAAGGAGGCGAAATGGTTTTCTGGAGAATAGTTAATCAATACGAGAGGATGATAATACTTCGGTTTGGGAAGATGACAGGTGAAGTTCGGGGCCCTGGCATTCGCTTGGTGATCCCATTTATCGATAGGCCGATTAAAGTTGATATCCGGGAACGAGTTGATCGAGTTCCCACGCAAAAATATATCACAGCAGATAATGTGGTGGTGGACATGGATTTCGTAATTTATTACAAAGTCGAAGAGGACCAAGTCGAGAGGGCCGTGCTGGAGATCGAAAACTTCAGGATGGCAACAATAAACTTATCTTACGCAACCCTGAGAGCGGTTATAGGCGCCACGGTTCTGTCTGAAGCGTTATCTGAGCGCGAGACCATACGAGATCAGTTGCAGGTTAGGATGGATGAAGTTACGGGTCGTTGGGGGGTCAAAGTACGGCAGGTCGAAATAAACGAAATTGACCCACCCCCTGGTGTGAAGGCAGCCATGGAAAGAGAGAAATCTGCTGCGGCTATCAAGGTGGCAGAAATTACGGAATCAGAGGGTACTAGGCAGGCCGCTATTAATGTCGCTGAGGGCCAAAAACAGGCCGACATACTGAATGCTGAAGGTGCTCGGCAAGCGGAGATATTAAGGGCTGAAGGTGATCAACAGGCTACCATACTTCGCGCTGATGGCTTTAGTGCTGCCCTAGATAGGATTAATTTGGTTGCGCAGGGCGCTGATGCTAGAACTATGAGTCTTCAATATTTTGAAACACTTAAGCAGATGGGTACAAGCGCCGCTACAAAATTTATATTCCCGATGGAATTCACAAATATGCTACAAGGTTTCATAGGGTCAGTTACTCGCCAGCAGGACAATCAATAGGTCTTTCTGGTTAACATAAGCCCAGAATGTTATAGCTTCGTCCATGACTCATAAATCTTTATGAAGAATAATTGAGGCTTGGAACTCTGATTGCCCATCTGGTTCCTATATATTAATTTACCAAAAACCTGGAGGTGATATGTGGATCTGGGGTTGAATGGTAAGGTTGCTATAGTTGGCGGTTCCAGCCGTGGTTTGGGAAAAGCCACGGCCGTTGCGCTGGCCGCAGAAGGAGCGAGTCTTGTTATATGTGCGCGGAATGAGAAGATCCTTGCTGATGCCCATGCAGAAATATCCAAAGTGGGTTCCGGTAAAGTTCATTCTGTTGTAATGGATATGTCTGAGCGTGAGGATGTTGCAAGATTGGTTAAGGAAACGATCGACACGTTTGGTAAGGTGGACATTCTTGTTAACAATGCTGGCGGACCTCCCAGTGGGGGGCCACTGAGTATTTCTGAGGGTCAATGGCAGACGGCCATTAATCAGAATTTGTTGAGTATTGTAAGACTTAGTAGGTCTGTAGTTCCGCATATGAAAGAAGCGGGATGGGGGAGGATTGTTAACATATTGTCAACTTCCGTTAAGCAGCCTGTAGACGGATTACTTTTGTCCAACTCCGTAAGGATGGCTGTTGTAGGATTCTCTAAGACCCTTGCCGATGAAGTGGCTCCTTATAGTATTACTGTGAACAATATACTTCCTGGATCAATTCTTACGGACAGAATCAAAGAGCTAGATCTTTCTAGATCTGAACAAAAGGGAATTTCCTTGGATGATGCATTGTCGCAGCGGGCATCAAGCATACCAATGCGTCGGATAGGCAGGCCTGAAGAATTTGGATCCCTGGCTTGTTTTCTTGCTTCTGAAAGGGCCAGCTATATCACTGGTGTTAGTATTCAAGTAGATGGAGGTGCACTAAGGAGTGTGTATTAGCAGGCAGTTGCTGAAATTTGTTGATAACCAGCAATATAGCCATTGGAATGGGTGTTGATGTTATGAAATACACGGAAATGCTAGGAAATGCTCTGGATTATTTGGAAAAATCTGATTTGGACGGATGGCTTCTATACGATTATAGGTATGTTAATCCGATATTTGCCCAGCTATTGGGGCCAATACCTATGCTTACGCGCCCTGTTTTTCTATACATAGGCTCAGTTGGAGAGACACTGCTCTTAGCACATCACGTTGATGTCGGCAGACTATCTCATTTGGGATATCAGGTGTTAGTTTACAGCGATCGTAGCTCTATGATCTGGAATCTGGCTAACATGTTGAGGGGGAAAAAGAGGATAGCTATGGAATATTCTCCTAAGGCCTGGCTTCCGAGAGTTTCTCGCGTAGACGCTGGTACATTGGAGCTTGTGAGAGATTTTGGCGTACAAATCGTATCGTCTGGAGACCTTGTTCAGTATGTGACTCAGCGTTGGAGCCCCTCACAGGTTCAATCTCACATGCGAGTTGCTGCAAAACTGACGGCAATAGTTAGAGAAGCTTTCCAATATATAAGGCTACATCTGCTGGATAATCCCTCCGAATGGGATGTTATGTGTTTGATTAGGAATCGTTTGATCGAAGAAGGTTTGGAGTCTAGCGATGGCCCTTGTGTCGCAATAGATAAAAACAGTTCAGACCCCCATTATTCGCCGGAATCAGATACAGCTCTGACAATAGCGTCCGGGAGTTGGGTACTTATAGACCTTTGGGCGAGAGAATCTGGAAAAGATACGGTGTTCTCTGATATTACGTGGGTGGGATATGTTGGTGATTCGGTACCTAAGGCACAAAAAGAGGCCTTTGATGTTGTGATTAAGGCGAGAGATTCTGCCCTTAAATTCTTACGAGATAAATTCATTGTAGGAGAACATCCAGAAGGTTGGGAGGTAGATAAAGTAGCCAGGGATTATGTGATAAGCCGTGGCTACGGAGATTATTTCACCCATAGATTAGGGCACAGCTTGGGAGTGGAAGTACATGGGGATGCTGTCAACCTAGACGGTTGGGAAACTCATGACACTAGGCAGGTTATACCCGGTGTCGCTGTAACTATAGAGCCAGGTGTTTACCTTCCGGAATTTGGTATGCGTTCCGAAATAAACGTCTATGTTGAGAATAGTGGTCCACGTGTCACTACCGAAATGCAATTGGAAGTCGTACATATATGATGTATCGGGTCCATGTTTTCACCTAGCTTTTTAAGCTTTATAGTGTAGGCACTGACTATAGATTCATATTACGGTAGAAGGGGTTAATATGCCGTTTGCTTCCGTGGGCGACGTAGATCTGTATTTTGAAGATGTGGGTGAAGGATATCCGTTGGTATTGTGCCATGGAGGGTTTAGCGATGTGAGTGAATGGGACCCCCAAGTTGATGTGTTGTCAAAAAAGTATCGAGTGGTTCGCTATGACCGCCGTGGCTGTGGAAGGTCAATTCCCAAGGAAGTCGAACAGTTGGCTGAATTATGGGTTAAGGATTTAAGGGCGCTTATAGAATATCTTGGATTAGGCCAGGTGGTTATTGGCGGCGTTTCTTATGGTGGTATGCTTGTTCTGGAATATTTGTTGGAGCATCAACAAACCTGTAAAGCTGCTGTTATAGTCAGTTCTACCGCTAGGGGGCGGGTTAAGACTGGCCCTAGGTCGGTGTATTTCCCAAATAGATTCTCTGAGATATCTTCTATTATGGTGCCAACTCTTGTTGTTCAGGCCATGGATGATAATACATTCCCGGTTAAGCATGGTGAGGAAATGGTAGCCAGAATGCCATTCTCGGAGTTAGTGGTTTTGGAAGGTGGGCACACAATCAATAATGAAAATCCATCAGAGTTCAACCGTGTCTTGCTAGAGTTCTTAGGCAAAGTAGTGCGGAGCAATTAGGAAGTTTAAGAAATTCGTCTTTTTCTGTTAGACACATAGTCTACTAGAACATATTCTCCCAAACTTTGCGGTTTAGAATAGAATGCTCTTCCGTTGTTAATTCGCATCATCTTATCGACGAAATCCATCAGGTAAGCGCTGTTCTCGAGCATGAAGGTGTTTATTGTTATTCCTTCTTGTGTACACCTACGGACCTCTCTGAGAGTTTCTTGTATTGTGCGATAGCTAGGCGGATAGCTAAAATAGGCCCGATTCGCCTCTATGTGGGTGGTTGGCTCTCCATCAGTGATCATTATGATCTGCCTGGTGCTTCCTTTGTCTTTTCGTAGTAGAGCACGGGACAACATAAATGCATGGTGCATATTGGTGCCAGATACCCAGTCATTCCATGATATCTGGTGTAAGTCATTCTCCTTAATTTCGATGGCATAGTCTGAAAAACCGACTATGTAAAATCTGTCTCTTGGGTATTTTGTACGTATTAGCGATGAGAGTGCCATAGCGACCTTTTTGGCTGCGGTGAAACTTCCGTATAGCCCCATTGATCGACTTTGATCTATCAAGAGCACGGTGGAAGCTTGAGTTATGTGCTCCGTGCGGTTAATTTCAAAGTCCTCTGGGGATAACTTAACCGGACTACCGCCCCCGCTTCTCATGAGCGCATTTTTAAGCGTGCTTTCTAGATTTATATCAAATGGATCTCCGAATTCATAAGGCTTCGTCTCGCCGGAATGTTCACCTAGAGACCCGCGTGAATGGATCTCATGTGTGCCTATGCGACCTTTACTTATCCGTGAAAAAACGTCTCGCATGGCTTTCTGGCCTATTTTACGTATACCGAGAGGAGTGAGTTCGAGTTTGTTACCTTTTCTGATGGCGTAGCCAGCATCGATCAGTCGTTTTGCAAGATCCTGCAATTGTTCTAGGTTCATGCGGGTTTGCTCACCAAGTATCTGGTCTATTTTATTGGGGTCTAGGTCGTCTATAGTACCGGTACGCGAGGCTTCACGGATGTCATTTTCAAGAGAGTCCAGATTTTGCAACTCTTCCATTAGTTTAAGGGCTTCTTGCCAAGTGATTGAGTCGTCTCCTATAAAAGGATACTGACTTGCCAAATCATCTGGATAAGTAAGTTGCCCGATGTTTTCCATGAGTTGCGACATTTCACCAAGAGTTTCCTCATCCATTGCAGATGTCATTAAATCTGACATCTCTTGCCTCATCTCCGGTGACATGCTATTCATGAGCGATTGGGCTTGGGACATTTGTTGTTGGAGTTGGTTGATTAGCTCGTCAATATTACTTGGGGAGTCTGGGCCGAACATATCCCCGTATTTGTCCATAAAGCTATCGAAATCCGGCTCTAATCCACGCAACTTATCGGTAAGCATCTCGTTCAAGTTTCTTAACATATCGCGAGTATTTTCGACATCCTGGGGACGAATATTTTGGAACTGCTGTTGGACGTCTTGGAAGGTGTTTTCAATCATACGTTGCTTCAAAATATCCATCAACTCTTTGAACTGGTCACGTGCATCAGGGTCTATAAAGTCATAGTCACTCAGTTCTTTTATTGCCCCACTTGTGTTTTCCGGAAGGTTATCTAATGCATCTCTGTTGCGATTTGCTCGTTCCTCCAGTAATTTGAGCAAGGATTCTGTATCTATCGGGATCTCTGGGCGCTGGGTTGCGGCCTGTTCCCTCGCCTCTTGAAGTCTTTGGTCTATTCCCTTGCGTTCTTGGCTTATTACCTGGTCCAGCTTGTTCTTGATATCATCCATTACCGAGTCAAGGTTGTATTTCTCCATTCGAGCCTGGCGCTGCCCTCGTATTCGCTCAAGCATCTCCTGGAGACCTTGTATCCGCTGTCCTTGGTCGTTTTGCATTCCACGCTGGAGCAGGTTCCTTAAAGCTCTAGATACGTCGCTGTCGTTGAGAAGTCCCTCGGACAATTCGTCCATTATATCTTCACCGGTCGGGTCGAAGATTTGTTGTGTGCCATCCCATTGAGAGTACTTGTAATTTCTATTAAACATACTAATCAACCTCAGGACGTGACTTTCGCATCACCTTTTTATTGGTCATTGCTGTTGTTGGGCTAGCATTGTTCTCCGAAACCAGTCCACTGTCATTCTCATCCCATTTTCCAGCGAAATATCAGGCTGCCAGCCTAACTTTTCCATCGCCTTTCTAGGATCGAGGTAAATTTTGAAAACTTCACCAGGTTTAGCTGGGCCGTTGGTAGCTTGCCCAGGATATGAGATCGCATCTTTGAGGAGGCGGTAGATTTCGTTAACAGAAGCTCCTCTTCCAGTGCAGATATTGAAGGCTTCGTTGCTTCCATTCTCTATGGCCAATGCGCTAGCTTCGGCTACGTCTCCAACATACACGAAATCTCTTTCCTGATCCCCGCTGCCGTTTATGATTAAATCGCTTCTACTGAGCATAGCTTGGGTAAATATAGCCACGACACCCGCCTCGCCTGAGGGATCTTGCCTAGGGCCATAGACATTGCTTAGGCGGAGCACGGTGTAGTTTAACCCATCGGACACGTGGTGCACGTGTAAGTAATTCTCGACTGCAAATTTTGATACCCCGTAGTGGGATAGTGGATTAACTGGGTGGTTCTCATCACACGGAAGATAGAGTGGTTCCCCATACATGGCTCCGCCACTAGAGGTATAGATGACTTTTTTTACCCCGTACTTCACACAATTCTCAAAGACGTTGATAGATCCGAGTACGTTAGATTCGGCGTCTTTGCTTGGATTCCTCATAGAGTCTTGGACGCTAATCTGGGCTGCTAAGTGGAATACTACTTCTGGGGTCTCTTTTTCGAATACTTCAGATAAATCTTGATCTGAGATGTCTTTTTGGTGGATGCTTATGTTACTTGGGAGATTGTCAACGTTCCCAGAACTGAGGCTATCAACTACAGCTACTTCATGGCCGAGGTCTATGAGCCTGTCTACGATGTGGGACCCGATAAAGCCGGCCCCTCCTGTAACCAGGATTTTTTTACCTGACATTATTCCCTCTTAGGCCTTTAAGTTGTTTAATCAGTAGCGTCTTAGTATACGGCGCCTTAAATTGTCTATTTGTTATTGCTCTGTTCTACTAGATATTATAGTGTAAGACTTGCAGTGATGGATCAAGTAGATTTGGGCTATATACATCACCCTCAATGGTACCATATAGTGTCTACATTAAGCGAAGATTTGCGCTTGGCAACGGGCAATCACTCTTGACGTTGTGTTCAACATGTAGTACGCTTGGAAGCAATTCCCGCCGCTCATTGCGGCGCCTGATGACTTGTCAGGGACGCACATCAATACGAGTGTTGATGGGTGCGGGCTGAACGACATGATAATGGAGGGCTGAATGTCCGGAACACAAGACGCAAAAAGATTCCGTTACGGTATATTTATAGTGGGGATGCTTGCGGCGCTTGCCGCGATGTTCGCAACTGTATGGACCTCCCCATCGCGGGTGGCGTCCGCTCAGACCGTTCCCACAGGGGGCGTATCTGAAGCTATAGCCTCAGGAACTATAACAACACTTACTTCTCTGGATGGGGCAGTTACTATCACAGTTCCGGCCGCGGCACCAGCACAGGCCGGTTATATAACATACGGTCCAAAGACGTCGAGCGAAGCGCCAGGAGCGCCTGCTGCTGGATTCGGATTCGGCTCGATTTTGTTCGAGTTGAATGTTACCGACTCAGCTGGGGCAGCTCTGGCTGACACCAGCTTCAAGTCTCCGATTAGTATATCGATAAATTACAGTGACGCAGACGCTTTGGCGGTTGGCGATCCAGCTAATCTGGCGATAATGAAATATGACAGTGGGCTAAATGCGTGGGCACCGCTCGCGACGTCGTTCGACCCGGTAGCTAAGACGGTTACAGCAGAAGTGCAGCGCCTAACGTTCTTTGCACTAATTGGTGAGGGTATTGTTCCTACACCAACAGCAACGCCTGTACCACCAACGGCAACGGCAACGCCTGTACCACCAACGGCAACGCCTGTGCCACCAACAGCTACACCCGTACCTCCAACAGCTACACCCGTACCTCCGACAGCGACTGCTATACCTCCAGCTACGGGTGATGTGGCACCTGGTTCAGGACTACTGATAGCTATGATGATAGTTGCCATGGTGCTTATAGGTGCTGGAGGCTACTACCTGAGAGAGGTTAGCTAGAACGTCTGATAGAAGGAATAATTTCTAGAGTGAAGTAATGACAGGGGGAGCTCTTTAGTGGGCTCCCCCTGTTGTTGGTTTTAATGATTTATTGGTTGGGGTCATCGGATGTTCTCAAGGTCACAAAATGGATCTAGCCGATGTTCTCACCGAACTGTGGGTTTATGTGGCCGATCTCTTTCCAAATATAGCGCAACGGTATATTCGGGTTGGCGGATCTGAATTAGCCGACTTGTAATCTCTGGATTGATCCACGCTATTTGATTAAATGAAACGTTTTGTTTTAGTTATATTGGTGACTGTTGTTCTGCTAGCATCATTGAGTTTAGCGACACCGCAGGGCCGTTCTGCTGGTAAGACTGTTGGATTGGTGCTGCATGTCTTGCCTGGAGTGCCAGTCAAGAGTCTGGGGTGGCATTCGGGTGATCCCACAAGGATGGAAATTCGCTACAAGCGATCAGATGGTTATGGCAGTGCAGATATATATATGCCGCATGGGGATGGCGTACATGCGGCGGTTCTTCTTTCTTTAGGCGTGAACCCCGCTGGACGAGATGATCCTAGACTGATTAATTTATCCGAGGGGCTGGCCCGTACGGGTATGGTGGTTATGATTCCTTGGTCTGAGGATTTGGCTGAGTATAGGATAAGTCCAGATGAAATTGACGATATTGTGCACGCGTATAAATATTTGCTCAATTTAAAAAGGGTGGATGTTGATCGCTCTGGTATGGCTGGATTTTGTGTGGGGGCCTCACTCGCCACTGTAGCGGCACAAGATGATCGCATAGCTGAGCAAGTTAAGTTCATAAATTTCTTTGGTGGGTATTTTGACGCGCGTAACCTTCTAAAAGCTGTACTAAGTCAGACTAGATTTGGCAACAATGGAAAGGAAATGTGGATCCCAAGTGATCAGGCGAAGGAAGTGGTAGCCAGACATCTGATAAGATTAGTGCCGCTTGAGGAAGAAAGGCAGTTCTTGAATGAAAGGTTCTTGTCTGTAGGTGGTATAGAACGAATAGATACTACCGCCTTATCGCAGACTGCTTCAATCGTCCATCAATTACTCAGCGGTGTTTCTTATGAAGTTGCTGATGACCTGATAAATGATCTGCCTAAAACTGTTCATGAAGATTTATTGGCGATATCCCCGACTCAGAATCTCGATTCTCTCAGGGCGAAGATGATGATCATGCATGATATGAATGATGCGAATGTTCCATCAGAGGAATCACGCCTTCTTGCGCAGGCAATCAAGAGCAATAATGATGTGTCGCATACGGAATTCAGGTTCTTTAGACACATGGATCCTGAGGAGCCTGTCGGTGTAATAACCAAATCTGTGGATGCATTTAAGCTGTTTATGCACCTCTACCAAGTAGTCAGGTATGCTTCCTAGTCTATAGATCAGATGAACCTAGTATCTGTTATTCACCTACCACTTGAATCAGAACCTGCCGAGTCCTAGAAGTGTCTAGTTCTACGAAGAATATGCTTTGCCATTGCCCCAGCTGTAATTCGCTGTCTATGATAGGGATACTCTCACTTGTACCAAGCAGAAGATTCTGACAATGGGCATGGCCGTTTGGGCCTTCGTTTTCTGTCATATTCACCGTTCTTATAGAGAAGTCATTATGTTGGTAGTGATTATCAGGAGAAGCTAGGTTTTCAAGAAAGACTTCCATGTCTTTTATAAGGAGAGGTTCATCTTCGTTTATCTTTATTGCGGCGGTAGTGTGTTTTGAATATACCACTGCGTAGCCATCCTTGACGCCAGAGTCTTTGATGAAATTTTGTACATCGCCAGTTATGTTAATGAACGAGGGGCCTCTATCGGTGGTCAGGTTGATATTATAGTTGCGAATCCTCACGGTATTCCTCTCCGTAGAACCTTGTTATTGAGCACGCCAATCGTGCTACCCTATCAGAAAGTGCTATTATTTTCAATATCCCATGGATTGTAAAAAGTAACTGATTGTTCTTGCTTAGCTTTGTCTATTAAGTAGGAAATCTAGTAATTCTTCGAGATCTGCGTATGCTCCGGGTATCAGCGGCACGTGTTCAATTGCTTTCCTTGCTTTGTTAGCATTCTCTAGTGCTAACTTGTTAACGTACTCTGGCGCCTTAGTATCTTCCAGTAGGCCAATGACCATATCTACATCGTCGCTCTGTATGTCTACCTGAGAGTAAATTTGTCTGATACGCCTTTTGAGCGGTTCATCTGCTCTCTCTAATCCATATACTAGTGGCAACGAGTTTTTCTTTCTTATTATATCCGATCCAGTTGGTTTTCCAGTTTCTTTATCAGAACCCCAGATACCTAGATAATCATCTCTGATTTGAAATAATAGTCCTAGGTAGTGTCCGCAATTTGCCAGTGATTCTATATCTCTGGGATTGTTAGTACCGCTAATTGCACCCAAATGCATTGCCGACCGTATAAGGGCTCCGGTCTTTCTGGTTATCATGTCGATATACTTAGGGATGCCTATATCAGTCTTACCCTCAAAGCTCAAGTCTAGGAACTGTCCTTCTATAATTTCTAGGCAGGCGGTCGTAAGTATTTTGCTATAACTTGCCAGGACATCTGGTTCTACTTCGTTCTGATCAAGTTGTTGTGGTCCCATATCTGCAAGTACCCGCAAAACGTTGCCAGCTTGTAATGCCATTGGCTTGCCCCATATCGACCAAAGAGTCGGTCGGTGCCTACGTTCAGTGTCTTCGTCTTGAATATCGTCATGAATTAATGAAAAATTGTGGATCAACTCTACGGATGCCGCTAATGACAAGGATAGTGATGAGGTCCCCCCTACAGCTTCACATGCGTAGACGCACAAAGATGATCTGAGGCCCTTGCCTGTGCCAGATACTGTTGAATTCCCATGCTGATCTTCCCAGCCCATATGGTAGCGGAGCATGCTTTTCAGATTTAAGTCATCAGAAGAGACCATAGACATTAAGGCCTCTTCTATTGCATTTCGATGTTTCCAGAGAATAGATGGATTCTGTTGTTCCGCTTGATTAATTTCAGCCACTACCTGTCTCTCCAATATCAAATACAATAGGAGTTACTAGAGATCGAAACCGGTAATCTGGAATATCCTCGATTTTCTTAAGCTTGTTTGAGACCTTCGAAATTATCTTACTGTGGACAGATTCTGCCTGGGTTTCAATATCCCAGCTTTTCTCTTAGCGTTTCCACGAGGTTTTCTACAGGTACTCTTATTTGGGACATAGTGTCTCTGTCGCGAACGGTTACAGCATTATCTTCCTCAATAGTTTGAAAATCTATTGTTACTACTTGAGGTGTCCCGATCTCATCTTGTCTTCTGTAGCGTCTACCTATAGATTGAGTGTCGTCATATTCGCAAACAAAATGCTTACGCAGCAAATCATATATCTCGCGGGCTTTGGGGACGAGTTTCTCATTCCGGCTGAGAGGTAAAACCCCCACCTTTACTGGTGCTATCCTAGGGTGTAAATGAAGTACAGTTCTGGTGTCATCACCTACCAGCTCTTCGTCGTAGGCGTCGAACAAGAACACTAACAGGGCGCGGTCCAATCCTAGCGCAGGTTCTACTACGTAGGGAACGATATGGGCTTTAGAATCTTCATCAAAATAGTCGAGACGCACGCCACTGTGTTTGGTATGCGCTCGTAGGTCGTAGTCAGTGCGGTTAGCGACACCCATAAGTTCGCCCCATCCCCATGCAAAATTGTATTCTATGTCCGATGTGGCGGTAGAATAATGGGATAGTTCCTTGTTTTCGTGAGGTCTAACCCTCAATCTATCAGTTCGGATACCTAGGTTGGCGAACCAGGACAAAAAGTCATCTATCCAATTTGTCCAATGCTTCGAAGCTTCTTCGGGTTTCACAAAATATTCGATTTCCATTTGCTCGAATTCGCGCGTACGAAAAGTAAAATTTCCGGTAGTAATTTCGTTCCGGAAAGATTTTCCAATTTGTCCTATCCCGAAAGGCAGGCGTTTTCTTGAAGATGTAAGAACATTCTGAAAGTTGACGAAAATGCCCTGAGCTGTTTCTGGCCTCAGGTATACTTGGTGAGCCGAGGTCTCCATGGGTCCTAGAAAAGTCCTGAACATTAGATTAAAGTTTTGTGGGGCTGTTAGTTCGCCATTGCAGTCCGGGCATCCCTCTGAGTCTAGGTGGTCTGCTCTGAACCTGTGGTTGCAGGTTTTACATTCAACGAGTGGGTCGGTGAATGTTTCTGTGTGGCCAGAGGCTACCCACACTTCCGGATGCATGAGTATTGCAGTTTCGACTCCCACCATATCATCGCGATTTTGTATGAAGGTTTGCCACCAAGCATCTTTAATATTGCGTTTGAGTTCTATGCCCATAGGGCCGTAGTCATATGTGGAGGCAAGTCCGCCATATATCTCACTGGATTGGAATATGAAGCCCCTACGTTTGGATAGAGACACTATCTTGTCCATTGGTACGTTATTTAGGGTTCGTGACAAAAGTTAACTCCTGAATATTAGCTATAAGGGAAAGTTAGCAAGTTCCTGCTTAAATGTAAAGGTTTGGATCTGTCTGGATGTAATTCATCTGTTTGTAAGATACCTTCCGATTGAAGGCCACGGTTTGTTTCCGTGTTGTGAAAGTGAGCTTATGTGCATATTTATGGCAAAATTAGGCGGCCGGAAAATATTTGATGTAGTATGGCTGTACAGTTAAATAGGAGTAAGTTTATGTTGGAAATGGATGTGATCCTAAAAACGATAATTGTTGGGCAGTTGATGGAGAACACCTATGTGATAGGGTCTGGGCACACCAAGGAATGTGTGATTATAGATCCTGGCGATGAAGGAGACCGGATACTGGATGAAGTAAAAGGCTTGGGTTTTACGGTTAAGCTTATTATTAACACACATGGTCATAGTGATCATACTGGGGCGGTAGAGTTTATCAAAAACTCCACTGGAGCCACATATGGCATTCATCAAGGCGATGTGCATATGTTGCGATCCTCGATACTTAAGATTCACTCTGGAAACCACTCAGTACTAGATCCGGATAGATTGCTAGAAGATGGAGATATTCTTCATGTGGGCGGTATTGATCTGAATGTTATAACGACTCCTGGTCATACAGTGGGGAGTGTGTGTTATTACATCAAGGACATGGGGATGCTCTTTACTGGCGATACCCTATTTAATGGGTCAATTGGAAGATCTGATATGCCAGGGGGTAATGGCAGGCAACTCATGTATAGCATAATGAATCGGTTGATGACGCTCCCGGGAGATACAAAGGTTTATCCAGGCCACGGCCCAGATTCTAGTATTGGGCATGAAAAACTTACCAACCCATTTGTGCTTAGATGGCGCGAATGATTGGTTTGCTAACTTAAGGGAGCGATATCATAAATGTAGTTGTATCTGACGGATTGGTTTGTGTCGGGCATTCTGCTCGTAATATATTTGACGCGCACTATAGCCGAGAGTAGGATAATTCGTACAAGTACCCAGAAATATCAACATGGTATTGGCGACATGGCAAAGCTAGCTCATGTTCAGGATAGCACCTAGTTAGGACTCAACTGGGTAGCCAACAAGTATTTCAGGGAAAGCGTGGCCGCATTCGATGAGATCAGCGGGAAGGGCGGGTCGACAAAGGTCAGAGTATGCGACTCGAGACCTAACTAGCGGGAGCATACCCCGAAATCTTTTCTTTATAGCTTGGCCACAGTTCATTGAAGGATTCTTAAGGGTTGTAGACCAGATGGCGGACCTCGTTTGGGCTGGGTTCCTGGGTACTCGGTCTATTGCCGGGATGGGAGTTGCTCAGCAGTACACCCAGATGGCTTTTACCGGTAGGCAAGGCATTGATGTTGCTCAGAGGGCTATGATTTCCCGGGCAGTTGGGATGGGCGATCAAACGTTGGCCAATCATATATTGATGCAAGCCTGGACCATGACATTGGTGTTTGGTTTTATAACGGTCATGATCGGCGTGTTCTTTACTGAACCTATGCTTCGCCTTTTGGGTGTATCGGACGCGGTCGTAGCTGAAGGCGCTCCATATATGCGCCTCTATTTCATTGGGCATATGGTAACCGGACTTCAGCAAGTGAGTGGACACGCTCTTGCGGCTGCAGGAGACACACTTACATTGATGAAAAGCACAACCGTTGCTCGAGTTGCGCACCTTGTGATGAGCCCGCTATTAGTATTTGGATTATTGGGTTTCCCGGAGATGGGGCTGGCAGGGGCTGCTTTGGGCAATATAATTGCTCATGCGCTATCCGTAGGAATCCTTTTCTGGGTGTTGTTCAGGGGCACATCTCGGCTTCATCCAAAGCTTAGCGAGTATAGATTTGATGCGTCTTTACTTTGGCAGATGTTTAAGTTGGGAGTTCCGGCTGCAGTTAACGGCTTGGAGCGCTCTGTGGCCCAAATGGTGATGATATTATTTGTCGCTCCGTTCGGTGACATAGCTTTGGCGGCCTTTACGGTTACTAGGAGAGTTGAGATGTTTGCCAATTTGGGCAGTCAAGGAATGGGGTTGGCTTCTGGGGTTATTGTAGGTCAAAGTTTAGGGGCTGGTAAGCCAGAGCGGGCTAAGCAGACTATCTATTGGGCGGCGGGATATGTGCTGGCAGTGAAAAGCGTACTGTGCCTCTTGTTGTTTATGTTCCCCTCTTTGGTTCTTTCTATCTTTAGCAGAGATACTGAATTTCTAGAGATAGGCTCAATCTGGATTCGCATACAGGCTATCGGGTTCGTTGCTATGGGCATAGGTCAGGTGGCGCAGAATTCTTTCCAAATGGCTGGAGATACCTTCGCTCCTATGTTGGTCACCCTAGGCACTCTTTGGGGGGTTGAGATTCCATTGGCATACGTGCTGTCCCAGTTTACTGAAATGGGACAGTTTGGTATAGCATGGGCTATCGTGGTAGCAATGATTCTTAGGCCCATAGTTTACGTTCCATATTTCTATTGGGGCCGGTGGCTTAGGTTGAAAATGTTTGATTAGGTTAGAGTTATTCGAGGGTCAATACTATTTTCCCAAAATTGGCATTACTTTCCATATATTTGTGAGCTTCAGATACTTCCTGTAATGAGAAGACAGAATCTACTATTGATTTGAGACGTCCATTTGACAAGAGAGGTAAGACGTACTGTTCAAATTGTTTGTTCAGGGCAATTTTCTCCTCTAGGGGACGAGATCTAAGGACCGTACCATGAAGTCTCAACCGCTTTTGCATAATTATGCCGAGGTTGATTTCTGGATTGGCTCCTCCCATTGTACCAACTATGACTATTCTGCCTTTGAGAGCCAAGGACGCTAGATTATTGGCTAGATAAGGTGAACCTACGACATCCAATATGACGTTTACACCCTTACTGTTGGTTTGTTTCTTTAAGATTTCAGCAAAGTCTTCCTCGTGGTAGTTAATCCCCAGAGTTAATCCCAGATCTAAAGCCTTCACTATCTTATCTTTTGATCCTACAGTTCCAAATGTAGTTGCACCAATTTCATTGGCTAGCTGTATTGCGGCGGTCCCTACTCCGCTGCCAGCTGCATGGATTAGAACCGACTCCCCCATAGTCAGGTTACAGTGGTTGAATAATGCGTCATAAGCAGTTATAAACACCTCAGGCACTGCGGCAGCTTGTACAAAGTCCATGTTGTCAGGTATTTTGGCGACCATACGGTGATGTGTCACTACTTGTTCTGCATAGCCGCCGCCGCCGAGAAGGCCAAATACTCTATCACCTACGGCGATATTCTCGGTGTTGGTGCCGGTTTCAGCAATAACGCCAGCCATTTCTAGTCCAGGGACGTCATCCCGGATTCCTATGGGAGATGGATATCTACCACGCCGCTGTAGTAGATCTGCTCTGTTAAGCGCTGTTGCTTTAACGTTAACTAAGACATCTTCAGGGCCGATGGTAGGTTCGTCTATATCCTTAATTTCGAAGACCTCTGGTCCACCCGGTTTACTTATAACAGCTGCTCGCATGTGAGTCTCCTTATAGTGTTAGTTCTTAATAGGGAGGATATAAGGGCGCTGGTTTTAGCTGGGTCCCGTTATATCTGAGATTTTCGGTTTTATTTCTCATCGATTTATTGTATGGGCGGATAAGGATATCCTGACAATATGACTAGGTTTAATCAAATATACCTTGCCCGGGATTATATCAAAAATTGGTGGGGGTAAATAATGTACAGCCTCCGGATTTGGCAACGTCAAACCCGGAGGCTGTACTCTAGCTTCAGCACTTAGGAGGCTTATCCTATGATGTTACTAAGCCATCCAACAGTAGGGAATATAGGAGCGAAGACAAGCGCAACGATAGACATCAGCTTTATAAGGATGTTCAGCGCTGGTCCGGAGGTGTCCTTGAATGGATCTCCTACGGTGTCTCCGGTGACCGCGGCCTTGTGCGTCTCCGATCCTTTTCCGCCATAATTGCCAGCTTCGACATACTTCTTGGCATTGTCCCATGCCCCTCCAGAGTTGGCCATGGTTACGGCAAGAAGGAATCCAGCAGCGATTGCTCCGATCAGCATACCTCCGAGTGGCCCAGGTCCAAGTATAAACCCAGTGGCTACAGGCGCTATGACAGCCATGGCTCCCGGCACCAGCATTGCTCTTAGAGATCCTTGGGTGGAGATATCTACGCATCGGGCGTAGTCCGGCCTGCCGGTTCCCTCCATTATTCCGGGGATCTCTCGAAATTGACGCCTGACCTCATTTACGATGCCATAGGCGGCTGTCCCGACCGCCTGCATAGTCATGGCCGAGAAGATGAAAGGTAATAGTGCACCTATAAAAAGGCCGACCAGAACAAGTGGGTCAAGGATGTTGATTATCAGTCCTTCTGAGTCTGAGATATCGGGGTATATAGCAAACGTATAGGCTGCGAGTAGTGCCAGAGACGTAAGCGCTGCAGATCCGATTGCGAATCCCTTTCCGGTAGCGGCTGTAGTATTTCCCAGGGAGTCTAATGCATCAGTGCGTTCTCGGACTTCGGGGTCAAGTTGGGACTGTTCAGCTATTCCACCAGCGTTATCAGCAACCGGTCCATAAGCATCTGTTGCGAGTGTGATTCCTAGAGTGGACAACATTCCTACGGCAGCTATTGCTACGCCGTATAGATCTGCAGCCCAGAATGAGATCAGTATGGCACTTACTACTGCAATTACAGGTACCAGTGTACTTAGCATACCAGTAGCGAAGCCAACTATGATTGTAGTCCCGGCTCCAGTTTGCGACGCTTCGGCTATGCGCTTTGTTGGGGAATATTCATACGAGGTGTAGTATTCGGTCGCGAAGCCGATTACGTTACCAGCTACAAGCCCTGCAACTATAGCTAGGAAAATAAGGTTACCGTCCTCTACTTCTAACAGCCGTATAGCCCCGTAAGATGCGACTATAACCAAGCCTGAGGACACGTATATTCCGCGTCTTAATGCCCACAGGAGTTTATTCATAGAGGCTTCTGATCCAGTTTGTACGAAGAATGTTCCAACAAGGGACGATATTATACCTACGGCAGCAATTAGGAACGGGAGAACCAATTTAGGTGAATCGAATTCTGTTTGTGTTGTAGCGACAGCGGTGGCGATCGCGATGGTAGCTATTATCGAAGATGAGTAGGATTCAAACAGGTCAGAGCCCATACCGGCTACATCTCCGACGTTGTCACCGACATTATCCGCGATTGTAGCTGGGTTTCTCGGGTCGTCTTCTGGTATACCAGCTTCAACTTTACCGACTATATCAGCCCCGACATCGGCAGCCTTGGTGAATATGCCCCCGCCTACACGGGCGAATAGGGCTATAGATGAAGCTCCGAAGCCAAACCCTGAGACTACAGTGATATCCTGAAATACAAGGTAGAGTATAGAGATACCAAGTATGCCTATGCCAACTACCGAGACTCCCATCACTGCACCGCTTGAGAAAGCCACTCTGAGACCTTCATTTAAGCCAGACATGGACGCAGCTGCTGTTCGTGTGTTAGCCCTTATGGCTATACTCATACCGATGTAGCCAGTCAATGCGGAGCACATAGCTCCGATTATGTAAGCAATGGATGTGTTAACCGAGATAAATACAGCCAGGATTATAGTGACCACCACAACGAATATTGCTAGTGTTCGATATTCTCTTGTTAGGAAGGCCATTGCACCTTCCTGTATTGCTTTACCTATTTCTTTCATGGTGTCAGTGCCCTGATCCTCTTTCAGGACTCGCTTTGCAAGCGCTCCTGCAAAGATTAGGGCTATGACTCCAGCACCTACGGCCATATATAAACCGAATATAGAGAGCACTTCAAGACCTCCTTTTGTTTGAAGAGCGTAGTCTGGCAAACCCTATCACTAGACATTCGACTCGTCAAGGCCTTCCGTACGGGTTCTTTCCAATAATCGGCTAAGGTTTTCCTCCAATGCCTGTTGTCTTAGGGCCGTAGTTAGGTCGCCTCTGGTCCGTTCAATCAAGCCTCTCATAGCGTCTGTGGTGCGCCTTAGCCCTCCGGTGATGGCCTCCGGGAAATCAAGGCTAAAGAGTTCGGTGTGTATTTCATCCATCAGGTCAAGTATTTCTTCAGACCGCGATGTGTCACCAAGTCTGAGCCTGTCGAGAATGTATCTTCGCATTTCGCCTATTACCTCACCTAAGCCGTTTAGGTAAGGTGCATAAGAAATTCCCAGGTCTTCTGGGGAAGGGATGTCAGATCTTGTAATGAACGCCAATGTTATAGAAGCTTCTGCGTATTCCTTATGAGCATCCTGAACGAAACCTGCATGGTATATTTCCTGATGTGCTAGTGCGATTTCTTTCGTTTCTGATAAAAGTATCTTGATCTCATCTATTAGTCGAACCGTTTCTTGGTATTCACCACGGTGTACATGACGGATTGCGATTGAGGAGAGTTGATTTATACTTCGAGATAATCTTAGGGCTTGCTCTCTTGCTGCGTGTTTGGTTGTCAAAAGAGCTTTAGCCTGTTCAGTTAGCTTTCGTAATTGACGTTGATTATTTGACAATTTCGTGCTCCTTAATCTGTGCTGTTAGCATGTATGGTCGTCCTTTGTATTAACCAGAGAAACCATGACGTTCATCTAACCTCGGTTTGTTGTGGTTATCAATGTTTTTTGATTTAAGTTTCCCGGTGAAGTGAAATTTTGATAAATACTGGTACTTTTTCAGGCTTGACGACCTGTTAGCTTTGTGACTGTGTAATCTTGTCTTAAGAGCAAGGGCTAGGATTGAGGTGACGGGATGATAACCCCCACCGCCGACGAACTCATTTTGGTGCTGAATTATATAGATAGCTTGTTGTGTGTTGTAAATGAGGTTGTCTGGCCGTGCGCGGTTCTTTTATGAGTGTGAGGCTATGAGTCCTGGTTTTGAGAAAAATGCCTCATACCTTTGGACATCTCATCCAGTTGGTGCTTAACTTTATGATTTATAGACTGATTTGTGAATGAGCCGTCGGTTTCTATGGAGCCCGCAGCAGTTCCTGTAAGTATCTCTATCCCCTCGTCGATTGTCGAAACCGAATAAATATTGAATAAGCCCTGCTCGACTGCTTGAACTACGTCGGAATGGAGCATTAAGTGTTGCGTGTTGCTTGATGGGATCATTACACCTTGGTCTCCCGTTAATCCCTTGGCATTACACGCGTAAAAGAATCCTTCTATCTTTTGATTTACACCCCCGATTGCTTGAACTTCTCCTTTTTGATTGGTAGATCCTGTCACTGCAATCCCTTGGTTTATGGGTGAATTAGAGAGTCTGGAAAGAAGGCAGTATAGCTCCGCACTGGAAGCACTGTCGCCGTCGACTTCCTCATAGGTTTGCTCAAACGCTAGCCTTGCTACCATGGAGAGGGGGGCGTTTTGGGAGTATTTGTCTGCGATGTATCCGCCTATAATCATTACACCTTTGGTGTGTAGCCTCCCGCCCAGGAGGGATTCTCTTTCTACGTCGATTATGCCTTGACGTCCAGGGCTTATTGTGGCGGTTATTCGGCTGGGTTTCCCAAATGATGAGTCGCCCATGCTGATTACTGCGAGTGCGTTTACCTGACCTACAGATTCTCCTTTTGTATCTATAGAAATAATACCGCTAGTGGTCATCTCTAATATCTTGCCCATAATCAGGTTAGAGCGGTATTGTTTTTCGTTTACTGCTTTGGTGATATGTGATCCATTTATACAACTGGCTTCGTCTGTTAAAGCCCAGTGGTTTGCTTCGCGAATCACGTCACAAATTTCAGCGAAGCGTGAGGTTAGTTTGTTCTGGTCGTCAGCTATACGTGAGCTTTGTTCAATTAGCGTTGCCACGCCAGTTCTGTCAAGATGTAGTAAATCTTCATTACGACAAAGGAACGATATGAATTTCGAGAAGTCTTTTACATTCTCATTGTTTCTTTCCATAGTGCTGTCAAATTCAGCTTTCACCTTAAAAAGTTCAGCGAAATCTGGATCTTTAAGGTAGAGTTCATGGTATAACCATGGCGTACCAATTAGGACGGTTTTTAAAGTTAGGGGTATTGGTTCTGGCGACATCGTTTTGGTATTTAGCAAGCTGGCCCTGTCAGGTTGCTCGTCTATTATTATCTTCTCCTCTTTCAAGCAGCGCTTAAGACTGTCCCACGCTAACGGGTCTCTTAAAAGATCTTCTATTCTCAGGACTAAGAATCCTCCATTGGCCTTGTGGAGCGAGCCGGCGCGTATCATGGTTAGATCTGTTTGTAAGGTACCTAGATGGACTTCTCTTTCAAATCTTCCTATTAAGTTAGAATGAGTAGGGTTAAATTCTTGGACCACAGGCGATCCATTAGTGGCGGAATTGTCTACCATGAGATTAACTGCATACTTTCTTAGTACTTGTTCGAGGCTTGCTGCAGTTTGTGTTGGAGTGGCTGCTTGTGGGTCTTGCGATTTGGTTTTAAACAACTCAGTGTTGTCCATGATGTCCGATGCCACATTTTCAATGTAGGCTATTACGGATGGAAACTGAAGGTATTTCTCCTTGATTTCCTGTAGCAAGAAGGTCATAGAGTAGCTTGACACCTCTCGATCAAGTACATTGAGTTGTGCAGAGGTTTGTTGGTCCATTGTGCGCAATTTAACTACTATCTCGTTCAGTTCAATGTTAAGTTTTTCTCTTGACTTGCTGAGGAGTTCTTTTTGTTCAGGTGGAAGAGCCGCTAATTCGTCTTCTGTCATCGGTCGTCCGTTGGCGTATGGTGTCAAAGTTATCCCAACTGCCGTGCCTTGTAGGGCGAAGCCATTTCCCATAGCTTTGTTGTTGAGGTCATTAAGCATCTGCTCTTTCAATCGTCTGATTGAGCTTAAAATATCCTCTCTTCGTTCCGCGTATTCCTTGCTTTCGAAGGCGGCATTTATCTCCCTTACGATCTCGTTGACTAGGTATTTCATGTTGCTTTGGAGCTCTTTACCTAGGCCAGCATCTATTTTCAGGCATTGTGGCTTGGATAGGTCGTCGAAGTTGGTAACATAGCACCAGTCGGCAGGGGTTTGTGCCGAGTTAGCAATATCAAGAAGAAATGCTGTTATTGTCGTGGCTTTGCCGGTTCCAGAAGCTCCAGAAGCATAGATGTTAAATCCTTTGGTTGGGATCGCCAGACCAAACTGTAGGGATCGTACGGCTTTCTCTTGGCCTATGATGGTTTCAAGTGGATCTAGGTCCGCAGTGGTATTGAAGACTAGGGTAGATTCATCAAACCTATTTGTCAGAGATTCAGGCAGTAATTTTGGCACTCTGTCTCTCCATTATCTGTTTTCTAGTGCTGGAGTATTGTAGCACAGGTTTATTGTAGGAGATTGATGAAGACTGGCTGTTTATCTGAATCAAATGTGATCCGCACTGTAGATCATTATGGCGGCTTGGCTAAATGGCTTTACTGGGAACTTTTTATACTGATACACTGTCTCTTGTGTTACATGGGATATGTGGTCAATTCGCTCGTAGGTTAGGGTTGAAACCCCTTTCCCTTGGGTCCTATCCTAAGTGATACCTAGTTAATTAATATGGTTTGTTAAGGTGGTTTTATGGTAGCGCATTTTCCAGAAGGTACACCATATATGTTGAGCGTAGAAGAGGCCAGGCATAACATATTGGAGATGTTTAGCCCACTGGGCCCCGAGACAAGATCCATTTTGGATTGTATGGGGCAGGTTTTAGCAGAGGACGTTGTGTCTTCCATGGATATACCGCCACTTGATAATTCAGCTATGGATGGTTACGCGGTTCGATACGATAGTATTCGAGATATCGCAGTGCGTGGTCCAGCTACACTTTCCGTAATTGGACAAGTTGCCGCTGGGCAATTACCCCATGATGTGGTTATTCCTGAAACAGCTGTTAGGATTATGACAGGCGCGCCGATACCAGAGGGGGCAGATACTGTTGTTCCTTTTGAGGAGACAGATGAGTTCCAAAGGAAAAGTGATGGTTTGGGTACAGACCAGATCTCAACCATTAGAATTTTATCAGAAATTTCTCTAGGGTCTAATATCAGGCCTGCTGGGCAAGACATACGAAATGGTCAGCTCGCATTGTCTCGTGGGTCGGTAATGAGAGCCTCTGAAATAGGCGTAGCGGCATCTCTTGGTAGGCAGGAGGTACAGGTTATCCGTCGGCCTGTGGTGGCTATAATAGCTACAGGGGATGAGCTATTGGAGCCGGGGGATCAACGCATTGATGGGAAGATTTATGATAGCAACAGTTATGGGGTGGCGGCTGCTGTTAGAAAATACGGAGGCATTCCATTAATGCTAGGTATAGCAAAAGATAATCTCGATGCTATGAATGCTAAGTTGGACCAAGGGTTGGAGGCCGACCTGCTAATTACTTCGGCTGGAGTATCTAAGGGTGATTACGATATAGTCAAAGATGTGTTGGCAAGTCGCGGTGAGATTTCCTTCTGGTCAGTGAGGATGAGACCTGCTAAGCCATTGGCATTTGGGTTTTTTCTAGGAGACGACGGTAGGAAGGTGCCGCATGTTGGCTTGCCGGGTAATCCAGTGAGTGCCCTTGTAGCATTCGAGGAAATGGTTCGTCCAGCGATCCTAAAAATGCTGGGTCGTAACCTTCTAGGCAAGCCCGTGGTTCGGGCAACTCTGGAAGGGGATATTATAAATTACGATGGGAGGCGTGTGTATGCTAGGGTGGTGGTTACAAGGCGAGACGGGCGTTATTGGGCCCAACTTACCGGTGACCAAGGCTCAGGTATTTTGACTTCTATGGCTATGGCTAATGGCTTGGCTATTTGCCCGGAAGATTTGCCAGGTATGAGTGCTGGTCAGGAAGTCGATGTTCAGATGTTGGATTGGCCAGAGGAGGTTTTCTAGAATACTTTTTATTGGCTTGGAATTTCTTTTTGTGATCCAGATTTGTAATCAAAGGAAGCGAGTTGGAAATTCCGCTAAAAACCCCTTGACCGGTCTAGTTGTGGTATGTATACTTAGCCTTCAGTCTGGTACGGAGGAAACCCAACCTGACAACTTATCTAAAATAACGCGACTGACTAGGTTGCTATTCCTGCAGCGGCTGGAAGCATCCGGCCGTTTTTTTGTGCACATTAACAACTGAATAGAGGTTATACGGGCCTAAATGTAGATTAAGTTAATACGGGCCCACGGTGGATGCCTTGGCGCCAGAGGGCCGATGAAGGGCGTAGCAAGACTGCGAAAAGCCTCGGTAAGCTGTCTAGCAAGCGTAACCGGGGATTCCCGAATGGGGAAACCCATCCCGACGAACTCGGGATAGCCCTATCCTAACCCTTAAGATAGGGCGGGTAAGCGAGGGAACTGAAACATCTAAGTACCTCGAGGAAAATAAATCAACCGAGATTCCCCTAGTAGTGGCGAACGAACGGGGAATAGCTCAAACCTCTGTAGCTTAGTGGACTGGAGTCCTATGTTACGGAGGTGTTGTAAGGCGCACATGGGGAAGCTCCAGCGACCCCGCGGAAGTAAGAAACCTCTTCTTTAGCCGAATGTCTTGGAAAAGACTGCCGTAGCAGGTGAAAGTCCTTTAGGCGAAAGGGAAGAGGCTTCCGGTGTGACCTTGAGTACCACGGGACACGTGGAATCCCGTGGGAAGCAGGGGGGACCACCCTCCAAAGCTAAATACCCTTGGCGACCGATAGCGAACCAGTACCGTGAGGGAAAGGTGTAAAGAACCCCGGAAGGGGAGTGAAATAGAGCTGAAATCGTGGGCCTACATACGGTCGGAGCTCCAGCTTTGCTGGGGTGACGGCGTGCCTATTGAAGAATGAGCCGGCGAGTTAATTTACGCGGCAAGGTTAACTTCGTAAACGAAGGGAGCCGAAGCGAAAGCGAGTCTTAATAGGGCGATAGAGTCGCGTGGATTAGACCCGAAACCGGGTGAGCTACCCATGGCCAGGGTGAAGCCTCGATAATCTCGAGGTGAAGGCCCGAACCCGTGGGCGTTGCAAAGACTTGGGATGAGCTGTGGGTAGAGGTGAAATGCCAAACGAACCCGGAGATAGCTGGTTCTCCCCGAAATGCATTGAGGTGCAGCCTTGGGGATTGAATGGTGGAGGTAGGGCTCTGGATGGGCTAGGGGGCGTGAGCTTACCAAACCCAACCAAACCACCAATGCCACTATATCGTACCCCAGGAGTGAGACTGTGGGGGATAAGCTCCATAGTCGAGAGGGAAACAGCCCAGACCATCAGCTAAGGCCCCTAAGTGCGGGCTAAGTGGGAAAGGAAGTCGAATCGCCCAGCCCGCCAGGAGGATGGCGTAGAAGCAGCCATCCATTAAAGAGTGCGTAATAGCTCACTGGTCGAGGGGTGCGGCGCCGAAAATCCAACGGGGCTTAAGTCCGCCGCCGAAGCTATGGCTACAGTTGCATAAAGGCAATTGTGGGGTAGGGGAGCGTTCCCCGGGCGCTGAAGGTGAGTCGTGAGGCTTGCTGGAGCGCGGGGAAGTGAGAATGCCGGCATGAGTAGCGCAAACCAGTGTGAGAATCACTGGCACCGAAAGTCTAAGGTTTCCTACGCAACGTTGTTCGGCGTAGGGTTAGTCGGTCCTAAGGCGAGGCCGAAAGGCGCAGCCGATGGACAACGGGTCAACATTCCCGTACCACCTGCATCACGTTTAAAGTAAAGGGGGGACGCGGAAAGGTAGGCGGAGCTTGCCTATTGGACATGGGGTGTCGTCCTCTGAAGGCCAAGCCGGGATAGGCAAA
>CAZNIG010000011.1:0-19332 GCA_964573055.1 uncultured Dehalococcoidia bacterium
ACCTCTGTTCCCCAAGCTCTCAGTGGAGTTAGGTAGCCAATCTCCAGGCAGAGGGGGGGTAATTGTCGTCTGCTAACCTCTTCGGTTATTACAGCGGCAGCTTGCGGGCTGAACCCACCACCACCGAAGTGCTTGGGCCAGGATGGAGCTAACCAACCCTTTGCGCCCAATTTTTTCCTGAAATCGCGGGTCCATGCCTCTAACTCCGGAGTAATGTCCTCATCCGGGCCTGGCAGGGAGAGGTCGTCTGGTATGTTCTCTGACAACCAGGCTCTGACCTCAAGCCTCAAGGTACGAAGGTTCATTTGGGTCACCAGTACCCTCCTTTGATGTAACCGTAAAGCGGACTAGCTGTGTTAGTGTCAAGTATGGTTGTTTCCTCATCATACCATGAGTGGGCAAGGTTTCTCTATTATAACGGTACGATTTAATCGCATATATAAGTAAATGTTTCCTGCCTAAATCTCTGGCCGTATTTGAGGTTAGAGTAATAAAGCCCACCCAGTGATCTCTACAAATACTGGTGTCTTAACGCCAGAACGATGCTTGTTATCGAAACTATAGTCATATTCGCTGCCCACGTATTTAATATCGCTTTGTCTCCATTATCTGGGCAGAGTCATCGATGTATTTGCTAGTTTAAATATGATCAGATGTAGGGCAATTACCAGTTAATTGCATCGCTGAACCTTCGAATTGCTTCGATGTGATCAGAGGGCGTTAACAAACCTGAATTCATAGTGTTGATGGATAGATGTGTGGCTCCAAATGACTTCCAGTCTTCAATCATCTTGCCCCACGAATCCTGGTTTTCTAGGTTAATGTTCAATCTGCCTTCTATACCTATGGTATTGGGGTTACGCTCTTCAGCTTGAGCATACTGGTGTAGTTTTTGGATCATTGCTTGGCCGCGCTCGTCTGGCTGTGTGGGTGGGAACCACCCGTCGCCTAGACGTGCTATCCTTTTAAGAACAGTGTCAGCTCCACCTCCAATCCAAATTGGTATTGGTCTTTGATTCGGGAGGGGGTTTATACCAGAGTCAATAATTTCATGCCATGTTCCGCGGAAATTTACCGTGTCTTGTGTCCACAACTCTCGCAGTAACTCGATCTGTTCTTCTACCCTTCGTCCTCTGTTCCTGAAATTTTCTCCTAAACCCTGGTATTCGACGTGATTCCAGCCTATTCCAACCCCCAGCCTAAGTCGGCCGTTGCTAAGCAAGTCCAATTCTGCAGACTGTTTCGCTACTAATGCCGTTTGTCTTTGCGGGAGTATTAGAACGCCGGTAGTGAGCCCAATGCGATTAGTAATGGCCGCGATAAACCCAAATAGTACGAGTGGTTCACGGAATTGGTGCTTCTGATTGTATGGCCCAGTCCAGTCAGGCCTATTTCTAAGGCTAGCTCCGAGCACGTGATCGTACACTAGTATGTGCGAGTAACCTAGATCCTCGGATGTCTGAGCGTAGTCCCTAATAACGCCTGTGTCATTTCCGATCTCAGTTTGTGGGAAAACCACACCGATCTGCATGGATGTCCTCGTTGCTTGAGTCTATCACTCACGTTTAATACTTATGCTTGATATATACGATAGCTCGAGGCTTTAAGGGAGTGTTAGGTAGTGAGATATGTATTCTTGGTTTTGCCGAGATACCTCAGGGTTTCTGGGAGTGTCACGAGCGGGATAATTGCTGAGGGATAAAATAAAATAAATCTGGTAATTAGGCGGTTAGAATTTTAGGCGTTAACTAGAGCGTGTAAGGAGTGCTCCCGCTAGTGGTACGGCTACGACGATACCAATTCCTACTATGATAGTCCCGGTATGTCCGACGTTTATGAACAAAACCCCAAGAGATATCATCACGCTGGCTACCAGAGCCATTGCGGCTAAGGGAAGAGTTAATGGAAGTAGGGAGTTCACTTAGTTGCCTCCTTATGCTTTTGTCGGTAAATGTTTTTATCGGTTTCGACAGCCCAGACCTGATAGTCTAGCTACACGTTTACACGGATCTGCGCAGGCGCATTCTACACTAAACTAGCGGCCTTGACTATCTTAGCCCGAGGTTATGTGGGGCATTCTATGAGGGATATAGACTTATGTCCATGGTATAAGCATGATCTGACACTTCGGATAATGGGGTGGCAGTATAGAGGGCGGGATAGCTCCTTGGTGAATCTTCGTTGATTCATCTTTAGCAAAACGGATTACTAAATGCCATATTTTACTCTTGCTACCTGACTAAACAGCTTGGTTATAATGTGTTTGTGGCCTAAATACGGGATCGTTGAATGATCTGAATGATCTGGTAGGATTTATGTATAGTCTCGTAGTTGCGGGAATAATAACGTTCTGGAGTCACGTGATTTGAATTTACAGGAATGCTTGGAAGCGTTGGTTGGTGATCATGGAGATTTAAAGCACTCTGATCTCATGCAGTTGTCTGGGTTGACGACGGATGAGCTTCGTGGTGTCTCTGAAACGTGGTTAGGGATAGTACCGAGTCGCAAGGTGTTATTGCTGGAGAAACTTAGAGAGATCTCCGAAGATAACCTTGAGGCGGATTTTAATGACCTACTTCAGTTTTGTCTTAAAGACGATGATCCATCTGTCAAGGAACAGGCTATAGAAGGTTTATGGGAGTGCGAGGACAGGGTGTTGGTGGCCTCCTTCATAGAGTTATTGACTGGTGATCCATCACATTCAGTTCGGGCGAAGGCCGCGACGGCTCTTGGTAAATTTGCCACCTTAGCTCAAACCGGCAAGATGCTTTCTAAAGATGGTGACAGGGTTAAGAACTCTTTGGTTGCTGTAGTTCAAGATCAGGAGGAGGATTGGGATGTCAGGAGGCGTGCCATAGAGGCTGTTGCGCCATTTAACACCGATGATGTGCATAGCATGATTAGCGATGCTTATTTCAGTGATAGGATTGAGATGAGGTACAGTGCGGTCTATGCGATGGGGAAAAGTTGCGATATCGAGTGGTTGCCGATAATCTTGAGTGAGTTGACTAGTGACGATCCAGCAATGCGGTATGAAGCCTCAAGTGCATGTGGCGAGCTAGGGGAGGAGCCGGCTGTACCACATCTAATTGCTATGTTCGGTGATGATGATCAGCAGGCTCAGGCGTCAGCTATAGCAGCTGTCGGAGCAATAGGAGGAGAGTTAGCTAAGAAGGCGTTGCTGAGGTGCCTTAAATCAGCTGATGATCTTGCTGTAGAAGCTGCCCAAGCGGCACTTGACCACATAGATGCTATGGAGGGATCGTTAAGTTTTGGTTCTGATCGCTCTATAACTCCGCCGTTCTGAAAAGCCGTATATGGCCTTGGTAGAATAACCTTGGATCGCTTAATAAGTCGAATCTGGGTTACGGCAGCTGCTTGCACGATGCATATTTCTTGGACTTATAACCTTCTTGGAATATTGATTGAACCTTGGAAAAACCTTGGCACTCTCTCGGAGATGTTTGATGGGTTCTTTTGGTGTGATGGGGATAATTTGGTGATCAAATAATATTTGGAGTCAAATTATAAATCAATAAGGGTTCGTTGGTTCAATCAATACAAAATATGGTGTGGTGTAGATTTTTGTTTAGCCGTAAATTTTGTTCAATGGAGGCTTTGTTGAACAACTCTGGACTAAATAAATATAACCTTTGTGTTGGGCCGTCATCCATAGTAGTATTATGCCCAGAACTTAGCATGAGTTATACCCCGAACTCGTATCTATATTTATCAGTATAGGCGGAGGTAGCATGTCAACTGCGAAACAAATAACCACGCTTAAGGAGCTCAAGAAAAGTGGCTACAAATCACTGAGTGTCAGAGAAGAAATCCGAAAGAATCTAATTGGCAAGGTACGTGCCAAAGATGAGTTGTTCCCAGGAATAATAGGTTACGATCAAACGGTTATACCTCAAATAGAGAACGCTATCTTGGCGGGTCAAGACATCATTCTGTTGGGAGAACGAGGGCAGGCCAAATCAAGGCTCATTCGTGCCTTGGTGAACCTGTTGGATTACGAGATACCTTACATCGCTGGTTGTGAAATAAACGATGATCCATTTTCACCTTTGTGCATAGCTTGTAGAGATAAAGTAAATAAAAATGGGGACAAGGTTGAAATTGCTTGGCTTTCAAGAGAAGAAAGATACGCTGAAAAATTGGCCACCCCTGACATAGCGGTTGCAGACCTGATAGGAGAGGTGGATCCAATACGAGTAGCCGAGGGAAAATACCTATCCGACGAACTAACCATCCACTTTGGCCTTATACCACGGACAAATCGTGGGATCTTTGCGATTAACGAATTACCAGATTTATCGGAGCGTATCCAGGTGAGCCTATTCAATTTAATGGAAGAAAAAGACATACAAATAAAAGGCTACAAAGTTCGCTTGCCACTTGACTTGGTTTTAGTTGCCAGCGCAAATCCAGAAGATTACACCAACAGGGGTCGTATAATCACGCCGCTTAAGGACCGATATGGTGCCCAAATTCGTACCCATTACCCGAATAGAGCCGAAGATGAAATGCTCATAATGGAGCAAGAATTGAAGACATTCTTGAAATCTGATGAAGTTGTGGTGGTGCCGCAGTACATGAAGGAAGTGGTTGCGGAAATAACCAGTCTGGCTCGTAGAAGCGGGGATATAAACCAGCGTTCTGGAGTGAGTGTGCGCGTTTCGATATCTAATTATGAAAGTATAATCAGTAACGCTTATAAGCGCAGTTTACTTACAGGTGAAACGAAAGCCGTGCCGCGTCTAAGCGATCTCCCTGCGATACTACCTACTACTATGGGGAAAATCGAATTGGAAAGCGCTGAAGATGGGTTAGAGGAAAAAATACTTACTGATATAACCCGGAAGGCAGTCCTGAATGTATTCGAGCGCTATTTTACAGTGGACGAACTTGAAGGGGTGATTGAAAGCTTTCAAGAGGGTGTAGCAGTGGAGATAGGTGGTTACAGGCCATCAGTGGATTATGCAGCCGTTGTGAGTGAAATCGAGTCCTTAGGCATGCCTATAAAACAGCTAGATGCCGATAAATCCAACGAGGCCATGGCTGCAGCAGTAGAATTTATTTTGGAAGGATTGCATCTTAAGCGTCGTTTAAATAAGGATGTTGCAGACGGCACCCTTAGGTATATTGGCCAAGTTTGACATTGGTCTTATCTGGTCGTAATTTCATATTGTGATTGATCAGTCGAGTATCAACCTTAATATGGGATGGTCTAGTGAGTTTAGCTAACAGCAAAGGACTGCCATCCATCTGATTTGAGGAGGAAAATACGTTGGACAGCCTACTTGAAAACCTCATTATAATTGGTTCTGGGCCAGCCGGCGATACGGCGGCACTTTATGCGGCTCGTGCAGATCTGAATCCTCTGGTTGTAGATGGCATAACCCCCGGAGGTCAGCTGACGATAACCACCGATGTTGAGAATTACCCTGGATTCCCAGACGGATTACTTGGCCCTGAACTTATGGTAAGGTTTAGGGCGCAGGCGGAGAGATTTGGCGCTAGATACCTAGATGGAGCAGTTACTTCCGTGAATTTCTCACAAAGTCCGTTTCTGGTGGAGGTAGATGAAGAGGCGTCATATCAGGCCCGGGCCGTAATAATAGCTTCTGGAGCTACCGCCCGACTTCTTGGTATCCCTGGGGAAATGGAGCTTATGGGCCGCGGCGTTTCAGCCTGTGCCACATGCGACGGTTTCTTCTTTCGCGATAAGGAACTTATAGTGGTTGGGGGTGGTGATACTGCAATGGAGGAATCTACCTTCCTTACTAAATTTGCTAGCAAGGTTCACATCGTTCATAGGAGGGATAGTCTTAGAGCTAGCAAGATCATGCAGGATAGAGCCCTTAGTGATCCGAAAATAGATTTTATCTGGGATACTGTGTTAGAAGGAATATTGGGTGTGGAGGATGGCGAGGTAAGAGGTGTTAAGGTTAGGAATGTAAGGACTCAGGAATCCACTGAACTACCTATAGATGGCGTGTTTATGGCTATCGGGCATAAGCCAAATACAGAACCTTTCATTGGCCAACTTGATATTAATGAAAGTGGTTATATTGTAACCCACCAAGGTACATTAACGAGCGTTCCTGGAGTGTTTGCCTGCGGTGATGTTCAGGATTGGGTGTACCGTCAGGCTATTACTGCTGCAGGCACCGGATGCATGGCCGCAATAGATGCCGAGCATTTTTTGTCCTCATATCTTTAAATGGTAGGCTAAATTTGCTTTTGTCTCAAAGGCTAGATTCCATTCTGCGCCCATATCAGTTAATGCCGGCTTTTTCAAGTTTGCCTTATCCTGCTCTTCTTGACAGCTCTATGCCGGAATCACCCAAGAGCAGATTCTCATACTTGACTGCAGACCCTTTCTTGGTTATACGCAGTCATGGTCTTGTCGTGGAGATTCAAAGAGATGGTAGAACGGAATACCTTAACGGGAATCCTTTGGAAATACTAAAAAAGCTATTGCAAGACTACAAGATAGAGAGGGTTCCAGAATTTGCACCTTTTCAGGGTGGCGTTATTGGATATTGGGGGTACGACTTAGGTAGACAGATAGAGCATATTCCAGTGATTGCTCAAAATGATACGTTAATCCCTGAAATGTACCTAGGGTTTTACGATTGGGTTCTCAGCTATGATGGATTAACAGAAGAGTCTCGGATTATATCAACAGGACTACCGCATCGAACTGAGCGTAGGGCCCGAGCTAGATTGGCCGAGATGCTGGACCGGGTGGAGTCAATTTCCATAACCGAAAAGCCAGAGGTATCTGGTGTGAATATCTGGTTGGAATCTAATGAAACAATGACATCGTATGTCAGGTCGGTTAACAAAATCAAAGAATATTTAGAGGCAGGCGATGTATATCAGGTGAACTTATCCCAGAGATTTCGTTCCAGTTTCGAAGGTAATGCCTGGCGTCTGTACCAGGCATTGCGAAAGGAAAATCCCTCTCCTTTTGGAGCATACCTCGGATTTCCAGAGGTACAGGTTCTTAGTGCCTCGCCAGAGGAGTTCCTTAGGCTTGATGGTAGAACTGTTACTACTAGTCCTATTAAAGGAACACGTCCATCTGGATATGGGCCTGAAGATGATGCATATCAATCTGAGGCGCTGCTTGCTAGTGAGAAAGATCGAGCAGAGAATCTTATGATAGTGGATTTACTTCGGAATGATCTCGGGAAGGTGTGTACTGTGGGGTCGGTGAAAGTTCCAAGATTGTTTGATGTAGAGCGGCATCCCACTGTAACGCATTTAGTGTCCACTGTAGTTGGTGAACTTGGTGGTGACTTCACCGCCACAGATTTATTAAGGTCATGCTTCCCGGGTGGTTCTGTTACTGGTGCTCCGAAAATAAGAGCAATGGAGATAATAGAAGAGTTAGAGCCAGTCAGAAGAGGATTGTACTGCGGTGCTATAGGTTACATTTCCTTTTCAGGTGATATGGCTACGAGCATCGCAATTAGGAGCTTAATTATCACTGGCGGAGTAGTCGATTTACAGGTTGGAGGCGCTGTGGTTGCTGATTCTGTACCAGAGTCAGAATATCAGGAAACCCTAGATAAGGGCAGGGGGTTGTTTAATGCCCTTAAATCTATCTCGTGATTAATTCTCAGCATCTAACATTTAGTCTTGTCGAGGGTAGCCTTGTACCTCTTGCATCTACAAGCTTAAGCCTGTTTGACAGAGGATTCACTCTTGCCGATGGGTTGTTCGAAACCATGGTTGGCCATGCTGGTAGAGTTTTTAGTATAGAAAATCACATCGCACGGCTCAAAAAGGGAGCCGCTGTTCTTCATATTCCGATCCCTTCCGAAGCGGAACTAATTGGAGCGCTAAAATCAGGGTTAAATTTGAGCCACGGGGACTATTCTGTTGTGCGTTTAACGGTTAGTCGTGGAAATGATTATGGTCGTGGTGTGGACATCCCACAAATTGTTCAGCCATTGATTGTAGTTCGGATAGCTCCTTGGAGTTTGCCTGAGTTAGTGCCCAGTTTTGGGCGTACGGTTGTCGTTTCAAGCATAAGGCGTAATCAGTTCTCTCCACTGTCCAAAATCAAATCTCTTTCTTATACGGAGGCAGTAATTAGCAGACTTGAAGCCCGTAATGTCGGTGCAGATGATGCACTAACGCAGAATACGGTTGGTCTAATAACTGGAGCCACCTCCAGTAACGTATTTGCGGTTATCCAAAACCGATTAGTAACTCCCCCTGAGGATGACGGTGTGCTTTTGGGTATCGGGCGCAAGGTAATACTTGAGGAGGCAGAACGATTAAATATCATTGTTAGTGAGGCCTCTTTATCAATCCAGAATATCGAAGATGCAAGTGAACTGTTTTTGACAAACGTGGTCACTGGAGTTTCTCCAGTGACGTGTGTTTCCGGCAAAACAATTGGTGATGGATTGCCTGGTTCCATGACTAAGGTATTGGCAAAGGCCTATCATGAGAGAGTAAAAAGAGAGCTTCGAATGAATTACTAAGGTTGTCTCAAATGTAGGTGGAAATGCTTTGTACTCTGGAGTTTTGGGTTTGAATGTGTAATTTCCCATGTTTTGTTTAGTCATACAGTTAATGCTTTTTTGGTAGCCTCTAAGTTGGTACTCCTCTTCGACGGTGTTGTTACTTTTCGTACCTTGTGATAGTATTCACGGATGTAAAATAGCAGGAGGGTGTCGAGATTGGACGAATTAGACAAAAGTGTGATTGGTATTCTTCAAAAGGATGGACGTGAATCTAACGCCAAGATTGCCAGACAGCTTGGGGTTAGCGAAGGGACGATAAGGCGTAGGTTGAAGCGTCTGATAGACGATCAGGCTATTCAGGTGACAGCTCTTCCGGAACCATCTAAATTGGGTCTTAATACGGAAGCTATAATAGGGTTGCAGGTCGATCCAGGCAAGCTAGAAGATGTAGCTTTTGAATTAGGTACCGTGCCACAAACGCTCAGCGTTTCAGTAACCACTGGGGCGTTCGATATATTTGCGTGGGTAGCTGTGAAAACGCAGGAAGAGTTACATTCTTTCTTGCTGGGAGTGGTGGGTAAGATAGCGGGCGTGCGTCGAAGCGAAACATTTGTAAGTCTTGGTGTAAACAAACGGTGGTTCGCTCCTAAGGCTTGATATGTCGTGGTGTGGTTGATCTAAAATGTACATTACATGATATGAGCCCTTGGTTCTGCGACGGCTAAATAACGTTGAGATACCTGATGGTGATTGTAAAAACCGTCGGGTGCCCTCTGGTTTATCAGACTAGTCCGTGACCTGGGGAGTATCGAGGCTGCTGGGAGCGCTCGAAGAGTAATTTATAAGACTTGGTTGTGACAACCTTGATCATAGTGAATCTCAACGCATGACAACGGGTATTTTGCTTGCATTTGGTGCAGCTAGTTGTCTGGGTGTCAGTGCGATTTTAGTTCGGTTAGGCGTGCAATCCATAAATCCACTCACAGGGCTCTGGATTTCACTTGTGTCTGGATTGGCATTGGTGTTTGGGCTTGCTTTTGCGTTTAATGCCGAGCATTTTGGTAAGTTGTCTCTCATACCTATCCTGTGGTTTGCCCTAAACGGGCTTTTCAACTTCGCCATAGGTAGGATGTTAAACTACCTAAGCATCCACCTGGCAGGAGTGACAAAAGCTACACCTATATTCAGTACCGCTCCTTTGTTTGCAACAATACTTGCAATTATGTACTTGGGAGAGAGTGCTACCATTTGGCTTCTGATTGGCACTGGAACGATAGTGGCAGGGGTCGCTCTAATAACTAGCGATGGAGTCCGGAGATGAACATCAGCCCCGGGACGTCTTCTAGCAGACGTATTTGGATGGGCTATTTAGCTGCTGTGGGGGCCTCTGTTTCTTATGGTGCTTCGCAAACTGTTGCTAAGCATATCACAGATCATTATGCCCCGCCGTTGATCGCTACAGCGTTTGCTCTTCTCTTTGGTTTCCTATATGTGTCTGTTATTTTTCATCGTCGGATATACATCGAGCTTAGGACCTGCAGACAGCGCGGGATTATTTGGTTTACTCTTTCTGGCATTACATCTGCTAGTGGAGCAATGTTCCTTTACTTTTCTCTAAGTAACGCTAGCGTAGTAATAGTTTCACCTATAGTGTCTATAAGCCCTTTAATAGCACTAGTCTTGGCTCATTTCCTCCTTAGGCGATTAGAGAATGTGACTAGGAGAACTCTTGGGGGCACATTAATGGTGGTTTTGGGGGTTCTATTGGTAGTAGTCAGTAGTTAGGTGTGGCTTTGTTTGTGCGTGGATTGTGGCCTTCACTGACGCCCCTATGATTGAAGTGATACTGGTGCTAGTTGTGGATAATCAGCCAGATCTACGTGTATATTTTCAAGATAAATAGCGATGCATACTAGTTACATTGCGGTCAATGTGATCTTTGGTCAATGGATTGATCAAATGTGTCACCGTGGATGTTCTTTCACAAAAGCCGAATAGTTTAGTTGGTTTCTTACTTGGGTAAACCGAGTAGATTTACGACGGCTTATAGAGATTGACTATTGGAAGGCGCCTGTCTCGACCAAAAGCTCTCTCGGTGATTTTGATGCCTGGTGGGGACTGTCGTCTTTTGTATTCGTTGCGATCTACCATTCTTATGACGTCTTTTACAGTTTCGATATCGAATCCCATTGCGGATATCTCAGAGGGGCTCATATCGTTCTCTACGTATGCTTCGAGCATAGAATCCAGTATTTCATATGAAGGCAAGGTGTCTTGGTCTAGCTGATTCGGCTTTAATTCCGCGCTCGGAGCTTTTTCTATGATTGTTTGTGGTATTGGGTTTGTAGGTTTAGTAGCAGAGGCGTTCCGATGTGTAGCCAACTGGTACACTAATGTTTTTGGGACATCCTTAATCACTGCGAAGCCACCTGCCATATCTCCATACAATGTAGAGTATCCGGTTGCATATTCGCTTTTGTTTCCAGTAGTAAGGACTAGCCATCCAAATTTATTTGATAACCCCATTAGGATATTGCCGCGAATACGAGTCTGCAAGTTTTCTTCTGCTACGTCCTGTGGTCTATCTCCAAATGTTTGTGACAATGTATTTAATATTGCCGTGAATGTTTCCTCAATTGGAATTGTCAAAACCTCTATTCCCAGGTTATCTGCGAGCCGATGAGCATCTGATACGCTGCCTTCTGATGAGTACCTGGATGGCATTGATACGCCTGTGACATTATTGCTGCCTAGTGCATCAACTGCTACTACGGCTGTAAGACTTGAATCTATACCTCCGGATAACCCTATTACAACTTTCTCGAAACCACACTTTAGTACATAGTCATGTGTGCCGGTTAGTAGAGCCGAATATATCTCTGATAGGCGGTCCATGGGCTGAATTATGGCTGGTTCAGCTAGAGTCTTGCTTTTGGTATGCGGCGATTGGCGTTCAGAAATATTGATGATATCTGGTCTACCGATCCGAGCGAGGGATTCTTGTTTTGCCTTGGTGATGGAAGTGGCCTTAGTGGCAGTATTCTTATTGTCCAGATCTATATCTACAACAACCATATCTTCTGTGAATTGTTTTCCTCGAGCTATTAATTTGCCATTTGGGTCGAATACCATGCTGCCTCCGTCAAATACCAGTTCATCTTGTCCTCCTACAAGATTGGTATATGAGATATACACGTGGCTATCCAAAGCCCTTTTGGACAGGATGTTCTCCCTAACGGCTAGTTTATTTGCTGAGTAAGGGGAGGCATTTAGGTTGATGATTATCTCGGCTCCGGCCTCCCTTTGTATTGGGGTTGGTCCGATGTCATACCAAATATCCTCGCATATATTTACGCCTATTCTTATTCCATCTATGACGAAGACAGGGCATAGAAACCCCGGTTTAAAGTAACGATCTTCGTCGAATACCCCGTAATTTGGCAGGTGAATTTTATGGTATTTGCCGATCAGTTTTCCATTGTGGGCCACGGCGGCAGCATTATAAATACTGGCTTCTTGGTCAACAAATCCTACAATTACGGTGATATCCTTAGAGTTACGAGCCACCTCCAGCATCTTGTCTATATTGGACGATAAAAAAGATGGTCTAAGTAGTAGATCCTCTGGAGGATAACCGGTTATTGCCATTTCTGGAAACGCGATCAAGTCTGCTTGAAACCTCTTGGCTTCGTCAATACACCTGAGGATTTTCGCGGTATTGCCGTCTAGATCTCCTACCGTGGTGTTAATCTGGGCCATTACTAGGCGTAAATTGCGCAAGGTGTTCCTCTATACAGTATTGCAACCGAGTATAGCATATGGTCATGCTGGTTAATCTGGGAGTGTTTTGGTTTTCCCTGGCATTCATTGGCGATGTGGGCCAAACACCGCTTGAGTACTTTAATGGAAATAAAGGGTTCGAGACTCAGATACGATGGATTCAATGAAACTACGGTTTGTGGCAGGATTGAGGGTAGTCATATAAGTATTCTGTATATAGCGATATTCAAAGTTGGTGCGGGGGGAAATGAGATTGACAGTTAATCTGGGCAAATCTAGAATGCTCTTGTGGTAACTCCACTTATTACAGAACTACTATTGTGATGGTCAGTCAATGAGTCTTGTGGATGACTCTTGTTCCTGGAACATGAAGAGGCGAAGTGAAAGGAGTAGTACTTTTTCTACCAAAGCCTACGTGCTGATTGAAACTAATGTGGGTAAAACTAAGGATGTTCTTACAGCTCTGAGGAGCTTAAATGGTATAAGAGAGTCGGATGCTGTGACTGGAGAATATGATATTGTGGCTGTAGTAGAGTCAGATAGTCTGAATAACATTGGCGAGCTCGTGACTGGCGGCATACACACTATAGGTGGGATTCAGCGCACAACAACCTACTTGTCCATCATGGAATAGGGCGCTGTGCACACGTTCCTGATTACTTTGGAACAGCTAAACCGTTGGGTATCTGATAAGATCATAGGGAAGTATGGCTTCGAGTTGCATATTTTGTAGGATATACGAAGGCGAAATTGTCTCAGAGGTACTCTACTCTGACGAACGCGCGTTTGTGATCCGTGATGTTAATCCTCGTGCGCCTGTACATCTGCTGGTGATACCTAATACTCATCTTACCCGGACGGACCTAGGGGACCTTTCTTATGGAGCACTTCTAGGTCATCTAATGATGTTGTCAGACAATGTTGCTAATGATTATGGCCTTGAAAAATCTGGGTACAGGGTAGTGATGAATCAAGGGCCGGATTCAGGACAGGAAGTTGCTCACTTACATCTTCACATTTTGGGTGGAAGGAAATTGGAATCCATGGGATAGAGCCCTTTATGAGATGTGCCTTTTAATTTGTATGGCGAAATTTAGATATAACAAATGACAGTTTGGTATTTGCTTTAAAGTGGATAGTCGAGGGGGTTCGTTTTGAAAACCGAAGAAGTGGTTTTGGATGAGACAGGGATATATATGAAATGGGATGATGGGCACCGCAGCTACTATCCATATAGGTATCTACGTGGCCAGTGTTGCTGTGCGGGGTGTGTGGAGGAAATGACTGGTAGGCGCAGGGTCGGCGAAGAAGATGTACGCGAAGATGTGTACGCTGTCGACTGGATGCAAATTGGCAGATATGCGGTACAGTTTTTATGGAGTGATACTCACGATTCAGGGATATATCCGTTTGATTTATTGCGCAGGTTATGTAGGTGTCAGGATTGTTTTTTGGGAGAAGCCGGATAGGGTAATATTCCGTACTATTATTGGCCTAGGGCATTCCTGTTCTGCCTGAAGTCTCGCTCGATTGACACTATACATTACCTAGATTAAGATTCGATCACGCCTCGTTGTCATAAGAGGCGAACTGATGGTGTGCGACATCTGGATAGAAAGAAAGGTGATGGGCATGGATATTATAGCAATTGCCATTGCCGTCCTAGTCTCTGTGGTGGTAGGTGGTGTCATTGGGTTTCTGGCAAAAATTGGAATTATTGGCATGCGGAAAAAGAAGGCTGCCGATGATGTCACGCGAATGCTGGATGAAGCTGACACAAAACGTGGAGTAGTACTACTAGAGGCCAAGGAAGAGGCGCTTAAGTTACGCAATTCTGCTGAAGCTGATATACGCGAAAGGCGATCAGAGCTGAATAGCAGAGAGCGAAGAATGGCAAACCGAGAACAAAACTTGGAACGTCGCAGCGATAATCTAGATAAAAGAGAGCGAGGGCAGGGCGACAAAGAAAGGCAAATGCAAGAAAAAGAGACTGAACTAGAGGATATGAAGCGTCAAGAAATGGAAGTGCTTGAAAAGATATCTTCTCTTTCGGTGTCAGACGCAAGGGATATGTTGTTAAGCAGAGCAGAGGATGAAATGAGCTATGAGGTAGCCCGCCGTTATAGGGATATTGAACTTCAAGCTCGTGAGCAGGCAGACCAAAACGCAAGGAAAGCTATAGTTCTGGCAATCCACAGACTGGCTTCTGATGTTGTCTCTGAGAACACCGTTAATTCAATTCCTTTACCGAATGACGATATGAAGGGACGTTTAATAGGACGCGAAGGTAGAAATATCCGAGCAATAGAAAGCGCTACGGGAGTTGATCTGATTATTGATGATACCCCCGAAGCTGTTACGGTCTCTTGTTTTGATCCGGTTCGTAGAGAAGTGGCACGACAGGCGATTGCTAAGCTGATAGCAGATGGGCGTATTCATCCTGCTAGGATAGAAGAGGTTGTGGAAAAGACGAAGCAGGAGGTTGAGGACTACATCCGAGAAGAAGGCCAAAAAGCGGTATTTGACGCGGGTGTTAGGGGAATGGACCCAGAATTGGTGAAGCTTCTGGGCAGACTAAAATATCGTTACAGCTACGGAGAAAACATACTCCAGCATAGCGTCGAGGTGTCTCACTTTGCTTCTATGATAGCTGCTGAGGTTGGCGCTAACATAGAGGTTGCCAAAGCAGGAGGACTGCTGCACGACATAGGTAAAGCCCTGACACATGAGGTCGAAGGAGGGCACGCAGAAATCGGGGCAGATGTAGCTCGTAGATACGGAATTCCTGCGGAGATAGAACGTGCGATAATGGAGCATCATGACGAGGAGAGAGGCTCCATAGAGGCATTTATCGTTGCAGCCGCCGATGCTATGAGTGCTTCTCGCCCGGGTTCTCGCCGGGACACGTCAGAGCACTATGTTAAGAGACTTGAGGCCTTGGAGGAAGTGGCTAGCAGTTTCCCTGGCGTTGAAAAATCGTTTGCAATTCAAGCTGGGCGTGAAGTACGTATAATGGTGAAGTCTGGGGAAGTGGATGATGTAACGGCCTCTAAGATGGCTAGGGATGTAGTTAAAAAAATTGAAGACAGTTTAGTCTACCCTGGATTAATTAAGGTGACGGTAATCAGAGAGACGCGGTCCGTGGAGTATGCAAAGTAGAGTCACCGAGTGTTTTGGCTTGAGGGCCTCTTCTAGGGCATGACAAACTGGTGGCTTACAGGTCTGATGATGTCAAGAGTCTCGCGCCACTTAAAGATTTACTCGGGGGGGATTTAGTGCGGATATTGATGGTAGGTGATGTGATAGGGCAACCTGGTAGAAACGCCATCAAGGCACTTCTTCCTGACTTGATAGATGAATACAATATAGACCTAACCGTGTTAAATGGAGAGAATGCCGCTGGTGGCTTTGGTATTACGAGTGGTATCGCTCAGGAGCTATTTGACTATGGTGTAGATGTGATCACATCTGGTAACCACATCTGGGATCAGAGGGAGATTATCCCACACCTTGATGGCCACCTCCCGATTATTAGGCCTCTGAACTACCCGCCTACCGTACCAGGGAAGGGGCACATAAGGGTCAAGGGAGTCACAGTTATCAACATTATAGGTAGGGTGTTCGTAGGCAATTACGACTGTCCTTTTCGTGCGATGGATGCGTTACTGGACGAATTGAAAGGTACAAGCTCAATAATAGTAGTCGATTTCCATGCTGAAGCCACCTCTGAGAAGATGGCTATGGGCTGGTATCTTGACGGACGAGTAAGCGCTTTAGTTGGAACCCACACACACGTTGGTACTGCAGACCAAAGGTTATTAACCAGAGGCACAGCCTATTTAACTGATCTTGGTATGGTTGGTCCTATGAATTCGGTTATAGGGAGCAATATTGAGGATGTTTTGGAAAGATTTCTTAATCAAACTCCTAGGAGGCTTAATGTATCCAGTGGCCCGGTACAATTCAATGCTGCTATGATCGATATAGATGAATCGAATGGTATGGCAACCCAAATAATCAGAGTTGATAGACAGGTGTTTTAAACATGGCTGTAGTAGATCTTCATTTACATACTACATGGTCGGATGGACGGCTGAGCCCTAAGCAGCTAATTGAGTTGTTGGTGAGGAATGGGCTTAGGGTGGTAGCTATCACTGACCATGATTCCACTCAGGGCCTCACTGAGGCCTTCGAAGTGGCTAGTTTAACAAAGAATCTCACTATTATTCCTGGTGTTGAATTAAGCACTGATATCCCTGGTAACGAGATTCACATCCTAGGTTATTTTATAGATTACGAAGATACTGATTTCCAGAATACCCTAGAGGAATTTCGAGTTGGAAGAATAGACAGGGCAAGTAGGATGGTGAATAAATTAGCTGAGCTTGGCTTGCCAGTAAAATGGGAGCGGGTTTTGGAGATAGCAGGCGATGGTGCTGTAGGGCGCCCACATATCGCACAGGCTATGGTTGAGGAAGGTTATATAACTTACCCACAAGAGGCCTTTGAAAAGTACCTCGGACGTAATGGCTTGGCCTATGCCGAACGTCCCCGCCTTGCGCCTGAAGATGCTGTTCGCTTGGTGATCAATTCAGGGGGATTGCCAGTGCTTGCTCATCCGAGAGAGGTTGAAAATGTAGGATCATTAGTACCGGGGCTAAAAGCGGCTGGGCTTGTTGGGATCGAGGTCTACTATGGTAATTATAAACCAGAAGAAGTCAAAGCTTTTGCCGGAATGGCCGCTCGTGAGGGGCTAATACCTTGTGGTGGTAGTGATTATCATGCGTTCGGGACACCTGGTGAAGTAATCCCCGGTACCGTAGGTCCCTCTCTTGAGATAGTGGAGATGCTTTTTTCTCTGGCAAAGGATAAAGGGATAAAAACTCCAGAATTGCTTTTGTAGGTCAGGTTTATAGCACCTATTTAGGGTATATACACCTAACGACCTAATTGGACTTCTTCATATTCGTGGAGGTATTCCGGTATCATGGTTTTAGTCATCTTGGTGGTGGGGTCATACTTGGTAGGCTCTATCCCATTCGCTTATCTCGTGGGTAGGGCTACTAGGGATATAGATATTAGGTACTATGGAAGTGGCAGCTTAGGCACATCTAATGTATGGCAAAATGTAGGAAAGTGGGCTTCATTTCCATCGGCGGCATTTGATGTGTTTGTAAAGGGCTCCCTGCCCGTATACCTTGCCGGAGTAGTAACCGATAATTCTTGGGGTATTGTAGCGTGCGGTATAGCTGCAGTTGTAGGGCATAATTGGTCTATATACGTAAGGTTTTCGGGGGGGCGTGGAATAGCTGTGGCATTTGGATTGCTAATTGTACTTGCTTGGCAAGTGGCTGTTGCGTCTGTGTTAGTGACTGTTATTGGGTGGGTAATATTTCGTAGTTCTGCTGTTTGGGTTGGGATCGGTATATTAGCTCTGCCATTATGGAGCGGTTATTTCAGTCAAGGTTTTCACGTAATAATGTTATCGGTTGGGATAGTAGTTATAGTTGCTTTAAAGAGAATAATGTCTAACTCGACCATAGGTTCGCCTAAGATCAGCAATAGAGCTATTTTTATTCGTCGGTTGATACATGATAGAGATGTTGGTAGCAGAGACGAATGGGTGACCCGTACTCCAGAGTAAGCTTAAAAGAATGTCCGGCACAGAACTCACATATTGTATTCGTGATTTGGCCGTAGAGACTCGCCTTCGCTGTAATAAATGTGATTCCTTGATATGTTACAGATGCTTGGTACAAACTGCTGTAGGTTCACGATGTCCCGAATGTGCCAATGTTCGTAGCTTACCTATGCTTGCGGTTGATCTCATAAGTTATGTGAAAAGCTTGGCCTTTGGAGTAGTAACAAGTATCAGCCTCGGGGCTCTTTGGGGATTGCTATTTGAGCATTTGGTTGGAATACCATTCTTGCCTTTGTTAACAATTATCGCTATTGGTTACATAATTGGAGAAGGAATTAGCATCGTCGTAAACCGCAGACGAGGAACATACCTAAGGTATATTGCGGCTTTATTCATGGTTATGAGCTATGTGGTGGCTGGCCTAGTGAACGAGTTAGTATTTGGCATGACCTTTCCAGATCCTTTCTTCTTGTTGTGTCTGGGTATTGGCATGTTGGTAGCAGCTGATAGGGCAAAATAAAGGCATAAGTAATCTGATTGCTGTGTTGCCTTCAAAGGTTCGCTTTGGTATAGTGCCTCTGGACTGGGGCTGTGGCTCAGTTGGGAGAGCGCCTCAATGGCATTGAGGAGGTCGAGGGTTCGAATCCCTCCAGCTCCACCACCTAAGTTCAATTTTTTATAATACTGTCTAAGCGCGTCTGTAATATGGCAAATCTGGTCTGGTTACATCCAAGCGCGTTTATTTCTACCCTGCAGTTGTGCCAGATAGCACGTGGAATATGAAACTCGGAGGTATAATGTAACTCAAGCGTCATATAGCCCTTAGGTTCTTAAGCGAGAATATTTTGCAGAGTTGAATTCGTGGAGGATATAAGGTGGACCAGCTAGAACGTATCAATAGAATAATACAAGAATACGATTCACAGGGATGGCATAGAACTGGGACATTGACTGATCATGAATCAGCGGATTGGCTCCTTGGTAAAGTACTTGAACTGGGGCTTTCGGCCGAAAAAGAAAGTTTTGAGTTGCCCATGGTAGTTCCTGGTGACTGTTATTTACAAGTGGCAGACAGAAGAATCCTAGGCTTACCAATGTACGACGGAAGCTTTACCTCACTGGAAGGTGTGGATGGTAGGCTAGGTTTGGTTGGGTCAAATGCCGACATATGGGTTGGCGCTACTAGAAGAGGGCAGGATGGTGTTGATAGATTCGGTGGACTTCAAGATATACAATCAGCGCGACAGTCTTTAGATCTCAAAGGATTAGTAGCTGTTACATTGGGTGGAAGTCCGGGATTAATGGCTAGCAACGCTCCCAAGTTTTGGGACCCATTCGGCCCACCAGTGCTTCAAGTCAGCAGCGAGTTCGGGGATTTAATTCAAGAATATGCTACTCGACAAACTGACTCTCGTTTAG
>CAZNIG010000012.1:0-17500 GCA_964573055.1 uncultured Dehalococcoidia bacterium
GGCTACTCAACGCACCATCATATAGAACAGGCAAATGCCAGATCGAAAACACGTACAGGAAAAAGAAGAAAGCTTTTAGCGGTTTCGTTAAGAATTTGCCCATCCTTAATACAACCTTCACCCTTACGATTGGCCTGAGAAGCCATCCCGGAGTTCCCAAAAGTAGTAAAGGCGGAGCCACCAGTGTTACCAACATATGCTGAGCCATATGGGCGCTGAATAAGTAATTATCACTCAATTCATGCACTGGACCGGCGAGTGCGAAAAGAATTATTACCGCTCCAGTTATAAAAGAAGTCACCTGCCAATAACTTGCAGTTTGATCTTCCTCCTGGATGAACCATATACGAAAGGGGCCAACACACAGAAGGTATATGCCAACAAACAGTAACAAACCCCCGTACAGATCTGGGTGCCAGTGCCAGTACCACCATGAGAATGATCCATCTAAACCATCAGACATTACTGTCCCAACCATCTCAATGGACTCTCCAGTTTAGCGACAGCGTCTTTATATCGACAGTATAGTAACGCATCTGGTCTGACCACAATCTCACCGGAATGCCAAGGATACTCGAACACCATTTCATCATGCCTTTTCCGCATCCACGCCTCCAAGACAGCCTATGTACCCACTAAGTACAGTCACTAATTCAACAGTGTGCATAAGTGATGATTCGACCATATTTCTGGAAAGCGGGTACAAAACTCGGCACATGAATCTGTCGGACCCCAGACACACCACAACCTATTCTGAAGTGACCTCGAACGTGCCAAACATCGTGGGGCTATGACCAGGGAACGTGCATACGAACTGGTATGTTCCTGCTACCGGGGCTACGAAAGTTGCCCCCCCAGACTCTCCTGGATTAAGCAAAATTGTACTAGCAATCACTCTAGAATCCTCTGGCACCCAGTTGCTGCCCGGACCGGCGGAGAGCCCAGCTGACGCTATTTCGTCTTTACTACCACCCTCCACAAGAACCCAGTTGTGCTGTTGGGTAGTGGCTGTGTTATCAAACGCCAGAATCACCTCGGCTCCTGCTACAGCGGTGAGATTATCTATATCAAACTGCAGGTTATCTCCAACAGTTTTCAAGCTCATGGTTGGCTCACCTACCAATGCAGCCGAATCGGTTTTATGACTATCGCCAGCCGAATCGTGTTTGTCAGTGCTATCACTCGACTGGTCATCGCTATGAGAGTCGCCATGGACAGAACTTTGCCCTGAGTTAGCAGCGTGCTCTGACCTAGACCCAGAGAAGGAGTCGAATAACACCATCAATGCGATCATCACGCATGCCGCTAGTATGAGACCCCCTATAAAGAACATCGAGAAGATCCGATGGTCGAATTTCAAATGCATGTAGAACATCGCCACCAAAAGGAACTTAACTGTCGAGAGAACCATCAGTATAGGAAATAGTAGACTTTCCAACGACTCAACGTAGAACACCGCCACTTCGATCGCCGTTATAACGGAGAGAAGCGCTGCTATCTTGGTATATGTCCGCGGAGTGGGGTGAGCTGCCTCACCATTCCCATGTGTACTAGCCATTCAATCTCCTATTAACAAGCGTCACGTCAAAGAGTTGGACACACCAATCAAGTAAACAACTGTAAATATCACTATCCATACTATATCAACGAAGTGCCAGTACAAAGCGCACAAATCTACAGTCAACCCTTCCTGCTCGGTAAGATCTCCTTTAAAGGAGTAGAGGAACAACGAAACCAACCATATTACCCCTACAGTTACGTGCGCTCCGTGAAAACCAGTTAGAGTGAAGAATGTACTTCCAAACAGGTTTGTCCTTGGAGTAAGACCGTAGTGAACAGCGAATTCCCTGAATTCGTAGACTTGAAACCCGAGAAACGTAGCTCCAAGTAGTGCTGTGCATATGATCCATATCCTAAAATTCCTAACATTGCCGCTGGCGACATTAGAGTAAGCCATAACCATAGATAAGCTGCTCATCAGAAGCACAAATGTACTAACTGAGGTTGTAGGTATATCTAGAACGTCCGCAGGCAGAGGACCAGATACACTTTGGCCGTAATACACAAGATAAGTAGCCAGAAGTGATCCGAAGAACATGCACTCGGACCCCAGAAACACCCACATGAGCATTTTTCTGTGGTTGAGACCTGTAGTAGTGTGCTCTTCAGTATGTTGTGCGCCAGTGTGCTCCAACTTTAGCCTCTCTATCTTATCGAAATCAGTGCTCTTCGCTAGGTGCCGTAGCCGGTTCCATAGACCAACCAGCTATACCAGCAATCGCTATAACCGTACCTATCGCTGCTCCGATGTAGCTAAACATCAACATATAACCAGCCAGGCCCAGACCAAACGCTGCAACTAAAGGCCAATATGAAGGGCTTGGCATATGTATAGAGCTAGGATCAACATCAGGCTCCCCTGTGACGGACCGATCCCCTCCTGCAGCCATCTTGGTTTCCCAGAACGGGTCTCTGCCACTTACTGTAGGGATAACCGCGAAATTATACTCAGGAGGTGGTGAGGATATCGACCATTCCAATGTTCTACCATCCCACGGGTCGTCTCCCGCAACCTCTCCTTTGCGCAGGCTCCAGAAAAAGTTATGCACAAACGCGAGAATCCCTGCGGCAAGAACCATGGCACCGATGCTAGCGACCATGTTCCAAAGATCCCAGCCCATGTTACTTTCGTAAGTAACCTGTCTTCTCGGCATGCCATCCATACCCAAGAAGTGCATCGGGAAAAACGTGAGGTTCATTCCTATAAAAACGAGCCAGAAGTTAATTTGCCCTATCTTCTCATTTAGGATGCGTCCGCTGGCTTTTGGGAACCAGTAATATATCCCAGCGAATACGGCAAATATACTACCGCCAAATAGAACATAATGTATATGCGCAACTATGAAGTATGTATCCTGCTGCTGGGCGTCAGACGGAGAGATGGAGTGCATCACACCGCTCAAACCACCTATAATAAACATAGTTACAAAGCCCAATGCGAACAACATAGGGGTTTTGAAGTCTATGGACCCGCCCCAAAGCGTACCCATCCAGTTGAATATCTTAATACCCGTTGGTACAGCGATGAACATGGTAGTAATGGTAAACACAGAGTTGGCCACTGGACCCAACCCAACAGTGAACATATGGTGGCTCCAAACAGCCCAGCCCATAAACCCGATAATGATACCTGACAGCACAATTACGTGGTAGCCAAATAACGGTTTACGTGAGAAAGTCGGAATTATCTCCGATACGATACCCATCGCTGGTAGGATAAGTATGTACACTTCTGGGTGTCCAAAAACCCAGAAGAGATGTTGCCAGAGGAGTACATCAGCCCCAGCAGCTACGTTGAAGAAATTCATTCCGAACTCACGGTCAAAGTATAGCTCGATGAGTCCAGCTGTAATAACAGGGAATGCTGTTATAAGAAGAAATGACGTTACCAAGGTCATCCATATAAACACTGGCAGGCGCATTAGCGTCATTCCAGGAGCTCTCATGTTTATTATGGTGACTATAAAGTTCAGAGCTGCCGCCACGGATGATACACCCAGAACACCCAACCCTAGCACGTAGAAGTTCATCCCATCACCTACATTGAACGAACTAGAGGTTAGAGGTGCGTAGGCAAACCAGCCTGCGTTTGGTGATCCACCCAAGAACCATCCTGATTGAAGCAGAATGGCTCCGAACAAGAATACCCAATAGCTGAATGCGTTGAGCCGAGGGAACGCCACATCCCTCGCCCCGATCATGAGGGGCACAATCAAGTTGAAGAAGGCAGCACTCAGTGGCATCACGCCAAGGAAAATCATCGTCAGAGCGTGCATAGTAAACAACTGACTGAAAACCTCAGGGCTTACCACCGCCTGCTCAGGCCGCATCAGCTGCCATCTCATAATGAGCGCTTCCAAGCCTCCTAAAAGAAAGAAGAGGAACGATGTAACTCCATAAAGCACACCTATCCGCTTGTGATCTATGGTGGTTAACCACGCCCACAACCCGGTCGGATGCACAGGTCTAGGAACTATTCCTGCCACTGTCGCCATCGGCTACCTCCGGTACTCCATTTCTTCAAGCATGTGGAGAGGCTGGAAACATGCAGATTTCGCACTTAAGCACACCGTATAACTAGATTCTTTCTGTGCTACGATCACTTCAACTCCTGCAGGTAAGCAACCAACTTATTTGTTTCGTCCCCAGTCAACGCAAATTCCGCGTTGGTGTAAACAGCGGCTTCTCTGGACATTATGTTGCCAGGCTTAATCTTCTCTGGATCCTCAAGCCAATCCTTCAAGTTTGACTCGTTCATCTCCAATATACCAGCAGCCAGTGTGCTCCTACCGCCAATATGGGTAAGATCAGGCCCTCTCACACCCACAGCCCCTGGCACTCCAGAGATTGTATGGCAGGCTATACAGCCTTTACCTACAAAGAGCGTAGCCCCAGCTTGGGCTTCTTCGCCAACAGGCGCTTGGGAGTCAGCTAACTGGCTTTCTTGCCAAGCCTTAAACTCCTCAGCTGTATCCACAAATACTTTGAATCTCATCCATGCATGAGACTGCCCACAGAATTCAGCACATTGCCCATAGTAAGCGTCTCGTTCCGAAGTCTGTGGATCACCGTCCAAATGATCGGCCTGAAACCACATATGAGTCGTCTTGCCGGGAATCATATCCATTTTCCCTGCCAACTTCGGAATCCAGAAACTGTGCAAAACATCATTGGACTTAAGCTCTACCCTAACAGGCATGCCAATCGGTACGTGTAATTCGTTAGCTGTCACCACTCCAGATTCAGGGTATGTTGCCTCCCACCACCACTGGTGAGCTACAACTTCGATATCAAGCCGCTCCCCTTCGGGTGGATCTGCTATGTAAAACTGCGCCGAGATGGTAGGAACTGCCAGTATTATTAGAAGGATGGACGGTATTATGGTAAGCGTTATCTCAAGCTTATTGTTCCCATGAGTCTGTTTAGGAATTCCGTCGCCAGGCTTTCGCCTGAATCGTACAAGTGTGTAGAGAAGAAATCCTTCCACTACCACAAACACCACGAGCACTATCCAGAAAAGGGCTACGAACAATTCCAACTGACGCTCAGCAACTGGTCCCCTAGCGTCGAACGTAGACATAGGATGACTGGGAGTGCAGCCAACCAAAAAAGCGGCGCCGATTAGAACTAGCAGAATAGCCGGTAGGAACCTTGTTCTGTGCTTACGTATCACCAGTTACTTCCTAATCCATTGCAGAACCAACTCGAACCACCTACCATTTGACCGCGCCTCCACCGTGCCGAGCCAGACATTGTGACGATTTTAGCACAGCGTACATGTTTGTCAAGCTGTCATATCCACAACGACACACGTCGACCATACATTTTTAAGTTGAGGAATGATAACAATTTTCCCCTCCTATTCCAACCGTGCCATTTCGAAATATATGCCGATGTCGACCGGCACGAAATTCGCTAAGTGGTAAAATGTATGGCATTAAATTGCCGGTTTGTGCAAACGGGACCACAGGATAAATTAGATGAAATCTCTCTCGCGGTATAGGACAATAAGAAACCTAAAACGGGATTTAAACACCCATCCATCCGCATTCACTAGAGGCTGTGCCGCTTTGTCCTTGGGACAATTGAAGGATTCAGCTGTTTTAGAGCCTTTAGTGCAGGCCCTCGGAGATACTTCCCCATGGGTCAGAGGATGGTCGGCTTTTTCCCTCAGATATCTACGGGACCCAAACTGTCTGCTACCACTCTGTAGACTTCTAGGTGATAAAGATGAGTGGGTAAGGCAACAGACAGCTGACACACTGATGCGTTTCGACAGCGACCTAGTGGATGAAGTTCTCAAGGATTCAATGCGAAGCAGAAACCCTCTCACAAAGTCGTGGGCTCTACACGTTATGGCCAGTCGCGGCAATCCAACTTCAGCCATGGATATTGTGCCGATGTTAGAGGACGAAAACAGGCCAGTGAGACTTAGTGCAGTTAGAGCACTCTACAGACTAGGCCAGACTAGCTCCATTGCACCGGTAAGGATGTTTATACGTGACCCAGACGATCATCTGAGAGGCGCTGCGGCTTATGCACTTGGAGCATTAGGTGACAAGGATAGTGTATCAGCGCTATGTCTCGCACTAACTGACCAAACTCCATGGGTCAGAAGAAATGCAGCGTGGTCGCTGCTTCAACTAGGTGAAGGCCTTCAGTTAGTAGCCTCTATGATAAAGGATCCAGACGCTGGAGTAAGAACCTTCGCTCAAGAGGCACAAAATCGCCTATAAGGCTTTTCCTAATCGATGAATAAGCCACACATATCAGTCTACATAATGCGATTATCGGGTTTTCAAACCTGCAATCGAGCAAATCTTGTACTTAAGTTCCTTTGAAAGCACAAATCACCGTGATAAAATGGTCGGGCAAATACGTACGAATGAGTACCCAATAAAAACCAAATCCATAGAAACAACCAAATGACTGATCAAAACCCAGCTACCAAAACTCTAGATAAAACTTACGACCCCGCGTCTGTGGAACAAAATCTCTCCAAATTCTGGATTGATGGCGGTTACTTCGCCCCAAAAGTAGATCAGACTAAAGAGCCTTTTGTTATTATCATGCCACCCCCAAATGTCACTGGACAGCTTCACTTAGGCCATGCCCTACAAGCTACTATTGCAGATATAATGGTACGGTGGCACAGAATGAAAGGCGATCCAACCCTCTGGCTCCCAGGAGCGGACCACGCAGGTATAGCCACTCAAGTAGTGGTGGAACGTACGCTAACCGAAGAGAACCTAACCCGCCAACAACTCGGAAGAGAGAAGTTTTTGGAACGAGTATGGGAATGGGTAGGCCTATATGGAAACGCCATAGATGAACAACACAAGCGACTAGGAGCCTCATGTGATTGGAGTCGCAGAAGATTTACTCTTGATGAGGGGCCCAGTGAAGCAGTAAAAACGACATTCTTCAACCTTTTCGATAAGGGGCTGATCTACCGCGGCGAAAGAATGATTAACTGGTGTCCAAGGTGCTCTACTGCTCTCTCTGATCTCGAAGTTGCCCACCAAGAAGAGCAATCTTTTTTGTACTTCATAAAATACCCTGTAGAGGGTATGGACGATTTTATCACCGTAGCGACGACAAGACCGGAAACACTCCCTGGAGACACGGCAGTGGCTGTGAATCCAGAAGACCCTCGATACAAACACTTGATTGGCAAGACAATCATACTCCCTATAGTTAAACGACCCCTTCCCATTATTGGGGATCAAGCTGTGGACCCTCTGTTCGGAACCGGGGCCTTAAAAATAACCCCGGGTCACGACCCAGTGGACTTCGAAATAGGTCAACGCCACGGCCTTCCAATAATCACAACCATAAATCTGGATGGGACTATGAATGCCCACGCAGGCCAGTACGAAGGTTTGGATAGGTTCGAATGCAGGGCCAAGATACTATCGGACTTGGAAGCCGAATCTTTGCTTGATAGACAAGAGTCATACCTACATTCAGTAGGGCACTGTGATCGATGCGCTTTTGTTGTGGAACCACTGCCTAGTAAACAATGGTTTGTCAGCGTAGAAAGCCTAGCTGAGCCTGCTATCAAGGCCGTGTCTGACGGGCATATAACCATTATGCCAGATCGCTTTTCAAGAGTTTACCTTAACTGGATGGAAAACATTAAGGACTGGTGTATAAGCCGCCAGCTCTGGTGGGGACATCGTATACCAGCATGGTATTGCCTTGATTGTTCTAGCGAATCAATACAAATAATACTTACTGATCCGCTAGAACCTCAGAACATCCCAGGCGGAACCTATAGGGCCCTCAGCGACATTGGCCTTACCTGGAACGAAATCGAAGCAAAAGCTAGTCATATATCCATAGACCTAGACGCCCAACCCATGGTATCCAAGACTCCCCCTAGTGCCTGCAATCTTTGCGGTGGCACGAATCTCTTCCAAGACCCAGACGTCCTAGACACTTGGTTCTCGTCAGCCCTATGGCCACATTCAACCTTAGGATGGCCTGATGATACTGAGGATTTGCGGTATTTCTATCCTACTGCTGTTATGGAAACTGGCTATGACATTCTCTTCTTCTGGGTTGCCCGTATGATAATGATGGGACTAGAGAATACAGGTAAGATACCTTTCCGTTATGTATACCTTACTGGATTAATTCGCGATGAACACGGTGCAAAGATGAGCAAGACGCGTGGCAATGTAACTGATCCTATTAATGCTATAGATACCTACGGCACAGATGCATTGAGGTTCACGCTAACAACTGGAAACGCTCCAGGGAATGACTTAAGACTCACCGAAGGCAAACTCAGCGCAAGCAGAAATTTTGTAAATAAGATATGGAACGCCTCCAGATACGTGTTAACCACGATTACTGGCGAAGATAGTGCTGCAGACTGGGAAAATCCCAATATTCAGAACCGTCATGACAAATGGATTGTAAGCAGGCTTAACCGTACTATCGGCGAAGTAAACCAACTGACCCAAGATTTCCAGTTTGGGGAAGCTCAAAGACAAATTCATGACTTCTTCTGGAATGAGTTCTGCGATTGGTATATAGAAATGTCAAAATTAAGGCTCAGAGAAAAGAATGGATCATCCCCGATACCAGTTCTGGCCCATGTTCTGGAGAAAAGCCTTAGATTGATGCATCCATTTATACCTTTCGTAACCGAAGAAATTTGGCAAATACTTGTGGCCAATCTTCCGACGAAGAGTGATTTTCCAGCATCTATAATGATCGCAAAATATCCAGTTCTTGATAGTCAGGCTGTAGATGACCAGAGCGAGAAGGAAGTCGAGCAGATCACCAACGTAATCCGATCCATACGTAACATCAGAGCAGAATTCAAAATCCCCACTTCACAACATATAAGCACCTTTGTAGATTCAGCAGAACACATTTACTCACTACAGGAAGAAGCACAGGTTATAAAAAGCTTGGCTCGAGTGTCTGATCTCACTTTCCTGAGCCCGGCATCTCCTAGGCCCTCCACCAGGTCTACTGTTTCTGCTATTTTGCCAGATACTACAATTCTGGTTCCAATGGAGGGTTTAATAGACATGTCTAGAGAAAAAGCCAGACTATCTCAGGAATTGAACGACAGCCTAAAAAATATTGGCAACATCGTTAATAGGCTTGGTAGCAATGATTTCATCGCCAAAGCACCTCAGGAAGTTGTTGAACGCGAGAAGGATAGATTGGCAACATTAGAAGAAAGACGAACCAGAATCGAGGAATTTCTGGAACACCTATCCTCCTAAACCGCCTGAATAATTACTAACCTGCTCGTTCACCCACTTAACAACATCTGGACCTTAAAACCGATCCAAATACAAACAGCTATTGCTATCTTGGTCTGACTTTTGGGAATAGAAACACCAAGCTATAACTCACGAAATAACTTATATAGCCCTATATTATTTATTTGGATCAATTCCCATCTGGCATTATTTCATCTGCACTCGCAGTAGGAATTGAATCCCCTTCCTAGTGTCGCTGGCCACACGTGCTCCTTCTCCGTGTTTTACACGGAATTTGAAAAGCCAATATGTAAATTCCTTCAACTCAGCCATAGCCATATATGGCTGGTATGGGTATCCCTTATCCGTACGAAATAGCGCCTGAAGTGATTCCTGAGTCTGGCCATAAATATGCTGATATGCTATCTGTGTCACACCGTGTGGTGCCACTATCCCAGAACTCCTGATTCTCTTCGTTTCCTCTTCTTCAACCGATTTAATTATCGCTTGTTCTACCACAACCCCATACCAATAATTCAGATATGCGCTGTATTTTTCGACCCCAAGAATTGTCCTAAACTGTTCATCTGAGACAATTTTAGATATATCGCCCGTAGTCAACAAATCGCGCTTACCGTCTTGATTGATAAGCTCATCCACCTCAGACAATAGCCGCTCTGCCAACAATAACCAATCGAAGGCTTCACCATCCAGCAAATACCTATAATGCTTATCTCCAACAACCTCTTCAGAAAGAGTCCACAAGGAAATAGCTTCAAGTAATGCCGGAACCCAGTCTTTCCCACGCGCCAAGCTTTCTTTCAAATAGTCAATAACCTGAAATGCATCTGGCAAATTTGCCGTATCATTATTTGAGTCGGTAGGTTGCAGGAGTAACTCACTTTAGAATAATCAACAGGCCGACGCTTTACCACGCGTAAGAATACTACGCTGCCATCCCATGACATCTCTTGTATTTCTTGCCACTACCACATGGACAGAATTCGTTACGTCCAACCTTACGTCCAGAAGGAGTAGCGGTACTCTGACGACCAGCTACGCCACTCATCACAGAATTACCATACACCGACCTAGGCTGAGTCCGGGATCCGTTCTGTTTAGCTAGTCCGACATGATAGACCGTATGTACAATATCATGCTGAATACGCTCCAGAAGGCCCTGGAACATCTCATGCCCTTCTCGTTTGTACATTACCAGTGGATCACGCTGACCAAATGCCTGAAGCCCAATGCCCTGGCGTAGGTTTTCCATAGAAGTTAAGTGCTGCACCCAATGTGAGTCGATCACCCGCAGCATAACGAGCCTCTCTAGGGTGCGCATCTCCTCTGCTCCCAAGGCCTGCTCTCGCTCCAGGTACAACAACTTCGAATGATCCAACAATTGTTCAGTTATCTCATCTGAATGCATACCTGTAAGGGCTTTAGATGTGATAGCGGGAGACAGTGTGTGTATAGCTTCTACTTCGGCAACAAGGGATTCTATTTCCCTAGCATCTTCGTCGTCATCATCTGAATAGTTACTAACTATTGTAGAGATTTCCTTCTCGATCATCTCCTGGATATTGGCCTTGAGATCCACGCCTTCCAGTACCTTACTCCGTTCAGAGTAAATGACATCTCTATGCATATTCGCGACATCATCATACTCAACTAACTGTTTTCTGATTTCAAAATGATAGCCTTCTACTTTGCTCTGAGAGGCCTCTATCGACCTATTCACCAACTTGTTTTCTATAGGTATTTCTTCACCAACACCTGCCCATCCCATTAAACCTTTTATGCGATCACCACCAAAACGCCTCATTACCTCATCTTCTAGGGAAACATAGAAGCGGGAGCTACCAGGGTCTCCTTGCCGCCCAGCCCTCCCACGAAGCTGGTTATCTATCCTTCTCGATTCGTGACGTTCAGTGCCTATGATATGCAAGCCGCCAAGGTCCATAACATTGTCATGAGCTTCTTTCCAACTAACATTATCTTCATCCGTTGAATATGTAGGGTTACCCCCAAGTATAATGTCGGTACCACGACCAGCCATGTTGGTTGCTACTGTGATAGCACCGGGCTTGCCCGCCTGAGCCACGATCAAAGCTTCCCTCTCGTGTTGCTTCGCGTTAAGAATTTCGCATTTTATGCCGCGCCGTCTCAGCATCTCACTAAGTAGCTCTGACTTTTCTATTGATACAGTACCGACCAAAACGGGCCTACCTGTCGCATTAAATTCGGCGAGGTCTTGAACTATCGCCTCGAATTTCGCCTTTTCAGTCGCATAAACCAAATCCGGATAATCTTGCCTTACCATGGGCTCATGAGTGGGTATAACTACCACCTCAAGCTTATATATCTTAGCTAGTTCCTCGGCCTCGGTAGAAGCTGTACCAGTCATTCCTGCAAGTTTCTGGTACATACGAAAGTAGTTTTGCAGGGTGATGGTGGCGAAAGTAATATTCTCGCGCCTTACCTTCACACCCTCTTTCGCCTCAATCGCCTGATGCAGCCCATCCCCGTATCGACGACCTGGCATCAGTCGGCCAGTAAAATCGTCTACTATCAACACCTCTCCATCCCTAACAACATAGTCTTTATCGCGTCTATATATAGCCAAGGCCCTCAAAGCATTTTCCACATAATGAACGTTGATATAGTTATCTGGATCATATAGGTTCGAGAGATTTAGCCACCCCTCCATTTTCCCAACACCAGAATCCAAAATAGCAACACTACGATGTTTCTCATCTACTGTATAGTCATCGCCATTTACTAATCTCGGGACCAGTCCTGCAAACTTTGAATAGAGCTGTGTCCCTTCCTGAGCTGGACCGCTAATGATTAACGGGGTCCTAGCCTCGTCTATCAGTATATTGTCTACCTCGTCTACAATAGCGTATCTCAGACCTCTCTGTACTCGATGAGTAATGTCGACAACCATGTTATCCCTTAGGTAGTCGAATCCAAATTCATTATTTGTACCATAGGTAATATCTGCTGCATAGGCTTCTTTCCTGTCAACTCCCCTGAGGTTCTCAAACCCCTTACTATCGCCAGACACATCTGGATCGTATATAAACGCACTTTGGTTTTGCAGACAAGCTACTGATAACCCAAGAGATCTATATACGGGACCCATCCACTGTGCGTCTCTTTTCGCAAGATAATCGTTGACTGTGACAACATGGACCCCAAGGCCCTCCAGAGCATTTAGGTACACTGGCAAAGTGGCTACTAGAGTCTTCCCCTCACCTGTCTTCATCTCGGCTATCTTACCTTGATGTAATATAATCCCACCCAAGATCTGTTCGTCGAAGTGCCTTTGCCCCAAGGCACGTTTCGCCGCCTCTCGTACGACAGCAAATGCCTCTGGAAGTAATTCTTCAGTGCTAGTGCCAGAATCCAAGAGTTGTTTGAATTCACGACTTTTTTCTCGAAGGGTATCATCCGACAATCCCTCAAGAGAGGCTTCTAACGAATTTACCTTCTCCACCAAGTGCCCAACCCGCTTGAGAACCTTCTCGTTGGAGTCTCCAAATAAACCGAAGAGTTTGCTAATCATTGGCAAAGATACCCCTATGTGAACAAGGCACCAACGGAGCTCCCACCATGAATTCTCGAGATAGCTTCTCCCAAAAGTGGAGCTACTGAAAGCACTGTTATCTTACCGTTCCGCTTTTCCTCTGGTAGTGGCAGAGTGTCGGTAACAACCAGCTCGACAATCTCACTTTGTTCTATACGCTGAATACCAGGCCCCGATAGAACAGGATGAGTAGCGCATGAATACACGTCAGTGACTCCCGCGCCTTTTAACGCCTCGACGCAAGCCATCAAGCTACCAGCAGTATCAATTTCGTCATCGAAGGTAAGTGCTATTTTCCCTGCAACATCCCCTATTACATTCAGGGTTTCGACTTGCTCCTCGTTACTGACACGGCGTTTTTCTATTATAGCCAAAGGAACTCCAAGGCGTATTGCCATGTCCCTAGCCCGTTTGCTTATACCAATATCTACCGCTACTACCACCAGGTTTTCTAATGCTTTTTCCATAAAGTAGTTGGCCAATATAGGTAGAGCTGTAAGCTCATCAACAGGATTATTGAAAAACCCCTGTATTTGCCCAGCATGCAAATCAATCGTCAACACGCGATCAGCTCCGGCTACGCTCAACAGGTCGGCTATTAGCCTACCGGTGATCGGCACGCGAGGTTGATCCTTTTTGTCGGTGCGCCCATACGCATAGTAAGGAATAATTGCCGTTATACGCCCCGCTGACGCTCTTTTGGCAGCGTCAATCATAATCAAAAGTTCCATAATATGATCATTAACTGGATATGCGAAGGGCTGCATTAGAAACACGTCTCGTTGGCGTACGTTTTCCTCAATCTGAACAAACGTGTTGTCATTACTAAATTTGAACACATTGGACTGCCCAACGGGTATATGCAGGTAATTGCAAATATCCTCGGCTAAGCCGCGATGTGCAGTACCAGTAAAAACCTTAAGTTCATCTTGTTGACGTAACAACATATTATACTTCTAGTCTTCCTCTCTAAACTAATATATATCCAATCAAGTAGGGTATGTCTCAAAACATTTGCACAGCGGATTATAGCACAGCACCAGATCCTCACACGGTTCTTATGCCACAAAACATTACGAATCTAGGGCCGGCAGTAAAGACAATGCTATTTTATGAACCAATACGCCCCCGCCCGGGCCCCACGTTCCGGAGAACCTCTATTGCCGATAGCAGTGCCAAGTGACTCGTCTTAGGATTATCTGGATGAGGAACATTTTCCATGGTAAACCTCAAAATACCACTTTGCCCCTTAGCATACACTTCATGAATATTCCCTGTAGCCTGTGGATCAGCTACTATCCGAACCTTGGTTTTTTCAGGGCCTAAACCTGCCAAACTAAGCGTAGCTGCGACGTTAATGTTAAATGGAAATCGTTTCACCGCCTCCAAAGCATTTCCCTCAAAAACTATCTTTGGGGACTCAATAGACTCTAAGTTACGGCTTGCCTCTGATTCAACATCCACCAATGTTTCTGGAGGTTTCCTAGTAGTCAAAATCACCTCCTGTAAGAGGCCCCTAGAAGCCCTTATCGCATCTATGCCTCCTACAGCCCCAGAGGGAATCAGGATTTTAACGCCGACCCGCTTGCAAATAACATCCAAGTTCGCGAATAACCTACTGTCCAGTAACCCACCAGTACTCATGACCATAAGATCTTTCCCGGCATTCAAAATAAATTCTGAATAGCTTCGGACAGCGTCTCCTGAGGCTGCTTCTACCACCATGTCAACAGCTTCTATACCTATAAAGGCTTCAAACGAAGAGGTGGATTTAACGTCCATATTTAGACTTCCGGCTAGTTCCTCAGCTCGTTGGATATCTTGATCGAATAAAGCAACCACACGCAGCCCAGGTGACAGTTCATCGCGAATGGCCGCAGCCAGCCCTCTGCCTATTGCACCACATCCCAAGATACCTATGCCTGTTTCTTTACGTTCCATAATTCTCTTATCCATATAATATCAACATCATACAAAAGGGTACATAGCCGCCCATAAATAGTTGGACACCCCCAGTACCGTAATCACAAATAATCGACCAAATTAGAGTTAAAGCTTTAGCCTACACTGAAGTAAATTGACCATTTGTTAACATGCCTCATGGCATTCCCTCGTCTCACGATACAAGGTCTACCCAAAAATCACCCAGTAGGACCTATATCTTCGTGAACTGGAGCACGTAGAAAGAGCATAATTATTGCAGATAAACCGGCAGCGACAGCAAAGCTGGAAAAAGCGATAGAGTAGCTATTGGTAAGATCAAATATGAACCCGGCATATACTGGACCCAACACCAGACCGAACATTTGAACAAGATCCATAGTACCAGATATGGTTCCAAAAGATGTCCTCCCAAAATAGGCCCCCCTAGTAGCGTTCATGGTAGTCGCACCACCTCCCCAACCTACGGAGTAAACCAAAATAAAAATGACTAGAAGCAACCAACCATCTCCAACATAAGTTAGTATCAGAGCCCCCAAACTCACCAAAAACATACTAGCTGCCATCACAAACCTCGGCTGGAATTTGTCTGCGAGCCATCCAAACCCCAGCCTGCCTAATATGCTAGTTATAGTTACTGCGGCCAAAATCGCTGAAGCCATCTCCAAACTCCTACCGGTATCAACCAAAAATGGAACTTGATGAAGAGATATCGCCCCAACGGCAAATTGCCTCATGCCAAATGCGAATGCTAGAAACCAGAACAAGCGCATCCTTAAAGCTGCCTTCAAAGTAAAATCTGGAACCACCAGCTCCTGTTGAAGATCTATTGATCCATCCAGATATTCACCTTTGCCCAGCAAGACTTCTTGAGATTTATCTCCGTCTGGCAAAAGACCATAGTCTTCAGGTCTCCTGCGCATCACCATAGCAATCGGTATACCGAGTACCCAAACTGCTAAGCCGATAAGTACAGCAGTTTGCCTCCAACCTTGTGTGGCTATGAGGTACCCTATTACTGGTATAAAAAATCCTCCGAAACCGCTGCCTGTTAAGGCAATACCAATAGCTAGACCCCTTCGCTTAATGAACCAATTTGCCGGAGCAACTACAGCTGGTACCCTAATTCCAATTGACATACCAACGGAAATTACTCCTAAAAACACTAAGTAAAACACAAAGAGAGAATCGACTAGGCTCATCAGCAAATATCCAACCCCCATTAGGCTTACTCCGATTGCCATCATACGCCTAGGCCCAAAGCGGTCTACCAAGTATCCACCTACAGGACCCAGCATACCGCCTTCTAGTTGGGAGAGTGAGATTACACCGGACAATGCTGCTCTGTTGGTTGAGAATTCGTCCTGTAAAGCCAAGAAAAACACCCCAAACCCTTGCCAGTAAAAGGCACTGCCCAGTAGCAATGCACTCATTGAGGCAAGTACTACCCACCATCCATAAAATATGCCCTTAGGGGTTCTGTAGGCGCTGTAACCACCAGGCATGCTCATGTCAGCCCAGCCATGAATAGTTCGCGTTTTTTTAAGCCACTGCCACCAATCAAAGGATTTTCACCATTGGAGTCGTTTAGTCGGCGTGAAGCTCAGAAGGGTGCCTAGGCGGCATGCAAAACCAAAAGCAGACTACAGACAATATAGTAATGACCAGGAACACTATTATGGCGTCTGTGTAGTTACCAGCCCTATCATATACCATCCCAGCATATATGGGTCCTACAGCAGCGCCGCCTGAGTACACCAATCCCATTAAACCTCTAAGAGTCGCAAATCTGGCCCTACCAAAGTAGTCGCCGACTATAGCCCAATTGAGTATTCCTGCGCCGTATGACGCCGCCCATAACATTATAAATACATAGAGTTCGAATTCTGTGTCTGCTCCTAGCAATACAACCATAGCCAGCACCTGCAGCAACATTAATATCGCTACCACCTTGTGCTTTGCGAACCGATCGCCTAATATCCCGACCAATATCCGGCCTGGAATACTGAGAGCAACAAGTACCCCTATAGCAGCTCCAGATTTCGTGAGCGACATGCCCTGAGCCTGCAATATAGGAGCGAGATGAACCATGATCGCGGTGTGAGCGGTAAACCGCAATGTTATGCCGGCTATAAGAACCCACATGGCTTTCGTAAGGAATGCTTGTTTTACAGTAAATTCCGCCTCATAAGATTGATCGAGAATCTCTTCGGAAGAATCCGCCTTCATATAGGTCATCCCAGACGAACCCACAGGCGTCTCGCTCGGGTCATCTCCATCAGGCCTTAGCCCAACGGATTCAGGGGTATGCCTTATGGCCAACACGAGTGGCCAAATAAAAAGAAGCAATACAACTCCTGCAGAGAACGCCATTACCCTCCATCCGAAATGCTCTATGACATAACCTACTATTGGAACTATCACGGCTCCGCCGATACCCACGGCCGCTGATATCACAGCCATTGCTCTTGCTCTACGCCTGACAAACCAATTATTAGCAACCGCCAGTGCCGGATGGAAAAATCCGCCATTAACACCAAGTGCGATAATCCCGACATATACAACTATCAGGGCTATATAACTATGCACAACTGTGGCCCATAGGATGTATCCCACGCCAACAAGTGGTACACCAACCATCATGATTTTTCGAGCTCCCCACTTGTCTATCAAAAAGCCC
>CAZNIG010000013.1:0-18260 GCA_964573055.1 uncultured Dehalococcoidia bacterium
GTAAATTGGAGTCGTCCCTAACGGTCAATTGTGGATTATCCTTGATAACCGTGCCGATTCCCACTATTACAGCATCTGCTTGACCACGCAGTATTCTAGATTGTCTACGTGACTCTTCAGAAGTAATCCATTTTGAATCTCCTGAGGCTGTAGAGATCTTGCCATCAAGACTCATCGCAAACTTCGCTGTGACAAAAGGTAATCCGGTGTAAGTGAACTTTAGGTAGGCCTCTGCAATTTCTTCGGCTTCCTCAACTCCTGAATCTTCAACGTGTACGATGATTCCTGCGTTTTTTAGCTCTGCTATACCCTTGCCATTTACTACTGGATTTGGGTCTACCATCACTATCTTAACTTCTCTTATTCCTGACTTGATAATGCTTTTGGTGCATGGTGGTGTTCTACCAAAATGACAGCATGGCTCAAGGGTAGTGTAGAGAGTAGCTCCCTTAGCTGCTATGCCTGCCTGGCTGAGAGCGGTTATCTCAGCATGGGCTTCGCCTGGTGCTAGCGTGTGGCCCTCTCCAAGGACGCGGTCATCCTTTACAACTAAGGCACCAACTGGGGGATTTGGGCTTGATATCCCTATCGCTTGTCTGGCTAATAATAGGGCACGCTTCATGTGTTCCATGCAGCTTATTTGTCCTTAGTGAAGTCCTGGTAGACACGGCTGGCCGTAGGCTCCGTTTGTCCTTGATATTTGCTGCCAAGGGCCGGAGATCCATATTTGTTGTCAACTGGGGTTGATAGATACAAGAATGAAATTTGGCCTATTTTCATACCGTAGTACAAAGTCACAGGGAGATTTGCGACGTTACTCAACTCCAACGTAAGATGGCCGTCCCATCCCGGGTCTACATATCCGGCGGTCGAGTGGATAAGCAGGCCTATACGGCCAAGAGAACTTTTCCCTTCAAGCCTAGCTACGATATCGTCGGGCAGTGTTACAGATTCTAAGGTGCTACCTAGTACAAATTCTCCTGGATGTAGGATGAACGGGGAGTCCGAGGGTATATCTTCAACGTCTGTCAGATCCGGCATCTCTTTATGGACGTCTATATAAGGTTGTCGAGTGTTACGGAAAACTAGGAGGCGACGATCTAGATGCAGATCTACGCTTGCTGGTTGGATACAACTAGGGTCGAATGGGTTTACGACTATCCTTCCCTTGGCGATTTCTTCTTTGATGGTATGGTCGCTAAGTACCATTTAACCCCTCCGCTTTGTACAAATACTGGGCAGCCAAATTGTAACAGTCTGATGAAACTCACGCAATTGGCGGTTACCGTTGAAGATAAATCCTATTTAGCGGCTTGATTAGGATAGTATGGATAATAGAGTCAACCAGAATATTGAAGGATAAGACTTCTTTTTGTTATACTGAAGCCCGTCGGCTGAGATGGCAGCAACTGAATTAGCCGGTAAAATGTGTGCGAAATACCAGATGTGGCGTGCATAAACCAGGCAGATAGGGTTCTACCCTCATAGGGTATTGTAGCCACTAGGTGTTTCGACCTACGAATGAGAGGTTTAAGAAATATGGATGTCCGTATCTTGGTGTTGTATGACAGTTCTGGCAATCAACTCGAAATAATGGCAGATGCGGTTGGACAAGGGATAAGGCGTATAGATGGAGCAGAATCAATAGTTAAGGATATATCTTCTGCGACTCCGGAAGATTTGCTTGATGCTGACGGTATTGTTATGGGGTCCCCAAACTGGAATGGAGTTACTGGTCGCTTCAAAGCATGGTTGGATGATGTTTCCGACTTGGCTAACGAAGGTATGATGGAAGGTAAGGTGGGGGGTGCCTTTACAGCTGGATGGGGCAGGTCTGCTGGGGTTGAAGCTACCCTTTTGCAGCTTCTGCACCTAGAACTTACATGGGGGATGGTGATAGTTGGTTTACCGTGGACGGAAAGGATGCGCACATCTGGCTCCTACTACGGAGCGACTGTTCATGGGTTTCTTAATGGAGATGATGAAGAGCAGGCTAGGGCTATTGGTGCTCGAACTGCCCAGATGGCCAAATACCTGAGGGCTGGCGGTATGGCTCCGCCGATTTAATATATCTGAGTACTAGCTGCCATTTAAGCATAATCTGTATTATTACGAGCTTATGAGCCTGATGGCAGTAGGTTTGATGTCTACAGTGACCTTGTCTCCTGACTGTATCGAGTCTAGGTTCTGTGTGGGAGTCGATAAAAACGAAACCTGGACGTCTCCTGCTAGAATTTTGAGTTCATAAACGCCGGTGCGGAAAACCTTCTCGCTTACTACGCCTTCTAGTTGAGTGGAGTTAGGCTCGTGTGAACAATCCAGATTATGAATGATTATCTCTCTTTCGTCTATAAGAAACATAACTTCTGTGCCGTGAGTTATGGAGATATCCTCTTTAGCCGGTGGGTGTAATTTTCCTAACGGACTGCTTATTTCCAGCATATTGTTTTCGCGAGTAATTATTCCTCTAAAGATATTCTTAAATCCCACAGAACGGGCTACAAATTCGTCAGCTGGGTTGTAGAAAACCTCCTCAGGGGTTCCTATTTGAATGACCTTACCTTGATTCATGAAGACTAGTCGGTCAGCCATAGAAAATGCTTCATCTCGATCGTGGGTTACGTATAAGGAGGTTAGGCCAATTTCCTTCAAGATATTACGTACTTGACCCTGGAGAGTTTCCCTAAGTGCGCGATCTAAGGAGGCGAGGGGTTCATCTAGCATGAGCAATCTTGGCTCAGGTGCCAACGAGCGAGCTAGCGCTACGCGTTGACGTTCTCCTCCAGACAGCTCGTGCACCTTTCGGTTTCCATAGTTAGACATTTCTACCAGGTCTAGTAGCTTATTCACTCTAGTATGTATGTCCGACGGTTTGAGGCCTTGCATCCTCAGACCAAAAGATATATTTCCGAACACATTCATATGTGGGAACAACGCTAAGTCCTGAAACATCAGGCCGAAGCCACGCAATTGCGAGGGTAGGTCGCTGATAGTTATGCCGCCAAATTTTACTGTGCCAGAATCTGCGTTATCTATACCAGCAACAAGGCGCAGGAGGGTTGTTTTACCGCATCCGCTTGGCCCGAGTATACAAATAATCTCGCCTTGGTTAACGGAAAAGGTTACGTTGTCTACAGCTGAAACGCTTCCATATGATTTGCATATATTAGATATTTCGAGCATTACCATCAGAAACTACCAAGATCTTTGTATCTAAATCTTTCTATTCCTATGAAACCAATAGCAACTACGATCATAAGCAGGCTACTCATTGCGAGTGCATTCCAAAGGTTTTCTGCGCCCGGGAGGCCAAGATATCGGAATATTGCTACCGGTATAGTTGTGAATTCTGGTCTAACCAAGATTAATGATGCACCGAATTCACCCATAGAGACAGCGAAAGCGAATGTGGCTCCCACTATCAGTGCTGGAGTTATTAAAGGAAGGTCTATAGATATGAACACTCTTTTTGGATCCGCTCCAAGTATCATTGCCGCAGCTCGAAGATTGGGGGATATTCCTTGTAGTACTGGCAGAAGGCTCCTTATAACGAACGGATAAGCGACCAGGCTATGAGCAACAACCAGAATTATCCAAGACCCTCGTATGTCTACAGGTGGATTGCTGAGTGAAATAATGTACCCGAATCCTAGCGTGACAGCTGATACCCCTAGAGGCAGCATAAACAATGCGTCTCTAACGCTTTTAGTTCGTTTACTTGATTTGGTTATGGAGTAGCTAGCAATTGTTCCTAAAGCTAATGAAATAAACACCGAACATAACGCAAAGCGCAAGGAGTTGAATACAATTTTCAATGGTGATAAATCGAAATATGAACCTCTTTCGTTTGAGAACAAATTGGATATTTGAGCTGCGCTATCCACCCCCTCAAAAAATATAGTTCGTATGGCCAGAGATATTAAAGGTGAGGTTATAGATAGGATAATTAAGACAGCTCCGAATATGAATAATCGGTCTTGCACGGTTATATTTTTGCGAGTGGTCAACTCCCTAGGTTTAAAGTTTATAGGAATGGCGGAAGTCTCTTGTATACGAGCGTATAAGAGAAGGAAAAGATACGTAAACGCAAGTTGTATTACTGATAAAGCTCCGGCCATGGGTAGTCGGAACAGCTTAGCTGTTAATTCGTATATCGACACTTCTAACGTTGCAAATTCGGCTCCTCCTAGAATAAGTACTACTCCAAAACTTGTGAAACAAAATGCGAAACATAGTAGGGCTGACGATACTATGGCAGGTAGCAATAGAGGCAGAGTCACGTGATAAAAAACCTTTAATGAGCTAGCTCCTAGCATTTTGGCTGTTTCTTCTAAAGAAGGGTCTAGATTAGCCCAAAGGGAGGAGACTATTCGGACTACTATGGAGTAATTGTAAAAGGCATGTGCCATGAAAATTACTGTCAAGGAATTTACGATATTTATTGGGGTGTAATCAAGATCAAAAATATTCATTAGAAATGTGTTGAACAGGCCATTATGGCCAAACAACGCGAGGAAGCCCATTGCTACGACTATAGTGGGCATTACAAAGGGTAGAGTAGTCGCAGCTTTAAGCAGGGTTTTCCCAGGGAATTCGTATTTGGCGAATAAGAACGCAGCAGGTAGGCCAATTATTAAAGTAAAGAGGGTTGACACTAGCGCTTGCCATGTGGTGAACCAAATTCTACCCAGGTAGTAAGGGTCTCCAATCAAGGAGATGAACTGTCCTAAGTTATATGCTCCATCCCCGTATAGGCTCTTATGGAGGATAGCAATTAATGGGTAAAGAAAAAATACTCCCAAGTATGACAAAAGCACCAGAATCAACAGCCGCTCAATCTTCATTTGAGGGACTTCCTAGGTGTTTCCCGGTATTTTCTAGTCGGCATTGTATTTAGCGAAGCACTGCCTTGATCCACGTGTCGATCCAGGCTTCTCTTTTTTCGTTTATGATTTCCGGCCCGATGTCTGATGTTACAACCTCTCCAGTATCAATGGGGCTTGCCGCGAATTTGAAGAAATCGGGCTGCTCTGCTTGGCTATTAGCAGGGTATACAAACATTCTACTAGGGATATCTTCCTGGAATTGTTTATCTAGTACAAAATCCACGAATTTTCGTGCTAGATCAATATTCTTACTTCCCTTGAGTATGCCTATGCCTTCAATTTGTAGGAATGTGGCTTTATCGATCAAAACATTGCCTGTTGGAGGCTCAGAATGTGCCCCTTCAGAGAAAAAAACTTCCGCAGCAGGACTTGTGGAATAGCTTAGTACGAGTGGCCTATCTCCCCCATAAAGGCTGAAGTCGGTGTAGTATGCAGCGCTCCACGAGTCTTTAACTAATACATCGTTAGTTTTGAGATCCTTCCAGAAGTCGATGTAATCATATTCGTCATCTTCCCCGAAGTATGAAATTGTAGATATCAAAAACGCTAGGCCAGGTGAGGAAGTGGCTGGATTCTCGACAACTAGTTTACCCTTCCACTGGCTCTGGGTCAGTTGCTCGAGTGTGTTAGGTATATCAAGCCCGTGATTGATTAGATACTCTTTGTCATAATTAAGATTTACATATCCATAGTCTACGGGAGACACGTGGGATGTCTCATCAAATTTTAATTGTGTAGGTATGTTGTCCAAGAGAGGTGATTCGTACTTTACAAAAACACCTTCATCTATGGCTCGGCTAAGATATGTATTGTCTATGCCATATAATAGATCCGCTGATGGGTTGCCTTTTTCGAGTATTGCTCTAGTAAGAACTGCCCCAGAAGATCCTCCTTTTTGTATCACCACAGTAGCATTATTGTCTTCTTGAAATCTTGCAATAATTTCTTCCCCAATATCGAAGCTGTCATTTGTTAATAGAACCAATTCTCGGGGTTCTTGCTCACCACTGCAGGACGCTGTAATTGAAAGTGCGATTAAGGCGATAGTGACTATTCCAAATTTTACCTTCATTTTACTGGCACCTCTTAATATAAATAGAATAGCGCCGCTAGACTAGCCAGCGGCGCTTGATGGTTATACGGTATCCCTACGCTGGCATTACCCAGGTCAGGTTCTTAGGGTCGCCCCTTTTTACGGGGCCTCTCAGCCTGTGAAATCAAGCTCCCCTCAGTCCCTACGCTATTCGTTTTTCACACAGATTGTAACGCCGATATATTGCTATAGTCAAACTCGTATCTTGGATATTGGTTCATATTATTCTACAATGCTTTAGAGGAGAGCAATGTTTGAATCACTAACGCAGAAACTGACTTTGGCATTAGGGCGCCTTACCAGCAGGGGGCACCTCACTGAGGAAGAAATCAATGAGGGTTTAAGAGAAGTCCGGTTGGCTCTGCTAGAGGCGGATGTAAACTTTAATGTCGCAAGAAATTTTGTTGGTCGAGTTAGGGAGCAGGCTATTGGCAGCAAGGTTATGGATAGCCTAACCCCTGGCCAGCAAATTGTTAAAATTGTTAATGACGAAATTACAGCTACTTTGGGCGGAGCGCATTCAAGGTTGAATAATAGCGACAGCCCCCCCACAGTGGTTATGTTGGCGGGATTGCAGGGATCTGGAAAAACCACAACTGCAGCTAAGTTAGCCTTACACCTGAAGCAATCAGGTCAAAGAGTGCTGTTGGTAGCCGGAGATCGTAATAGGATGGCAGCCGTGGAACAACTGGAGATCCTAGGTAGCCAAATGGATGTGTCTGTCTATACCGAACCTGGAAATCCTGATCCTACTCTTGTTTGCCTAAATGGCTTGAAGAGAGGTAGAGATTTGGCGGTGGCATGGGTGATATTGGACACCAGTGGTAGATTGCACATTGATGACGAGATGATGGAAGAATTAAAGGGCATAAAAAATGCTACATCTCCTGATGAGATCTTACTAGTAGTAGATGCAATGACCGGCCAAGATGCAGTTATATCAGCTCAAGGTTTTCACGAACACATAGGGCCCACCGGTATTATCATGACAAAGCTTGATGGAGATGCTAGGGGTGGGGCGGCCTTGTCAATCACCTCAGTCACGGGTTTACCAATAAAATTCATGGGTGTTGGTGAGCGCTTGGAATCCCTTGAACCATTTCATCCTGATCGTCTAGCATCCAGAATTTTGGGTATGGGGGATGTAATGACCCTTGTTGAAAAGGCCCAGAATTCTATGGACAGCGAACGGGCTCAGGAGTTGGAGCGCAAATTTCGTAAGGCAGCTTTTGACTTAGAGGATTTCTTGGAACAGCTCCATCAGATAAACCGTATGGGACCGTTGGATCAGGTACTGAATATGATTCCTGGTTTCTCGTCAATATCTGGTCGGATGTCAGATTCAGAATTGGATGGAAGTAGACTAAAGAAATTAGAGGCAATTGTCTACTCGATGACGATAATGGAGCGGCGTAACCCTGCGATAATCAATGGTAGTCGGAGAAGGCGTATTGCTAAAGGTAGTGGCACCATGCCACAAGACGTAAATCAACTTTTGAACCAATTTCGTCAGATGCAGAAAATGATGAAGCAGATGTCGTCCGGTAAGATGAGGCGAGGATTGAAAGGCTGGTTCAACTAGTGGCTTTACATTTAATCTGAGCTATTCGCATCGGTCAGATACCGTTGCAAGAAATTGTGGCCGAAAGATTCTGGTAGACCAGCAAGGAAGGCTGCTAATTCGGACTGCACAAGATACGTATATCTATTAGTTTTAGTTTTGGCTAAACTGGTCGCCAAGTTGGTTTAGGAAGTCTTCTACCTCGGATGATAGTTGACTCTCTTGTCCTGACCTACCCTCTTTCAGCCTACGTAGCCTGTCTTCGTATTGGTTTTCTAGTTGTTCGATTAGACCTTTGACCTCAGGGTTTCGACTAGTCGCACTGTTAATTTCGTCGAACTGCCTTTTGGCGCGTTCTCTAATCCTAGTCAAGTCCATGTCAAAGTCATACAGCCTGCACATTAGTTCTAACAAGCAGAGCCGCCCTGCGTGGTCGGCATCTAGCTGGGCGTATTGTGGCCTATGGGCGACTAGGCCCATCGTTTCTATGCCTAACTTATTAGCTTCTTGCGATATCATTGCAGCTATACTTGTTGGGCCTTCGTAACTACTTGGCTGGACATCGAGTTCTCTCACCTGTTTCAAGGTTTTCTCACCAGTAGCTGTACCAGTGACCAGAATAGGTTTGGTATGTGGTACCAAGTCATACATCCCGCCAACGAGGCAGTATCTTTCAGTTCCTAGTTTTTCCAGAAGCTTTGCAATCGACCGCACGTAAGCTTCGCCATTTAGATGAGGTTCTAGTAGATGAAGGAATATAAAATCGTTGTTATTGGGGCCCTTGGCATATCTGATATGGATGTTAGGTACTGTTACGTGTCTCTCTCCATCCGCGTTGAATATGGTTGGGCGATATCTAGTGAAGTCGAAAAAATTTCCGGGTCTTGCAAGTGTAGCTAGTTCTTCGGCTTGGAAGTGCCGTTCGAGCGTGCGAAAAGTTAGCCTTCCTATTCCGCCGACATCCACCCATGGGCGCAGCGTGGCAAACGCAGGCGGATGTTTCAGTTCACGGAGTGGGTCTTCAATGGCGAATGCCAGAAACCGGATGCTCACGTCCTATCACAGGTCTCCCCTACAGCCAAACTATACACGTATTGATAAGGATTGCAATACCAGTATTTTAGGTTCTTACAATCTAGGTTTCGTAGCGTGTGGGGTTGGCCCTCCGCCACAGTCAAAGGTTAGGTATGGGTAATTTGTGCCCTTGATCTGCAGCGGTACCTGTAGTTTGGTTAGAGTTATGTGCCGTAGCGGGTGTCTGCGACAGCATCACTGTAGTCTACACCCTTGGTCGCCCAGAATATTTTTGCTATCTCATCCACGGAGGATACTAGCTGTTTTGCTGATTCGGAACTGACCCCTTGTTTGTTTGCGCCGGCCAGTTTATTGGCATTCCAGAAAAGTTCATGGAGGTTAGGATATTTCTCTAAGTGCTCTGGTTTGAAATAGTCTGACCAGAGTATATTCAACTCATTCTTCACGTTTTGAGCATGTTCCTCTTTAACCCTTATATATCTTGCAATAAGGTTGGGTTGAGCCACACTGCTTACGCCGCCAGAGAGATCTACAGCTTCCATCCTTACGGCCATCTTTAACACTGTCTGTGCAGCTATCTTGGCTGTTATTGGGTCGTAGATTCCACATGGAATATCGCAATGGGCATAGGCCAGATTATAAGGCAAGGCCCTCAGGATGATCGAGAACGCCTTTGTAAGCATAGTCATTATTCCTCCTAACGTAGCTTCTTCTATTGTGCTACAGTTTAAAGCAAGGAGAGTCAGCTAACAAGTGGCATCTCTGGGAATATATAAGTTCAGCAAAGTTAATTGGGAAATGCAGCTTATACCCAGAAGCGTCAAGCTAGGCGTGGATTAATGAAATTAGCCGAACTTGCTTTGCGAGTGATATACGGGATAATCTGGCCATTCATTGGCATGAGAGTATCCATTCTGGAATATAGTATGTTCCCGACTATAGTGCCCGGTGAATTTATACTATTCGATTGCTTATGTTACAGAGCCAGTTCGCCAGACAGAGGCGATATCGTACTGGTGAGGGACACGTGGGGCACTCAGGAAAGTTATGTAAAAAGGATTGTGGGTATACCGGGTGACATGCTGGCTATCAAGAAAGGTACACTTACGATAAACCAGTCGACCTATACGTGGTCATCCCAAAATATTTCACATACCCTGGAAGAAGGTCCATGGACTCTTGGCAGAAATTACTATTTTCTCCTTGGTGATGCTTTGGAATGGAGCGCAGATAGCCGTGTGTTTGGGCCAGTTCATTTAGACTCTATCCTGGGAAAGGCTCGCTTGGTGTACTGGCCTTTATCAAGCACCAGGAAAATAGATTAGATTTCAAGAAATAGAAGTCAGAACCGATATAGTGAAATGGATTTCACTGCGGGTTTGTCCTGGTAAGTTGGTTTCTCTATGAATCTCATTAGGTGTAATGCTGCAACACTCTGATTTTCACAACCCACGCCCAGATTGGCGACTTTATCGTAGACATATGTACTAGCAGATACTCATTCCTATTCCATTTACATATCCTGTATCTTGGTCTTATTTTCTTGGAATCCAGTTCCTTTATGAAATTATCTTTTGTCTGGGTGTTGACTATATCCGTTTGCTTCGGCAGTATATGCGATGCGAAACTATGCTGAAAAATAAGGGTGAGTATTGTCTTAGGTGGTTATGCATGTGCGGAAATTTGGTGGTGGTGTTTTGTGATACCTAGGCGACGCTTCAATTAAGGATCGAGAAGTACAGATTTATATGAACGCAGGAAAAGTTTCCATAGTTGTACCTACGTATAACGAAAGAGAAAATGTCCGCCCACTGTGCCAAGGCATAGGATCTGCCATTGATAACTTGTGGGATTACGAGATTATCATAGTAGATGACAATAGCCCCGACGGGACTCAGGACGTTGTTCGCGAGCTTGCTGTCGAGAATGCCAGGATTAAGCTCTTGGCTCGCCCTGGTAAGCAGGGTTTGGGTACAGCAGTGAAAGAAGGGTTCTCGTTGGCCACAGGGGATTACTGGGTCATGATGGATGCAGATCTTTCTCATAGGCCCATTGAATTGCCGCGGATACTGGAGGCCTTAAAAGAATTTGACATTGTAGTTGGTTCCAGGTATGTCGATGGTGGCGCAGTAGAAAATTGGCCGATTTGGAGGCAATGGGCAAGTAGAATTGCTTCTATGTTCGGGCGTGTCATAGTGGGGTTGAATGTTAGAGACCTAACCTCAGGATTAGGAGCTTTTCGCAGGGAGACATTAGAGCCTATTTTGCCTCACTTGAATCCAAAAGGGTTCAAATTGTTGCTCGAAATACTAGCGAATAACTCAGGATCATCAAATGTAAAGGAAATACCTATTACCTTCGTAGACCGGGAGAAAGGCAAATCAAAGGCTTCCGGGAAAGAAGCTCTAATTTTTCTTCGCCTGTGTTTCCATCTACGTAGGTTAAGGTCGAGTAAGCGTTATTAAAAATAGCTTCGCAGCTAGTGACAAAGAATTCGATGTCTCTGTGTTAGCCATCCACAGATGAGAATGGCATACATTTTCTTGGTATCTGATTTAATTTCAAACCAATAATAAGGATTTGATCTCCAGTTGTAGGGCCTTGTTATATAAGCTATGCTGTTCTAAAAAGTGAATTATTGATGTAATGCGGGGGGTTGGTAACGTAAGCGGCTTGGTTTGATCGCGGTGGCCGTGGTTATGAAGTTCGGATCTACTATGGTAAATAGCGAAACATCGTATGTGAATGGGGTCCTGTCTAGGCGTAGACTCACGCCTTTTTTGGTGTTGTCTGAGACGTTGATCAATCAACGGGCATCGGAATTTGGATCACAATCTGATGACAGGTCACTACGCTCATTTTATGCTTTTAAGGCTAATTCCGATCCACGTCTTATACCTATGATGGAAAACAATGGTGTAGGGTTCGAGGTTTCATCTCAATCAGAATTGGAAACCCTTCTACGCAGAAATGTTTCGAGCGATAACATTATATGTAGTAATCCTATAAAACCCCCAGCGTTTATTCGGCGGGCATGGCATGCAGGGATTGATACATTTGTCGCCGATTCTGTAGCAGAGCTAGATAAAATTCAGAGCATAGCCCCAGGCTCCAAAATCCTGGTTCGTTTAGAGGTGGACAACGGTGGAAGTGAGTGGCCTTTGGACAAGAAGTTTGGTGTAGGCCAGGACACCGCCATCCAGATCCTCATATACGCTAATTCTATAGGACTCCAGGCTGATGGGATCACATTTCATGTTGGGTCTCAATGCGTTGTTTTAGAAAGCTGGGATATGGCACTTAGGGAAGCGAGTGATTTATGGCGGAAAGCAGTTCTAGCCGGGATAAAATTGAACACGCTCAATTTAGGTGGAGGCTTCCCAATTAACTATGATAAGGAAGTACCATCCGTGACTGAAATCTTGGAATTGGTATCTAAAGCGGTTAAGTCACTTTTCCCTAACGGCGTACGAATTCAGGTGGAACCTGGCCGAGCTATGGTCGGGCAGGCGGGAACCATGGTCAGTAGAGTGATTGGTAAATCTTTAAGAGGCACAGAGCGATGGCTTTATTTAGATGTAGGAGTATTTAACGGTCTAATGGAGAGTATGGGCGGGATCAGATATGAATTCCTTACCTCAGGATCTGGGACAGTAGTACCTTGGGTGGTTGCTGGTCCCAGCTGCGACTCCGTAGACATAGTCGCGCGGGATGTTTGGTTGCCAGAGCCTGAAATTGGAGACTACGTTTTCATTCCGTCGGCGGGTGCCTATACCACTAGCTACAGCTCACGCTTCAATGGCTGTCGGATCCCAGAGATATATATAGTCAGAGAGGGATAGGTTAATTGTCCGATATATACCACGAACGGGATCCCTTTTCGCCAATTAAGTATAGCTATGATGGGGTCTCTACCATTTTCCGGGAACATGGTGAAAAGCAAGATATAGAAGTAATAGAGAGTCAGTATTTTGGCAAGATGTTGCTACTTGATGGTGTGGTGCAGGTTACTGAAAAGGACGAATTTTTCTATCACGAAATGCTGGTACATGTTGCCATGCATTCACATGGATCCGCGACGCGCGTACTTATAATCGGAGGAGGCGATGGTGGTAGTTTGCGCGAGGTGTTGAAGTACCCTGGTGTAGAAGATGTAGTCTTGGTTGAACATGATGAGAAGGTAGTCGAGGTAAGCAAGCTATACTTCCCTGGATTGTCGCTTGGGTTCTCAGATGTCAGAACCAGCATCGTGTTTCATGATGGTGTTGATTACTTAAAATCGATAACTGGTGGGTTAGATTTGGTGATTGTGGATTCGACGGATCCAGTTGGGGGTGCTGAGGGTCTATATTCAGAGGAATTCTTTTTGTTAGTTTACAACGCACTAAGAGACAATGGGATGCTGGTTATTCAATCTGAATCTCTTCATTTTCATAGGGAATTCGTTATTCAGGTTCAAAAACGATTGGGTTCAGTTTTCAAGTACGCAGACCTGCATACCCAGTCGTTAAGCACATATGCCGGAAATTGGTGGACGTTTTCTACAGGGTCGAAATCGCTTGACCCAAGGATGGTCAGGCAAACGAATCATATTGATACACGCTACTACCACAGAGACATACACTCATGGCTGTTTCTACCTACGAGGGTTTATTCTGGTATTATGGACGGCAGTTTGCAGTGGTGAATATTCATTAGCCCCAGTATTCCCGCTCTCGCTTCTCTATAAGGTCACGCTGTTCTGGTGTGACGCCTGGGAAACCTCGCTCTACGTCAATCATACACAGAGCTACTTCCCATCCGTTGCCTTCACCGCCCACTATCCTGTCGGCCGGTAGCCATACGTTCTCTAGAATTGCGTTGGAATCAGTGTTGCCCATGAAATTCTTTGATCCTTTAACGAATTTGATTCCCTCCGAATGGGTATCGAGGATTATAGTGGATAGATTTTCATACTTTGGCCCGTCTGGGTCTGTCGTTACCACCATGAACAGGTAATCAGGCACGTACGGACCATGAATATACCCCTTTTCACCAGTTACCATATAACCATCGCCGTCTTTGATGGCACGCGTGGTTTGGCCAGCAAGGTCGGAACCACCCCGAGGCTCAGTAATCGCGTGCATTACAGTAATCTCACCTAACAGTGTTTTGGATAGCCATTCACCTTTTTGTTCTTCTGTTCCGTAGGCCCGAAGTGGAATCAGCCACATAGGATCTAAAGGTAGTCGTGGGAGTGGTATGCTTTGTAGTTCTTGTCTGATCGCCTGGGACTCACTAGGCGAGTAGCCGCCTCCGCCAAAATAGGTAGGCCAGTCTGGCCCTAGCCATCTTTGCGCACCAAGTTTTTTGTAGAAGTCTAATGTCCAGCGAACCAGGTCGTCAGACATGTCTGTCGCTTTCTTAGGTATCTCTAGGTCAGGTGGTACATTCTCACCCAACCATGTTCTAACTTCTTGTCGCAGTCTGCCCAGTTCATTTGTAGTCATAGATGTACCCCGTTTCTAGGAATAAATACCATCATAACAACAGATAGTATACACATTAAGCACAACAAATTGTTGTTATATGCTAAACGTTTTTAGTTATCATGTTACTAGCGATGTTATTGTGGGTGCGCGTGGCAATTCAGAGTGATACAATGGAAACGCTGTAGCCCAGTGTGCTACGTTAGGGTTAAGCCAGTAGGAGTTTTATCCGATGGAAAGCAAGTCTAATACGGTTTACATGGACCATGCTGCTACTACGCCGGTAGATCCGAGTGTACTTGATGCTATGATTCCATACTTCTCGAATAGCTTCGGTAATGCTTCTAGCCTGTATGGCTTGGCTCAGCAGGCTCGTATGGCATTAGATCAAGCTAGGGAATCCGTGGCCCGGGTTTTGGGCTCTAGGACCAGTGAGGTTGTCTTCACTAGCGGAGGAAGCGAATCTGATAACGCTGCAGTCAAAGGCGCTGTCTTTGCCTTGCGTGGTACTGGCAATCACATAATAACAACGACTGTAGAGCATCATGCTATGTTGCATGCATGCCAGTTCCTCGAGGATATAGGGTTTGAAGTTACATATTTACCAGTAGACCAGTATGGAATGGTTAAAGTAGACGATGTAATAGGCGCTATAACAGACCGTACTATATTTGTTAGTGTTATGTTGGCGAATAATGAGGTTGGCACAATTCAGCCTGTGGCTGATATTGCTCGGCTTGTTAAAGAGGAAGGGAAGAGACTAGGCCGTAATATAGTAGTACATACGGACGCAGTACAGGCAGCTGGTTACTTGGAGATAGACGTAAATGCCTTGGGTGTAGATATGATGAGCCTGTCTGCTCATAAGTTCTACGGACCCAAAGGAACTGGTATCCTCTACATAAGGCGTGGTACCCCCTTCATATCACAGCAACAGGGAGGAGCCCAAGAGAGGCAACGGCGTGCTGGCACAGAAAATTTACCTGGGATAGTCGGTACTGCCTTGGCATTGGAACTGGCTAGTAGAGATCAGGCTGCTAATTCTGAGCATTGCCTAAAGTTGAGGGGTAAATTGATCACGGGTATACAGGACAGAATTGAAGGCGTGCGCCTGAATGGACATCCTACCATTAGATTACCGAATAACGCGAATTTCTCATTCGAAGGCGTGGAAGGCGAACCCATACTTCTTGGGCTCGATTTCGCTGGAATAGCGGCATCAAGCGGTAGTGCGTGTAGTTCTGGATCGTTGGAACCTTCTCACGTATTGCTATCAATTGGCATGCCAGCCGGGTTAGCCCACGGGAGTCTGCGTCTGACTCTTGGGAAAGACAATAGTGAGGATGAAGTAGATTACGTGCTCCGTGTTCTGCCTGATTTGGTTAGCAGATTGCGGTCAATGCCTAGTCTGTCACGGATGGCCCCTTGAAATGATTACCGTTACCGTTAAGGCAAAACCGAACGCTCTTTCTTACAGTCTTTTAATAAGGATTGCTTTGTTGATTGGCGTAGTAGCTATTCTTATAGCTGGGTGTATACGCGAACCAGACAATGAGTATGGGGGAAAAGGCGAATTCCTTGCAATCGGCGCCCACTTTCCAAAGGTGCTGAATGACATTGTATACACTGTTGGTGGCCAGAATTACATGATTGAACCACTTGGCTCTGGTAATGTTATAGCTGCCGTGAAGGCCCGGGTAGTAAACCCAGAGTCGTCACAAGTTATCCTCTCAATCGATGAACGGGCCTCTATCCTACGTGATGTAGGAGGTGTGGAATTCTCTCCTTTCGATGCTGAGCAGCGCAAGGTCGCAACTACTCAAACGGCATACGAAAGGAATTTGTTTGGTGTACATCTGTGGGGGCAGCATAACCTTACTATGGGTTTCGAGATTTCTGGCTGGTTCTTCTTCGAAGTACCGGAGAGCACTGAATTCGCCTCGTTTGTTTGGGAGGACGTAGAATCTGTCAGTGTGCACTATCCCGGTGTTTTAATGGGCATAGAGAACCAATGAGATCTAAATTCAACCATACTTGGTAATCAGGCCTATGTTTATGGTGGCTTGTTGAGGCATGATATGGCCCACTGGTTTTCGATCTAGCCTATGCTGCTTGCCAATGATTCCAGTGAATCCACGCCTTCTTTGTCCAAATACGAGAGTATTTGTGAATTTATTCGTTTGAGCAGAGCTGGCCCTTGATACACGAAGGCGGTGTATATTTGGATAGTATTAGCTCCAGCTTGGATGGCGGCCAACGCGTCTTCTCCTGAGGAAATCCCTCCACATGCATTAATTGCAAACTGTGGCCCTGTGTGCTTCCTTATGTCTCTGACTATGCGAAGCATATCTGGAAATATTGGTTTGCCGCTCATTCCTCCTTGTCCAATAGCTAGCCTTACGTCCCTAACTGGGCGGGTATTTGCCGCTGTAACGCCACTCAGGTTGTATTCAAGACACACATCTAGAATTTTCATAACGCGTGTTCTTTGGGGTTCATCGAAATAAGGTGGAAGCTTAATGAAAATGGGTGTTTCTTGCTCTTCAGTTAGTGCGGCCAGGAGTTGCCTAAGCATGTCTGGTTCTTGAAATATTCTAATTCCTTCTGTGTTAGGGGAACTTATATTGAGTTCTATGCCGGACGATACTGGTTGTAGAGTTTTATAACAATCTACGAATTCTTCTATCGAGAGTCCCGATATACTTATGAGTAATGGGTTGGCATTGTGGTGTCGTGACGATAGTTCTTGCGAGACAGCCTCCAATCCTTTACTTGGGAAACCGAGAGAGTTGATTAGGGACTGGTTGCTCGGATCTCTGAGCAACCTTGGAGCGGGGTTTCCAGTACGAAAATGGCTAGTTACTGTTCCGCCCACGATGTAGCCGAAGCCTAGGTTGTATAGCGATGTTATGGCTTCGCAATTCTTATCATATCCCGCAGCTAGACCTATTGGGTTAGGGATTTTGATATTAGCCACAGTCGTGCTTAGTCTGGGGTCAACTACCTGCCAAAATTGTCCCAAAACCTTCCAGAGGGGGATAGCTCTTAAGGCTATGTGAGCTAGCCTTTGTGCCCGCTCAGGTGGCAGGCGAAATATGAGCGGCTTTATCAGATTGGAGTATAAATCCATAGTATGATTTCCTTAGATTAATTCTACTTCATATAAGGCGGTGTAACCTAGTGATATTTGGGGGTTTTCTTGTCTGAATGCCTATGCTAGTGTTGTAGCGTTATCAGACTGGAATACAACAATATGGATGTGATGATATGCTTGGATTTCTTGGGGGGACTGGCGAAGAGGGCCGTGGTCTTTCGCTTAGGCTATGTCTTGCAGGTGAGCGTGTAATGATTGGATCAAGGGATTCTTCTAAGGCCGAGGAGACAGTTAATGGCATGGCCAAAAAGTATGGCCTTTCAGGAATATATAGCGGTAGTAATGAAGATGTTGCGCGAACGGCCGACGTCATTTTCATAACCGTCCCTTACGCTGGTCAAAGAGGACTCTTGGAAACTGTGGGTGGCAATCTTGCAGGCAAAATAGTGGTGGACACGGTAGCGCCATTGGCTGTACATGATGGAAGGTTTTACACCCAGGCTGTTGAGGAAGGTTCTGCGTCGCTCGAAGCTCGAAGCTTACTGCCTAAATCTGAAATAGTAGCTGCCTTCCAGAACGTAAGTGCCAAAGATTTGTTGGCATTTCCAGCCGACGTTCATGGTGACGTTGTGATTTGTGGTGATAGCAGCGATGCAAAGAAGGTTGTGGATGAGTTGGTTATTAAAATTCCGGACCTTAGGCCAATAGATGGGGGATCGCTGGAAAACTCTTCATATGTGGAAGGCATAACCGCATTATTGCTAAATATTAATAAACGATATAAGGCTCACTCCAGTATAAAGATTGTTGGGTTGTAACCTTAAAATCCGTTTCCCTTTATCTGGAGTGGAGGTTCGAGTCCGTTCCTGAGTACCATAGTATAGGCCTTGACGGGTCATTACGACTCATGCCACATCTTATGATAAGCTCGATTACCCCAACCTTATCCCTTTTAAAAGGATATATTAATGTCTGAAACAAGAATACCTTCTGCTCACCGTATTTCAGGAGACGCTAGGAAGAATGTTAGTTCGCAAACTTAAAGAGTTAATCTCCGTAAGTATGTTACTGAAAACCTTAATCCCTGTGGGCGTACTAGTCATATTGCTGCTATTGGTATTTG
>CAZNIG010000014.1:0-16066 GCA_964573055.1 uncultured Dehalococcoidia bacterium
TTCAAGTTCTTTCTGCCCTGATTTGGCTCCTAGAAGCCTTGTTTCGCCATGATCTACTACTAAGGTTCCTTCAGTCCCGTAGATCTCTAGATGTTGGCCACTACCGTGATAGGGTTGAACCGCCACGTGAGCCGACAGTACCGCACCGTTTTCGAGTGTTCCGGATACGAGGATATTGTCTGGTGATGTAACGTCTACACATTTGCCAGTGTCGCTTTCGTACCACTTTTTTACCTGTGTGCTTATAATAGCTGAGACTTCAGATAGTTCACCAACACACATGGTGAGGGCGTCTATCGCATGACCGAAAGCTATAGTTAATGTATTCGCACCTAGAGACGCATCTTTTTGCCATGTCCTATCTGAAGTTCTGGCTTGAACCCCAGATCCAATTTGTTTAAGGCTACAGGAGAGGATAGTGCCGACGTATCCATCGTCTATAAGTTCCTTAAGTCTTAGGTATATAGGAGAACAACGTCTTTGCATTCCAACCATTGTGTGAACTCTTTTTACCTTGGCTAGGTCTGCCATCTCCTGAGCTTCTTCTAGGTTTGCTCCTAGAGGCCATTCGGTGAAAACATGTTTTCCGGCGTTTAGCGCTGCCATTGTCATTTCGTGGTGCTGTGGGACTTTGACTACGACAGAGACTATATCTATGTCTGGGTGGTTTATCATTTCACGATAATCATGGAATGCATGGATAGCTCCGAATTTCTTCTGGGATGCTTCTGACGTTTCTCTGTGAGCCGTGCAAACTGCAGTGAGCTCAAATTCCGGTAGGCCCAAAATTGCAGGGAGATGAGCCCTAGGCCCCCACCCGTAAGTGACGTTGGCCCCGATAATCCCTACGTGTAATTTTGAGTTAGTCATTAGACAACCTCAGTATCTCGTTAAATTGGACACAAGCATATTAGCTATTAACATAATAGGCAAATAATATCAGGTATATCCTCAAAAACGTTGAATTACTGCGACCGACGCTGCTCGATCTTGACATCATTTTGGGCATCTCTTATTCTAGGCTCATTCTGCTTATAACCCCTGATTATTCTCTGGCGCATTTTTGTAAATGTGGATTTATTTTAGGAGGCAGTTATGCCTGATGGCGGAAAACAAGAATGGAAAGATAAGGTTTGGAAGCCTGCTACTGAGCGCATTGCGGAGCGCCAAGATCAGTTTGAGACTACATCTGGATTGGCAATAGATCCGATTTATACCCCTGAGGATATTGCCGATCAGGACTATGAGAGGGATTTGGGGTATCCAGGTAGCTTCCCGTTCACGCGTGGGGTACAGCCTACTATGTACCGTGGTAGGGTTTGGACCATGCGTCAGTATTCTGGGTTTGCCTCTGCTGAGGAAACAAACCAGAGATATCACTACCTTCTCGAACAAGGCCAAACAGGGCTTTCAATGGCTTTTGATTTACCGACCCAAACAGGGTATGACTCAGATCATCCGATCGCTTACAGTGAGGTTGGTAAGGTAGGTGTTCCTATTTCCAATCTTGAGGATATGGAGATAGTTTTTCAGGGTATTGACCTCTCAAAGGTATCAACGTCTATGACAATAAATGCTACCGCCTCACTTCTCCTTGCTTACTACATAGCGAGTGCGAAAAGACAAGGAGTGGATCCTAAGGAACTTAGAGGCACGGTACAAAACGATATTTTGAAAGAATATGTAGCGCGTGGCACGCACATATATCCTGCTTCGCCGTCTATGAGGCTCGTGACAGATCTCTTCGAATACTGTGCCAAGGAGACACCGCACTGGAATACCATTTCGATTAGTGGGTACCATATGAGAGAAGCGGGGTGTACTGCTGCTCAGGAACTAGGCTTCACTCTAGCGAACGCTTTGGCTTATGTGAAATCCGCAGTAGATGCAGGCCTTTCTGTAGACGAATTTGCTCCGCAGTTGACATTTTTCTTTGTTGCTCAGAGCAACCTTCTCGAGGAAGTAGCTAAGTTTAGAGCTGCGAGAAGGCTTTGGGCTAGACTCATAAAAGAAAGATTTAATGCTCAGAGCCCACGTTCCCAAATGATGCGGTTTCATGCGCAAACGGCCGGGGTAACCCTAACCGCTCAGCAACCTGATAATAATGTGGTTCGCTCGAGTATGCAGGCTCTCGCTGCAATATTAGGAGGTGCCCAGTCGCTCCATGTTAACTCAAAAGATGAAGCGCTCTCCTTGCCGACTGAAGACGCCGTGACCTTGTCTTTAAGAACACAGCAGGTTTTGGCCTTTGAATGCGGACTTACTGACACCGTTGATCCTCTTGCTGGTTCATACTATGTGGAGAAAATGACGGATGAGATAGAGCGGGCGGCTATTCGATACATATCGCAGGTAGACGAACTTGGGGGGGCTGTTTCGGCTATTGACCAGGGATACCAGCAGCGAGAAATAGGTGATGCAGCCTATAAACTTCAGCTTGAGATTGAACACGGGCAGCGTTCTGTAGTCGGGGTGAATGCTTTTCAGACATCGGAAGAACAGACGATAGAAACTCTTAAGATAAATCCTGAGGAACGAAGCCGGCAAATCGCTCGTCTTGAAAGAGTGCGGGCCACGCGTGATAGTGCTAGGGTGGCTCAAGCATTGGTAGAGCTTGAGCGCGTGGCAAGAGGCACTGGTAACACAATGCCTGCCATATTGGCTTGTGTTGAGTCATATTGCACAACCGGGGAAATTTGTGATGTCTTGAGGGGTGTATTTGGTACTCATCAGGAACTGGTGACTTTCTAACAGCTTTCTAAAAGAAGGAGTGCAGTGTTTATCGCGATTGACCATATAGGAGTGGCAGTACGTGACTTGAATGAGGCAGCGGACAACTTGGAGGAAGTACTGGGCCTGAAAATAGCAGAGCGGGAGGAAGTAGAAGACCAGCAACTTATTGCAGCGTTAGTTCCCACCGCAGATATGCGATTCGAATTAATGCAACCCACTAACTCAGAAAGCGTTGTGGCTCGGTTTCTTGATAGACGTGGTGAGGGCATACATCACATTTGTTTCGAAGTTAGTGACATCGAGGCTGAAATTGAGGCTCTGAAAAGTAGGGAGGTGCAACTTGTGCAAGGTTCACCTCGGGAAGGCTTTGTTGGTTTAGTAGAGTTTATCCATCCTAGGGCAGCTAATGGCGTGCTCGTAGAAATCGCCCAGGTGAACCTACGTACACCCAACGATCACAACATAAAATTCGGCCATCTTGAAGTGCTAGTGACAGACCCTAGGCAAGCATCGGATTCATGGATACGGAATTTTGACATGGCGGAAAATATGACTGATATAAGTAATCAAGGATCAGCAAGTCCCCAATCTGTCTGGCTGAACTTAGCGGGATCGCAGGTGCATCCTCAACTCAAATTCAGTCAGTTGGGTACGCAAATAGGGTCTGATCAGGATGCAGGCTCTAGAAGTGAAGGGATATCTGCTCTTGTTTTGAGAACGGCGGCTTTGAGTGGTATACCGTTTTTCAGTAAGAATACTGAAGGTGCTGGTATTCCGTTAGATAAATTGTCCGGAATGAATATAGTTCTGGAGCAGTACTAAGGTCGGTGTAGTAGAGTTTGGAGGTGTTGGTTTGACCGGATCGCGCGTTCCTAGGGTTCTGATGGCCAAGCCCGGTTTAGATGGACATGACAGGGGTGCCAAAGTGGTGGCACGGGCACTTCAAGATGCCGGGTTTCAAGTGATATATACAGGTATCAGGCAAACCCCTGAGATGATTGTAGAAAAAGCGAGGGCGGAAACTGTTGATGCAATTGGCCTGAGCATTCTCTCTGGTGCACATCTTGATCTTCTGCCAAAGATAATGGGCTTGCTAGAGGAAGATAACTTGTCAAATATTGTTGTATTTGCCGGCGGCATAATTCCTAAGGAAGATTACACGGCTCTACAATCCGCCGGGATAAAAGGATTATTCGGTCCAGGTGCCAGTCTTCAGGAGATAGTGAAATTTGTGAGTGAGGCCACTGGTTTCGTCGGAAGCGAAAATTAGATTAACAAAGATATATGGATCGGGCATCGTTTCGCTATTACGTTTCTACTTAGAATTTTCGTGTATGAATTTGGCCAGAGATCTAGTGTATTGTTCGCCACCCAGCATTAAGAGGTCGTTGTGGCCAGCCTTTGGTATTACCTCTAAAGTCTTCTTTTCTGATCCTATGGTACTAAGGAGTTCTGTAGCTGCATCTATTGATACCATGTTGTCCATCGCTCCATGTATGGCCAATACCGGTAGTGATATTGATTTTAGCTTTTTCCGATGCTTATCCAGCAATGTTTCTACTTGCGGGGAGTTTTCTGGTAGGCCAAGTCGCTGTAATGATCGTTCTATGTTTGCTGAGCCGCTTTCTGTAATTAGTCCTGCTATTCTGTCTTGATACGTAGCAGCAACTGCCACTGCAGAATGACATCCCAAAGACCTACCCATCACGAATAATGGGCCTGTTACCTTCTGTGTAGCCATGTAGGATTCGAAGTACATGAATATTGCGCTGGAATCCGAGATCATGCTTGAAAAGGAAGGAGTACCGGTGCTCAGTCCGTAGCCTCTGAAATCTGCTACGAATAATCCGGCTTCCGCTCTCGTGTAATATCTGGACATCATGTCATATTGACAACTTATTTCTCCATTACCGTGAAAAAAAAGAATTGTAGGAAAGGAAGAGTCTGAAGGATAGTATCTCGCCGAAAGTGAGACGGTCGAGTCTACAGGGATTAGATGGTCTTCGACAGTATTTTCAGGAGGCCACCACATACTCTCCGGATAGAACATTCTAGAGGTTATTTCTGGTGTATCAAGGATCGAGTAGTCTATCATATCAGTATTATAAATCTATCAATTTTTAAATGCAGGTGTGATTTATGTATGACAGTATAATCCGACTGAGTGGAAATATATACAGATCACGTCTTAGGTAACCGATCTGTACCAAATTATACATCTTGGGATTTACGTGCGTAACATCAACAGATCTGTGGCAATAGGCTTGACTGATATTACTAATTACTGCTATATTCGGCTTTGATTACACATGCCTATCTACGAATACCGATGTTCGAGTTGTGAAATTACCTTCGAGAGGCTGCGTCCTATGAGCCTATGGGAAATGCCAGCCACCTGCCCCAGTGGTCACGAGAACTGCCAAAGAATTCCATCAAGGATAGTCGCGTTCAGCAAGGATGAGTTTGGCGATGTTACTACAGCCGGTAGAATTGATACTGGCGGCCTAGTTCCAGATAGTGCAGATTGTGGTAATTTGTGGAGCCGAGAACCTGTGCTAGGCTGGGACTACACCAGAGATCCAGAGAGTGGTCGAATAAAGGCGATGGATGACTCGTCTCCTATATCATGAATGTTTCTATCTGGAGGTGACGAATAATGGCTTCAAGCTCAAAAACGCTGAGAGGGAAGATTGCCATAGTAGGCTACGGCGAAACTCCCCATGTCAGAAACTGGCCTGGTAGAACAGACTACGGATTGTGCGCAGAGGCTGGTGCGATGGCAATACAGGATGCTGGAATCGAGCCGACAGATATAGACGCGTTGGTAACGCTTGGGGCTGGGGAACAGCCGCCAGGTCCTTTGGCCCACTATATGGGTCTCACTAATGTTAAATGGGCCCTAGGGAGCACTATGGCTGGTTCGAGTGCTGGAGCAGCATTCGCTGCAGCAGGGAGTCTGCTTGCTTCGGGTTTGGTGAAGTATGTTCTGGGTACATTCGGTGGAGCTCGAGATACAGGCATACTTGGGGAAGGGCAGCGTATGGAAGCGAGGACTGTGGCTGCAGGTAGCCCAGCTAACGAATTCGGGCGCGGTCCATATGGGCAGACTGTAGCTGCCAACGACGGCTACGGGCATATGTACACAAGGCATATGCATGAATTCGGAACCACTAGAGAACAACTTGCCAAGATAGCAGTTAACCAAAGGTTTAACACACTTAATGTTCCGAGATCCTTTTTCGCATCTCATGGCCCAATAACGGTTGACGATGTTCTCGGCGCCAGGTATACAAACTACCCTATAACACTTCTTCAGAGTGTTATGCCAGTAGCTGGAGCTATATCATGGGTTATGACAAGGGCGGACCTAGCCAAATCGCATCCTCATCCGCCGGTTTATGTGCTAGGGATTGGGGTCAGAGAGCATTCACCACAGCCTGATATGCAGCAGACCAGATGGGTAGAGCCTGGAGTGAAATATACTTCTCGGCTTGCGTACGAGATGGCAGGTTACGGTCCTAATGATATGGACTTCGCCAACTTCTATGACTGATACGTTATTCTTAACGGCTCCAGTTTGGAGTCAGCGAGGCTCTGGGGGATGAGGAAAGGTGATATCGGTCCGTTCATGGACTCAAACGATACCACTTACAAGGGCAACCATCCTACCAACACTAATGGCGGTCAATTGTCTATGGGGCAGTTGAACCCCGGGGGAGCCAGTGGCTGCCAGCAAATCCTCGAGACGGTTCGACAGTTGTCTGGCCGGGCAGCGACAGATGGAGAGGGAGGTCACCAGGTGCAGGGAGCTAAGCTCGGCATATGGAACACTTGAGGGGGCGGTCCTAGTCGCATGGTTACATGCGTCATGGGTACCGAGGAGACACTCTAAGGAGGTCAGCTATGACTACGCCGTATAATAAACCCCTTCCAAGTGTTTACAATGCTGAGGTAAGTCGGCCCTATTGGGAGGCTGCCAAGCGTCACGAGCTGGCCCTTCAGCGATGTAAACCCTGCGCGCGTTGGGTTTGGTTTCCAAGAGAGATCTGCCCATTCTGCCTATCACAGGATCTGGAATGGGTGCCGACAGCAGGAAAGGGAAGGCTGTATTCCTATACGATAGTTTACCAGCCTGCTTCACCTAGTTTTAACGAAGACGTCCCTTACGTCAACTGCGTGGTGTTGTTAAACGAAGGCGTTAGAATAAATACTATGTTAGTGGATCACAGCCCGATAGGGCAGAATGTGCCACCGGTTCCGGATGACATAAAGATTGATATGCCAGTGGAAGTGGTTTTTGATGATGTTACACCGGATTGGACACTGCCTAAATTTAGGCCCGTTCGTGAAGGTTAGTATTATTGATTGGTGGGCATGTTAGAGACGGAAAGACCAAATAGAAAAGGGAGAACTCCAAAATGGCTGAGGAATCTCTAAGAGGGGAAGCTTCTATAATCGGAATAGGTGACCTAGCCCGTCAGAGGAGCTGGCCGGGTAAATCGTCTCTAGGCCTGTGCGCTGAGGCCTCGAAAGCAGCTATTGAAGATGCGGGGCTTCAAAAAGAGCACATAGATGCACTCGTGTGTATTGGAGGTGCAGGGGAGAACGCGGGAAGCCTTAAGTTCTATTTGGGTTTGGGTGGTAACTTTGCTATTGGTGCAACTATGGGAGGTACCAGCCCCCTAGTTGGGCTTGCGGTTGCCTCATCTCTTGTGGCTTATGGTATGGCAAAGTATGTTCTGGCTGTTTATGGAAGCGGACGTGATGAGGGTAACCCAATGCCAAGGCTACGGCAGGGATGGACCCTGGGGCAGGAATTCGAAGATCCATATGGGACGTACACGATAGAGGATCTCACTTTGGCAATGATGTACAACAGGCATATGCATGAGTTTGGTACCACGGCTGAGCAGATGGCTGCTTATGCGGTAAATACTAGGTTCAACGCCTTGCGCAACCCACTAGCTGCTATGGCTAATGAAGGAGCAATAACGGTTCAGGATGTTCTAAGGTCCCCGATGGTAGTCGAGCCACTCCATAGTCTTGAGTGCGCTCCGCTGGTAGGTGGGGCCTGTGCATTTGTAGTGTCTTCATCTGAAAATGCAGATGCGGCGCCACACCGCCCTGTATATGTACTTGGCCTTGGTGCGAGTACGCCGGGTGACACACCTTATTTGAAGAATGAGGGCATAGAGTATATAGACCCTCGACTGACTCTGACACCGACCGTATGGTCGGCCAAAGATGCATGTGAGATGGCTGGATACGCCCCGCGCGATATGGATCTCCTGCAGTTTCATGATAGATATCCTATACTCGCAGCAGCCTCTCTGGAGGACGCTGGTTTTTGCAGGAAAGGGGAGGGTGGCGCTTTTCTGGCGGCTACTGATACTACCTACAATGGTACGCTTCCGATTAATACTGATGGGGGCCAACTTTCGGGTGGAAGGCTTGATGCAATTCAGGGAGCAAGTGGCGCTCCTCACCTGATTGAAGCCGTTCGACAGCTCAGGGGTGAAGCCGGATCTCGTCAGGTTGATGACGCAAACCTCTGTATGGTTAACTTGGCTGGGGACGGACTGTCAAAAGCTTCGACAGCAATCCTTGGAACAGACGAAACTCTCTAGGAGATTAGTGATGACAGTACAATATCCAAAGCCGCTTCCGCAGCCACTTAATCCTGCCCCTAGTAAAGAATTCTGGGAAGCCGCTAAACGGCATGAGCTAGTGATGCCACGATGTAGCCACTGCGGGCGAATATTCTGGTATCCGAGAGAGCAATGTCCAAATCCCACATGTTTCTCAGATGCTAGATTGGGTAAAGATTTAGGATGGACAAGCGTCAGCGGGAAGGGCACCTTATACTCCTACACCGTGGTTCATCAACCAGCCGTAGGATTCGAGGGTGACTCTCCGTATGTTGTATGCCTGGTCGAGTTAGAGGAAGGCCAAGGAATTAGAATGATGTCTAACTTGGTAGACTGCAAGCTTGAAGATATCAATGTAGGGATGAAAGTCGAAGCTACATACGACGATGTTACAGATGCCTGGACTCTTGTTAAGTTCAAGCCTGCGTAGTGTTCAAGTTCTGATACTGTAGGTTAACTTGATATATACTTGTATTAGAGACTTGTTGGCCTGCGGGATGGTGTGATCCACCAATAGTAGGCATTGGTAAGTGTAATGCCCATATAGATCGTAACCACACTTAGCCCTGTCTTTCAAAAGGAGATGTAGCAATGGGCGTCCTATCAGGAAAAGTTGCCATAATAACTGGAGCCAGCAGAGGGTTAGGTAAGGCTATTGCCGTGAGATTCGCTGATCAGGGTGCTAAGGTAGCCGTACTTGCAAGGACAGAAGAACCACATCCTCGTATTGCGGGAACAATTTATCAGACAGCAGAAGCGATCGAGGCCGCGGGAGGGGTTTGTCTACCATTACGGTGCAATGTGGGATCGACTGAGGATATAGGTACTGCCGTGAAGGCGACACTCGAGAAATTTGGACGTATAGATATAGTGATTCACAATGCTGCAGCCAACTTTCAGGGCGGCGCAATCGATATAGATCCCAATCGCTGGGACATATCCATGAATGTGAACCCAAGGGCCTTATTTCTTCTTGCTCGAGGATCACTAGAGGCCCTAAAGCAAAGTGGAGGCCATATAATATCCGTGTCGCCTAAATTAGAAAGCTCTATTCTAGGGGCGTCTCCGTACATGCTCTCGAAGCAATTGCAAACCCGTCTTGCACTGGGCTTCGCGGAAGAACTTAAAGAACACGGGATAGCTGCCAACTGCCTTTGGCCTGATGGGCAACGTACAAGTGAAGGAACGATGATGATGCGTGGTGGGTACGTGGACGGAATGCTTGACACAGCTCTCTTCGCAGATGCTGCCCTCGCAATAGTTACAAAGGATCCTCAAGGCTACACTGGTAAAACTCTGTCCGATATTGAAGCCCTGAGAGATGACGGGATTGTAGACCTTTCGTGTTATGAACCTTCGGAAGAAATTAAGGCTACCAGATATCGATAGAGATAATTAGAGGAGCTACTTAACTGGTGTGAGGTGGACATTCCATTCGCTTGTACCTGCCCATCTGATCTGTATGTTCCAGCCTTCCTTAAGCGCAGCCATTGTTACGGCTAGTACGGCTGGTTGAAAATCGATTAACACTTCTATCTCTTGACCTTCTTCAGCTGCACGTATGGCTTCCGTGGCCTTAATGAGTGGGGCAGGGCAGATTTCACCACGTACGTCAACTGTAACAATATTTGGGTTAGTGCTCATGCTGTCTTTTCTCCTGAGTGGCATTAATCTTAATTTGTGATTTGTAGTTATTTATTTGCTGGCCCGAGGTAAGGATTATTATTTAATTTACTAGTTGACATCGGTTTGGAATGTCCTTAGGAATTCTATTATGGCGTCCTTGTCGTCTTGTGCGAGATTTTGGTAATTTGCGCGTGCGGAATCGGCTTCGCCTCCGTGGAATATTATTGCTTCATCAATTAGAGTGGCTCTGCCGTGGTGTAGGAATGGCGGTTCGGACATCATTCCCCATAGCCTTCGGGTTAACCAGACTGGCGATTCAACGAATCTTTGCTCCACCTGCTCGTTGGCTAGTAATTGCCCCATGTCGTGGCGTTTCAAGTCTGTGTAGGCATATATCAAGTATGTACCGTGATCTGTGCGGACAACAGTATTTGAGTTAGCTTCCTCGTAAAGGTTAATTTGGTATATGTCAGATAGTGAGTAATCCGTGAGTGTGCCTGGCGGATTAAACTGATTTGGTTCCGAGTAAATCGGGCTGTTTAGCTCAAGGAATGGCTTGTGGCAAACGGCACATCCTATTTCATTGAAAAGTTGTTCCCCTCTTAGGGCATAAGATTTTGATAATTCTGATTCTGGTCCCTTAATAGAGGGTGGTGGTAATGCTGCTTGGAAAAGTGTCAGGGCAGTTACATCAGATATTGTTAGTTCATCAGATACCCCATCCTGGTCTCCATCCTTGTTAGTTCCTACCCTTTCTTCTCCTTGAAGCCCGTGGTGTATTTCCAGTGCATCGAGTGTAAACTCTCTTAACGAGGTATATACTCCCTTTTGGCTAAATGGCTTAACAATTAAGTCCTCATCTACGCCTTGCACCTCCGAAGCGTCTATAAGACCGTCCGGCCAGACTGTCAAAGCTCCGAAAGATACCCCTTTGGTATTCAGGAACACTCTGGTAGGTAAGTTGGTTCTTGAAGCTTTTTCGGTAGCTACTTTCTTAATGGCTTGAAGATCAGTTGTCATTTCTCTAGCCAGTAATTCTATTAACCCGGATCCGAACATAGACGTAGTACCCCTTTCGTTACCAAGGGTTGTCAATGTCAGATCCTCTAGTAAGTCGCCTGCCTCGCCATCAAAGTTTACGTTAGGAAGCCTATTAGCACGGACGAAAACATTGGCTGCATTGTCTCCGCCGCCTCCAGTCGCTGGCAGATTGTGGCATGCAACGCAGGCATTGGCATCAGGTCCTGAGATGCGGTTGAATCGCGACTGAATCTTGGCAAGCTGGCTGTCTGAGGTAAAGAGCCTTACCTTAGAGTTTGTTGCACCGTCGAGTGTATTAAAAGAAGCGGTAAAAAGTTGATGCCCAATTGCTAGGACTTCATCGAGGCTTAGTTGAAGGTTCTCTAGGTCATCGTTTGTGGCGTGATCGCTTATGCCTGGCCTATCGCCTACCACTAAATCTTGTTCAGCTATATGATTCTGGGTGCACCCATACAATATAAACGCTATCAGTATGAGGGTGAACGCTAGCCACGCTTGCGGACTTCCGCAAGCGTGGCTGGGTTTATTGCTTAAGGTACACTGCAGTATTGCGACAAAGCGCATGTCTAGTTACCCGGCAGATGGTATGGTTATCTCTCCGTCTATCATATCACCTGTGAAGGTGAACTCTGGCCCGAATATGGCGTAGTTTATTGGGGCCACGTCAGGGTCAAAGTATACTGTGAATTCGAATGTATCTCCGGCTGCTCCACCTCCTACGCCGCCGTCATACGCTTGAATTTTATACTCTGCGTACTCCGCAACATCCCTCGAACCTAGAGTCATGTTTGTTTTGGCGACTTCAGTAAAGCAGTCTAAACCGCCGGTTATAATGACTTTATTTCTACCGTCTGTTCCCTTAGTAACACTGAATTCGTTCGCAGATGTGGTGGACATTGCCATGAAGAATTCGTTCTTTTCTATCAGTACTTCACCCATAGAGTAGGTTGGCATTATAAATGCTTCTTTGTTTGTGTCGACGCGACAAAATGCATGGTGAGCGTCGAAACTGAATACTTCTGGTAATTCGACGGACGCTTCACCTGTTTCTGGATGGGGCATCATTTTCATGTTGACTCCGCCTCCGGAGGCTGCTTCCAAAAGTAATCGTGATACTTCGGCCTGTAAAATTTGGGCTTTGGCCCCTTCTGCTTCTAGGGAGGCGATTTCTGTTTGAGCGTTTTCGTTACTGCTTGTAAGTTCCGCTTGTGTGGTTTTTAAGCTGTCTATCTCACTTGCTTGTGAAGAGTTGGCATATAGGAATCCGACGAGGAGTCCCAGAGCTAAGCTTATTATTGGGATAAGGTATTTATTATTCATTTTGCTCCATTTGTTCCAATATCTAACTATTCAATATGTTGCTTATTTTGTAATTACGCAACCTACATCTGTTCTTGTTTGATCTAACTAGTAGTGGGTTATCTTTAATTAGTCAGATTGATTAAATTGCTTGAGATTCACACCCCCGGTTCAAAATAAAATAGTGGAAATCCTGCAGCACGGTAACCTCCTGTGCCATCTGGTACATTGACAATGTTAGAGAAACCAATACCCTTTAGAAAGCTCACTGCGGTGCTGCTTCGAATGCCAGCTTCGCAGATCACCGCTACTTTAGAATCTCCAGGCAACTCAATGGTACGATTATGCAGCTCGCCGAGGGATATTAATGTTGCTTCTGGGACGTGTCCCATTTCCCATTCTATCGGCTCTCGTACGTCAAGAACTGTAAGTTTTCGTTCGCTGATTTCTGTTGCTAGGGCCTCCAGTGATATTTCCTCTATAGTGTCTGTTGGCAGGCCTTCTTTGCGCCATGAGTCGAGAGTTTCTGAGACGGTTCCTTTGAATGAGTAGCCGCCTGCAGTCAACTGTTCCTTCCCTGAGTCGGCCTGATCTGCACCATCGGCGATTAGAATTATATCAATACCATGTGGCAATAGATCGGAGAGCCTTTGGGCTAAGCCTTTTTGGCTGAATGGCAAGTTTAGCGCACCTTTAAGGTGTCCGCGGGCGAAGTCGGAGGGCCCGCGGACATCTACTATCTTATAGCCATCAGCCGCCATCGCTATAGCTTTGGCAGCAGATAAAATGTCGGTCATATTATTAGTCTGCCCAAAGGAAGAGTCCTGTAGCGTTGTTGTCCAAGGCTATTCGGCCGGTGATGTCCCATGATCCGGTTTCTATGACGGTTAAGGCTGCTTCCTTGGATGCGATTGCGTATATGTATTTGCCATTAGGATGTACCGCTATTTTGGTAGGAGTACTTCCGACAGTTATTTGTATTACTTCCTTGAGGGTCTCTGTGTCTATGACCTGTACGATCGGATCTCCGGAGTGCCCTATGTAAGCATACTTGCCATCTGGGCTGAACGTACCAACTACGGGTCCTTTGGCTGCGCCGATGCGCGCCACCAGTTCGAGCGTAACAGGATCAAACACGGAGTTAGTGTTACTGCCAATTTCCTGTACCCACATTTTGCCATCCGGGGCGTTAGTGTGCATTACAGGCCTAGATCCCTCCGGCGTATTAGTCTCTGCTATAGTCTCGCCAGTTTCAGGGTCGAGACTGACGACAGAGTCGCCTCCCAAGGTTGGATAGTAGAAGCGCTCTACTCCGTCTGGACCTATCCCAACGTCTGCATCACAGACTACGCCGTCCTCTTTGGCATGCCAGCCTACTGGTCTGTCTTCGTAGGTTTGTATTATCTGTGAGTTATTAGTGTCAATTGTCACTACAGTTTGCGTCGCTTGTTTACCTACCGGTAGTAAACCACTCTTCGTTGCCTTACCTATGTAGATGTTTTTGGTTTCCTTGCCAACATCAAGTCGACTGGACACTTCAAGGGTATCCACATCAAGTGCAATTACCACGGCGTCATCACCTTCTGGGTACTTCATGCCGAGCCAGACGTTTTTGCCGTCGAAGTAGTTGTTGTCGTCGTTCCAGGTCCATTTGGTAAATTCGGGTACGTCGGCTGTTTCCACTACCAGGTTAGTTTCAGCGTCTATAACTGTAATGTGAGGTGAGTCATTGCTCAGGTAGAGTAGTTTAGCCGTCGGTGGTACCGGAGTAGCAGTAGGTACCGCCGTGGCCGTCGGTAGTGGGGTAGCAGTTGGTTCAGGGCTACTACAACCTATTACTACAGCCGCTCCAATGAGGGACATGGTTAGTATCAGAGATTTTATGATATTCATGAGGTACCTCCATTTGGTATCAGTTTTATGGTCCATTCTGCGCCTCCGGATTCCTCTACCTCGCATGTGTAGCCGAATCTTCCAGCCTGCGGGGGTATGGTATCGAGGCATGGAGCGTGGTCTGTTAATACCACCACGCTATCAGAGCCCTTTAGTTGTTTCATGGCCTCGACCGCCTTCATCATCGGGTAGGGGCATATTTCCCCCCTGACGTCTAGTTCCATAATGATTGCCTCCTTAACCTATTCGTTTAATGGCTTGCACACCTACGTATGCTCCACCAGCGAGAGCCAGAGCGAAAATCCAGCCGCTAAGGCTTAGAGATGGTATTGAAGAAAAGAATGCTCCTACAGTGCATCCTACTGCTAGGCCCGCACCATAGCCCATTATAACTCCGCCTCCGAGGGCCTGAATGTATCTTTTGGGGTTCTGCGGGAAACGGACTTTGAATTCCTTCGAAAAAAGCGCTCCAACTAAGGCGCCTGGAAGTACTCCGACCGTTACAGCGAAAGTGTGCGTGAACAGCCCAGATTCACCGGCTCTGCCAGCGCATCCCCCGATGTCGCTCATTCCCATAGCTTCTGGAGGAGGTATGTTGAGGGTGGTCATTATCGCGTTTGACCAGCGTGCGAGTTCTCCTGTAACACCCCACGGCATGTGTGTCATATACATGAACACGCCAATGCAACCTAATACTGCACCACCCACTACGGCTGGCCAACCTCTGATGAACACAGATTGCCAGATGGCAGATAGTTTTTCGGTCCATGTGTCACTCGGTGTGTCTTTAGAAGGCATGTTGGGCATGGATAATCCGGATCTAGCCTCCCACCGCAGGGTCAATAGAAATACTCCAAGAAGTGCTGCTATGGAGAGTGCTGCGCTTCCCCCGTAACCTAGGCTGAGTTTAGAGGGTATCCATACCCTAGGGGACGTGGCTAAGGCGATGTCCCACCACCAGATCCATGTTTGAGAGAGCAATCCCATGCCGATAATCACACCAAATATGGATACCCAAGATGCAACATATCCTTCTGCCATACGATATAGTGATCCAGATACGCATCCGCCGGATATAACCATTCCGAATCCGAACATCAGTCCAGCCGTGACTGTGGATATGCCGACTGGTAGTACATTTGCTTGCTGGGGTATTACACCAAAGCTGGGAAACGGGACTTCGTTGTACATGATGATTGCAAACCCGAAAGTTGCTATTCCAAGGCCAACAATTATACCCTTCATTATTCGACTGTTGCCGAAAAGAAACAGATCTCTGAATGCCGACGCGAAGCAGAAACGGCTGCGTTGTAGGGTGAATCCCGCCATTATGCCTAGTAGCCATAAGGGCGCTAAGATCGCTTCAGTTCGAGACATGATTAGCGCTACTATGCCGGCCCCGAATATAACGACGGCAGCAGCAACACTTTGCTTAGATATGCCCTCTGCGGGGCGATCAATTCTGGTTGCTGACTGCATATACCTCCTAATAAGAAAGCCCTAGGCTAGTCCTAGGGCTGTTCAGTGCTTGCTATTGGGGTTCTAGTGGGTCAGAAGCTTTTTACGCACCGAATCTCCTCGCCCTTGTTGGCGAGGTTCATACAAGCGCAGTGGGCCAGTTTATTGTACTTCATTATTTTGGCTTTAACCCAGTCATCGGCCGGCGTTAGCCGTGTGCAGACAGCAACTATAATAAAGAAACGTATTTTCGTCAAGTCTTGACCAAATACATGACCAACCGTAAAGAGGGCAAATGGACCCGGCTGGATTTCGTAGAGGAAACTAAAACTAAGTGTGGCCTATATCTTCCATTTGCGCCAATCAGA
>CAZNIG010000015.1:0-32017 GCA_964573055.1 uncultured Dehalococcoidia bacterium
GAGATTCAAAATGGATTACTTCTGAAGAGTCACGTAGACAATCTAGAATACTGCGTGGTCAAGCAGATGCTGTAATAGTGGGAATCGGCACGGTTATCAAGGATAATCCACAATTGACCGTTAGGGACGACTCCAATTTACCCGGTAAACAACAGCCCATCCGAATAGTAGTAGATAGTAAAGGCCGTATACCACTTGAATCAAAACTATTGGCGGAACCCGGGTTATCAATAATTGCTATATCTCAATCCGAGGCGCAAAATACCAGACGTTTATCTAAAGCTGGTGTCGAGATGATTACATCACCAGGAAATGACGGCAGCGTGGACTTACATTTCCTACTAGTCAGCTTAGCGGCCAGAGGTGTCACCAGTGTCTTAGTCGAAGGAGGTGGTATTCTGCTAGGATCATTTTTTGACCTCGGGCTTGTGGACAAGGTAGTAGTTTTCATATCTCCAGTTATAATTGGAGGAGAAGGCGCTCAATCCCCGGTCAAAGGTATTGGCGCGACCACTATGTCTGATGCCCTCAAATTAAAGAGGTCATCAACATATCCTATAGGCAAAGACATAGTTATGACCGGCTATGTGAGGTAATAGAATTGTTTACAGGAATTATACAAGAACTTGGAATCACTAAGGCCTCGACTGGTTCTTATATATCCATCGGAGCCATTTCATCCATAACCGGACTCAATCTGGGAGATAGTGTCTCCGTCAACGGCGTGTGCTTGACCGTCAGCCATATAGGCAATCACCAGTTCTCTGCCGATACTATGCCAGAAACCCTCCGAAGATCAAACCTTGGATTGTTGTCCCCAAACGATCCTGTAAACCTAGAAAAAGCCCTAACACTAAATGCCCCTATTGGCGGCCATTTAATTCAAGGACATGTAGATGCAACCGGAACATTGATATCCATAGAAGAAGACTCAGACGCAGTGCTCTTGAAGTTTCAGGCACCGCCAGAAATAATGAAATACGTGGTGTGGAAAGGTTTCATATGCGTAGACGGGGTAAGCCTTACTGTAATTGATAATGATTCTGCGACCTTCTCAGTATCTGTGGTACAATATACTGGTCAGAATACTACTCTTGGTAGTGTTCGGCCAGGGGCTACCGTAAACCTTGAGGTCGATATCCTCGCCAAGTATGTTGAGAAACTGCTGCCATACAGTAGGTGAGGCTGGATCGGGTAGAGCCTGCCTAACTAGGTCAACTGCACAAGATTATTACACACAGGTGGATCACAGACATGGCCCTAGCAACAATAGAAGAGGCAATTAAAGACTACCAAGCAGGCAAGATGGTCATCATTGTTGATGACGAGGACAGGGAGAACGAAGGCGATCTAGCGATAGCCGCTGAAAAGTGCACACCGGACGTAATAAACTTCATGGCGACTTACGGGCGTGGACTAATATGTATGCCAGTAATCTCAGAGAGGTTGGATGAATTAAAGCTACCAATGATGGTGGCAGATAACACCTCCAGAAACGCGACTGCCTTTACAGTCTCAGTAGATGTGACAAAAGGTGCTTCTACAGGCATATCGGCCTTCGACCGAGACGCCACAATCCACGCTATACTTGACACAGACACTGTGCCGGAAGACTTGGCCCGACCAGGCCACATCTTCCCTCTAAGATACCAAGACGGCGGGGTACTGGTTAGGGCCGGACAGACTGAAGGATCAGTAGATCTAGCGAAACTGTCAGGCTTATATCCTGCTGCGGTTATATGCGAGATCATGAAAGACGACGGCGAAATGGCCCGTATGCCACATCTAGTCGAGTTCTCTCAGAAGCATGATATTAAGATAGTTAGCGTGGCTCAAATAATAGCTCACAGACAACTACATGAAAAACTAGTCGAGAGAGTAGCGGAGGCTAAGCTTCCTACTAGTTACGGCGACTTTACAGCAGTTGCTTTCAAGAGCGAGGTAGATGCTGCCGAGCACCTCGCACTGGTCATGGGGGATGGTACCACAGATGATCCGATCCTTGTCCGTGTGCACAGGGAGTGCCTAACCGGCGACGTACTTGGTTGCCGTAGATGCGTCTGCGGAGATCAGATATGCCTAGCCCTTCGCAAGATAGCCGAAGAAGGACGAGGAATTTTCCTGTACATGCGACAGGAAGGCCGCGGCATAGGTCTCCATAATAAGATAAGGGCTTATGCCCTCCAAGACAGCGGCCTGGACACTGTAGAGGCAAACGCGAAACTTGGTTTCGAGCCAGATCTACGCCATTATGGAATTGGGGCGCAAATACTGGTCGACTTAGGCGTAACAAAGATGCGACTACTGACCAACAATCCTAAAAAAGTAGTCGGACTAGATGGATACGGACTCACCCTCACCGAACGAGAGCCTATCATAGTACCTCCTACTCCGGAAAACCAGCATTACATGGAGACAAAGCATCTCAAGATGGGCCACCTTCTGGAACGTTAGGAGGCGAAAACTTGAAAGGCCCATCGTTCTCAGAAGAAACTCCTGCGATTATTTCTGGTGCTCATATTAAAGGAACCCTAGACGGTCGTGGACTAAAAATTGCGCTGGTAGTCTCTAGGTTCAATAGCTTCGTCACTGACAGACTAGCTACCGGTGCCTATGCAGCATTACTAAACCAAGGGGTAAACCAAGATGATATTACTGTCGTCTGGGTCCCAGGCGCCTTTGAATTACCCCTAGCTGCGCAGGAAGTGGCGGTGACCGGAGGATATGATGCGATAGTTTGCCTTGGAGCTGTCATTAGGGGAGAGACCGCCCATTTTGAATATGTCTCATCGGATACAGCCTGAGGGATATCTCAAGCTTCCAGAGATTCGGGTATACCTATAGCTTTTGGCCTACTCACAACGGACAACGAAGACCAGGCCTTGGATAGGGCAGGAGGAAAAGCTGGCAACAAGGGCCATGATGCCGCACTAACAGCAATTGAGATGGCAAATTTGATTAAACAACTAATAGTAGATCAATCCTAGCAAATCCAAAAGCTAAGTAACGTCAGTCAATTACCTGTAAACCCAGACGAGAACAATACCAAGTGATACACACTACGGTAAGATGTTTCACAGAAGAGACACCTTGCTTATATTGACGCCGCTACTCGGGTCGAATCTTACTACTGCAACTGATCCCAACTTGCTACCATCTTGATTCAACACTGGGGCACCAGAGAATGCTGCCTTAACCTGACCCTGAGAGAGTTCTTCGAACACATCCGAGTGGCCCAGCGCTATATAGTCATAGTCAGTATCTTCAATTTCATGCGCCATAATCGGAGACGACCTTTCGTTTTCGACACCATCTGGCACGAAGAAACCATGCACAATTCCAATGTGCCACCACGGTCCTTCACGAGGAGGGGTCATTGCCAATGGGTGGAAACTAAGCGTATGGTCCACAGTGGGTCTACCCCAAACGCGAACCATTATGTCCGGAAATGTAATCGTCTCGCCTTCCGGACTACGTAGCAAATGTAAATTGTCAGGCAAATCAGTGAAACCGGCGCGATTATAGACTGAATACTGATCCAGCTGATCATGATTACCGGGTAGTAGCACAACCGGCATCTTCAGTCGTCCAAGATGCTGTATTGTGACCTCAACAACCTCGTCATCCACTCGATTATTATCGAAGAAGTCACCAGCTAGCAAGACTAGATCAACGCCTAAATCGTTCGCCTTGTCCACTAGCTTCCCGAGAGCATCGCAGGTAGAGAGCGTATCAATATGGTTATCTGAACTATGAAGGACGGTAACCTGCGTTTTGGGCTGGTTAAGAGCCAACTTACGAATTTACTCCATACACTATAAGTTAAGTTCTGCCTTGCTGCTTATATGGCACCGCAAGCGATGATATCATAGGGTATCCAACGAAACAACTCACATGAAAATCTAAAAATCCAAAGCATTCCAAAGTGTTGGATTAGATGCCTAATATAGATAATATTATGAAGTGTATTTATGGCTGAACTCGGAGATATTTCCATGTCAAATCTTATCCACGAAAAATGTGTGGCATGCAATGCCCACTCACCAAAAGCCACAGATGATGAAATTGCTGTTTTAAGAACATTCGTGCCTGACTGGCACATTACGGATAGAAATTCCATCCCAAAACTTACTAGGTCATTCAGATTCCAGAGTTTTGCAAGAGCACTAAAGTTTGCAAACAATATAGGTACTATATCTGACGCTGAGTCGCACCATCCAATGATCTTGATTGAGTGGGGAAAGGTAACAGTATCTTGGTGGACCTATGCTATCTCAGGTTTGCATAGGAACGATTTCATTATGGCAGCCAAAACCGAGGCACTTTATTCTTGATAGAAGCAGAACCACGCTGATACTAATAGCCCCGTATGTCTAGTTATACGATTCATATATCTCACTTAACCAAATGAGCGTGACTAATCTCGGATCATAACAAAACACCCTATATCATTCTACAATATAGGACTTATATCAAAGATCTGGACTGACCACCATCCACATTAATCGATGTTCCTGTGATCAGATCTGCTCTCTCTGAACACAAAAATGCTATCATAGCCCCCACCGGCTCCGGCCAGCCAAACTTACCCATCGGAAGTTGGCGAGTAATGAATTCTGCTACCACTTCCGGTGTATTTCCGTTAACAAACCTGTCCCAGCTTCCACCAGGAAATTGAATCGAGCCTGGCGCCAAAGTGTTCACTAGAACATTATATGATGCAAGAGACAGAGCCATATGTTTTGAGAACGCGATTAGTGCGGCCTTTGCAGTCATATAGCCAAGACCACCCCCATATTCTCTACCCCAGATAGACGCAATGTTAACTATGCGGCCCCACCGGCGTTCTTTCATACCTGGCAATCCAAGGCGTGTCAGCCGCACTGCCGAAAGTAAATTCAAGTCTAAAGTGTCGAGCCAATCTTGATCAGTAGTCGTATCGAAGTCACGACCGCCACGGCTGCCGCCAACATTATTGACTATAATATCCACCTGGCCAAAAGACTTCACCGTTTCTTGATAGAATTTTTCAGTGCCATCGGAAGTCGCCACATCTGCCTGGACGCCTATCACGTCGTGACCAAGCCCATTCATCTCTTCCAAGACATCTGACAGGCCGTCTTGCCCACGGGCGCATATAGCGACTCTACAACCCTCTTCGCAAAGTGAAAGCGCAGCCTGACGTCCTAATCCACGACTCGCCCCGGTAACCATAGCCACTCGACCTTTAATACCAAGATCCATACCTACCCCCTTGAAGCAATATATATAGTCCGTACTTTATAAAGCAAGAGGTTTGAATAAATACGAATACTCAAATTAGATAGCTCTATTTACGTACGTTGTCTGATCTCTACATTTCCAGAAATTGATTGGCTTGTTAACAAAACATTACCGATAATCAAACTCGACGGCAAACCATAAACCTATGTTCTCATTTATTATCTCCATTTATTTGCCGGTACAAATGGTGTTACCGCCGGCCTCCTCGGCTCCCTAACCCAAAGTTTCCTATCAGGGTGCATACCAGCGCCAAATTTTGCTGGGACTGCTGAGAGCCTCATGCGATTAAGCAATCGCGTGTCTGCTAAACCTACCGAAGGGTGTATCCCACCATTTGATTCTACTACTCTCTCCCAAGCCTGCCTTCTTTCATGCAGAACAGCAATGCTGTAAAGCTCTGTACAATTTATTTCATTGGTATTAAGATCCACTATTATTTCATCGCCATCCTCAATGAATGCGATCTCTCCGCCCAAAGCTGCCTCAGGACCCACATGCCCTATTACAAGTCCGACTGAACCACCAGAAAACCTAGCGTCCGTCATAAGCCCCACTACTATCCCTTTTTCTCTGCAGAGAGTCGTTATCCTAGAAGTAGAGTCTAGCATCTCGGGCATCCCTGGAGATCCACTTGGCCCTTCGTAACGGACAATAACCATGTCACGATTGGAAAAAGTATCTGGCTCAGTTTCCAATGAGCGCAAGAGAGCTTGTTCACCATCAAAAACTCTAGCCTTTCCGACAAATATATTGTCTTCCAAGCCACCTTCTACCCCAGCCAACTTCAATACTGCACTCATATCAGATGACAGGTTGCCACCAAGGATTCGCAATCCGCCCGTCGGTTTATAAGGATCCTTAACCGCATAAATTACAGTTCCATCGGGATCAGGCGGATTTAGTCTTTCCACTTGTTGAGCCAAGCTCTCTCCAGTACACGTAATTGTTTCACCATTCAAAAGCCCGGCATCAAGCAAATCCTTGACGATAACCTGAACTCCTCCATTGTCATCAATATCAACCATCGAGTACTTTCCAAATGGTCTGGCATCGACTAGTACTGGAACCACGTGCTGAGACAGATAATTGAATTCCTCTGGGGACATTATTTCATCCGAAAAATTACCGTAACCAGCTGCACGAGCGATTTCAGGTGCATGTAATAACACATTTGTTGAACCACCTATTGCCATAGAAACCACCAAGGCATTCCTTATGGAATCGCGGGTTACAATGTCCCTAGGAGTGATTTGGCTTTCCATGAGTCCGCTTAGGTAACCTACTAATTCCTGGGGGAATTGCTCAATCCTTCGTGGATCATCCGATGGTGGAGAGACCATATGAAGTGGTTCCATTCCTAACACACCTATGAAGGTCTGCATCGTATTGTACGTGAACATGCCCCCACAACTCCCGAACCCAGGACATGCTTCACAGGCAATTCTCTCCTTCATTTCATCATCGCCACTAGCCGCCACCTGAAAACCAGAAATTATGTCGATCCTTTCGCTTGTAACTGAATCGGTTCCTGGCCGTATGGTGCCATCCGACATCATTATAGCCGGCCTATTGTGTTCAAGCAGGGCTGCCAATGTTCCCACAGGCGGTTTATCGCAAGCGACTACCGCAATCGTACCTTCCAATCCGCTGGCACTTAAATGCTCGCAAATCGAATCATGTGTAACCTCGCGCCCGATTAAAGAATATCTCATTTCTCTGGTACCGTTACGCATACCATCAGAAGTCGCCACTGTGTATTCAGGCTGCACCAGCCTAAATTTCATCTGATCACTACCCAAACCTATATTGCTTCTCAAGCATTCATGTATATATTCAACCTTGTTCTGTACCCCTAAGTAACACTGAGAATCCCCCTTGTTTCCAATTACTCCGACAGACGGTTCATGAATAAGTTCGATGTGTGTACCAAGCTCCCTGGCAATACCAAATGTCTGAGCGCTTCGCCCAGGATTGCTGTCTATCAAAACCGCTTTAGAATTTCGCACTACTTAATCTCCACAAAATATACTCGTCTCATGATACAGGAAGTTCTTGTATCACAGTAGAGTCTAGCAAATTTGTAAATCATTCCGTATTGACTAGTATGGTTGGCCGATATACTATGTCGCTGCGTAAGATCGTCCTGCGAGGAGAAGCGAATGCCCAGAATTGGACCCACTGAGCTGATAATCATACTCGTTATCATACTCATTATATTTGGTGTAGGAAGACTTGGAGAGATAGGCGGAGCCTTAGGTAAAGGGATACGAGAGTTCCGAAAAGGTCAATCTGGCGAAGAGCTAGAAGCACCAGAAGCCGTATCTGGCCCTAGGACCAGAAAACGCAAGGAAAAAGCTTAAAGTCGCTGAAGGCGATTAAACACTCATCCAGCCGCACAAGTGTATGGCTCATTATGAGCGATACGGCTCTTAGCACATCGCTTAAATCGTCTCAGAGAAAGCTAAAAAGTCCCCTTTTGGGGGAAACTACGCCCAGTTTCATCTAGATCAGACAGGTTTGGAGCCAGATTCATTCGCTCCAACGACTTCTTTCCGCCTTCCCAATCTCGCTAGCCTTGCCAACCAAATACCTAGTTCATAGAGCAATATTATTGGAATAGCTACTAGGCTTTGGTTTATCGGATCAAAAGTGGGTGTTATCAACGCACCCAAAATGAAGGCCACCACTAAGGCATAGCGGCGTTGCTTAGCAAGAACTCTTGGAGTAATGATTCCAATTTTAGAAAGAAAAAACATAACCAATGGCGCCTCAAAGGATATTCCTAGCCAAAACAACAATGTGATCACTATGTTTATGTAATTCCCTACCCTTATCATTGGCTCCGCTATATCTGAACCAAACGTCAGTAGAAAATTTAGGGCCGGTGGCAGTAACACAAAGTATCCAAACGACACGCCGGCCCCAAAAGATATAATTGCCCCTGGAAACAAAGCGTATAAGTATCTCTTTTCCCTAGGCATCAGCCCCGGGGAAACGAACAATACTGCTTGATAGAGAATAATTGGCAATGACAAAGCCAAACCACCCATCAGAGATATTTTCATTGTGATTCCGATCATCTCAGTCACTTGGGTGAAAATCAGCCTATTATCACGGAGAGATTCGAATCCCATTGCTGGAACCATCAAAATTTCGAATATGAGCCGGTGAAATACAAAGGCTATTATTGTACATATAAACAAGGCTACAGCAGATATCACCATACGGCGCCGTAGCTCTAGGAGGTGTCCATTCAACGAGAGTTCATCAGCCATTTTATGGTTGATCCTCTCGTTGTTTTTCGCTTTCGAGATCTGACTGATAACTCTCCGTCAATTCTCTCTTTTGCACTTTATCAGAATCATCATCTAAAGAGACCAAGGCAGGTACATCATTAATAGCCTGTCTAACCTCTCTGACTAGTCCACCAATCTTGCGGGCCACCCCCATCATTCTAGATGGACCGAGAAATATAAATGATACAGTCAAAATCATTATAAATTCTGTAGGACCGATTCCTAAAAACTCCATATGCTACAACACTCCCGATATCCACTATTAAAGCGAACACATGCTCCTCAGAGCCGGATCTGCAAATCCACTATAACTCATCACTATTAGGGTGCCAATATGGGATAGCTTTGACACACGCTCAAGCCGTGGCCTGTGAGCCAGCAGGACAAATATCAATCAAAGAACAATCCTTGCAGAATGGCGCAGTCTTCCTGCATATTTTCGAGCCATGTACGTCCAACAACGCATGGTACTCACCATATAACTCTCTATCCAGAGGTAAATGGTCCATGAACAAGGCCTGATATGAGACATATCTATCACTAGATGGGCGTATGTTAAGTCGCTCAAGGATGCGCCTGGTGTAGGAATCTATAACAAATACCGGTTTCTTAGCAGCGTATAGGATAATATCGTCAGCTGTCTCTTCCCCTATGCCGTAGATTGACAGTAGTTCCAGGCGTAAATCCCACCCATCCTTATTCAACAGACTACTGATATCCCCAGCATAATAAAACCACAAATAATTACATAACGCCTTTATCTTACGTGCCTTAGTATTAAAATACACAGATGGTTTTACTAAGAATGCCAGATGTTTTTCAGGTATATCTTTAAGAGCTTTTGGATTAAGCAAGCCCTCATCTTTAATATTACCTAATGCTTTTTCCGCATTACCCCAAGAAGTGCCTTGAGTTAAAATAGCTCCTATGGCAATTTCAAATGGCCCATTACCGGGCCACCAATATTGTGGACCATATTGCTGAAAAAGACGCTGGTAAATATCGAGCAGAATTTCTTTCAAAAAAACCCCCAAATACAATGTGTTTACTTGAACACATATAATCATTGTCTGCAACTGATAATAATTTACAGACATATTTTCAGTTCTTATCTATACAGACACTAAGTGAACCAGCAGCACAGGTATCACCAAGTCGGTCCGTTCATGGTTACTCAATTGCATTTAAAGCCTATTTTTTAGCCGCATCGGGGGATTGTTCGCGTAGTACCGATCCGTTAATATACTGACTATTCTTCGTAAGTATTAGCGTCCGAGGGGGCTAGCAGATGGATTACCCAGAGATTAAGAAACCTCCAATAAGCCAATTCACAATCAAGCCGAACTTAGATCACTACGACGACATCACCAGAGCCTTTACCTGGGACCAGATGAAGCATAATCTTGACGGATTACCGGGAGGTGGCTTAAACCTTGCTCATGAGGCAATTGACCGTCATGCAACTGGAGCTAAATCAAATAAAGTTGCCCTCTACTGGGAGGGAGTGGACGGACAAGAAGAAACTTACACATTCGCTCAACTTAAAGAGCTTACAAACAAATTTGCTAACGTACTTAAAAAACTTGGTATAGAAAAAGGCGATCGGGTTTTCATATTTATGGAAAGAATTCCGGAGCTATACATAGCATTCTTCGGAATATTGAAGGCTGGAGCAATAGCAGGACCTCTCTTCTCTGCGTTTGGCCCAGACCCCGTAAAGGACAGATTGCTCGACAGCGGAGCAAAAATCCTGATCACCACCCCCTCCCTTAAGAAGAAAATCTCCACCATTCTCCCAGAACTTCCTGATCTTGCACACACAATTGTAGTAAACAAGGGCAATAAATCAGAAGAGGGTTTAGCCGACAACGCAATAAGTTATGAAAACGAGATGTCAGAAGCCTCTCGAGACTTTGCAATTACTTCAACCACCCAAGAAGACTACTCCATAATGCACTATACTTCTGGAACTACAGGTAAACCCAAAGGTGCAGTCCACGCTCATTTAGCGGCTCTGCAACACTTGGCCACAGGCAAATGGGCATTGGATCTACACGACGACGATATATATTGGTGTACGGCTGATCCAGGGTGGGTAACTGGTACATCATATGGGATGTCAGCTCCATGGACCAACGGCATCACACAAGTGGTCTACGAAGGTGGATTCAGAGCTAGTACGTGGTATCGAATCATACAAAAATACCGAGTTACTGTTTGGTACACTGCGCCGACAGCCATACGAATGCTTATGAAGGCTGGCGATGATGTCCCTGGCCGCTATGACCTTTCTAGCCTGCGCTATATGTGCTCAGTGGGAGAGCCTCTAAACCCTGAGGCTATATTATGGGGTCTAGAGACTCTTAAACTGCCATTTCACGACAACTGGTGGCAAACAGAGACTGGGGCCATCCTCATAGCCAATTATCCGAACCAAGATATTCGCCCAGGCTCAATGGGCAAACCTATCCCGGGAATTCAAGCCTCTATAGTCAACGAATCCGGTCATGAGGTTCTTCCTGGAACAGAAGGGGACCTTGCAATAAAACCAGGATGGCCCTCGATGTTTCGGGCTTACTGGCAGAATCAGGAAATGTACGACTCAAAATTCAAGAATGGATGGTATATAACAGGAGACAGGGCTCGTATGGACCAAGACGGATATTTTTGGTTTGTGGGCAGATCAGATGATGTAATAAATACAGCCGGGCACTTAGTAGGCCCGTTCGAAGTAGAAAGTGCACTGATAGAGCACCCCTCTATAGCAGAAGCTGGCGTAATAGGAAAACCTGACCCAGTAGCAATGGAAATAGTGAAGGCATTTGTTTCTCTTCATGAAGGACATGAACCGACAGACGAACTACGAAATAACATAATGAGATTCGTCCGCCAAAAACTTGCAGCCGCTGTAGCGCCAAGAGAAATCGAGTTCATAGATTCTCTCCCCAAAACCCGGAGTGGAAAGATAATGAGAAGATTATTGAAAGCATGGGATCAAGGATTACCAGAAGGCGACACCTCAACCATGGAAGATGACTAATACGTTCATCAGGTGGACATCTGCATTATTATGACCAATAGGCTGATGGGTTAAAATAGCCCTTAATAAGAGGACTTCTCCCTATTCACCTGTAATCAGACAACATAGTTACCCACATGGGTATGAATTGTTATACGTATATCAAAGGTATTCTTTGCCCAATGTAATTATTCGAGTTACAAAATAAATATCCACCGCAATGGCTTGGATTGTTTGGTAAGTCAATGAGAATAAACGTAATAGGGACTAGTGGCAGCGGCAAATCCACTTTTTCAAAACGCATAGCTGAAAAACTGAATATCCCCTACATTGAGTTAGATGCATTATTTTGGAAAGCGAACTGGACTGAATCAACCATTGAAGAGTTTTCCCACAAAATACAAAAAGCTGTTATAGAGGACGATTGGGTTTTAGATGGTAATTATTCACGGACTGAGGATATCAAATGGCAACGAGTACAAATGGTGGTTTTTCTAGATTTACCATTCCACCTCGTTCTGTACCGAATAATATCCAGAAGTTTAATAAGAAGTTACAAAGGTCAAAAATTATGGGCAGGTAATGAAGAGAGCATACGGCGTCTATTTACTCAGGATTCTATTATTTGGTGGGTAATGAAAACCTTTCATAAACGCCGGAAACGTTATACATCATTGTTCGATAAAATGAAGAATTCAAAAATTCAGTTTATTAGGTTACGCTCTAAGAAAGAAGTAGAGTGTTTTATTTCACAGCTCTGAAAACACCTTCCTACCTGAACCTATTCAAATATTATCTGCTCGTCTTAATCAAGATTCCGCACTGCCATTTTTAATGTGGCTCACATAAACACATACTCGTGCTGGCAATATTTGGGACTTTGCAAGTACACTTTACACAATGAGAGTATAATCTAGTCACAATGCTGATAATATGCACCTCTCCTAAGGACAATGATCTCACAAATTAAAAATACCCAGCCGCAATTGCTTATGCTGATGGACGGCCATGCTATGGTCCATCGGGCATGGCATGCTATTCCATACCCACTGACTTTAGCCACTACCCTAGAGGATGTACGTGGAGTATATGCCTTCACTAACGCGTTTCTGAAGGCCATACAGGAGTGGCGACCGACCCACTGTGCAATAGCATTCGACTTACCCTCCCCAACATTCAGACACCAAATGTTCACCGAATACAAAGCACATAGGCCTCCTACGCCAGACGACCTTAGAGCCCAATTCCCCTGGGTAAGAAAACTGATGGAAGCATTTAACGTACCCATTTTTGAAGCAACTGCTTACGAGGCGGACGACGTCCTGGGAACCCTATGTAGACAGGCCACTGAAGCCGGCATAGACAGCATAATATTGACAGGAGACACCGATACCCTACAGCTTGTATCTCCTAGCGTGAAAGTAGTGTTGAACCGGAGCGTAAGAGATCAGATGATATACGATGAGGCTGCCGTTAGGGAAAGGTATGCCGGTTTAAATCCGGTACAACAGCCAGATATTAAGGCTTTGCAAGGAGACTCTAGCGACAATATCCCAGGCATTCCTAAGGTGGGTATAAAAACCGCCATAAAGTTAATCCAGGATTTTGGCAGTATAGATGGGATATATTCCAATATAGACAAGGTTTCCCCAGATAAGCTCAGAGACACTTTAGTATTGAATGAGGATTTGGCTAGAAAATGCCTGACCCTCACTACCATTGTGACTAATGCTCCAGTCAGCATGACACTGGAAGATTGCCGTTTCTGGAGTTACAGCAGAGAAAATGTATTGGACCTGCTACGCACGCTGGAATTTAACAGCATCGTTCCGCGTGTGCCAGACCCCACACAATCCCGTCAGACTCTACCTCCAGACTCATATCTGACTACCCAGCCAGAAGTTCACTACGAAACCATACTGGACCCTGAAAGGCTGTCTGGCTTCCTAAACGAAATAAGGAAGTTAGGAGCCTTTACTTTTGACGTCGAAACCACCAGCAAATCCGCAATGGTTGCTGATCTGGTTGGTATATCCTTTTCGTTGAAATCTGGTAGTGCGTCATATGTTCCAGTTGGCCATCAAACTGGCACTCAGCTAGCCCTTGAGACCGCGTTAAATATGATAAAACCTATCATGGAAGATCCGACTATCAGCAAGATCAGCCACAACGCGTCGTATGATATGACAGTCTTGGCTAACTATGGAATCGATGTGAATGGCTTAACTTTTGATACTATGGTTGCCGCTCATATTCTTGGTGAGCAATCATTAGGCCTGAAAAACCTCGCGTTCAATAAGTTTAATCTAGAAATGAGCCCAATACAAAGTATTATAGGAACTGGGCGTAACCAAAAAACAATGGCTGAAGTTCCAATCGACATTGTCAGCGAATATGCAGCAGCTGACGCTGACATGACTGGTCGTCTACAGACGATTTTTCACGAGGGGCTAAAATCCAAAGATAGGCTTTGGGATCTTTTTAACCAAATGGAACTTCCATTGGTACCTGTTTTGGTGAGAATGCAACGTAACGGGATAAGCCTAGATGGGGATAGGCTCAGACATATGTCTGTAATACTAGGCAACAGGCTCGAAGAAATAGAGGGCCATATTTTCGACACTGTAGGTCATAAATTCGCACTCAACTCCCCAAAACAGCTTGGAGATATCCTCTTCAATCACCTAAACCTCCCTAGAACTAGACGAACCAAAACTGGATACTCCACAGATGCTTCTTCGTTGGAAAGCCTGAAGGAATCAATAAACCTAGGCGACCATACAAACGCTGACCCCAGAGCACCCCAAGTACTTGAATCGATTCTGGAGTACAGGGAATTGTCTAAACTAAAGTCCACTTATGTGGATTCTTTGCCTTCTCTTGTAAATTTCGTCACAGGTAGATTACACACATCGTATAATCAAACTGGATCGGCAACAGGTCGGGTATCTAGCAATGACCCAAACCTTCAAAATATTCCTGTACGTACAGAGCTGGGAAGAGAGGTTCGCAAAGCATTCATTGCTCAGCAATCCCCTAAATCCACCCTGCTCTCTGCTGACTATTCTCAGATAGAACTTAGAATACTTGCCCATCTATCTATGGACGTTGGCTTGGTAGAAGCATTTCTAAGAGACGAGGATATTCACACAGCAACGGCGGCCCAGGTCTACGGAGTACCATTGGATGCTGTAGTACCAGATATGCGCCGGATCGCCAAGATCATGAATTTCGGGGTTATATATGGCCTCAGTGCCTTTGGCATTGCACGCCAAACTGGCTTAACACGTGAAGAAGGGGCCAATTTCATAGATAGTTATTTCTCTCGGTATCCTGGCATAAGAGATTATTTACAAAGGACCAAGAAACTAGTGTCTGATAACGGATACCTTGAGACAATGTCTGGTCGAAGACGATATTTACCTGAGGCAAACTCACCAAATTTTCAGATTAGACAAGCGGCAGAAAGGATGGCTGTTAATATGCCAATTCAAGGTACTGCAGCAGACATCCTCAAGATAGCAATGGTGAACATAGATCAACGTATGCAGCGTGAAAAACTATCGAGTAAAATGGTTCTCCAAGTACATGATGAATTAATATTTGACGTACCAGATATAGAGATAGAAACTATGACGGATATTGTCCTTGAACTGATGCCATCAGCAATGAACCTTGTGGTCCCTCTTAAGGTAGATTTAAAGAGAGGACCAACTTGGGGTGACCTCGAATAAACAGCTACTTAAAATATAATTGGTATAGTAGCAGCAAGGTCTACTCCATAACTAAAACACACAACTTAACAATGCCTATAGTATAGTCAAGGTGATACTTATCCATCTGGACCTCAAGAAATAAACACGTAGCCAAAAGCATTAAACAAAATATAGCTTTTACCATAAGGCTAGGTCATTGTGAATAATATATTGAAAAGGTACCTTACCAGCTTCACACTGGGCCTATTTATACTTTCCGTACCACTACTGCTGATCACGAGTAACGTAAGGTGGGCGTTCAACGATCTTAGATTATATAAGTTCGGGTTCGAAAGGAACGAAGTAGTAGCCAATACTGGCTTTGAATTGTCCGAACTTATGTTGATTGCACGGGATATCCGAGACTACTTCAATACCGACAATGAGTTCTTAGAAGTGATCAATCCCGCTGATGAAGAAAACAATAGCCTGTTCAACGATCGGGAAATCATCCATATGAGAGACGTCAAAGTTCTCCTTGGAAATATTTACAGCGTACAAGAAATACTGGCTGGGTATATCGCTATATATATCCTTTGGTTGTTATACATCTCACGAGGACGACATGCTCAGATACTACTAAGACAATTAACCTTGGGATGCATAGCAACGGTTGGTTTACTAGTGTTCGCGGGGACCGGGACAGCGATCGGCTTTGACGCAGTTTTCGAAGCTTTTCATGTTCTCAGCTTCAGTGACGGTAGTTGGTCATTCGATCCAAGGTCCAACTATTTAACCAGATTATTCACGGAGGCTTTTTTTCTTCAAGCATCTCTGGCAATAGTTGTCGCGACCATACTCGAGGCAATTTTTATCACCTCGCTAGCTACATTGATAGAGAGGAGATATTATCAGGCCAGAGACCCTAACTAGGGTCTAACGCGCTTGAGTGCCTCAGCCTCCAGACCCACCGCAAGCGCACATTCCACCACCACCACCACCAGTAGCAACTGGCTGCATCTCCCCTACAATCCCACGAGAGAATGAGGCGAAAGCAGATATTGCCCTTAGGGACCTACTTCCGCAATCCGGGCACGAGGCAGTATCAGTGGATTCTGACATCGAGGCCAACCTCTCAAACCTGATTTTACAAGTCGTACAAGAATACTCATATAACGGCATGCTGATTCTCCTAGCTACTGTTGGAATCGACTATAAACCAGCATTTCCTAGAACGTCAACCTGCCGAAGCTCAGCAGACGGTCACTCGACCATGGGCTGGGCTATTATCCATAAACTTACCACGGTGTAAAGCACCATAAGGCCAAGCATAGGATATTGACTCCTAATTGCCTGTTGGCGATTCTCAAAAACCCTGAGAGCAATCATGTGCGCTATGTAAACAGCAACAATATGGCCGATCACTATCGCACTTACTCCTAGAAACCAAGCGAACTTGGCGTCTATCAAACCAATATTGACCCTATACCCAGATGTACCAAACAAGTTCCATCCATAGCCAAACGGGTCAGAAGCTAGGGGTATGATAAGTTGACCTTGTATAACCAAAAGGGTAAAGAAATGGGCAACATGATAAGCAAGCGCTATTGGCAACAGTGAATACGCGAATACAGCCATCAACCTAATAACGCCGGCCTGAGTTCCTGAAGTCCACCTCATTAATAATGAGAAATACGTGAACAGACCAATAAACATAACTGGGGCGAAGAGAAGACCCACAGAATCAATGACCAACGAGGTATTATCTTCGAAAACCATATGAATCTGACCCCATAAATCACCCTTGATATCGAACCATATAGGGGTTTCCATAAAACCATCAAACGTCACGGTCGCCAGCACAGCCACTACTAGAACAAGCCTAGAGATGGACTCAGATGTGCGTTCGATTAGGCCTACGGCGAAGGGACGTATATTGAGCTGTCGGTTTTCAATATCCGCTATTGACCAACACGGATAGCAATTAATACACCCAGTACCTTGCGGGTTGCATTCAACTAAACAATTATCACAATACGCGGTGTTCGTTACGCGTAATTCCGTTGGAGCTAAGCGGGCGAAGAAACCAAATATAACCGAGAAAACCTCTCCATAACACAACCATACCTCTCTTCCAAAAAAGGCCATGCCGACCCATGTGATTATGGAGTAAGCAATTACCATAACCGAAATAACAGCCGGCAAAGAAGCTCCTGGGGAAACATTTTCGAACCAAGCGAAACAAATAAAAAACCCAAGTGAAGGCCAAACACTTAGGGATCTAGGATAATCGTATCCAAGCCAAAGGCGTCTACCAGGCTTGAAATAGTCACAACAATACTCGGCCCACTCAAACAGTATCCTCCACGGATTGACTAGTAACCAGAAATTACCAATAGCAGCAATTGCAAACACCAACCCAACCCACCATATTATCCAAACAAATGTTGGCGCCAGATTCATGCCTGGATTCTGATTGCCCCAAATGCCAGTAGCTATAACCAAAAGCATGAATAGCACAGAGATCAACTGAATTATATATTTAAAACTGTTGCTAGAAAATAACCATGCTGCCCATTTGGTGCCAAGTAGATTCCATCTCCAATACGGCACTTGCTCTGGTCTAGCCTTTACAAAAGCTCCGATTACCGCGAAAGACAACAGTATGGCCGCAGCAGATCCCCAAAAGTAATAATCCAGCGGTATCGGAAGATCATAACGCTCGCCAAAACCGTGAGCGTATACCAAGCCACTCGGCTTCATCCAAACCAAAATTGCCAAGAAAGTAGCGACCCACACAATTGATTTCAATACTACGACTCCTGGGGAATAACTTAATATTTCCTACCTCGGATTAACCACCAAGGTCGATATGACCATTTCATCTTCACTGTGCCCACCACTATTCCCATCACTACCTGAATGACTATGTCCGGTATGAACACCGTGGAAAGTAAGATCGAACCGACCCTCTAATACTGCCTCAAATTCCATGGTCGCTACCTGCCCTGACTCAATGTCCAACTCTATATCATAACCATGCAAATGCACCTTGCCATCCGTATCAGCGGTAACTTTTATTGATATAGTATCCGATTTATTCGACTCCATATCTTGCATATCCGAATGGCCTTCGGCCACCCGTATGTTGAAATAAACGTTTTTGGGATCACCACCTCCAGCACATGCCAATGCGAAAAGAACAGCACTCATTGCTGTAGTAATAGCGACTATCCTAATTATATTTATTAACAATTTCATCACTCCTCTATCCTTTATGAAACTACTCCACTAACGCGCGCTAAGACCTAGCTGCATTGCGTTTCCTTAGGCTTCTTGCATACCAAGCAATGGATATCAGGAGGGGCATAGCAGAAATGAAAACTATTATCACCCCCCAATCCAGTGAACTTTCTTCGACCCTCAAATCGAACCCAAATTCAGTAGACAAGTCACCTTCCTGGATTTTTGCCACGAATGCCCAGTTTCCTGGACTCGGCAAAACCATTGTCAGATCATACCAATTCAGGAGCGGAGGCGTCTGAGAAGTCTGCAATGGCCCTATAGTAAAAGTCTCGGGCTCCTGGTTCTCTCCAGTCACGGTGACAATTGCATTATTAACGTCTTCATTGTCATCCAATCTAGTTACAACCAGCGACATATGGACGTTCCCTACCCTAGGTGTATCCGGTGCGACCCTAATTTGTACATTGTATGGTTCTTGAGATAGGGTCATTATCGGAATGGTTCTGCCGTTTGCTTCAACATCGTAAATTCCGATATTGAATGATAGTAAAATTAGTAAGGTAAGTAGAATCATTTCTATTGATGTGCAGTGGATATCGTTAAGATACTGTTGGCCGTAACAATTTATTGACCTTGTGTTAATCTGTTAGCTATTAAGTAAGTCTTCCTCATCAAAAACATGGAGCATTATAGGAGAAAAAAGTGGTAAAAGCCAGATCGCTCAGAATAGGTATAGTCGGGGCCGGCAATAACAGTAGAGTCAAGCACATACCAGGATTTCAATCTTTGCCCGGCGTGGAAGTATCAGGGATAGCCAACCGCAGCCTAGAATCAGGGCAACGTGTAGCACATGAGTTCGATATACCCCAAGTGTATAGTAATTGGCTTGAATTAGTGCACTCTACAGAAATAGACGCGGTATGCATAGGTACTTGGCCATACATGCACTGTCCAGTCACTCTAGCAGCCCTCAAAGCAGGCAAGCATGTCTTGACGGAAGCACGAATGGCAATGAATGCTACCGAGGCCAAATTGATGTACCAGGCATCCTTAGACCACCCAAACCTAGTCACCCAAATTGTACCTTTCCCAGGAACTTTCAAGTTTGATCTAACGATACAGGAAGTTATAGCATCAAATTACCTTGGCGATATCGTGGCTATGGATATAACGTCAAACCAAAACAGGTTCGCGGATTTTGACAGTACGATCCAATGGCGCCAAGACAGGGAACTAAGCGGATACAACATACTCAATATGGGCATGTGGTACGAAGGCCTTATGCGGTGGGTTGGCCCTGCAACCCGTGTCTCAGCCATGAGTAGAGTAACAGTCCAGTCACGAAATGACTCCAATGGTGATCGTAGGACCATCACCATTCCAGACCATGTGGATATTCTTTGCGAAATGGGTAATGGTAGCCAAGCCAGATTACAATTTAGTGCTGTAACGGGACTGGGTGGTTCAAACAAGATTTGGATCTATGGGACTGAGGGAACCCTACACCTGGATGCTTCCTCAACGGCTCTATACCTCGGAAACCGCACATCCAAATCCCTCGAGGAAATCCCTATAGACCCGGGTAAAGTGTCAACCTGGAGAGTAGAGGAGGAATTCATAAATGCCATACGGGGCCAAGAGCCAGTAAGATATACAACGTTTAAAGATGGGCTGGCCTATATGGAGTTCACTGAGGCAGTAACCAAGAGTGCTAGATCTGGACAAACAGTTGACTTACCATTATAGAAACCCATCAGCCGACATATTTGGCTATCTTCGTCTACTAGCTGGTATCAATCAAGTATGATGGTTCAGCCCCATAGCGCCCGCCGAACTTCTGCCAATATATTGTCTACATACCCGATTGTATACGGTAAATCTGGATTGGACTCCAAAATAGCTATTGACTACCATTAGTTTACGTGTATTCTTAATGGAAAGGGTCTGCGAGAAACCGATTAAGGAGGTCTCTTAATGGCACAACAAGCACAGATACTCAGACCGGAAAGCATGATAGAGGAATTCAGGAAGAACGGAGTGACCCATATCGTAACCATACCAGATAGCGAAACGAACTATCTCTATGAATTGATGCTTGAACAGGACTGGCTAGAAGTCGTGCCCGTATCCCGCGAGGGAGAAACTATGGGCGTAGCCCTAGGCCTGAATATTGCAGGCAAAACTCCGGTGTGTTTGATCCAAAACACGGGTATGATGGAATCCGGAGACTCAATTCGTGGTATGGCATTGGACGCAGGCTTCCCGCTTGTCTTCGTAATAGGATACAGGGGCTGGAACAGAAGAGGGGTTATCACCGACTCAGTAGCTAAATACACAGAGCCGTTCCTACATACATACAATATACCTTATTATCTTGTTGAAAACGATGAAGATGCCCCACGTATTTCTACAGCTTTTGAAGAGGCGCGAGCAACAAAGCGCCCTGCAGCCATATTAATAGGCGACGAATACCACGGATTTAACAGATAGCCGCACATACCAGGAATCTCTGGCCTCAGGACAAGTAAGCTAATTGCCAGACGACACAATGGTAGCTAGTAAAAGTAAATCGGTTGGAGGTAAGAATAATATGATAGATGCTCTAGAAGTCTTCAAAGCATTTCAAAACCACCGGAAAGACTCAATTGTTGCTGCTACAGGAACATCAGGAAGACACTGGAGAGATGTCACTACGAATGAGAAACGAGACATATCTCTAGGTGGTTCAATGGGACAGTCTACATCTGCTGCTTTCGGGCTTGCCTTGGGACTACCAGACGAACAGGTAGTACTCTTCGACTCTGAAGGGGCTCTACTCATGAATCTGGGTGTAATGGCTTCCGTAGCCGGAAAGAAACCGAAAAACTTCTTCCACTTCCTCCTTGATAACGAATGTTACGCTACAACAGGTGGGCAGCCTGTGCCAAACGCCCAAAACATAGACTACGCAGGACTTGCCAAAGCCATAGGATATTCAGCAACTTATCATTTCGAGGACCTAGAGGAACTAGTGACAAGCCTCGAAGAAATCATGAGTCAAGAAGGGCCTGTTTTCGTATCCATAAAAGTCCCCGCAGAAATCGAAAATCAACCTATGGGACTTCGACAAAGACGCCCCAGCAGGTCCAGGGCAAAGACTATCAGTGACCTCCAGGAGGAACTGGGCATCGCTTAATGATGCCGGTGAAAATCGCTAATAAAAAGCCTTATTACGTGGCGATGGGTGCTTAGTCTTGAACGTCTAGGCTAACCACTATCGCCGCGTTGGCCATTATAGCGGAATCATCAGATCCGCCACCACCTGGAATCTCCAAGCCACCCTCAGTCACATTTATGCTCTTGGTGCCGTAGGGAACCTCAAGCAGCACATCGCCCTCAACCACCTGATCATGGTAAGGTACGGAAATATTTACCTCTACATACATGGTAGCAGTGGAATGCCCGAACACCCTAGGGAAGGATATGCTACTATGCCTCAGGGCATCAGACACAGCCCTACGTGCCGCCTTAGTGGGATCTTTACCATGGAGATCCACACCCGTTCCCAACTCCAAGAGACAACGTTTTAGCGCCATTTCCAACTCCTTGTACTATCCGATTAATGGTTACCGCTTACATTACCATAGATTCAAAGACATTTTTAGTTGATCAATTGCTACAACACTGTTATAGGATCTTATTTGTCGCAACCCAGCCCCATACATAATCAGATTTATTTTGTAAATTGGGCGGCTTTATCACGCTAAATAAGCTCGTATTAAATATGCCGCTTAAGTCCAATGACAACGGTTAGCTTGACATAGAATATAGTCATAATACAATTGGCTGTAACTACTTATTGAATAACTCCATGTGCTAACATGTTTTCTTTTCTCGCGAGAAGCTTATGGAGACAGGAGAACCATATGAAAGCAGCTCAGCTTACTGGATACAAGAAATTCGAATTCGTGGATGTAGAGCGTCCCTCAGCAAAAGAAGGGCAGGTGCTTATAAAAACTGAGAGGGTCTCCATATGCGGTTCCGACCTGCGGACATATGATAGGGCACATCCTGAAGAAAGTTACCCCTTCAAAATTGGAGCACCTTGCCACGAAGCCTTAGGTGAAGTAGTTGAAAGTCTTAGCCCAGAGCTTTCAGTCGGAGATAAAGTTATAGTAATTCCTACTGAAACCGGCGGTCTAGTAGAATACATCGCTGAATCACCCGACCGCTGCATTAAGATCCCCGGTGACGGGGACTTATCTGTATGGATGATGGCCCAGCCTGTAGGAACCGTAATGTACGCTATTCAGCAAGCTGACAGTGTACTTGGCAAAAGAGTAGCAATACTTAGCCAAGGTGCTATAGGTCTGGCTTTTGCTCAGTTGATAGCTAGGGCAGGAGCAAGTCAGGTTATAGTTACTGACATACTTGACTATCGACTAGAAGCAGCAAAGAAAGCTGGTGCCACACATACTATTAATGCTGAGCGTGAGGATGTAGTAGCTGCAGTCGCAGAAATCACTGGGGGAGCGATGGTAGATATCGCTATAGAGGCTTGTGGCAGACCGGAAACCTGTAACCAGGTCTTCCAAGTTATACGTCAAAAAGGTCAGGCAATACTATTTGGGATGACTCACGACGAGGACATATTCCCTTTCGACTACAATGCAATGTACCTCAAGATTCCAAGAATTATAGTTACTAACTCTGCTAGAGCTGGCGAGAATATTAGAACTATAAGGGAATGCGTAGACGTCATTTCCCAGGGAAGGCTCGACCTGTCTCACCTAGTTACCCATCGCATGAAATTCGATGACGTACAGGACGCTTATGACATTTACAGCGAGAAACGAGACAACTCTATTAAAGTAGTTATGGAGTTGTAATTAGTTACCACTAGCCGGTCTGGTTCTCTGCCCAAGACTTTATCAAGTGGTGTGCGATCGCCAGCGGGCCCGGCAATGTCAGTCCATCTGTAACGCCTCCTAGAGACTCTATAACATCGTCGCGAGTAAACCAGCGAACGTCCGCCATCTCTTCGTCATCAATGGTAATATCAGTGGTTACAGCGTCGGCATGGCAGCCGATCATCAATGAGTACGGAAATGGCCAAGGTTGGGATGAATGATATCGAATATTCGTTATTTCAATCCCTGCCTCTTCCATCACCTCTCTGGCTACTGCCTCTTCTATAGATTCTCCCTGATCAACAAAACCTGCCAGCGCTGAAAATCTGTTTGACGATGTTGCCCTACCACGCGATTGCCCTAATAAACATCTTTCGCCGTCTGATACCACAGTAATTATTACAGGATCTACACGGGGGTAGTTCATAGAGTCACAGCCGTCACATCTCCTGACCTGCCCTCCTCTAACAATGACAGTCTGTCGGCCACATACTGAACAGTATCGGTTTTTTCGATGCCAATCTATCTGAGATTTAGCCTGAGCAACAATCCCACTTTGTTCCCAACTTAGCACACCACCCGCAGTTCTGACATCAAGAAACTGCCGCCTATTCTCGTCACCAAATTCAGTTTCAAGTAGCGACTCACCTGAGACATCCAACACGAAATAGGCTCTGGAGTCGAGTGTACCCAGAAACAAAGCGTTCGCATTTGCTATTTCAAGTTCTTTAAGATCTCTGTTATTTAGCAAAACTAGTTCGTATTCATCACCGGATAATACGAACACCTCTAAATCCCTCATGATGACGAAGCTAGCACGATCACCAGTCGACGCGTCGACAATCCACTTTTCGTCGCGTCTCTCCGTTTCTCCGCGGCTGAGGGGGTTTCCTGAGAAAACATGATAATTAGTCACTAACAACCGCCCAATTATAGCCTTGAGACGTCAATATATTGCTAACATCACTGCAATCAATAGGTTCACCAAGCCGCCAGACTCCGCAGATCATAGTGAACATGTCCCTGAGGCAGACAAATAACATAAAGCAGACGGATGCAGGATCCAAGTCCAGCGAAATCTCAACCTTCTCACCAGCTTATTACCATCGCTAAAGTGTCCTTCTAAACGGTAAATATATTATCGGGATTTTAATGATGGCTGCCATTTGCGTAATCTTAGCGAGTTACTTACCACAGTGAACGAACTTAGCGCCATTGCAACAGCCGCCAATACAGGATTCAGGAATCCAAATTCACCAAGAAATGGTCTGATCACCTGCGGCACTGTGCCGTCATGGAATATTAAATATAGAAGCCCAGCGGCCACAGGGATAAGAGCTAAATTATAAATAAATGCCCAGAACAAGTTTTGCTTAATCGTTGACATCGTAGCTTCACTTAATGCCAACGCATCTACCACTCCCCATAGACCTGGCCTCACTAAGGTTATATCTGCCGCCTCTATGGCTATATCAGACCCTGAACTAACTGATATACCCACATCGGCCTGAACTAAAGCCGGAGCGTCATTGATTCCATCCCCGACCATAGCAACCACGTTACCATTCTCCGCGGCTTTAAGCTTCTCGATCTCCTTGGCCTTGTCTTGAGGTAAAACTTCAGCCAATATCCTGTCTACACCTAGGCTTTTGCCAATTGCCTGTGCTGTTCTAACGTTGTCACCCGTCAACATTACTACTTGCCTACCAGAAGAACGGAGCTTAGCGACTACTTCCATAGATTCCTGTCGCAATATATCAGCAACTGCTATAGCTCCTATAATTTCTCGGTCTACACTAACTATCATACTTGTCTTGCCATGTAGAGAAAACTCTTCCGTAATTGTCTTGAGATTATCGAGTTTGTATCCGCGTTGTATCATCATTGAGGGGCTACCCAGAAGTATCGCCCTCCCATCTACTCTAGCCTCAACCCCCATACCTGGAACAGCAATAAAGCCGTCCGCCTCCCTTAATGCAATTTTTCTATTGGAAGCCTCCAACACAATGGCTTTGCCGATTGGATGCTCAGAGCGACTTTCTGCTGAGGCAGCAAGAAAAAGCAATTCATCATCAGGCACGCCGATAGAGATCAAATCTGTCACAGTAGGTTCACCTATAGTAAGCGTGCCAGTTTTGTCTAAAACTACTACTGATACTTTATTCGCAACTTCGAGGGCTTCCGCACTACGAATCAATATACCGTGCTCGGCGCCCTTTCCAGTTCCGACCATAATAGCTGTAGGGGTTGCCAAGCCTAGAGCGCAAGGGCAGGCGATAACTAGCACTGCCACCATATTCAACAAAGCATAATTGAAAACTGGTGGCGGGCCTGCAAAAATCCACGAAACAAAAGTTGTAAAGGCAATGAGAACCACTACTGGCACAAAATATGCAGAAATTAAGTCTGCAAGTCTCTGTATAGGAGCCCGACTTCCTTGGGCATCTTCCACCAACCGTATGATCTTCGCAATCGACGTATCGGCCCCAAGATTCGTGGCCTTAAATCTGAACGTACCAGTCATGTTTATAGTCGCGGCAAAAACATTGGATTCATTGATCTTCTCAACAGGAATACTTTCGCCAGTGAGCATACTCTCATCGACAGTAGAAAACCCATCAAGAACTATTCCGTCAACTGGGATGCTCTCACCAGGCCGTACTATAACAACCGTTCCGTAGATCAAATCCTCTATTGGTATATCCACTTCCTGACCATGCACTTCCACACGAGCAGTTCTCGGCTGCAGGCTCATCAGCTTACGCACTGCCTCAGACGTATTCCTCTTAGCCACAGCTTCCAGTAATCGACCTAGGAGTATCAGGGTTATTATTATTACTGCTGTGTCAAAATATACCTTAGATTCAGATTTATCAGTTTCAAGCCAACCTGGAGATATGGTAGCAAGTACGCTGTAACTATACGCAGCACTGGTTCCCAGTACTATTAGCGTGTTCATATTGGCCATTTTATGCTTCAGGGCGCTCCATGCACTAGTATAGAACTGGCTGCCAATCCAAAATTGCACAGGAGTAGCCACAATCCATAAAAAGTATCTATCCTGTAAGGCAGATGGCATCCATGGAAACAATTCTCTAAAACTCCCCAAGAAGATTACGATCCCCAATAGGGCAGAAATGATAACCTTCCGACGGAGATCTCTAATTTCTCCACTCCTCGCTAAACGCTCCTTCTCCAGCTCTGCATTCTCCCCAGCTACACCTTCTACGGTGTATCCATAGTCGCTCACGGATTCGCGTATTTTTGAAAGATGAGCTGTACCTGTTATATAGCCAATGCTGGCTCTCTCAGTAGCCAAATTGACGCTAGCTGAAAGCACGCCATCCACATCTAATATGGCATTCTCAACGTGGATCACACAAGCAGCACAGGTCATACCAGATATGTTCAGGTCTATCCGCGTAGTACTAGTTTTATAACCAGCGGCACCTATAGACCGACTTATACCTTCGGCGTTTATACTCTTTGGATCAAATTCTATATCGACATTGCCTGAATCCAAATCGGCGGAGACGCTGAAAATTCCGGGAATTCCACTAAGAGTTGTCTCAACCTGATCTGCACTGGCTTGTGAATGCATTCCCTCTATCGGGATTAGCATGCCCTTTATTAAGTCATTCGCCATATATCGCGTCCATACAGTATGTTGAAGAAGGCCAAGGTTATATTACTTCCATCAAACTCACTCTAGAATAGCCCTTACCTAGACCAGTATAAGTCATATCACCGCCAGATATCGCCTTTTCAACCAAAGCGTCGATATCTAAGGCTGATTCAATCCTGTCTACTTCTTCGGTGGTACTCCGTGTAACAGGATGTTTGGGTACAAAAAGTGTACAGCAGTCTTGATCTGGTATTATCGATATATCATAAGACCCTAGGCTACGAGCTTCATCAACAATTTCTTGCTTATCTGTACCGATTAACGGGCTCAAAATCGGCATTCCCACCACACTTCTCACGCTCGCTATATTCTCTAGGGTTTGAGACCCAACCTGTCCCACACTCTCACCTGTTACTAAGGCATGAGATCCTAACGCTAGAGCCAGATATTGAGCGATCCTAAACATAAATCTACGATATACAACGACACGATATGCTGGCGGAGCGGACAGAATTATATCTCTTTGAACATCACCGAAAGGTATCATTACCAAACCTGCTTGAAATTGGAACTTATTCAACAATTCGACTAACTCTAAAGCTTTTTCCTTGGATGTTCCATCAACTAATGGGAAACTATGGAAGTGCACAAATGTAACCCTACATCCCCTTTTTAGCATTCGCAATGCAGCCACAGGTGAGTCTATGCCCCCTGAAAGTAATGCCAGAACAGAACCGCTCACCCCGACCGGCAGACCACCAGGACCTGGCATTTCCTCAAAATACACCAAAGCTTCCCGGGGTTGAATCTCAACAAATATACTAACCTCTGGGTTGCTAAGATTGACCTCAGCTTCGCACATTCTTTGAACCATTGCTCCCAATTCATGATTCAACTGAGGTGAGGTAAATGGAAATGACTTATCACCTCTTTTGGATACAACACGAAAATCCCTGAAATTCAGACGTGGTATCTCTGATCTCAGAAAATCCTTTATGGCATCCATTGTCGGCGCAACTTTGTGGCATCTATAAAATTTCACAACCCCAAACACCGTCCGAATTCTATCCGCTATCTCAGGCCAGGAGTTTTCCGGAGCAAGGATTACTTCAACTGACATATGCCGCCTGTTAATAGCTACAACTCCAGTTCCAGAAAGCGCTTTCCTAAGATTCTTGACCAGTTGATTAAAAAACATTGGCCGGTTCTTGCCTTTTAAAGCAATTTCATGGACACGAACCATCACTGAGTAGTTTTCTTCGTACACAGATACAATCCTTACTAGTAAATTAGGTGTAGTTATACGGCTACCAGCCTATCAATTTGAACTCCATGGCAGGACGGGCCTTTTACTTTTCTCTCGCCGTTGAGGTCGACAACAATCCCGAACTAACTGTGAACTGCGCCTATAGGAAGGTCAATCGTATAGTTCTTAAGCAAATCCTTAAGCTGACTCGCTGATACATCGTCTGGCTCAACTAATGGCAGCCGAGGCTTGCCAACATCAAACCCCACGTGATTCAAGCAGTATTTGACTGGAATTGGATTCGAAATTATGAACAGGCCTTTGAAAATCGCCAACATACGCAGATGCTCTCTGGATGAATCAGCTAATTGTCCATCTAGCAATAAATCCATCATATTCCTGATCTGATTCCCCACAAGATGGGACGCTACACTAATCACCCCATAGCCACCCATAGACAGTAGCCCGAAAGTGTCATTGTCATTACCACTCCATATCCTGAAACCATCTGGAGCTCCGTGAAGTATCCGACCAATCTGGTCAAAATCCCCGCTTGCTTCCTTTATACCGATGATATTATCAATTGCGCTTAGTTTTATTACTGTCTCCGAAGACAAACTGGTAATAGTACGACTTGGCACGTTGTAAAGGATACAAGGCAAGCTAGTACTCTCGGCGATTGCTTTGAAATGCTGGAATAATCCTTCCTGGGTGGGCTTGTTATAGTAAGGGACTACTAGAAGAGCCGCATCTACCCCTAATCTTTCTGCCTCTTGTGTAAGCTCTATACTCTCAGATGTGCTATAGTTCCCGGTTCCAGCGACTACTGAGCCTCTATCTCCTAACTCGCTCTTTATTTCGCTAAACAGCCTCAGTTTTTCGTCCAGCTTTAAAGTTGGAGATTCGCCAGTAGTTCCAGACACTACCAAGCCATCGCTACCTGAGTCAAGCAAGGCTGATGCTAGCCGCCTTGCTTTGTTATAGTCAACCTGACCTTGAATGTCGAAAGGGGTCACCATAGCCGTAATCAATCTGCCTACAGAAGCCATAACTCAACCCTCCTTTTGAATCAGGTCAATAGCCCTTCTCTTAACATACTTTCAGCTATTTGAACGGCGTTAAGAGCCGCTCCTTTTCTCAAGTTATCAGCGACCACCCACATCGCCAGACCATTTGGGTGCGATATATCCTCTCTTATGCGCCCAACAAAAACATCGTCAGTTCCCACAGAATCGAGTGGCAGGGGATATATATTATCCTTGGGACTATCCAACACTTTGACCCCAGGGGCACTAGCCAATATATCTCTAGCCTCGTCAGATGACATCGGTCGCTCTAGCTCCACATTGAGTGATTCGCCATGCCCAGTATATACTGGCACACGCACACAGGTGGCTCCCACTGGCATATTGGGATCGTGCATGATTTTACGGGTTTCTTGAACCATCTTCCACTCTTCTGTCGTGTAGTCATTATCCATAAAACTCTCCACGAATGGCAGAGCGTTGAAAGCGATCCTATGAGGATACGCCTCAGGTTCAGTAGTACCTTCTCCTAACACTGCCTCAGCAACTTGACGTTTAAGCTCCTCCACAGCAGCTATCCCAGTTCCAGACACAGCCTGGTAAGTAGAAACAACAATGCGTCTAATGGGATTCACACGATGAAGTGGATTAAGAGCAACTACCATTTGAATAGTTGAGCAGTTAGGGTTAGCGATTATTCCATTGCTTAATCTAATATCCTCTGGATTAACCTCAGGCACCACCAGTGGAACTTCAGCATCCATGCGAAACGCCGAACTATTGTCTATAACAACTGCTCCGGCAGATACTGCAATCGGAGAGAAATATTTGCTAATATCTGCACCGGCAGAAAATAGCGCTACATCTACACCACCAAACGAATCTTGTGTAGTTTCCTCTACCTCTAGGTCTATCCCTTTAAAACGGAGTTTCCTACCTGCAGACCTATCCGAAGCAAGTAGCCGTATAGAATCAATAGGGAGTTGCCTTTGCTCCAAAACTTTGAGGAATTCTGCTCCGACCAGTCCGGTAGCACCAACTATGGCTAAGTTGAGACCCATCTGTAACCCTTTCTAACCATTGGATTTGGCAATTTAGCTTGCTATTCCAGCCATCACAAATCTAGGAGTTTATCCAGCCCAATCTTCAGGCCCTCGTATTTCATGACTTCCTTAATCGCCAAGATGACCCCAGGCATATAACATTCTCGATTGATCGTATCATGTCTCAGACTAAATGTCTGGCCCGAGGTACCCAATAACACTTCGTGATGTGCCATACGCCCTGGCATCCTAATACTGTGTATAGATATCCCGCCCAATTGCCCTCCTCTTGAACCTTCTATCGGCTCTCTTTCCGGATCTGGATGCACAAAATCAGCATTCCTACCTGAGCGCAGTTCGCTAGCCAAGGCAATTGCTGTGCCAGATGGAGAGTCTATTTTGGCTTCGTGATGCATTTCAATCACGTCAGCATAGTCGAAATATCTGCCCAACGATTTTGCCAGGTGTATCATTAGGGCGGCACCTATAGCAAAGTTCGGTGCCATAAATATTCCAACTTTGTGCTGCTCGCCAAGATCACCCAACTCCGCCAAGTGTGAGTCTGTAATTCCTGTGCTTCCCACAACTATGTTCACACCTAACGCTGTAGCTTCTCTAGCCGCCACCATAGAACCCTCTGCGTTAGTGAAATCGACTACAACATCTGGACTGGTGGTAGCAATCGCGTCATGGATATTAGCCGCCATAAGTAGGGTTCCTGAACCGTCAGGTAAAGACAGTGTCTCCCCCAAGTATGCCTTATCAACCCCAGCGACCGGTTCAATACCGGGTTCTTTGCAAACCGCAGCAAGCACCTCTGATCCCATTCTACCTGCCACCCCATGAATCAGAACCTTTATCTTGTCCATACGGTCAACCTTGTTTACGAATTATATTTGCAAATCTCGCTAGATGCTAGGAGATTCAACGTGAAGATCCTCGATATGGAGGCCTCCGGCCACCCCCACCTTGACCACCTTGACGCTGTGATCCGAAGCGTCCACTTCCAGGCCCAGGCGGCCCTCCTTGTCGTGGCCTTCTATCCTGTTCGGTATTGCGCCTAGCATCATCTCCTTGATCACTTCCAGACCCATCTACAAGAAGAGCTCGCCGCGACAGATTTATCCTGCCCATGCCATCTATTTCTTTAACCATCACAGTTATTTCATCTCCCACACTAACCACGTCCTCAACCGATGCTACGTGCTCTTCCGATAACTCGCTTATATGAACTAATCCATCTTTTCCAGGCAAGATCTCAACAAAGGCTCCAAAATTCATTAATCTGGTGACTTTACCAGTGTAGATTCCACCCACCTCAGCTTCTTTAGTCAACAACTCTATGCGCTCGACGGCCATTTGGGCGGCTTCTCCGCTAACAGAACCGATTGTAACTGTACCATCATTATCGACACTAATAGTCGTTTTAGTATCCTCGATTATGGAGCGTATCATCTTTCCGCCAGGCCCTATCACAGCGCCAATTTTTTCTACAGGTATCGAAAGCCGAATCATCCGGGGTGCATTTGGGCTCAAATCTGCCCGAGGCGTTGGAAGAGTCGCTTGAATGTTATCCAATATAGACATTCTGGATAATTTAGCCTGTTCAAAGGATTATTCAATTATCTCGTACGTGATGCCTTTTACCTT
>CAZNIG010000016.1:0-29868 GCA_964573055.1 uncultured Dehalococcoidia bacterium
TACGATTATGTAACTGAGAATCTGGATTGTGTCGTTACTGGACTGGAGGTGTCCGTGTTACGGGAAGCATTGATTAATCAGCTCAAAGATAAAGGTAAGGCCGCCAGATTTGGAGCTAGGAATCTTGCCAAAATTCCTACTAACGTCAAGGACGAGGCGTTAATGAATATAGCCAAGGCTCTGAAGTCACGTGAAGCCGAAATACTTGTTGCTAATCAAGAAGATATGAGGCACGGGAGAGAATCTGGCCTTGATGACGCGATGATAGATCGCCTTATGTTAGATCCTTATCGTCTTGCGGGAATTGCCGAAGATGTGAAGCGTGTGGCTAATTTGGCAGATCCAATTGGCGAAACATTTGACGCCCGCACTATGTCTAATGGTTTAGAGGTAAGTCGTCGAAGGGTACCGCTTGGTGTGATAGCTGCTATATACGAAAGCAGGCCGAATGTTACTATAGACATCGCGACTCTTTGCATTAAGTCTGGTAACGCCGTAATACTGCGTGGCGGAAGCGAAGCGATTCGTTCTAATACCGTATTATCGGAGCTGGTGCGCGATAGTGTGGAATTGGCAGGTATTTCTGGAGCGGTTGTCCAGTTTGTGGAGTCGACTGATCGTGAGTTGGTTGAAGTTATGTTGTCAATGAAAGAGTACATTGACTTGGTAATACCTCGAGGTGGTGCAGAGCTAATACAGTTTGTTAGCGATACTGCAGTAATGCCTGTAATAACAGGTGGCATAGGGGTATGTCATACGTACGTAGACAGTGAAGCAGATTTAGAGCAAGCTGCGGCGATTGCCCATAATGCCAAAGTCCAAAGGCCGACTGTTTGTAATGCTCTGGATACTTTGCTAGTTCATGTGGAGATAGCTCAATCATGTCTTCCCAGTATAGCTAGGCAATGGGCTGACGCTGGTGTAGAAATGCATTGTGATAATCGCTCATTCGATATAATTACTCCACTTGGAATACCGAATGTAAAGCCAAGTCAAGAAGACGATTGGGGTAGAGAATTCCTCTCACTAACCGCTGCGGTCAAAGTGGTAGATTCGTTTGACGAAGCTCTGGAACATATAGAAAGATATGGGTCAGGACACTCTGAGGCTATAATCACGGAAGATTACTCTAAGGCCATGAGGTTCTTAGATGATGTTGATGCAGCTGCCGTCTTTGTTAATGCCAGTACTAGGTTTACTGATGGGAGTCAGCTAGGGTTGGGTGCAGAAGTGGCGATTAGCACCAATAAAATGCATGCCAGAGGCCCCATGGGGCTGAAGGAGCTTACTTCATATAAATGGATAGTTTTAGGTAGTGGGCAGACGCGCGCTTGAGCACTATGGTCGGTCATATAAGCTAAGATTATAGCCATTTAGCCGCAACGTTTAAGCGGCTTTTCTTGAGGGATAAAATTTCAGGAGCTGTCATAGTGTCCACTGTAAGTAATAGCGCAAGTATAGAGGCTGGTCCTATAGGCCTCGAGGTTGTTCTTCGAGATACAAAGTGAGCTCGAATGTCTGATCGCCCCTTATCACAGTTAAACCTACGTCAGAGCCTATATCGTATCCGCGTACCGCGTGTTGTAGTTGGCGGACCGTGTCGATGGCTTTTCCGTCAAAAGCTACTATGACGTCTCCTGGAGCAATGCCCCCGACTGCAGCTGGCCCACCGCTGCTAACACTTTCTATTAGAACGCCGCGGTTTATTTGGAGATTTCTTTGAAGAGCTATGACTGGCGTCAAGTCATCCACTCCGACGCCAAGCCATGCAAATATTACCCTGCCATTTTCTTTTAGAGACTCCATTACAGGTATTACGTCAAACGCATTTACAGAGAAGCCTATGCCTTCTCCGCTCTGCGTTTTGGCGGTGTTTATCCCGACTATATTGCCGTGTAGGTCGATTAAGGGACCTCCGCTGTTACCTGGGTTGATCGCGGCATCAGTCTGAATCATATTAAATAAGCTTGATTCATCTGTAGCTATAGTCCGGTCTAATGCTCCCACTATACCAATTGTGACCGTGGGTCCACCAGGAAGGGCCAATGCATTCCCGATCGCAATAACCCAATCTCCAACCCTCAATGCGTCAGGGTCCGCAAATGTTAGGGCCGGATATTCGCCATCAGGTATCTTTATCAGGGCAAGATCTGAAGCTGGATCTCGCCCAATGAGTTTGGCTTGGAATACTCGTTCATCGACTAGGAATACTTGTATCTCGATAGCATCAGCCACTACGTGGTTATTAGTTGCGATGTAGCCATCGGAAGTTATAATAACGCCAGTACCTTGAGCCTCCCTCTGGTCAATCCAGCATCGTCCAAAGATATCGCAGAGGGTTTCCTCTGTTTGGACTGCCAATGACACTACAGAAGGCTTGGCCTTTTCAACTATATCTGCTATAGAAGGCCATACCTGTTCTTTTATCGGTGCAATATTAGGGGCATCTTGGCTGGTTGCCTCTGCAAGCGGTGTGGATGGAGTCGGCAATACGGTAGTAGGCTGAGTAATTATGTTCGTAGGTTGCGTTAGTGTCGTACAACTTAAGCTGACTATAGTTGCAAGCTGTATTATTAAAATGGAAACGCGTCGGATATGCGTCATTTATAGACAGTCACCTTATCTGTAATTTATTTTTCTATTATTGGTTCTCATGATTGTGCTTTCTACCCTGATATTCCTACTGGCCATGTAAGCTGCGTAGCGGGATGTGATTAGAGATCCGAATAGTAGTATGAGTGCGGATATATATACCCATACTAGTAGTGCTACTATGCTTCCTACGGATCCATAAACCGAAGTGTATATAGGGTAGTTTCGCACGTACCAGACGAATATATATTTCGCTCCTTCGAAGGCTAGGGTTGCAGCGATTGCCCCGGGTAGGGCTTCTACCATCCTAACTTTGGTGTTTGGGAGAAACCAGTACAAACCGACGAAGACCACTAATGAGAGTGTTGGTGGTATGAGAGAGGCCAGTAAATCCCATATTCCAGATAGAAATTCACCATTGACGTTAGTCCCGAGGGTTATGAACTCAACGATTTCCCTTAAGTATAATAGTGCTGCAGTCGAAAAAATCGATACTAGCATAAGAATCGCTGCACCAAGCATCAAAGATATGTCTATTAACCGCTCTTGGAGAAAGGGCCTTGGTTGAGTTATGCCCCAAGTTGCATTCACACCTTTTCGAATTGCTCCGAACACAGCAGTCCCGGCCCATAAGAGACCGAGAATACCAGCTATTCCAGCGAAATTTCTGCTTTGAAGCGTGGCCCCTAGAACTTCGCTGACTGTTTCCTGAGACACTGGGGCTTGTTCAGCGGCCCGCAAAGCCAACCCGTCAATTGATTCTGGCCCAAGGAAAAAACTTGTGGCGAAAATTATTGCCAATGTCAGCGGGAATAGAGAAAAGAGAGCGTAATATGATATAGACGCTGCCAACTGCGGACCGTTCCTGGTAAGGAATTCGTTCACAGTTTTAATACATATATTAACTAGGGTCAGAGAAAAAACTAGCACTTCCTAGCCTTCATACCCTCCACAAAAACCGAAACGAATCCTATGTAATCTGCACTAGAATGTCAATACCTAATTAAAAAATTGTGCGATGATAGCTATAAGCAATCGCAGTGATTCCTTTGGATGTACAATAATGTCGGTGGGTTTTGGATTGGCGTGGTTATGTTGATGAGGCAAGGTGGCTACTTCTACTTCTTTAAGTTATGCAAGATGGCTAGGCCTCAGAATTGAGCATTTGTAGATAGTGTAAACTTGTGTATAAATCTTATCTTCCTTGATTTGGTTTTTTTGCAGCCTTATAATTTGACTTATCCTACCTTGTGAGTGAAGACAAGAAACAAAATGGGAAAATCGCCTGCTATACATGATTTGCCTACTGGGCATAAATTCGCTCCTATTAACATAGAACTTAGTAGTCGCGACGTGATGTTGTACCTTGAATCTGTCCAAGATGATAGGTTCTCTTCCGATTTACCTGGATGGGTTCCGCCAACTTCTCTGGCGGCTTATGCATTGGGCAGCATACTCAATGAGATCAGTCTTCCAAGCGGTTCTCTTCACGCGTCTCAGGAGATATCCTTAAGACGCGGTGTTATGAATGATGAGGTTGTAACATTTAACGCCACTCTAGTTCAGAACTCTATCAGAAAGAATTGGCGCTTCTTGTCTATCGAGTTTGTGGGAGAAGGAAAAGTCATGGGTGAGTTTTTGAAGGGTAAGACTTTGGTGTTGATCCCGGTTGGTGAAGGCGAGCTTTGACTCAGATTCAGGTCGGATCTTCTTTGCCACAGGTTTGGAAAGTAGTCCAGCAGGAAAGCATAGATAAATATGCCGAAGCTAGTGGTGACTTTAATCCTATTCATATAGACGATGCATTTGCCAGGACAAGCCATTACGGCCGTATAGTTGCTCACGGCATGATGGGACTGGCTTACATATCTGAGATGATGACAATTGCTTTTGGCAAACAGTGGTTGGACACAGGTAGCCTTAAAGTACGGTTTCGAGCTCCAGTCTATCCAGCGGATAGAATAATTACTTTTGGTAGCGTAAAGAAAGTGGTGGATGATGGGCATTATCTTCAGGTTGAGTGTAATGTCGGATGTAGGAAAGAGGGCAGTGAAGAAGTGATAAATGGAGAGGCTTCGGTTAAAGTGCCGAAAATTGGAATGGAAGGTTGATATGGCGGTAGCTATAAATGGTAAATCTAGGTACACAGTGGCCGTGGATGTTATGGGTGGAGATAACGCACCTTATGAAATAGTCAAGGGAGCTCTTGAATCTGCGCGAATAAGAGAGGTTGATCTGGTACTTGTTGGAGAGCCTGAAGTGATTCGCGGACTCCTGCCTGATGAACTTGGTGAAAACGTAAAACTTGCGCCTTCAAGCGGTGTAATCGGAGAGAATGATCACCCCGTAGAAGCGCTTAAGCAAAAGCCGGAAGCATCCATAATAGTTTGCGCTCAATTAGTTAAAGATAAATTGGCTGATGCTTATATAACTATGGGTTCAACTGGCGCGGCTATGGCCGCCGGTGTGATGGCGTTGGGTACAATTGAAGGGATAGATAGGCCAGCGTTGGGTGGGCCGTTCTTGGGATTTGCTCCGAAAACCACTCTATTGGACCTAGGTACGAGTATAGATTGTCGTCCGTCGCAATTGCTTGGGTACGGCGTTCTTGGATCAGTATTTGCGAAAGTTTTTATGGGGATACACAATCCTAGGGTAGCGCTACTTAGTGTAGGCTCTGAGGAGGGTAAAGGTAATCGCCAAGTGCGAGAAGCATATGGCTTGTTCAGCCAGAGTGGCCTCAATTTCATAGGCAATGTTGAGGGTGTAGATGTTCCTTTGGGTAAAGCAGACGTAGTTGTTTGTGATGGATTTGTGGGCAATATATTGATGAAATTCGCGGAAGGATTGGGGATGACAGTGGTTCAATATTTCAAGGATTTCTTCTCAGGCACTCGTTCTGACTTGGGTGAAGAAATTCTTGGGGAATTAAGTCGATTAACTAATTCGGTTGAACATATGGGTGGTGGTCCTCTTCTCGGTTTGGATGGAGTAGCTATAGTTGGCCATGGTAGGTCGAAAGCAGCCTCAGTGTCTGCAGCTATCGATATGGCCTGCCGGGTATTGGACACAGACTTGGTGAACTCGATGAAGTACGATTTGCAGGAAGTCCGCCTTCGTGTAAACGAGAATAAAGAGGGATGATTTGAGCAAAGAAGAGAGAGTTGCCTTAATCACGGGCGGTTCTAGGGGCATAGGTAAGGCTATAGCGCTTCAGCTTGCCCGGGACCGGATAAAGGTTGCTGTTAACTACAAAACCAACCAGCAGGCGGCAGATAGTGTTGTGGGAGAGGTTCTGGGAATGGGTGGAGAGGCTGTTGCGGTGAGAGGGGACGTAAGTGATCGTGCGGATGTAGAAAAAATGATGAAGCAAGCCGTGGACTCTCTTGGTAGTATTGATATTCTGATTAATAATGCCGGAATAATTCACGATAGTCTTCTTATGCGCATGTCAGAAGAAGTCTGGGATAATGTCATAAATACCAATCTCAAGGGCGCTTACTACTGCACAAAGGCTGTACTGGGTTCTATGGTTCGTCAAAGATGGGGCAGGATTATAAACGTAGTTTCAGTGGTAGGTATCGAGGGAAACCCGGGCCAATCCAATTATGCAGCTTCAAAAGCTGGTCTAATAGCTTTCTCCAGAAGCATAGCTAAGGAGGTTGCGTCAAGAGGTATAACAGTGAATGCTGTAGCCCCAGGATACATATCAACTGAGATTGTCCATGACCTGGCTCCTCGGTTTAAAGATTTGGTGCTTTCCAGGATTCCTCAGGATCGTTTCGGATCTGTGGAGGATGTGTCTAATTTAGTAGGGTTTCTTGCGGGGGACCAAGCAGGGTATATCACTGGAGAGGTTATACGAGTAGATGGCGGCATAGAATTATGAGGATGAAGTGGATCTAAGTGGCAAAATAGCCCTCGTTACCGGTAGTTCTAAAGGCATAGGTAAAGCCATTGCGCTGGAATTGGCTAATCAAGGTGCGTCAGTTGTGGTGAACTACGCTAGAGATAGGAAAGCAGCAATCGAGACTGTTAATGAGATCACTGAATTAGGTGTCAACTGTTTTATGGTAAGAGCTCATCTTGGAGAACCAGCAAAAATAATCGAAATGTTCCAAAAAATAGATCAACACTTCGGGCGCTTAGATATACTTGTTAATAATGCGGCATCTGGAGTACAGAGGCCTGCCGTAGAGCTAGAAGTTAAGCATTGGGACTGGACTCTAGATATAAATTTGAGGGCTCCTTGGCTTTGCGCTAAAGAAGCGTCCAAGCTTATGACAAATGGAGGTCATATTATAAACATAAGTAGCTTGGGAGCCAGATTAACCTTACCTAACTACCTGGCAGTAGGGGCATCTAAAGCAGGATTGGAGACTCTTACCAGATATTTGGCGGTTGAATTGGCTTCTAGAGGCATAGTTGTAAATGCAGTTGCGGGTGGCCTCGTGGAAACCGGTGCCCTTACTCACTTTCCCAACAAGGATCAAATGTTGGCTGACTCTAGAGAGCGTACTCCATCTGGGAGGTTGGTAAGCCCTGAAGACATGGCTCAGGTGGTATCATTCCTTTGTACTGAAGCGGCTGAAATGATAAGAGGCCAAGTTATCGTTGTGGATGGGGGGATTTCCTTACGGGGTCTTTAAGGCGTTTGTATGGCCCAGACATAAGGAATTATTACAGTGGCAGTTGTACCACTCTACCCTGACTGGATTCGGTTTTGGTTCGTATGACCAATTTCTGGTCAGGCTCACAGTAGCCAGACTTTACGTATCCTAGGGCTAGGTTTTCACCAAGCACCGGAGAAGGAGCTACGGATGTAATGTGGCCAACGTCTTTGCCATCTATCTCAAGTCTGGCATCTATTGCTGGTTTCCCTTCTTTAGTAACTATGCCTGAAAGGTGTTTCTGGATCTTGTTATATGTCTTGAGTCTTAGTACGACTTCTTGACCAGTGTAACAACCTTTTTCGAAATTGATGCAGGAAATTAGCCCTGCCTCGAGAGGGTTAAACGCCTCACCTAATTCGCGTCCGTATCTTGGAATGCCGTGTTCTAAGCGGAGCATTTCGCTCGCTTCTTCGCCCATAGGCCTGAGACCGGCATTAATAAAGTACTCCCAAAGCCCCGAGACTTTGGATGCATCGCTGAGTATTGAGATGTTACTTAACCCAAGTAGGTTTGTTCGGAAGATTTCTACTTCGATGCCAGATACTACTGTTTTGATATTCTGATCCGGGTCGAGTGTTGGGATCACGTTATCGATTGAGGCATATGGCTCTGGGCCTACTATCGATAGAAGCGCTGTTTCTTGACTGATATCCTCTACCTTTATGTCCTCACCAAAGGTGTAGAAATCAATCCAATCAATCACCTTCGTGGCTGTATCTGGGCTTGTGACAATTGTGATACTATCGTCCATTTGAGAGACAAGCAGTAGGTCAATTATTCTGCCCTTGTTACTTGTCAGGATTGTCTGAGCACATTCGCCGGGTTTGAGATTGTCGAGTTTGTTAGTGGATAGGCGATTAAGAAGGTCTAATGCGTCGTTTCCTGTTATGCGTACGCGCCCTGTTTGAGATTTGTCTATGAGGGCAGCTTTGTATTTACCATCAGAGTATTCTAGTTGAGCGTCGCTGTATCTGGCAGGAAGTTGCCAACCGTCTACGCTTGTTAGAAAAGCTCCCGCTCTTTCGTGGGTTGTGGCCAGGGGCAGAACCTTATGTGTGCTTTTTCCCATTGCTTGTCCACTAGGAGACTTGTTAGAATTTGGGGTACACCATACAGCTTGTAAGGTATATTTGTGTATTTCTTGGATGACTCAGTGAAGGTTTACACCGAGAATGATGTCCCGCATCCGCACGAAGTTTTCGCATTAGGGTTGTTGAATACGAAGCCTTTGCCGTTTAGGCCGTCTTCGTATTCGAGTATTGTTCCAGCCAAGAAAACGTAGCTCTTTCTGTCAACGAGCAGCTTTATGCCGTTTTCCTCTATTACTTTATCGTCTGACCTGATCTCTGGGTCTATCGACAGAGTGTAGGTCAGTCCAGAGCATCCGCCACCCTTCACACCAACACGTAGCCCGAAGTCTTCAAGGTTTTCCTTTTTTGCGAAATCTATCGCTTTGTTGGCGGCTTTTTCGGATACGCTTATGGTAAGTGGCATTATAAATCTACCTCGTTGCTATTGTCTCAGTCGATCTATCACAGTTTACCCACAAAAACAATTTAAGTCAACGAGGAACACTGACTTTCGGATCAGAAACAGCCAGCTCCTTTAGGTTTCTTGACAGCTTTCTTAGGCGGTAAGTATGATACTACTCGTTTTCCGGATTAGTCTGGCGTTCAGTGTTCTTGATACCCTTGGGGTTCGTAAGAGTGGGCCAGTAGCTCAGTCGGTTAGAGCGCAGTCCTGATAAGACTGAGGCCCGTGGTTCGAGTCCACGCTGGCCCACCAACTTTGAGTTACCCTGACTGTCAATCTTTTAGTGTGCGCAAACATCTAAAGGTTGTTTTATGTGGACAGGTTTAGTCATCCTGGTACTATGCCATCAAGACGTATGATATTTTCTCCGACCAGTCGTTGAAATTGATTACCGAGTCCTATATCTTCAAGGATTGTTTGTGCATCAGACCCTGGTTTTGGGGCGGGACGTCCAATTTGTAAAGGCGTTAGCGATAGACGGGGTGCTGGACCTGTGGTTGTGATGCTCCCTAATTCCATATGATCCCTTGTTACGCTCAATCCGTGTTCTATCACCCATTTGTCTCTAAGGAGTGCTCGTGGATCAAAAATTATTTCGTGAGCTCCAATTCCGTTATTATTCATCGCATCTACCCAGTGTTTGACGCTATGTTTTTGTACGGAATACTCCAAGAGTAATTCCAATTCATGGTCTCCCACTCGTTCTAGGTCAGGGAGTTCAAGTAAATTCCTGATGATGCTCAGGTCTGATCTCCTGGCTACTATGAAGAGCCATCCATCATTTGCCTTGTAAGCCCGATTCAAAGGACCTGTCCCAAGACTGTCTTGACCTCTCGCTTCATTCAATGTGTTACCTCTGAAATCTTGCATGAATGCCGATTGGAGAGTGCAAGCTGTATACGCTAGGGCTGTGCTAACATGCTGTCCTTCACCTGTCCGGCTTCGATGAAGAAGTGCTAAGCTGACTGCAAGTGCGCCCATGAAACCAGTACCATAATCGTTAATGGCAAACGGTTGTGTAAGAGGTTGCCCATTACCACCGTAGCGTTCTTGCATCCCGGTTGCTGCTTGGGCGATCTGCTCGTGGCCAGGCCTCATAGACCATGGTCCTTCTTGCCCATAGGTATTTAATGAAGCATATATAATATCCGGTTTGCGTTCTTTTACTTGTTCGTACCCAATCCCTAATTTTTCTGCAACGCCTTTACGGAAGTTCTGTACGACAATATCCGCATCTTCCAGTAATCGCCAGAATATTGACAATCCTTCTTCTGTCTTTAGATCAAGTACGATGCTTTTCTTGGCGCGGTTAATCTCGTTATGGAAAGATACTCTTTGCCTATGTGGGCTATCTATCTTTATCACGTCCGACCCAAATTCGGCTAAAGTTCGTCCACAAGTTGGTCCGGCGAGGACGATGCAAAGGTCTAGAACTTTAGTTCCCTCTAAGACAGATGATATGGATTGTACGTTGGGGCGGGTATCACTGAATGTCTTTTCGGAATGATCTAGCTCTGAGAGCAGTTCCAATTTATCGGCATTTTGTTCTGGCGCAGGGCTTCTAACTTCTCCAGGAGTGGAATTCAAACGGGCGTTGATTCCCGGTTGTAGAGTGTTGCCAAACTTTTTATCTGGAACCTCGATTATCATTCCAGATTGACGCGCCTGGGGGTGGGACATCCATTCCCTGGTGGTACGGCAAATTGCTGCCTCGCTTCCTATACTAGCGACTAAATCCTCCCATTCTTCAGAAGTCCGGGACTTAAAAAGTTGACGTATATGGTTTTGGTAATTTGCTAAGTTCGCGGATTTGTCGGATGCGGTTTGTTTTGCTTCTGAAAATTGACTTTCTATCCATGATGCTCCAGCAGCTTCAATAAACTCACGGAGGTTTGAGTTGCCGGAGTGGTATTGTAACCAGACTCCGTCTTTACATTCGTATTGTCCTGTCCAAGTGAGGGTGTTGCCGCGCTGAACGGTGCTTGGTCCGTCATTTAAGGTCAGTACCCTGCTGCCCATAGCTGGAAACATAGAGTCGAAAAGAGGCACGACAATAGTTTGTCCTAGGTTGGAATGTTCCCTTCCTATAAGGGCCATAGTTATACTTACGGATGACAGGAATGCTGCGTAGGAAGAAGCAATTGGTATAGCAGTGTAGACTGGTGTTTCCATGCTAGGGCTATTTTCGGACGGCCGGTATGTTCCTGTAGCTGCACCAATAATCCCTTCCCAGCCGGGTAGCGTAGATCTTGGGTCGTCTGCGGCGAATCCTGGCATAGAGCAGTAAATCAGTTTTGAGTTGTTTTCGGTCATCTCCTTGCTTCCAAGGCCGAGTCTGTCCATTACGCCTGGCCTGAAGTTTTCAATCACCACATCCGCGGCTCCTATGAGCTTCTTGGCTATTCCAAGGTCACCATTTTGTTTGAGATCTAATAGTAATGATCGTTTGCCTCTATTCCAGATAGCATTACCGGGAGTATCCCACTTTGGTCCACTGGGTGGGTCTATTCTTACGACATCGGCTCCTTGGTCGGCGAGTATCATAGCTGCTAGCGGCCCTGCTATGTATTGACCAAAATCTATAACGCGAATCCCTTGAAGTACACCGGCCATGTTAATCTCCTAATCTCACGCCCTATTTGAGCGTTGGGTGATCTAACCAGTTGTATTATACTTCTTGCTTATTAAGCCGGCCAATTGTACCCAGTCGGGCCCGTTTATTCAGTGTTATGGGTATTGACTATATGTTACCTTGGAACTATGATTGGATAGTCCGTATATTACTAGTGGAGGTGCGATTTGCCGAAACCAGGTCCAGAGCCAGACGACCTGACTAAGCCATTTTGGGACGCCTGTAACGAGCGAAGGTTGATAGTACAAACCTGCTCTGCTTGCGATAGAAAGCAGTACCCGCCGGAACAGACATGTCGCCAGTGTGGCTCCAAGGAAAATCTAGAGTGGCGCGAAGTCACTGGGAAAGGCCGCATACACGGATATTGTGTTATGCACGACTCTCGACTTAGGTTGCTGCAGGAAGGACAGCCGTTCAACATAGCGGTTATAGAACTACTAGAAGATCCTGAGATCAAGTTCTTCTCACATCTTCCTGGGTCCCCTCCGGACAACGTTCCTGTTGGAGCAATCGTAGAATCCTACTTTGAAGAGTCTGTGAGTGGACAGCTACTACACGAATGGAAGATCGTCGATGCAGCTCCACCTGGCGTGGAAATCGGCAAGTATCTAGCTAGATAGGGAGGTAAACAAAGAATGACAACACAGAATGCTCCAGCTTCGGTATACAGACGGGATGAAGGTCTGGGTGTCTGGGAGCACCGCGGAAAAGTTGCAGTCGCATCTTATGGTCACGCTCCTGCCGTACGGCGATGGGATGAAACACTCGAGAGTAGCGTAGGCGCTTATGCGTTGATAGCAGCAGAGAATGCCTTGGCAGACGCCGGACTCTCAAAAGATGACTTGGATGGTGTCGTTACAGTTCCGTGGGGCCTTGGCGACGCTTGGGGTCCTAGGCCTTACTTCGACGCTCCCTACGACTCTGAGGATGGACTCAGTGGGGCAACCGCCGACTGGGTGGTCAAGAATATGGGTCTGAAGAACGTAAAATTCACATCCCATGGGCCTGGCTGCATGGCTAATGCTCTCTGCGTGGCAGCCCAAGCTGTAGGAGATGGTCAGGCGAACTACGTGCTTTGCATAAGGTCGACGGGTAATATGCCTGGTAGGTATCACCAGACTCCCAACCAGACTTTTGGAGGGCCTGGTCAGTTTACCAATCCATGGGGATGGCAGTTGATACCGCAGATTGCTTTTGGTTTTGACCAATACTGCAGAAAATACGGTACCAACCACGACAGAATGGCTCCGTTTGTTGTAAACCAACGCGCAAATGGCCTGCTTCAGCCTCTGGGTTACTACGCTCAGCATAGGCCTGAGGGTCTCACGGTGGAGGAATATCTGAGTTCCAGGTGGATATGCAAGCCTATGAACATCAACGACTGCGACCTGCCAATACAAACCGCAGCGGCGTTCCTGTTCACTACCGCTGAGAGAGCCAAAGACCTGAAACAGAAGCCGGTTTACGTGCTAAATCACGCTACACAAAGGGGCGTCAATCGAAGTGGACCGGAGACACTGGAAGAGACAGAAGCGTATTCGGCTAGCATAGCTAAAAAGTGTTACGAAGGTTCGGGGCTCACTGCAAGCGACCTTGATATCTTCAACCCATATGACGGGTTCACGCTGTTCTTTCAGTATTACCTAGATGCATTTGAGTGGCACGGCGTTAAGAAGGGCGAAGCCCATGATTTCTATGCCGGCGACATAAGTGTAAAGGGGCCTCATCCTTTGAGTCCGAGTGGTGGTAACAACGGTAATGGAAGGACCAGGTGGTGGGGTTACCTTGACTGCATACAGCAGTTGCAAGGCAGAGCAGGAGAGAGGCAAGTGACTATAAAGGCCGAGACAGGCGTGGCCGGCGCGTTCACGCCCGGGACATCGGACTGGATGGTCTTTGGGACGAGCCCAGACTAGGGTAACTGGAAAACTCGTTTTTCGACTGATGTTCGGGCCGGCTCGCCATAGGCGGGCGGGCCCGAATGCGTTTCAAGGGAGATCGGTGCTCATCTAAGATTATAGTTAAACAATCGGTTTCTTTTCTGATAATATGTCTAGACATGGGTGGTGTCATTGGTCAGACAAATTGGCCCGTATTTACGCAATTTCTGGCTATGGCTATGGATTGTGCAGTGTGCGCGGCCGATTTTATAGCTACGCTATATCGGTGGTAAAGGGAACGTGTGATGATAAAATCCGATAACGTTGGTATTGTATATAACCCACATAATTCAAAGGCTAAACCTTTGGCGGAGAATCTCTGGGATATACTTAGCCTGAAAGAACCCTCTTGGATATTGTCAACACCTGAGCTTGGAGATGCAGTTTTGTCTTCATCGACTGCTGTTATCATAACTGTTGGTGGAGATGGCACTATACTTTCGGCGAATCAAGCCGCTGCTTCGATTGGCATACCAATACTCGGGGTAAATCTAGGCAGAGTAGGGTTTATGACAGAACTCTCTGCAGAGGAATCTCTGACCAAGATATGGGACTATATGAGGGGGGAGGCTAGGATAGAGACGCGTGCCATGCTAGAGGCCAAAGTGGCTTCTGGAGGAGAAAAATCTACGCCGCTTTATTTACACGCCCTGAACGATGTAGTTGTTGGGAGAGATGTGATATCCAGGCTTGTGCACCTAGAAGTCAAAATTGATGGGGCTACCTTGATTACTTATAGGGCTGATGGGGTTATAGTGGCTACAGCGACAGGAAGCACAGGATACTCAATAGCCGCAGGTGGTCCTATTCTGCATCCTCAGTCCCGGGATTTGCTAATCAGCCCGGTAGCTACTCACCTCGGGCTTTCTACGTCATTGGTACTCTCTCCAGATTCTATGGTGGAAATTTGTCTTAGATCTGATTTCCCGGGAGTAGTGAGCGTTGATGGTAGAACCGATATCCCACTTTCCCCTGGGGATTCTGTAGAGGTTAAGAGAAGCTCTCAGACGGCAAAATTTCTTAGGATGCAGCCATATAATCATTTTTACGCTACTTTGACTAACAGGCTGAACCCTGACACTCGGGTAGATAATGTGAGTGGTGTTGGATAAACGGGGAGTCATGATGCAATTTGATGAGACGACTATAGATAGCCAGCGTATATATGATGGCAAGATTCTTGCTGTAAGGGTCGATCATGTGAGTTTGCCAGGAGGAGGAACAACCCAAAGAGAGATAGTTGAACATAGCCCGTCTGTGGTTATAGTTCCAATTGATCATGAAGGGCGAATTCTTTTAGTTAGACAGTATCGTAAGGCTGCCGAACAACCTTTGCTGGAGGCTCCGGCGGGCGGGTTGGAGCCCGGTGAATCTCCTGAGGAAGGTGTCTTGCGAGAACTTCGAGAAGAGGTGGGGTTCGCTGCAGGTAGGCTTCAGCGAATGACCGGGTTTTGGATGCTTCCTGGCTTCTGTACCGAGTATATGTACGCTTATTTGGCCACTGATTTGAGTGAATCCCCGCTGAGTCCAGATGAAGATGAACTTATTCAGGTCGTCCCGGCCAATATGCGGGATATACCAGATATGATTCGCTCTGGATCCATACAAGACGGCAAGAGTATAGCAGCTATTTTGATGGCTATGCATATATATCCAGAATCATTGTAAAATTAATCACTATCTGTTAAATTTGGAAGTGATCTCGTAACGAAGCACTAGGAGGGTCTGGCATGCTGGAGCATGACGTTCTGGTGGTAGGGGCTGGTTTGGCTGGGCTACGCGCAGCGCTGGCCGCGCATAATAGCGGAGCAAATGTTGCTATAACTACGAAGGTACATCCTGTACGCAGTCACTCTAATGCTGCACAAGGCGGGATCAACGCGGCACTGACACACCAGGGTGATGACTGGCAAGAACATGCTTACGAAACGGTAAAAGGTAGCGATTATCTTGGCGATCAGGACGCGATCGAGGTGATGTGTCGCGAGGCTGGTCAGGCAATAATAGAACAAGAGCACATGGGGGTTATCTTTAGCCGGGACGAAACTGGTCATCTTGGTACTAGAAACTTCGGGGGGCAGCAACGTGCCCGGACCTTTTTTGTCGCGGACTTCACCGGTCAGGCAATGTTACACGTAATGTATGAGCAGGTGATAAAGTCCGGGGTACATGTATATGAAGAATGGTTTGTTACATCCCTAATAGTGGAAGATGGAGTGTGTTGTGGGGTTGTGGCCTTAGAGATGATGACTGGTAAACTACAAATTATAAAAGCTAAATCTGTGATCTTGGCTGCTGGCGGACTAGGTAGAATATTCGAACCAACTACTAATGCTCTTATATGCACCGGTGATGGGATCGCTTTGGCATATAACGCTGGAGCGCCACTTATGGATATGGAGATGGTTCAATACCATCCGACTACGTTAAAAAGTAACGGGGTACTTATAACTGAAGCGGCTCGTGGCGAAGGGGCTTATCTCCTGAATTCAAAAGGTGAGAGATTCATGGAAAAATACGCCCCCAACATGAAGGAATTGGCATCCAGAGATGTTGTGTCGAGGGCAGAGCAGACAGAGATCAATGAGGGAAGAGATATAGATGGGTGCGTGCTATTAGATCTTCGCCACCTAGGTAAGCAAAAGATTTACGAGAGACTTAGCTACATAAACGAGGTCTCCATGGATTTTCTGGGAATAGATTTGGCTGAGCAGCCAGTTCCAATTAGACCAGGAATGCACTATCAAATGGGTGGTATTAAAACCGATATAGATGGTGCAACTAACTTGCCTGGCCTTTACGCTGCTGGGGAGTGCGCATGTGTTAGTGTCCATGGTGGAAATCGCTTAGGAGCCAACTCGCTGTTGGACACTATAGTCTTCGGCCGACGTTCTGGAGTTGCAGCAGCAGCTCACAGCCGCGAAGCCAAGGGTGTAAATGTGTCCGAAGCTAGGGTTAAGCAAGACGAGGATATGCTAAGGAACGTTATCTCTAGAGAAGATAACGGAGACAGTCCAGCTAAAATCAGGCTTGAGATGGGCGTAACTATGAATGATAACGTGGCTGTGTTTCGCACAGAAGGTGGGATGAAATTGGCCCTTGAAAAAATTCAGGAACTTAAGGATAGGTACAAGAGAGTTCCGGTTCAGGATAAAGGGCGAATCTTCAACACCAATTATCTTGCTACACTTGAACTGGGATTCATGCTTGATTGCGCTGAGTCTATAGTAGTGAGTGCCCAGGAAAGGAAAGAAAGCAGAGGAGCCCATTTCATGGTAGAGCATCCGGAAAGAGATGACGAAAATTGGATAAAGCATATATCCGTGACAGCCTCTGAGGATGGCCCTCGTGTTGGTTATCTGCCTGTGACTATAACCCAGTGGGAACCTCAGGTAAGGTCGTACTAGGCTGTGGGTATGTTAACTGCGATATACCTGACTTGGAAATCAGAAGTGATTAAACTCTCTAGAGCAATAAATGTGACTGCTCTTGCGGCTTTTGGCAATACTAAAGTGCCAATACCGGTCGTTGCCAAAGCAATAACTGAAGGCGTTAAACCCTCTAGGAGGTACGTATGGAAGTAACTCTGGATGTCAAGAGGTTCGATCCGGAATCTGATGACGACGCTGGTTACTATCAGGAATATCGGCTTGATGTAGAGGACTACTTCACCGTCCTAGACGCTCTCATAAAGGTTAGAGAGGAAATAGACGGTAGTTTGGCCTTGCGTTGCTCGTGTCGAGCCGCCATATGCGGCTCGTGTTCAATGCGAGTCAATGGCCATGCAAAATTAGTTTGCAAAACCAAAATACGTGATGTAGCCACCCATGATAACCACGTGAAGGTAGAGCCTATGGGCAATATGCCAGTGGTTAAGGACCTAGTTACAGATATGAAGCCTTTCTGGGATAGAGTTAGGGCGATTGAGCCGTGGCTTCAACCTAAGGGCCCTGTTCCTGAAGAGGAATATGTTGCTCCTAATGAGGCCATGCTTCATCTTACAGGGGTGATGAGTTGTATTATGTGTGGGGCATGTGTATCAGATTGCACCGCATTAGAAGTCGACAAGAACTTCCTAGGGCCTGCCGCTCTGGCGAAAGCATATAGGTTTGTTGGCGACCCTAGAGATGAATCTGACGCTGAGAGGCTGAAGAAGTACAGTGGTGAGGGCGGTATATGGGATTGTACCAGGTGCATGGAATGTGTGGAGGTGTGCCCGAAAGGTGTTGCCCCAATGGATCGTATAATGGTGCTGCGAGATAAGGCAATAGAGGCTGGTTTTAATAATAATAATGGTGCCAGGCATACGGAGGCATTCAACGAATCCATCAAGCACAGTGGTCGTCTCGACGAATTACGCCTGCCACTAAAAACTTTTGGGATGTTCAACTTCCCAGCTCTTTTAGGTTTGCTGCCAGTCGGGTTGCGAGCATTAAGGCGTGGGAAAATGCCGCCGATAATTCATAAAGCGATACCCGGTGCAAAAAAAGTTCGTCGCATATTTGAGAAACTGGAGCGTTAGATATGAAATACGCATTTTTCCCTGGCTGCGTCTCGCGCGGAGGATGTCCTGAGTTATACCCTGCAGTGGTAAGCGTTTGTGAAAAGCTTGGGATAGAGTTAGAGGTTATGGAAGGAGCTTCGTGTACTGGCGCAGGGGTCCTTCAAGAAAAGAATGAAAAGCTGGGTGACGCCTTGAACGCCCGCACCTTTGCAATGGCTGAAGATATGGGTCTCCCAATAATGACGATTTGCAGCACATGTCAGGGAGTAATGAGCCAGGCGCATAAGCGAATGGAAGATGATCTCGATTATAGAGCCGAGATTAATCAGGTGCTTTCCGAAGAGGGATTAACCTACAAGGGTGAGGTCGTTATAAAGAACCTGCTGTGGATTCTGGTTGAGGACTTGGGCGTAGACGTTCTCAAAGATTATGTGAATACCCCCTTGAGCGGACTGCGGGTCGCCCCTTTCTATGGTTGCTATATTGTGAGACCGTCTGGCGCATTAGGATTCGACGAGCATCCTGAACGTCAAGATTCTCTTGAAACTGTGATAGAAGCCTTGGGTGCTGATGTGGCTGATTTCGCTGGGAAAACTCGTTGTTGTGGGTTCCCAATCTTGACCATAAACGAGCGTAACTCGGTCGCAATGGTTGCCAAGCACACACTGGATGCTAAAGATGCAGGTGCTGATGCTATGGTTACCCCGTGTCCTCTTTGCCACCTGAATCTAGACGGGTTTCAGCCAAAGGCTGCCGCTCAAAGCAGGAACGAAATAGACCTGCCTATTATACATCTACCTCAGTTGGTCGGTTTAGCTATAGGGCTAGATCCCAAGAAGATGGGGCTAAGCAAGCATATTATCTCGACTGGAAAGCTGCTATCCAAGGTGGCGGTACCTACTTAAGACAGCTAGTGGGTAGGGGCTTGTGGAATCGTGCATTTCTAGTCATGCCTGGTAGCGGGTGGCTTTCCTAGGGAGGCTTCATTTCATGTCGGCTGAATCTAGCTCGTTTTGGCCTTACTATCTCGCTTCCACTCTGCTTTTCCTTGCTCTAGTAAATCGTTTCCGAAAATGTCATTGACTACTATCACAGGAAAGTCTTTCACTTCTAATCGTCTTATTGCTTCTGTTCCTAGATCTTCGTATGCCACCACGTCCATCTTGGTGATCAGGCCAGATAGCAGGGCACCAGATCCGCCTATAGCTCCAAAGTATACGGCTTTGTGTTCGGAAAAGGCTTTACGTACCTCAGCACCTCGTCCTCCCTTTCCGATAGCTGCCTTCATACCAAGATCCAACATTTTGGGGGTAAATGGATCCATACGGTAGGCTGTCGTTGGTCCAGCCGAGCCAATCACCTCTCCGGGTCTGGGTGGGGTAGGCCCAACGTAGTATATAATCTGCCCTCTAAGGTCGATAGGTGGCTCTTCTCCACGCTCTACAGCCTCTATGATTCTCCTGTGTGCGGCATCTCTGGCAGTGTATATCACCCCAGTAAGCAACACTTGATCTCCAGCTTGCAACTCTTCTAGAGCCTCATCTGTGAGTGGTGTTGTTATTCGTTTTTTCATATTTTCATCCTTGGCCACTAATTTCTAGTACTTCTGATTTTGGTAGTGCCTAGTTAGTTTTTGATTTAGAACGCCTCTGGCTATCAATAGTAGACAGCTTTGTTGAGTATCAACTACTCAGGTGTATTCTTGTCTACGGATATGTGATCCCGGGAGTTAGGATTACAACACGGCTGATTTAAGGCGGGCACTGTGGCACTGAAGGTTTATTCCCACTGGAAGGGCCGTAATGTGTGTGGGATAAGTTTCAACATTAACTGCTAGGGCAGTGGTTCTACCACCCCAAGCTTGAGGTCCTATACCGGTAGCGTTAACTTCTTCTAGTAGTGCCTCTTCCAACTCTGCTACTTCCGGATCTGGATTATGTTCTCCTACTTTTCTAAGAAGAGATTTTTTAGCAAGGTACATGACGTACTCAGCCGACCCGCCTATGCCTACACCTACGATCAGTGGTGGACAAGGATTACCGCCTGATTCCTCTATGGTACGAAGGGCGAAATCTATTACGCCTTGTTTCCCATCGGCTGGTCTGAGTATAGCCATACGGCTCATATTTTCACAGCCTCCGCCTTTGGGCATGACTGTGATCTTTAGGTTTTCTCCTGGGACAATTTCGGTATGCATTATTGGAGGGGTGTTATCTCCAGTATTTACACGCTTAGAAAATGGTTGTCTTACTATAGAGTTGCGTAAGAAGCCAAACCTATATCCCTGTCGAACTCCGTCTGCTACTGCGTCTGTTAATTCACCGCCTACAATATGGACGTCTTGGCCAAGATCCAAGAATACGACAGTAGTCCCTGTGTCTTGGCACAAAGCGATTTGTTTTCCTTGGGCAATTTCCGAGTTGTGGAGTATTATATCGAGAACTTGTTGTGCTCGAGGTGATTCTTCTTCTTGTCTAGCACTTTTGAGTGCTCCTAGAACGTCGTCAGGCAGGTAGTAATTCGCTTCTTGACACAGCCTGGCTATAGTCTCAGTTATCTCGGACGCATCTATGTCTCTCATTGTGTTACTGTCCCTTTGACCTGTTATGCATCAGATCGAGAAGTTCTCTTACGGACGCGACTGACTTATCTAGGGCTGCTTTTTCATCTTCTGATAAATGTACTTCGATTATTTCTTCAACTCCACCAGATCCTAGTTTAACTGGTACACCAAGGAACACTCCATTTACCCCGTATTCTCCTTCCAGGTATGCAGCGCAAGGTAAGACGCGCTTTTTGTCTAGTACTACAGCGTCTACCATTTGTGCGACGGCGGCAGAAGGTGCATAGTAGGCGCTGCCGGTTTTAAGAAGCCCTACTATTTCAGCGCCGCCATCTCGTGTGCGCTGAACGATCTGATTTAAGGTCGCTTCTGGCATTAGGTTGCTTATTGGGGTGCCCCCCGCGGTTGTGGAATCTACCAATGGAACCATAGTGTCTCCATGACCACCCAAGACATAAGCTTGGATGTCTTCGACCGAGACTTTTAGTTCCTGTGCTATAAATGTCCTAAACCTAGCTGTATCCAATATACCCGCCATACCGAACACTCTGTGCCTTGGGAATTTGCTTACCTCTAGGGCTTGCTGTGCCATAGCGTCGAGTGGGTTGGAGACTACTATTAGCGTAGTATTTGGGGAGTACTTGGCTATCTGCTCCGTCACGCTTCCTACTATATCCATGTTAGTGAAAACGAGGTCGTCTCGGCTCATGCCAGGTCGGCGAGCGACTCCTGCGGTTATTACAACGACGTCAGAGTCGGCAGTTTCCTCATACGAGTTAGTTCCAATTATCTGGGCGTCAGTTCCAATTACCGGCCCTGACTCAAGCATATCGAGTGCCTTCCCTTGCGGAAGTCCTTCTACAACATCTGCTAGTACTACGTCAGCATATCCTCGCTCAAATATCCTTTGAGCTACGCTTGCTCCCACATTACCGGCTCCAACTACTGTTATCTTCTTCCGCATTAAAACTTATCTCCTCTGTGCAAAATCTTTGGTAGTAGTATCAAATATAACGTTAGCCAACAGTTTGGCTTAAATTCCTACGTATTGTCGCCAACGAGATTCAAGGTCTGGCTCTTGGACTGTTGCCATCAAGTAGTCGCCGAACTCTTTACCAGTTGCCCCTGTGTTCCTGCCAGTCATTACTACTTTGCGCTCATATTGTCCACAGACATCTAATGCCTTGTGAAGCTTGTCTCCCAAGTCTGCAAAACCTAGGTGCTCAAGCATCATTGCGCCTGCACGCATCACGGACGACGGGTCCGCATACTGATCTCGTCCTTCTTGTACCATTCGGGGTGCCGTGCCGTGAATTGCTTCGAACATGGCGTACTGCTTCCCAATGTTGGCGCTACCCGCCGTGCCAACCCCGCCTTGAATTTGCCCAGCTTCGTCGGATAGTATATCCCCGTACAGATTTGGAAGTGCGAGTACTTGGAATTCATGTCGTCGTTCCACGTCTAGGAGTTTTGCGGTCATGATATCGATGTACCATCCATCCCAGGAGATACCTGGGTAGTTGGCGGCCACTTCTCTGGCTATATCTAGGAATTTACCATCTGTAGTTTTGACGACATTGGCCTTGGTGACCATTGTAACTTTGGTTTTCCCAGTTTTCTTAGCGTGATCAAAAGCCATTTCAATTATACGTTTAGATCCTTGGCTGGTGATAACCCTGAAGTCTATTGCCAAATCATCTGTTACGTTCAGACCCTGGCTACCGACGGCGTACATGTCTTCAGTATTCTCACGGAATATGGTCCAGTCTATCTTATCTTTGGGGACCCGGATTGGGCGGACGTTTGCAAATAGGTCTAGTACTTTTCGCATGGCCACGTTAGCACTCTCTATGTTGGGCCAGCCATCGCCTTGCTCCGGTGTGTGTGTGGGTCCCTTAAGGGTAACGTGACACTTTAGTATTTCAGCAAGAACGTCATCTGGTATAGCTTGCAGGCGTTCTGCCCGGTTTTCAATAGTTAGACCGTGAATTGTGCGGAATTCTACCCTGCCAGTTTTTGTATGATCGCTCAGCAAGTATTCTAAAACTCTTTGGGCTTCTGATACTATGGTAGGCCCGATCCCGTCACCTCCCAATATGCCTATCACGATCGGATCTATATTGTCGAAATTTAACCAAGGACCCTCATCTTTGAGGCGAGCAACCCGTTCGAGTTGTCCCTCAAGAACCCGGCCGAAATGTTCTTTGGCTGCTTGAATGGCACTCTGATCAACCAACTTCGCCCTCCGTAAGTCAAGTTCTAAGATATCTTAAGGACTTGAGTTCCAAGTCCTGGCGTGTACTCCTTGGCCAGCTATTTGGATCCAGTTGACCAGGGTATCCTTATTTTATCAAGGCAAGCAAGTCGTTCTTAGCTACCCAGACTCCAGGTTGTACCTTTAGTTCTGTTACTGTCCCATTCTCTGGAGAAGTCAGTGCGTTTTCCATTTTCATGGCTTCTAGGTAGAGTATGGGATCTCCCTTCTTTACTTGTTGACCAATTTCTACAGCATATCTTAGCAGGATACCAGGCATTGGCGCCACAACCGGTATGCCGTCCACGTCAGTGGACGGATTCGGGGCAGGTTTTACATCTTCTATTTTATCAGGTTTTTTCTGGTTTTCTTGTTGAGCAGGCCCTTTGCTTAGAGAAGAGTCTATTTGTGGACGTGTGGCTTCTCGTGGTTGACCTATATCTGTGCTCGGTCCAAGAGGTGGTCCTGATGTGGGCGATGACAATGACGGCTCTACTTCGACTTTATATATCTGGTTGTCAACACGGACGTTAAAAACTCGAACTGGTCCAGTGGTTTCCGGTGTTAAGTTAGTATCTTCATTGTTTCCCGGCTTTACTATTCGCGGGTCTTCCTCTATAGGTCTTTGTGTATCTGGCTTGAGTTCATCCGGGACCGGCTCTAGTCCATATTTCCACCTAAGGTATCGTAATCCGGTTACAGGGTAGAGAGCGTACGTGAGTACGTCTCCTTTTTCTTGTGATATATCTAGTATCGCCGCCGCTGCCTGGTCCATCTCTGGATCTAGGAAATCTCCAGCTCTTCCAGAAATTGGAGTTTCCCCCTTTTCATATCCTTTAAGAACTTTGAGGGTAACTTCAGGATCAATCGGTGTGGGCGTTCGGCCGTAAAGGCCATATACATAATCTTTAACCTGTCCAGACACCATGTCATATCTTCCAAACAGTACGTTCTGAACGGCTTGAACTCCTATTATTTGGCTTGTTGGCGTTACGAGAGGTGGGTATCCCAATTCTTTCCTGACGCGCGGGAGCTCTTCGTATACTTCGCTGAGCCTGTCTAGGGCGTCAGCCTCTTTAAGCTGTGATGCGAGGTTACTAGCCATTCCTCCAGGTATTTGATGACTAAGTACAGCGGTATCAACAACAGACGCCTTGGAGTTATCGAAGTACTGGGAGTACTTCGGAGCGATCGACTCGAAGTACTCAGCTAATCCAAGTAGGTGGCTTAAATCTAGGCCAGGATCCCTTTCAGTTCCACTGAGAGTGACTACTAACGGTTCAACCGCGGCTTGAGATGTTCTCATGGCGTATGGAGACAGGCATGTGTCCACTATATCAAGTCCTGCTTCTATAGCTTTAATAATTGTCATAGAGGCCATGCCGCTAGTGTAGTGTGTATGCAATTGGATTGGGATCGAAAGTCGTTGCTTTAGTGCATAGACTAGTTCGTAGGCATCGTATGGTGATAGGAGCCCTGCCATATCTTTTATGCAGAGAGTGTCTGCGCCCATCTCTTGCAGCAGGCTTGCTTTAGAGAGGAAATAATCCAGGTTGTAAACCGGTCCGCCCATTCTAGGTTCAGTGACTGAGTAACAGATACATGCTTGGAAATGCTTTCCAGCATCCTTAATTGCCTTTGCTGCTGTTTCGAAGTTGCGCTCATCGTTTAGAGCGTCAAATACCCTGAATACATCTATTCCCACATCAGCAGCGTGGCCAACGAAAGCTTTAACCACGTCATCAGGGTAGTTCCTGTATCCGACCAGGTTTTGACCTCTAAGCAGCATTTGGAGGGGGGTTTTCTTGAAAAGTGCTTTAAGTGTTTTGACGCGCTCCCAAGGGTCTTCGACTAGAAACCTAGTTGCCACGTCAAATGTAGCTCCGCCCCAAACTTCGACCGACCAGAACCCAGTCTGATCCATCTCATGGGCTATGGGTTCCATGTCGGATGTTCGCATTCGAGTGGCCGCAAGGCTCTGGTGTGCGTCCCGCAAAGTGGTGTCTGTGATTTTGATTGGGTTTAGCGCCTTGCTTGGTGTCATTAAGTTCCTTTCACGACAGGGCATTCACCGGTCGTCTTAGGATGTGCCGGGGCACGGGGCCATCTATAATGGCATGTTTCCGTGTTTCTTTGGTGGCAACGTATCTCGCTTGTTTGCAAGCATGTCCAGCGCTTTGATTATCTTTACGCGTGTCTCCGCTGGGTCTATGACATCATCTATAAAGCCGCGGCTGGCTGCGATGTATGGGTTTGCAAACTTGTCTCTGTATTCTTCGGCTAACATCTTTCGAGTGGCTTCTTGGTTGTCAGAGTTTTTAATTTCATCTCTGTATACAATGTTGACTGCTCCATCTGGTCCCATTACAGCTATTTCTGCAGATGGCCAGGCGTAATTAACATCCCCTCGGAGATGTTTGCTACTCATTACTATATAGGCGCCACCATATGCTTTCCGGGTTAGCACGCTTACTTTTGGTACTGTTGCTTCCGCATAGGCGTATAGTAGCTTAGCGCCGTGTAGGATTACCCCTCTGTGTTCTTGATCCGAACCCGGCAGGAATCCTGGGACGTCTATTAGCGTTACAATCGGTATGTTAAAGGCGTCGCAGAACCTGACGAAACGAGCGGCTTTTATTGATGCTTTGATGTCAAGAACACCTGCCATGTTTTTTGGCTGCTGTGCGACTATGCCTACTACATTTCCAGCCATTCTTCCGAGGCCTACTATTATGTTTTTAGCGAAATGCTCGTGTACTTCGACGAAGTCTTCAAGGTCGACGATAGATTTGATGAGTTGCATCATATCGTATGGCTGTGCGGGGTCTTCTGGGACAAGGTTTAGGAGGCCTGGGTCTTCTCTGTCTGCTGAGTCAGGCAGAAGTGAGAATGGAGGGTCGTCGCTGTTGTTCTGTGGCAGAAATCCCAGTAGGCGCCTTACTTGTTGTAAGCATTCCTCTTCGCCATCGTAGACAAAGTGAGCCACTCCACTTTCGCTTGAATGTGGTAGCCAACCACCTAGGTCCTCATGGGTTACCTCTTCTCCAATTGCTGCTTTTATTACATCTGGTCCAGTGAGGTACATTTGACCCGTACCTTTGACCATAAATATGAAATCTGTGAGCGCAGGTGAGTATACGGCTCCACCAGCTGCCGGGCCCATAATCACTGATATTTGAGGTATTACCCCAGATAGAAGGGCGTTTCTGAGTATTATCTCTCCGTAGCCAGCTAGGCTAGCTACTCCTTCCTGTATTCTGGCGCCGCCTGAGTCATTAAGCCCGACCAAAGGAGCCCCGTTCTTGGCGGCGAGATCCATTACTTTACAGATTTTTTCCCCAACGGCTTCTGACACAGACCCGCCAAGGACGGTGAAATCTTGAGCGAAGACGAAGACAGTCCTGCCATTTACCTTTCCATAGCCAGTAACTACGGCGTCGCCCAGATATGTTGTGGTGGTTTCCTTAGAGTCATTGGAACGATTAGTTACAAATGGGTCGAGTTCCTGGAAAGAGCCCTCATCCATCAGCACGGCGATACGCTCTCTGGCTGTTAGCTTACCCTGCCCGTGCTGCCTGTCGATGCGGGATTGCCCACCACCAAGGTGCGCCTCGTCCCGCAACCTTTGGAGCTCCTCCATTTTTTCGGAGGCTGCTCTTTTTATTGCCATGACTAGCGGTGTACTCCTTTTCCCTACAGGGACATTTAAGCGGACTGCACATTGACGCGAGCCTCGCTGAGGGTAATGCTACCAGATTCTCTCTTTATGCGCAATTGTACAACAATTGCGATAATGCATTGTACAAAATAGTACATATAGTGGTTATGATGGCAGAAAACTGTAAAATCCGCGTAGCATTATATCGAGACCATGAATTAATCTTGTTGGAGTGATTGTGATAGACTCCTTGGATAACCATCAACTGGCTCTCCAAAGCTTTTGGAGAGATAGTATCGAGTAACTAAGGTTCTGTTTGGCAGTCGAGGTAGGATATGTTTTGGATTAGACGATTGACTGCAATCCTGATAGGGATTTTGTTCGGCGTATTATTAATCACTAGCATACTGATCCTTCGCGTAGAAAAGACATTTTTAAATCCTGAATTTTATAAGCATCAATTCGAGCAAGCTGATTTATATGAGTTTGTTTCGACTGATTTAGTCGGCTTGGGATTGATCGAACTTCAGGGCAAACCCCCAATTGCATTTACCGATAGGATTTCCTCTAATCCTTTAGTGGATTTTCCCGTTGATCCTGATGAAATCGCCTCTTCAATAGAGATTTTCTTTCCTTCAACTTGGCTTAGGACGCAAGTTGATTTGTTGCTGCATAGCGGATTAGATTACTTGGCTGGTAATCAGGAAAAACTCTTAATAGATTCGGATATATCCCATAGGCTCACGCTATTTCTACAAGATTTGGCGGTTCTATTTCTTAGCGAACATGGGTACGCGACCCTGATAGATGAATTCGTACTTTCAGAGGTAAACGAGATTATGAAGTACGACAGACAATTACCTTTTGGGATTCACCTAACTAATAGTGATATTAGATCAATTGTTACGAATGTTTTGCCTAGGAGCTGGATTGAAGAGCAGTTGAAATCAGGCATTGAACAGATTGTCCCTTACTCTGTCGGAGAAGTTGATGAATTCGAAATACATGTGGATCTGAATAGACGCGTTGATTTAGGGCTGGTTGAGTTGAAAGCGTTGATGCTCAACGATCAGGCAGATTTTATTTTAGGGAATATAGCTTATCCAGAGCTGAATATTGCGACTCCTGAGATGTTGTCGGCGCCTAGTAGGATCGTTATAGAGCCTGAACTATTGAGAAAAGTGGTGTTGGATTCAATTGAGCCGAAATGGATTGAGCAACAGATTGACCTGATAGTTGATGAACTAGGTAGATACATAAAAGAGGCCGACGACCTTCACGTAGTGATTTCACTCGAGAACACTAAGGAAAAAGCTGGATTGGCTGCAGAAAATCTGGTGATTGGCCGGAGTAATCAATTCTTAATTGGTTTGGTAGATTGTAGCGAGAATCAGCAGTCTATTGCTTCATATGCCTCAATGCCTTTGGAGATGCTCATTTGCTCTGGTAATGGAACTTTGCCGGAAACCGTGTTTGATGAGCTAACCACCGGTCTAACCACATTATTGAGGCAATATATATCTACGCAGATACCCGACGAGTTAGTATATACGGATGCAGAATTGTATAAATGGCTTGCGACCAGAGGGTATACGGATATTCCGTCAATTATCGATAGATCTAGGAAAATCATACTAGAAGGGTTGTCATACACTGATAGTGATCTTAGGGATGACTTGTCGTACAGATTTGGTGGCGGACCAATTGCGGCACTAGATTCGGCAAGAAATTTGTTCCAGCAAGGCTGGAGTGTTAGCGGGGAGCCAACGGAAGAAGGAAATTCTTCTTTAGAAGCACAATTGAGTAAGTTGCGAGACCAATTAGGCAGGGCTCAGAGTTCCAAATTATTGCTGTACTTGATATCTATCGTGTTGTTGATCTTGATAGGATGGCTTGGGGGGTCAACTGTTTTTAGTAAAATTGCTTGGTCATCCTCTGTTGTTATCCTGTGGTCTGCCGCCATATTTATTGTGTCTGGCCCAGCGTATCAGGTTGTATTTGCCAATAGGTTAGATTACTTGGGAGCAGCCATAATTGGGGACTCGCAGGGAACTCATGCTGTAGTCATGGAGAAAACCATGCACATTGTGAGTAACATGAGTGGCGCCTTCGCGTCTGGGGTAGCTACATACAGTGGCATGTTGCTGATTTGTGGACTGCTAATGCTGTCTGGGGGCCTGGCCCTGGCATATCTGAGAAAGTGATGACTACTACGAACTTTGTGATAGGACGCGGTAAAGTGGTGGATATCTGTTATAGCCTTCTTAGTTTTCGCCAGCCCCCCAGTGTCCCGGACGACGGGTTTTGGCTCTCCAACGTTGAAGAGTTCCCCAGTTTTTAAGTGCAATGCGCCAGGTCGGCAAATCATAAGGCCTATCAGTAAGCCCGCGAACCTTTTCCATAGCATGTTCAATTAAAGGTGGTCCGTGACCAAAACAAGCCACCTCTGCTTCTAGTTCCCTTAAACTGCGGAGAGATGCGTCCAGTTCCCTTCTTTTGGAACGATCCCACATTAGTGGGCGACTCAGTCTATCAATATTGTTTAGGACTGAGTCGCCCATGAACAGCACTTGGGGGCCTTCTAGTATGGGGCAAATACTTCCTGGAGTATGGCCCGGGGTGTGTATTATCCTGAGACCGCCAAAGCAGGGTATAACGTCACCGTTATCTACTACCTCATGGATCGGCGTATCATGGTATCGTCTCTCCACCGTGACCTGTCTGCCCCGTCTTTGCAACATTCGGTACCAAAAAGGTGGGGATTCACCCTCATCTCCCTTTATAAGCAGGAGATTGCCGTCAGGCCCGGTCTCAGTCTCGCTTTTATGTGCAACTATCTTTGCTCCAGTGAGTTCGTGGAGTTCAGCTGCGCTTCCAGAGTGGTCAAAATGGAAATGTGTGACCAGTATCCATTGCAAATCACTCGGGCTTCTGCCGATGCTTTTGATATAGGAAACGATAGCCTCGCCATTATCTGATAGCCCGGTATCAACTACAGCCATCTGTTCATCAGCTAGTAACACTGCGTTACTGCCAGTTATCCCCTCGATTCGATGTACTCCAGGAGCTATTTCCATGATGTTTGGTCCCTCCAGAACTAAGAAAGGCTTATATTGAAGTGAGTGCTAGAGATTCAACGTCTCCTTTTCGCTCATATTCTCATATTTATGTATACCAGATTTTGGCATTTAGTGGGAATGCACATGAAATTATGATTGTAAGTCATAGGACCCAAATTAGGCTTCGATGTCTATATCAACTCTTATTCCTTTCATAGAAGATTCCCTTACTGCGTCTAGTACTTGTTGGCACCTAAACCCGTCGTAGAAATTTGGGGCCGGAGATGTGCCGTTTTGTATACCGCTGAGGAATTCTCGAACTAGGAGCCTGAATGGCATTAATCGGTCGTCTCTGTCATCCGCAAACGGTTGGAGGCGGTCAGGGATTTCAATCTTACTGAGTTCTTCGTCTCCTATTTGAGCCCCAAGTACTGTTCCGTGAGGAGGCGGGTTTACTCCA